>NZ_VSTH01000128.1:11070-14356 GCF_008123965.1 Bradyrhizobium hipponense | reverse complement strand
GGGGAGGGAACGGAGAGAGTACCGCTGTTGGCCAACTCGATTCGACTTCGACCATCACGCTCTAGTTGCCCGAACGACACATCAAGGAGCTGGGTCGCGCGAATCGGCTCCACTTCGATTGACATCCGCTGACCGATCCTGCGATGTTACATTGTAACGTCGCGACTTCAGGGGATTGGCGCCTCGCGATGTGGGGTGCGTTTGGATGAAATGGTTCCGCTCGAATGTCAGGCAAGGCGCCCGGCTCGCGCTTTTTGCGCTGCTGGTGCAGTTCGCGCTGACGTTCGGCCATGGCCATTGGTTCGCCCAGGCTGCGCCTCTCGCCCTGTCCCAGCAGACCGACAGCAGCAAGGGGACGGCTGCGATCGACCGCGCCGCGGTCGAGAAGCAATCGCCGTCAGGCCCCAACCGCGAGCAGCCGGGCGACGACAATTGCGCGATCTGCGCCGTGGTCGCGATGGCGGGCACCATCGTGTTCGCGACGCCGCCTTTGCTGCTGCTGCCGCAGGCCGTCGAGCTGCTCTACCGCACCACCGACGCCGAATTCGTCCATCTGAAATCGGCCGGCTCGGCGTTCCAGCCCCGAGCCCCTCCCGCGTCCTGATCTCCAACACTTGATCACGCCTGGGCTTGCCGCGTGCCGGCAACCGTTCAGGAGACGTTGAAGTCGAATTCCGTCGTACCGCGACGGCAGGTCCGCCTCCGATCAGCAAGCAATATTCGGACGGCGCCTGGCTGGAATCAGAACCATGACAATCGAATTGCGACGCGCGCAGCGCCTTGGCAGACTAAGTCTTGGCGGAGCAAGTTTTGGCAGAGCAAGTCTTGGTAGAGCAAGTCTTGGCAGAGCAAGTCTTGGCGGAGCCAGCCTGCTCCTGCTCGGCGCCGCTGCCACCCCGGCGTTTTCCCAGGACAAGCCGGCTAGCGAGCTTCCCGCCGTCACCGTGACGGCTCCGAGCCCCATCGTTCGCAGGCCGGTCGTGCCTTCCCGCAGCACAAGCCGCGTGGCGCGCGCCGCACCGGCGCGCAACCGCGAACGCACCGCGGAAGCCGCGCCGGCACCTCCGCCGTCCCCCGCACCTCAGCAGGGCGTGCTGCCGATCGTGACCAACCAGTTCGCCACCGTCACGGTGGTGCCGAATGAAGAGATCCGCCGCGAGGGCGGCGGCCAGCTCGGCGATCTCCTGTTCTCGAAACCCGGCATCACCGGATCGAGCTTCGCGCCGGGCGCCTCCAGCCGCCCGATCATCCGCGGGCTCGACGTCAACCGCGTCGGCATCGTCGAGAACGGCACCAATGCCGGCGGTGCCTCCGACCTCGGCGAGGATCATTTCGTTCCGATCGATACGCTTGCGACCAATCAGGTGGAAGTGGTGCGCGGGCCAGCGGCGCTGCGCTATGGCTCGACGTCGATCGGCGGCGTCGTCAGCGCCACCAACAACCGGATTCCCGATGCACTTCCGAACTGCGGCGCGCCGTTCCAGAGCTATGGCCTGCCGGTCAAGGCGCCGCTCGCGGGCGCCGGGACGTCGCCCTGCGTCACCGCCGAGACGCGTTCTGCATTCAGCTCGGTCGATCGCGGCATCGAAAGCGGCCTACTGCTCGATACCGGCGGCGGCAATTTCGCGTTCCATGCCGACGTCTACGGCCGTAACACCACGGATTACAGCATCCCGAGCTATCCATATCTGGCCGACCAGACACGCCCCGTCACAAACGGCCGCCAGCCCAATTCGGCCACACGCTCGGACGGCGCCTCGATCGGCGGCTCCTACATCTTCCAGGGCGGCTATATCGGTGCGGCGATCACGCAGAACGATTCGCTCTACCACATCCCCGGTATCGACGGCGCCGACCACAACACGCGCATCGACGCCCACCAGACCAAGATCAACGTCAAGGGTGAGTACCATCCCGACGCCGCTGCAATCGACGCCATCCGCTTCTGGGCCGGCGCGACCGACTACCGGCACAACGAGATCGGGCTTGCCGATACGGCCGATCCCACCACCGACGGCGTTCGGCAGACCTTCACCAACAAGGAGCAGGAGATCCGCATAGAGACGCAACTGATGCCGTTCAACGCCCGTTTTGCCGAGGTGACGACTGCGTTCGGCTTCCAGGCGGGCCACCAGGAACTGACGGCGCCAAGCCCGGATGATCCGGGCGCGCTGTTCAACGGGTTGTGGGACCCGAACCGAAACTACCGCGTGGCGGGTTACGTCTTCAACGAGTTCAAATTCAGCGAACAGACCAGGGCGCAGATCGCGGGCCGGATCGAACATGTCGAACTGCACGGGTCGACGCCCGATTTCCCGGCAGACTTCCTGCCCGACGGGGCGCCGCAAACAAGCATCGTCCGCAATCCGTCGTTCACGCCGAAGAGCGGTAGCATCGGCCTGTTGCAGGACCTGCCGGGCGGAACGGTCGGCAGCATCACCGCGCAATATGTCGAGCGTGCGCCGAAGCCGGCCGAGCTGTTCTCGCGCGGTGGCCATGATGCGACCGCGACCTTCGACATCGGCAATCCGAACCTCACCATCGAGACCGCGAAGTCCGTCGAAATCGGCTTACGCAAGGCGACCGGACCGTTCCGGTTCGAGGCGACTGCCTATTACACGCACTTCGACAACTTCATCTTTCGCCGCCTCACCGGCGTAATGTGCGACGGTGAATTTGCCTCATGCGGCGCGCCTGATGCAGAGCTGAACCAGGCGGTCTATTCGCAGCGGAATGCCAACTTCCGCGGCGGCGAATTCCAGTCGCAGCTCGATGTCGGCGCCTTCCATGGCGGCATCTGGGGCATCGAGAACCAGCTCGACGTGGTCCGCGCCACCTTCACCGACGGCACCAACGTGCCGCGGATTCCGCCATTGCGGATGGGCGGCGGGGTGTTCTGGCGCGACGACAACTGGCTGATGCGCGTCAACCTGCTGCACGCCTTCGCACAGAACAATGTCGCAGTGATCGCGGAGACGCCGACGGCGGGCTACAACCTTTTGAAGGCTGAGGTGAGCTACAAGACCAAGCTCGACCGCAACTGGTTCGGTGCACGCGAGATGATAGCCGGCCTCGTCGGCAACAATCTCCTCAATGAGAACATCCGCAACTCGGTGTCCTACACCAAGGACGAGGTGCTGATGCCCGGCATCGGCGTGCGGGCGTTCGCCAACTTCAAGTTCTGACCATGCGCCAGTCGGGGCCCACGGGCCCCGACTGGCCTCGCCTCCGGATTGCGCTTCGCTCCATCCGGGCTACTCGGCTATCTCCACACCGTCATTGCGAG
>NZ_VSTH01000128.1:0-11013 GCF_008123965.1 Bradyrhizobium hipponense | reverse complement strand
TCGGGATTGCTTCGCTGCGCACGCAACGACGGAGTGTATGGCGCAGCCGCGGCGCTTCCAATTCACAGCGTCGTAGCGCCTAGCCGCGCGCCTTGCTCCAGTCGGGGCCGACCGCGCCCGACACGCCCTCGAAGGCGCCTTCGATGAGCTCGAACACCAGGATGCGGGCGGCGTCGACCGGGCCGGGCATGGTGACACGACCCTTCGGCACCTGTTTGAAGCCGACGCGACTGTAATAGGGCTCATCGCCGACCAAGAGGACGATGGCGTGGCCTTTTTCCCTGGCGTCCTTCAGCGCGCGCTCCATCAACAGGCGGCCGACGCCGCGGCCGCGGAACGGCGGCTCGACCGTGAGCGGCCCCAGCAGCAGCGCCGGCGTCTCGCCGACCAGCACCGGCAGTTGCCTGACAGAGCCGACCAGCAGCGTGCCGATGCGGGCCGTGAAGGACAGCTCGAGCAGATGGTCGACATGCTCGCGGATGCGATAGGCGCTGAGCGCGAAGCGGCCGGGGCCGAAGGTGCGTTCGTGCAGCCGTTCGATCGCCTGGGCGTCGCCGGCGGCTTCGGGAAGGATGGTCAGTGAGAGATCGGTCATATCAATTCGCGGGATAGCATCTGGACGTGCCAAGGTCCATCGCAGCTGCGCCGACACTCAATTCCTTTTCAGCGCCGGTTGGGACAAATAAGCCAGCATCTTGATTTCCCGCCGCCCCCGCGTCACGGTATCGAGCACGAGCCCGGACGAGACCGACAACATCGCCATGATCATCAGCCCCATCGACAGGACGGCGGTCGGCAGCCGCGGCACGAGGCCGGTCTCGATGAAGGTGATCGCGACCGGGATCGAGAGCACGATCGAAACCGCGGCCAGCAGGATTCCAATGGCGGCGAAAAAGCGCAGCGGCCTTTCCGCGCGATAGAGCTTCAGCATGGTGCCGAGGATACGGAAGCCATCCCGCCAGGTATTGAGTTTGGAGAACGAGCCTTCGGGCCGCGCGTAGTAGGGCGTCTCGACCTCTGCGACCGGCAGCGACAGTTCCAGCGCATAGACCGCGAGCTCGGTTTCAATTTCGAAACCATCCGACAGCACCGGGAAGGATTTGACGAAGCGACGGGAGAACACGCGGTAGCCGGACAGGATGTCCTGGAAGTCGCGGCCGAATGTCCAAGCCAGGAAGCCGGTCAGCATGCGGTTGCCGGTCCGGTGGCCGAGACGATAGGCCGCCTGCGACCGGTCGATGCGAAGCCCGACCACCATGTCGAGATGCTCGTCGAGCAGCTTGTCGATCATGCGCGGGGCGGTCGGCGCATCGTAGGTCGCATCGCCATCGACCAGGAGGTAGACGTCGGCGTCGACGTCCGCGAACATGCGGCGCACGACGTGGCCCTTGCCCTGCCGTCGCTCGCTGCGCACGATGGCACCGGCGTCGCGCGCGGCGGCCGCGGTGCGGTCGCGCGAATTGTTGTCGTAGACGTAGATCTCCGCCGACGGCAGCGCCGTGCGGAAGTCGGCGACGACGCCCGCGACCGCCGTCTCTTCATTGTAGCAGGGCACCAGCACGGCGATCCGAAGTGACACGGTCGTCATCGCGGAATCGCCTCCAGGCTTGTCGGCTCGCGCCGGAGCGCCGCGGGCTCGTACGCATCTTCCGGCTGCATCAGCCAGGCGAACAATACGCTCCACAGCGACAGCATCGCGATCGGCACGACGTAATAGGGCGTGAAGATCGGGTGGCTCAGGAAGAAGACCAGGTTGACCGCGAGATTGCCGGCGACGACGAGTGCGACCTGCCGCACGCTGCCCCTGCCGATCAGCAACAGGCACACCGTCAAAGCGATGGCCAGCACGATCAGCACGAACTGCATGTCGCGGAGATATTGGCCGAGCACGGCGAAGTCGAAGGCCGGCGCGACCACGTCGGCGCTGCCGTAGGTCGTCGCAAGCGGACTGCCGGCATTGACGGCCTGGGCGATCAGTGTCGGCGCAATGCCGACGAGCACGGCGGCAGCGAAGCCGAGGCCCTGCACGAATGTGGCTGACGTGCGCGACCGCAGGAAGAGAATGCCGAGGAAGATGCAATAGCCGGCCACGAGCAGCGCATTCGGCAATCTGAAATTGACGGACGCGCCGAGCACGAGACCGATCAGCGCAGCCAGCAACACACCGCGCCTGTCCCTTGTCAGCCATAGTGCTGTCAGGAATCCCGCGATGGCGCAGACGGCCATGGTCGGCGCAACCGAATAGCTCGCCTTCGCTGGGTTGATCATGAGATACATGGCAAGCGCGCCAAACACACCCGCCCCCGCGATCGAAGGCGGCGTTCGCGCCATGAAGATGCCAAGCAGCGCAAGGCCGCAGACAATCAGGCTGGCGGCAAGATAGAGCGGCACCACCTGGTGGCCTTCCGGAAAGAGCGCCAGCAGGAATCCGGTACCCGGCGGATATTGGATCACGATCTTGCCGTTCGGCATCGGATTGTGACAAGGCCAGCGGATCGGATCGCCCCATTCGGGAAACGCGATCTTCTTCATCTTGCCTTCGAAATAGCGATCGTAGTCTAACAGGGCATTGGTGTTGAGCCCACCGATGCCGAAGCGCTGGAACAGATGCGCCTGCCGGAGATAGCAGATGTCATCATAGACCCCGCGCGCCTCGCTCCAGCGCGACATCGTGACGATGTTGCTGGCGAGGATCGCAAGGCAGATCAGGCCGAAGGCGAGCTTGGCAATCTTCATCCGGTTTCCGTGGCGTCCATTCGGGCGGATTACGTGATGAAATTAGTTTCGGATGGCTGTCAATGGTTCACCTCTCCCTACGGGAGAGGTGAACTGAGTTCTCGGCTCGCATTGGTTCAACCGAATCTCATCATGCTGTAGCACAGCCCGCCCTCACCGCCATGTCGCTGTCAGCGGCGAGCCGCCGAGCACTTCGGCGAGTCGCTGCCGCGTACCGGGCGTGGTATCCTCGGGCAGCGCGTCAGCCGGAAAGAACCCGCATTCGACGATCTCGCGGTTGGGCGCAGGCGGACGGTCCTGCTTGAAATGTCTGACTACGTAGACGGCGACATGGTCGCGGCGGGAGACGTGGCTGTTGAGAAAGATGCCGTGCAGCGCGGCCTCGCCGGTGAGATCGATATCGCCCTCCTCCTTGAGCTCGCGCCGCATCGCCTGCTCCATGCCCTCGCCCAGGTCGACGCCACCGCCCGGCAGATGCCAGCCGGCGACGTAGCTGTGCTTGACCAGGAACACTCTGTTGTCGGCGTCCAGCACCACGGCGCGGACGCCGAGGGTCATGCCGCGGACGAGCAGGAAATAGGCATGGAGGACTCGCCGCAGCAGCGGCTCGCATTTCCGTCGTATGCGGTTCAGACGATCCCCCATCAGGCTCCCTTGACGTCCCCTCTTAGGCTTCCCTTGCGCGTTGCGAGCGACCTTGCCATTACAGCGGGCGAATAGCGAGGCAACCGCGCGTCATGGCACCTTTCACGCTCGCCCATTTGTCCGACCCGCATCTGCCGCCGTTGCCGCGGCCGCGGCTGTTGGAACTCGCGGGCAAGCGCGCGCTCGGCTACGTCAACTGGACGCGCAACCGCCACAAGTACCAGCGCCGCGAGGTGCTCGACATGCTGGTCGCCGACATGCAGGCACAGGCGCCCGACCACATCGCCGTGACCGGCGATCTCGTCAATCTGGCGCTGGAGGCTGAATTCGCGCCGGCGCTGGCCTGGCTCGAAGGCGTCGGCCCGCCCGACCGCGTCACCGCCATCCCCGGCAATCACGATGCCTATGTCAGCGCGACGTCGCGCCGCTTCGCAGAGACGTTCCTGCATTACATCGCCGGCGACACGCCGGGTGCCGCGGCTTTCCCCGCTGTCCGCCGGCGCGGGCCTGTGGCGTTGATCAGCCTGTCCACCGCCGTGCCGACCCTGCCACTGATGGCAACGGGCACACTCGGACGCGACCAGCTCGCAGCGCTGGAGCAGGTGCTCGTGCAGCTCGCTGCCGAGGACGTCTTTCGCGTGCTGCTGGTTCATCATCCCCTGAAGTCCGCCGCACGCCAGAAGCGGATGACTGACGCGGCCGATCTGCTGGGGCTGTTGAAGCGCCATGGTGTCGAGCTGATCCTGCACGGGCACGACCATGTGCACTCGACGATGTGGTTCGACGGCCCCAACGGCAAGATCCCTGCGGTCGGCGTGCCTTCGGCTTCCGCGCTGGCGCATGGGCGCTACCCGGCGGCAGCATATAATCTGTTCGCGATCGAGAAGGACAATGCCGGCTGGCGCTGCGAGCAGACGGTGCGTAGCCTCGATCATGGATTTCAGATCCGTCAGATCAAGCAGGCGCGGCTGATTTAGTTCTACCGTCATTGCGAGCCAACGGGTCCGCGCGAAGCGCGGCCCGATGACAGGCTCCGCGAAGCAATCCAGAATCTCTCCGCGGCGGCAGTCTGGATTGCTTCGTCGCTTCGCTTCTCGCAATGACGACGTCTCACCAGCTCCGCAAGGCCGCCAGCACGGCGACGCCGAACAGAGCGGCTGCGCCGAGGATGAAGCCGAACACGAACGGCCAGAGACGGGAGCGGCGCGGCGGCACCGCGACCGCGGGCTTCGGCTCGGGCGGGATCACCATCGCATGCTCGCGCTCGATCATGCGGCGCGCGACATAGTCGGTCACGGCTTCGACGATCACGGCGGTGTCGTGCGATTCCGCCAGCACGATGCGGCCGAAACGGCTGTCCTGGACGAAGCGGTACAACCGCTTGTCGCGCCCCATCACGATGTGCGCGACGACGTCGATCCAGAGCCGCGGCGTGTCGCCCTGGCTGATGCCGCGGTCGAATAGGTCGATCTGCTCGGGAACCTGCGCGAACAGCGGATCGAGCGCATCGTTCAGGATCTCCAGCCGCGCCACCTCGGCGTCCCTGAGATCAACGACGACACCGGTGCGGTCGGCGGCCTCGATTCGCGCACGCAGCAGCGCGTCGCGCAGCCGCAGCGGGCGCGGCTGGCCGGGATGGGTCCCGCTGGTCTCAGGCTCTGACATTGTCGGCCTCGTCCTCACTCACCTCCGTTAACCTATCAGCAACCACAACGTCCGCAAAGGGTCCGTAAATCCAGATACTTACGCTGCCCACAGGCCGCTCTTGTGTGCCAAAAGCAGACGATCCCACCCGGCTTGCGCCGGATGGGACCATCCGTCCTTGGACGTTTTCTTGTTAGTTTAGGCAGCCGTCAGGCCGAGACCCGCGACGGCTCTTCCACGATCGAGAAGCGGACGCCGGCCTTGTGGCGGTTCTCTTCCGAGACGGAGCGCCAGGCATCCTCGGCTTCCTTGCGGGTCTTGAAAGGACCCTGCACCTGGGCCGAGCCTTCCACGAGCTTGTGGAAGTTCATCGAGCCGAACTCACCGCCGATCACCCAGAAATTGCTGCCTTTGGTCATTGTCAGTCTCCTGCTACCCGGTTAGCCGAACTGGTTCATCGTGTTGTGCGCGCCGCCCGCCTTCAGGGCGGCCTCACCGGCGAAATATTCCTTGTGGTCGTCGCCGATATCGGAGCCGGCCATGTTCTGATGCTTGGCGCAGGCGATGCCCTGACGGATCTCCTGGCGCTGAACGTTCTTCACGTAGCCCAGCATGCCCTGCTCGCCGAAATACTCCCTCGCTAGATTGTCGGTCGACAGAGCTGCCGTGTGGTAGGTCGGCAGCGTGATCAGATGGTGGAAGATGCCGGCACGCTTGGCTGAATCGGCCTGGAAGGTACGGATGCGCTCGTCGGCCTCGATGGCCAGCGGCGTATCGTCGTATTCCGGCTTCATCAGCTCGGCCCGATTGTACTTGCTGACATCCTTGCCGGCTTCCTTCATCGCGTCGTAGACCTGCCAACGGAAGTTGAGCGTCCAGTTGAACGAGGGCGAGTTGTTGTAGGCCAGCTTCGCGTTCGGAATGACCTCGCGAATGCGGTCGACCATCTTGGCGATCTGCTCGATATGCGGCTTCTCGGTCTCGATCCACAGCAGGTCGGCACCGTTCTGCAGCGAGGTGATGCTATCCAGCACGCAGCGGTCTTCGCCGGTACCGGGGCGGAACTGGTAGAGGTTGCTGGCCAGCCGCTTCGGACGCAGCATCTTGCCGTTGCGGTTGATGATGACGTCGCCGTTGCGGGCGTTGGCGGCCGTCACTTCCTCGCAATCCAGGAAGCTGTTGTACTGGTCGCCAAGGTCGCCCGGCTTGTGGCTGACGGCAATCTGCTGCGTCAGACCAGCGCCGAGCGAGTCGGTACGGGTGACGATGATGCCGTCCTCGACGCCGAGCTCAAGGAACGCGTGGCGGCAGGCGCGGATCTTCGCCAGGAACACCTCGTGCGGCACGGTCACCTTGCCGTCCTGGTGGCCGCACTGCTTTTCGTCCGAAACCTGGTTTTCGATCTGAAGCGCACAAGCGCCCGCTTCGATCATCTTCTTGGCGAGCAGATAGGTCGCCTCCGCATTGCCGAAACCGGCGTCGATGTCGGCGATGACGGGGACGACGTGGGTCTGGAAGTTGTCGATCTTTTCGATCAGCTCCTTCTCGCGGGTCTTGTCGCCTTCCTCGCGCGCCTTGTCGAGGGCGCGGAAGATGTCGTTGAGCTCGCGCGAGTCGGCTTGGCGCAGGAAGGTGTAGAGCTCCTCGATCAGCGCCGGCACCGAGGTCTTCTCGTGCATCGACTGATCCGGCAGCGGGCCGAACTCGGAGCGTAGCGCCGCGATCATCCAGCCCGACAGGTAGAGGTAACGGCGATCGGTCTTGCCACCGAAATGCTTCTTGATCGAGATCAGCTTCTGCTGCGCGATGAAGCCATGCCAGCAACCGAGCGACTGGGTGTATTTGGTGGGATCAGCGTCATAGGCCGCCATGTCGGCGCGCATCAGCGCCGCGGTGTAGCGGGCGATATCCAGGCCGGTCTTGAAGCGGTTCTGCAGACGCATCCGCGCCACGGCCTCGGCGGTGACGCCGTTCCAGGTCGGCTGTTTCTTGAGGAGCGCTTCGGCCGCCTCAACCTCGCTCTGATACGACGCCGGTCCCTTAATGGCTTGGTCGCTGATCCCGCGCGGTTGGAAGTTCATGTCCTATCCCTTCGTACGTTCGACAATCTTGACAGTGCATTGCGAAATGCGTGGCAAGAGCTAAACGCGAGAAAGCGAAGTTCGTATAGAGGGCTTGTATTTGAATGGTGATGTCATGTAACATCGATACATGTACTATATGTCACTTTGTAAATATTGTAAACATATAGGTCAAGATGTCTGTCCTTGGCCCCTCGGGAGACCCCTTAAATGGCCGCCGATTCCGGGAAGAAACTGTTCGTCGGCCCGCGGTTCCGGCGGATCCGGCAACAACTGGGGCTGTCGCAGACCCAGATCGCCGAGGGGCTCGGGATCTCGCCGAGCTATGTCAACCTGATCGAGCGCAACCAGCGCCCTGTGACCGCGCAGATCCTGCTGCGGCTGGCCGAGACCTACGACCTTGATCTGCGCGACCTCGCGACGGCCGACGAGGACCGCTTCTTCGCGGAGCTGAACGAGATCTTCTCCGACCCGCTGTTCCGCCAGATCGACGTGCCCAAGCAGGAGCTGCGCGATCTCGCCGAACTCTGCCCCGGCGTGACGCATGCGCTGCAACGGCTCTATGCTGCCTATACCGAGGCGCGCCAGGGCGAGACGCTGGCGGCGGCGCAAATGGCCGATCGCGACATCGGCACGCGCTACGAGGCCAATCCGGTCGAACGCGTGCGCGAGCTGATCGAGGCCAACCGCAACTATTTCCCGGAGCTCGAGCAGGCTGCCGAAACTTTGCGCGATGAATTGAACGTGCCGGCCGAAGGGCTGTATGCCGCGCTCGTCGCGCGTCTGCGGGAAAAGCATTCGATCCAGACCCGCATCATGCCGGTCGACGTGATGCGCGAGACGCTGCGGCGCTTCGACCGCCACCGCCGTCAGCTTCTGATCTCCGAACTGGTCGATCCGGCCGGCCGCGCGTTCCAGCTCGCCTTCCAGCTCGGGCTCGGCGAATGCGCGCAGCATCTGGAGGCTATCATCGGCCGCGCCGGCCCGCTCGACGACACACCGCGCCGTCTGTTCCGCATCACGCTCGGCAATTATTTTGCGGCCGCCGTGATGATGCCCTACCCGGCCTTCCTGGCCGCAGCCGAAGCGCTCAACTACGACATTCACCTCTTGGCGCAGCGCTTCAATTCCGGGTTCGAGCAGGTCTGCCATCGGCTCACCACCCTGCAGCGGCCGAACGCGCGCGGCATTCCGTTCTTCCTGCTGCGCGTCGACAATGCCGGCAACGTGTCGAAGCGCTTTTCGTCCGGCACTTTTCCGTTCTCGAAGTTCGGCGGCACCTGCCCGTTATGGAACGTGCACTCGACCTTCGACACGCCGGATCGCCTGCTGAAGCAAGTGATCGAGCTGCCCGACGGCACGCGCTATTTCTCGATCGCGCAGATGGTGCGCCGGCCGGTGGTGCCGCATCCGCTGCCGCAACCGCGCTTCGCGATCGGCCTCGGCTGCGAGATGCGTCACGCCGCGCGCCTCGTCTACGCCTCCGGCATGGACCTGGAGAAGACGGAAGGTACGCCGATCGGCGTCAATTGCCGGCTGTGCGAGCGCGAAAACTGCGCCCAGCGCGCCGAGCCGCCGATCACGCGCACGCTGATCCTGGACGAGACCACGCGGCGGGTGAGCTCGTTTGCGTTTTCGAATGCACGGGAGCTGTGAGAGCGGCTGCGTGTTTGGTGGAAGGCGAGCTCTACAACCTCGGTGTCGTCCCGGCGAAGGCCGGGACCCATAACCACAGGATCGTGTTTGGCGAAGACTGGTAACTCCGATCTCGCGCCACACTACTCCCTGGGGCTATGGGTCCCGGCCTTCGCCTGACCTTCGCCGGGACGACATGGGAGAGAGCTCGCGCTTGCCTCACGCCAGCGTATGCACGATCACCGGGCCTGCGGCGGCGCTTACGTGTCCGGCGAGCAGCGGACCCAGATCCTTCTCGATCCAGGCGATCGCGCGCCGATTGGCCTCCTCCGCCTGCTCGAATTTGTCAAAGATGGAGATCGCGGTCACCGTGTCGTCGCCGGCATAGACGACGTAGTAGGCCCGAAAACCGTCGACGTCGCTGATGATCGGAACGGCGCCGTCCTTGATGCGGCGCGCCAGCTCTTCCGCGCTCCCGCTTTTCGCCTTGGCCTGACGGATGGCGGCATACATGGCATCCTCCTCCGGCTGCTTGAATAGGGGCTTGGTGCCCATCCCCGATGTTACGCCGAAGCGCCGACCCGGGATACCCTCCTTGGTTAACCCGGGACTAACTTGCCCCCTGCGGTCTGCAACGAACGATTAAGCACGCCTCAACATCGGCGCCTTAGTCTCGCCTCACTCACTTTTCGCAAACGACGATCGCCTATTCTGCCGCGCGAGAGTGACACCAGGGGGTTCATCATGCGCGTTGCGCTGCTGCTGACCGCGACGATTATCGGCGCGCTCTTCGCCAATCCATGCAATGCCGGGCCGCCGGAAGCTGACGCAGCGCAGCCATTGCCGCCAGGCTTCCAGAGCTACCGCGGCTACATGTTCGACCTGTCGGAGAACAGCGACCGCAAGGACGTCGACAAGCTCACCGACAATCTGAAGCGCCAGATCGACGTGGTCGAAGGCGCCGGCCTGTCGCCGCGCGTGTTGCGTTTCTTCCGTACCGTGCCGATCGTCGCGAGCGAGCTCGCCTGCCTCGACGAGGGCGCCGCAACCGCGTGTTACGGCCGGGTCGCACCGAACGTCGAGCGCCGCGTTCCGCGCATGCTGACCGTGTGGGACCATGACAAGCAGCAATGGACCAATCCGAACGCCGTCGATCTCGCGGTCGATTCCGGGCTCGGCGTGATCATGCTGCGGCCGGACATGATGCGTTACGAAAAGGAAGCCGTGCTGCTGCACGAGCTGTTGCACGCCTATCACGCCCGGCTGTTGCCCGATGGCTACGACAACAAGGGCGTTCGGGCCTACTACGCCTATGCCAAGTCCAAGGACGTCCTGCCCAAGGAAGCCTACGCGCTGAAGAATCACATGGAGTTCTTCGCCGTCACCGCCAGCATCTTCCTGGCCGGAAAGAGCGAATTCCACGATCCCAAGTCCCGCGAAACGCTCAGGGAGAAGATGCCGGACTACTACAAATATCTGGTCGGCGTGTTCGGCTTCGACCCCGACCCTCAGGCCGCGTCGAGCGGACCGGTCGCCTCGCTGAAATAGGACAAGAGCGCGCTCCTGCGCCAAAGCACATCCAGGGCCGCGCAACTAGCGCGGCCCTTCTTGTTTTGATAACCGGAAGATGCGGATGACGCAGGTTCGGGAATTGCCAAGCCGGGGCCTGATCTGCATAGTCCCGCGCATCGATTTGGTGACTGTTTCGAAGAGGATAGAAGAACATGGCGGACGCCGACCTGGATGTCGTGATCCGGCAACTGGCCAGACAAGTGCATAGCGGCCTGATGACCCGTGCCAAGGAGCGGCGGGACCGCTTCAACGCACTGGCGGCCAAGGCCAAGGGCAAGGACACGAGCGCCCGCTTCAAGACGATGGCCAAAGCCACCATGGAGCAGGCCACCGCGGCTGCCAGGCGCCTCCAGATGTCCGCCGACAACGTCGCCGACAGCTATGCACGCGCGATGCGGATCGCGGCCAACGCGCCGGTCGCTGTGAAGGCGGAGAAGAAGCCGGCAAAGGAGAAGCCGGTGAAGAAGGCTGCGAAGACGAAGAAGAAAGCGAAGTAGCGCGATCCTTCTTCCTTCTCCCCTTGTGGGAGAAGGTGGCGCGAAGCGCCGGATGAGGGGTTGCTTCCTCGAACTCACTGCGAAAAATTCTCGCGCGGACGGAACCCCTCACCCGTCTCGCCGCTTCGCCATAGCCGATGCGAAGCATCGGCGCTCTAAGGACGGCGGCCCAAGGCCGCCTATGCCACCCTCTCCCACAAGGG
>NZ_VSTH01000127.1 GCF_008123965.1 Bradyrhizobium hipponense | reverse complement strand
CGTCACCACCTCCGCAATCCCCGCCACCGCCGCTATCGCCACTGCCGCTGTCGCTCGAGCTTGCCGAGCTATCACTCGAAAACCAGCTTCCCAGCGAGAACCCGTCACTCGTCGAATAGCTGCTGTCGTCGCCATCCCCGCCCGCGCCGGCACGCGAGCGCCGCTGGCTGCGGTTCTGGAGATGGGTGATCCAGCCATAGCCAATTGCGGAGACGATCCCAGCCGCAATCAGGGTATTCACCAGCATGCTGCCCATCGTCGTCTCCCAGGCGGGACTGCCTTTTTGTATTAGTTGGTCGGCCCACCAAAGGTGCCGTTCATTGATCATTCAAACGAAGTGTGGAACTCTGGCCGCAAGAGTTCCGCGGTCCCGCGTGAGAAAGGTCAAGACCATGAAGAAATCACTCCTGGCGGCCGCTGCAGCCGCCATGCTGGCCCTTTCGGCAGCAGGACCCGCCCACGCACAGCGCGGCGTTGCTGCAGGCGTGGCCGCCGGGATCATCGGCGGCGCCATTGTCGGCGGTGCATTGGCGTCCCCGTATTATTACGGACCCGGTCCCGGCTATGCGTATGGTCCGGGTTATGGCCCCGGCTACTACCCGCCCCGCTACTACGCGCCGGGTCCCGGCTACGTCGCCGACGACTATTACGGCGACGGCTGTGTCTGGCAGAAGCAGCGCTTCTGGGATGGCTATGCCTGGCGCGTCCGTCGCGTCAGAGTCTGTGGCTGAGGCGCCCTAAGCCGGTTCATTACCGATGCGCCGTTCATCTCGGGGCCTGAAAAAGACCTCTTTTTCTCGTCACAGCTCCGTGTGCGTTTACCGTGGATTGACCATTTGCGCGCTTCCTAGCTGCAAGGCCAATTCCATCAGAGTGTGCGTGAACCTTTGAAACCCGGACGCTCCTAACAAGGGACGTCCATCTCCCAGGAGAGCCAAGAGCATGAAGAAGACTTTAGTTGCCGCCCTCACGGTCGCGACAGTCACCGCTTCGCTGGTGACGGTCACGCCGCCCGCAAACGCTGGTGACGGCGTCGGCGCAGGCATCGCGGCCGGCCTGATCGGCGGCGCCATCGTCGGCGGCGCCATCGCGTCGAGCCGTCCCGCCTATGGCGGCCCCGTCTATGTCGCCGAGCCCGGCCCGCCGCCCCCGCCCTGCTACTGGCAGCGTCAGCGTTACTGGGACGGCTACGGCTGGGTCGTTCGCCCGGTTCGCGTCTGCTACTGATCTGATCGCCGGGCGCACACGCGCCGCGATCGAAGCCCGGCCGAGCCTCTCGGCCGGGCTTTATTTTTGCGAGACACGCTCAGCGCGCAGCCTGGATCGACCGCAGCACCTCTTCGCTCGGCCAGCAATCGACCTTCAGCCCTGCCAATTTCTGATAGGCGCCGAGCGCGGCGCGGGTCTGCATGCCGGCCTTGCCGTCGATCTTGTCTTTGTAGAGCCCAATTCGGGTGAGTCCGCGCTGCATTGCCTCGACATCCTTCGTCCGCAGCTGCTTTGCGGCCGACCACGGCGACGCGAACGGCAGCGGGCTCGTCATGCGGTCGCTGAGATGGCCGACAAACAGCACATAGAGATCGGAGAAATTGTATTCCTTGATGACGAAGTAGTTCTTCGTAGTCAGGAACGACGGACCGTAAATTCCTTCCGGCTCCAACAGCGAGGCAGGCTGCGCCTGCTCGGCGGCGCTGAGGCGTTGCCCGCGCACCGGCACGAAGCCTTCGCGCAACCATTGGCCGATCGGCTTCGTCACTTCGGGCACGCCCATCGTGCAATCGACCTTGGCCGGCGCCTGCACCTCGTAGGCCCAGCGCACGCCGCTCTGCCAACCCTTGTTGACGAGCTGCTGCGCAGCTGAGGCCAACGCATCTGGCACCGAGTGCCAGATGTCGATGCGGCCGTCGCCGTCGAAATCGACGCCGTGATTGTAGTATTCCGACGGCAGGAATTGCGTGAGCCCGGTAGCGCCAGCCCAGGAAGAGCGCATGTCCTTGCGCGTCACCACGCCGTCGCCCAGGATCTTCAGCGCCAAGATGAACTCGTTGCGATACTGGTCCTTGCGCCGGCCGACATAGGCCTGCGTCGCCAACACGCGCACGAGATCATAAGGCAGCGTGTAACGGCCGTAATCGGTCTCGCGGCCCCAGATCGCAAGCATTACGGTCGCGGGCACACCGGAGGTCTTCTCGATCTCGTTAAGCGCAGGACGGTATTTTTGCAGAAGCCGCTGCCCTTCCGCGGCGAGACGCGCGATCGAGGCTTCCTTGACGTAGTCCGCCGGCACCTGCACGAACTCCGCTTGTGACGGCGCGCCGGTGGGAGGCCGCCCCGGCAGGATCAGATCGGGCAGCCTATAATCAGGCTCGAGCCCGCGCATCTGCTCGTCGAACGTGGCGCGGGACACGCCGGCCGCCTGCGCCTCTGGCCACAGCGAGGCAATGAATTGCTTGAAGGCGGCGTCGGCGGCGCGGGCGGGCGACCAACTGCACGTGACAACGATCACCGCAGCAATGAGCGCCCGTCGCATCATGCCGGAGTCACCGCGTCAGCTTCTTGTACTTCACGCGGTGCGGGATGATGCTGTCCTGGCCGAGACGGCGCATCTTGTCCTTTTCGTAATCCTGGAAGTTGCCCTCGAACCATTCGACGTGGCTGTCGCCCTCGAATGACAGGATGTGGGTCGCGATGCGGTCGAGGAACCAGCGATCATGGCTAATGATGACGGCGCAGCCGGCAAAATCCTCCAGCGCCTCTTCGAGCGCGCGTAGCGTATCAACGTCGAGGTCGTTAGTCGGCTCGTCGAGCAGCAGGACGTTGGCGCCGGACTTCAACATCTTGGCGAGATGCACGCGGTTGCGCTCACCGCCGGAGAGCGCGCCGACCTTCTTCTGCTGGTCGGCGCCCTTGAAGTTGAACGCCGAGCAATAGCCGCGCGAGTTCACTTCCTTCTTGCCGAGTAAGATCAGCTCGTTGCCGCCGGAGATCTCTTCCCACACGTTCTTGTTGCCATCGAGCGCGTCGCGCGACTGGTCGACATAACCGAGATGCACGGTCTCGCCGACCGTGATGGTGCCCTTGTCCGGAGTTTCCTGCTTGGTGATCATCTTAAACAGCGTGGTCTTGCCGGCGCCGTTGGGGCCGATCACGCCGACGATGCCGCCGGGCGGCAGCTTGAAGGTGAGATCGTCGATCAGGAGACGGTCGCCGAAGCCTTTGCTGAGGCCTTCGAAGTCGACGACGTTGGCACCGAGCCGCTCGGCGACGGGAATGATGATCTGCGCGGTCTGGGTCTGCTTCTCGCTCGCCTGCTTGAGCAGGTCCTCGTAGCGCTGGTAGCGCGCCTTGGACTTGGCCTGGCGGGCCTTCGGCGACGAGGCGACCCATTCCTGCTCGCGGGCGAGCGTCTTCTGGTGCGCGGCGTCCTCGCGGCCTTCCTGCTCGAGCCGCTTCTGCTTCTGCACCAGCCAGGACGAGTAATTGCCCTCGTAAGGAATTCCCTTGCCGCGGTCGAGCTCGAGAATCCAGCCCGTGACGTTGTCGAGGAAGTAGCGATCATGGGTGACGATCAGGATCGCGCCCGGATAATTGCGCAGATGGCCTTCCAGCCATGACACCGACTCGGCGTCGAGATGGTTGGTGGGCTCGTCCAGCAGCAACAGCTCGGGCTGGTCGAGCAGCAGCTTGCACAACGCGACACGGCGGCGCTCACCGCCGGAGAGCTTCGTCACGTCGGCATCGTCGGGCGGACAACGCAGCGCGTCCATGGCCTGGTCGACCTTGCTGTCGAGATCCCAGAGGCCCTGGGCCTCGATCTCGTCCTGCAGCTTCGTCATCTCGTCGGCGGTTTCCTCGGAGTAGTTCATCGCCAGCTCATTGTAGCGATCGAGGATGGCCTTCTGCTTGCCGACGCCCAGCATGACGTTCTCGCGCACGCTGAGCTTGGCATCAAGATGCGGCTCCTGCTCGAGATAGCCGACGCGGGCACCCTGCGCGACCCAGGCCTCGCCGTTGTACTCCTTGTCGAGGCCAGCCATGATCTTGAGCAGCGTCGACTTGCCCGAGCCGTTGACACCGAGCACGCCGATCTTGGCGTCCGGGTAGAAGCTCAGATTGATGTTGTCGAGCAGCTTGCGCGTCGGGTAGCTCTTGGTCAGATCCTTCATGAAATAGATGAACTGGCGCGCCATCGGTCCCGAAAACCTTCGATTTGAGGAAATTTGCCTGCCGCCGATGTAGCGATCCCGCCCCCAAAGGGCAATGTTTTCCATCCGTTCACCACGGATGAATACGGAACGGACACCATCCGGCCGCGGATCCGGACAATTGAAACCATCTTTTAATAAATCAGGCCAAAGCTCGCCTCAGCGCTGAAAAAAGCGCCACCCGCGCAGAACGGGTGGGGAGAACAGCGAGGCCGCATCATGGCTATGGTCGAGACCAATTCCTTTCCCGTTCCGGCAGAAGCCGGCCGCTCCGCCACGCTCGCCACCGAGCTCAAGACGTTCTGGACCCGCTTCTTCGCCACCGCCTTCAATCCCTACCGTCCGGAACTGCACTACATGCGCGGTCCCGGACCCGCTTGGCGCGCCAAGCACGGCATGGATACGGCGCTCCGGCTTAAGCCCCGCGATCTCTGAGCCGCTTTCCCCTATCGGATTTTTGAACACGCGAGCTGCTTGCGCGCAGCTCTGATTGTGCGCAACCATGGCCCGGTTCCGATGATGGCGCTCCGCTTGCGCCGTCCCCTCTCGCCATGGATGAATGCCGATGACGCGGCTGCGCTGTGCAATTCTCGACGACTATTTCAACCTCGCGCTCGATGTCGCCGACTGGTCGAAACTGTCCGACCGCGTCGATGTCACCGTGTTCAGCCACCCCTTTGCCTCCGAGCAGGCCGCGGCCGGCGCGCTTGGTGATTTCGAGATCATCTGCGCGATGCGCGAACGCACCGCATTTCCGAACAGCCTGTTCGAGACGCTGCCGAATCTGAAGCTGCTGTTGACCTCCGGCATGCGCAACGCCTCGATCGACATGGAGGCCGCGAAGGCCCGCAATGTGGCGATCGCCGGCACGCAATATTCCCGCGATCCGACCGCCCCGCTCGCCATGGGCCTGATCCTGGAGCTGACCCGCGGCATCGGCCGCGAGAATGCGCGCATGCATGCTGGCGAGCCCTGGCAGATCTTTGCTGGCACTGAGATCGAAGGCCGCACGCTCGGCGTCGTCGGGCTCGGCAAGCTCGGCAGCAAGATGGCGGGCATCGCGAAAGCGTTCGGCATGAACGTGATCGCCTGGAGCCCGAATTTGACGCCCGAGAAGTGCAAGGAGGTTGGCGTTGGCTATGCCAGCAAGGAGGAGCTGTTCGCCAAGGCGGATATCGTCACCATCCATGTCGTGCTGAGCGAGCGTTCGCGCGGACTGGTCGGAGCTGCGGATCTCGCGCGGATGAAGCCGACGGCCTTCCTCGTCAACACCGCGCGCGGGCCGATCGTGGACGAGGCGGCGCTGCTGGAGGTGTTGCAGCAGAAGAAGATCGCGGGCGCCGGCATCGACGTGTTCTCGGTCGAGCCGTTGCCCGTCGATCATCCGTTCCGCAAGCTCGACAACCTGGTACTGACGCCGCATCTCGGCTACGCGACCGAAGACGGCCTGCGCATCCATTACGGCCAGATGGTCGAGGCGATCGACGCCTGGACCAAGGGCCGCGAGCTGCCGCGGCGGCTCGCCTGACGCCTCAGGCGGCCGAGCGGTGGCTGGTGAGCTGCCTTGCCGCATCGGCAAAGCCGTCGCGCCAGGAGGCATGCGCCGGCAGCCAGCCGAGCTCCTTCTTTGCCTTGGCGTTGGATGCCCCGCGCACCTCTGTCATCATTGCCACCATATGTTCGCCCGCAAGCAGGCGCCCGAGCCAGGCGGGAATGTGACGCGGCGGCTTGGCACCAAGCAGTTCGGCCAGCGCGGGCAACCAGTTCTTCACTTGCGCCGGATGATCGTCGACGATGTTGTAGATGCTGCCCGCGCGTCCGCGTTCAACAGCGGCGAGCGTGGCGGAGGCGGCATCTTCGGTGTGAATGAACGACCACGTGCCGCCGCCATCGCCGATCACTGGCACACGCCGGTGCCGCAGCTGGTCGATCATCGCCGGCGAGAGCATGCCGGTGTCAGGTCCATAGAAGAATCCATAGCGCAGCACGACGCCCTCCGGCGTCGTTGATGCCGTGACGTTTCGCTCCAGATACCGGATTGCCTCGAGCGTGCGCTGCAGCTCTTGCGGCGGATGCAGGTCGAGTTCATCGGTCTCGGTCTTCACCGCTCCCCCGGTGCGGCTGAAGGTCCAGCCGCAGAAGCTTTGCGCGATGAACCGCCTGGCGCCGGCCTCGCGTGCGGCGGCGAGCAGAATGTCGGTTCCGCGCGTGCGGAGCTCGTTGGTTCGCGCGAAAGTCCGATCGAAGTGACGCAGGTCCGTGGCGGCCGCGAGATCCGTCATCTGGTGGATGACCACCTCGGGCTTTGCGGCAACGGCCGCCGCGCGCATGCCGTCGGCATCGAGGCCGTCGGCGACGACCGGCTCTGCACCCAACTGGCGCACAACGTCTGTTTTTGCCGCACTCCGTGTCGTGCCAATTACGGAATGACCCGCGGCGATCAGCGCCGGAACAAGATACTGCCCGACCGCGCCAGTCGCGCCCGCAACAAAGATGCGCATCGTGTGCTCCTCAATTCGTTGCAATCCTCTCGGACGTAATCGAGGTGCGGAGCCGTTCAAGTGAGCCATGCGTGTCAAATAATGACGGCGCGTGACCGAAGTTCACGCGCCGTCATCAGATCAATCCCTGCGAGCCGGTTCAGCGCACCGTCACTGGCGCGGGCAGCGGCGGCACTACGGTCGGCTGGGTGCCCGGAACCGGGCCGGCCTGGGCGGCCATTGGAGCCGGACCAGCGGCACCGGGCGTCGGCGCCGCGGAGGCGGTTGCGGTTCCCGGCGGCGGGCCACCTGGCATCACCACCACGCGGGTGCCGACCTTGACCCGATCGAACAGGTCGGAGACGTCCTCGTTCAGCATGCCGATGCAGCCGGAGGAGACAAACTTGCCGATCGTCGAGGGCTGGTTGGTACCGTGGATGCGGTAGACGGTCGAGCCGAGATACATCGCACGGGCGCCGAGCGGATTGCCGGGGCCGCCGGCCATGAAGCGCGGCAGATAGGGCTGGCGTTCGATCATTTCCGTCGGCGGGTGCCAATCCGGCCACTCGGCCTTGCGGGTGATCTTCTGCACGCCGGTCCAAGTGAAGCCGTCGCGGCCGACGCGAACGCCGTAGCGAATCGCACGGCCGTTGCCGAGCACGTAATAGAGATAGGTGTTCGGAGTATCGACGATGAGCGTTCCTGCCGGCTCCTTGGTCGCGAGCGAGACTTCCTGACGGCGCAGGTTCTGCGGCAACTGCGCCGGAGCGGCGTCGGGCTGCTCCTCGGGCGGCAGCGAGGCGATCGACATCGGCCGGCCATCGGCACCGACAGCAGGCTGCTGCGAGACCGCACCGGTCGCGGCCGGACCGCCGACGGCTTCCGGCGGACGCAGGCCATCGCTGCCAGGCGCCTGCTGCGCCGGACGGTCGGCATAGATCACCGCCGGCGGACCGGCGGGGCGGCCGTAGCGGGGATCGTCGGGCGACATGATCGGGCCTTGCGGCGGGGCCGCTGAATAGACCGGGGCACCTGCGGGACGGCCATAACGGGGATCATCCGGCGACATTACCGGGCCCTGCGGCGGCGCGGCCGAATAGACCGGCACGCCGGCGGGGCGGCCGTAGCGCGGATCGCTGGGTGACGCGCTCGGGGGACCAGGCGGCGGCAGTGCCGCGGAGCTCTGCGGCATGCCCTCATCGTCATCTTCCAGCGCGTCGAAATTCGGCGTGCGGTCGCCGGGGCGATATTCGGCCGGGGCGCCATAACCCGGGGCCTGCTGCACCGGATAGCTCTGGGCGTGCACGAGCGAGCTTCCCGCCGCAGCGACTGTTGCGGCAGCGCATATCGTCAGAAAATGTTTGATCATCATCGCTCTTGTATAGTCCCCAAGCCCGTCCGGACCGTTAACGGCCAGATGACCGAAGATAGCGGCACATTCAAGACATAACAGGCTCAGTTGCGCCGGATTTGGCGATTTGTGATCCGCAAGACGACCGTTGCCCCGTTGCATCACGGGGCGGAAATCGCGTCACGCCGCAGATTGCCGGAGTCGTCCGCCCCGAATTTAAGGGAACGGCGTGGAATCGTTGCGGTATGTTCGAATCAGCCTGATTCGCCACCGCTTTGAGCTCCGATCCCGCGTGGCGAACGCGGCAATCAGTACCGTCACCGCGTTCAGATGGCTCAAGGCCCGGGCGACCTCACTGCCGGGGCGGAAATTCGTAACCCGTCGATGCTTCCCGGCTTTCGCTTCCTGTTTGCCGCGATCCTGCTGTCAACCTCCATCCTGGTGTTCGGCCTGGGCGCCGCCGCGCTGCTGCGGGCGACGCATGAGCAGTACGTCACCAACCCGTCCTGGCGGAACGGTCCGCAGGAGCAGATGTTCGCGCAGGCGTCCGAACCGGCCCAGCCGGTGCTTGCCACATTGCGCGCCGAGCCCGAGGCAGTGGCCGCGCCTGCGCCGTCGCTGCGGGACCAGGTTCCGACCATTGGGCTGCCGGCGAGCGAACCCGAGCAGGTCGCCTTGGGGACGACTGAGGCGAACGCGCAGGCCGAACTGCAAGTCACCGAGGCCACGCCTCCGACCGAAGCAGCGAAGGCGGAGGCCGCCGCGCCAGCCGCGACCGACACGCTCACCCCGGCCGACACGCTCACCCCGGCCGACACCACTGCGTTCGTCGCCGTGGACAACACTGCGACTGCCGCCGTCAGCGAACCACCGTCATCTGAGACCAGCGCTGCCCTGGCATCCTCGGCGCTCGACATTGCGAGCGCCAAGGTGGCGGCGCTGAACGACCCGGCAACCACGGCCTTGAAGGATCCGCCCGCGAAGGCCAAGGCCGACGCCAAGGCTGACGCCAAGGCCGCCGCCAGCGTGCCCGAGAGCAAGACGACCAAGCCCCGGGCGAAGGCAAGGAAGCGGCACCGCGTCGTGCGGCGCCCGCCGCCGCCTGTTCAACAGACCTACGATCCGTTCGCGCCTCAGCAGCTGGCGCCCGCGGCGACCGCAACCGCGCGCGCCCGGCAGTAGGCTTAGGCCGGTCCGGTCGCGACCGGCGGGCCGCCGGCCTGGCCCCATTCCGACCAGGAGCCGTCATAGAGCGCGGTGTCGGTGATGCCGAGGCGATAGAGCGCTAGCGTCAGCACCCCGGCTGAAACGCCGGAGCCGCAGCTGGTCACGATCGCCGCATCGAGCTTGACGCCGGCGCCGGTGAAGGCGGCGCGCAGCTCATCGAGCGGCTTCATCGTGCCGGTCGCGGCGTCGAACAAGAGACTGTAGGGCACGTTGCGGGCGCCCGGGATGTGTCCGGAGCGGATGCCCGGACGCGGCTCCGGCGCGCGGCCTTCGAAGCGGTCGGCGGGGCGCGCGTCGATCACCTGCTCGGCATGGCTAGCGACGTTGGCGATCAGCTGCTGCATGCTGCGCACCCGTTTTGAATCATAGCTCGCCTTGAAGGTCGCCGCGCGAGGCTTCACCTCGCCGCTCTCGACCGGACGCCCCTCGGCGCGCCACTTCTTCAGGCCGCCGTTGAGGATGCGGACATTGCCATGGCCATAGGACAAGAACATCCACCACGCGCGCGGCGCTGCGACCCAGACGCCGGCATCGTAGATGACGACGGTGTCGGCGTTGGAGATGCCGAGATTGCCGACGTCGCGGCCGAACTGCTCGGCGCTCGGAAACATATGCGGCAGCGGATTGGAATGGTCCGACACCGCGTCGACGTCGAAGTAGGCCGCGCCGGGCAGATGCGCGGCGAGATAGTCGTCCTTCGGCAGCGGCAGCACGCCCGGCAGCTTGAAGCTGGCGTCGAGCACTTTGACGTTGGCGTCGTTGATGTGGGCAGCGAGCCATTCGGTGGAGACGAGGGGATCGGCTGTGGTCATTCACTATGTCCTTGTCATTCCGGGGCGTGCGCAGCACGAGCCCGGAATCTATCATGCGGCAGAGTTGGTGGATCAATGGATTCCGGGTTCGCGCTTCGCGCCCCGGAATGACGGGTGGAGAGAGCGAGGGTCGCGCCTCTCACCCCTTCTTCTTCCGCTCCCACATCTCCACCGGCCCGCCGGCATCGCGCCAGGCGGCGTAGCCGCCGGCGATGTGGGCAACGGGCTTCAGGCCCATGTCCTGCGCGGTCTTGGCGGCGAGTGCGGAGCGCAGGCCGCCGGCGCAGTGGAACACGAACTTCTTGTCCTCCTGGAACACCGGCTTTGCATAAGGGCTCTGCGGATCGATCCAGAATTCGAGCATGCCGCGGGTGCAGGCGAACGCGCCGGGAATGCGGCCGTCGCGCTCGATCTCGCGGGGGTCGCGAATATCGACGATGACGACATCGCCGTTCTTGGAGATTTCGATGGCGTCCTTGGCGGTCAGCGTCTCGATCTCGGCATTGGCCTCGTCGAGCAGCGCCTTGATGCCGCGGGTGATGGTCTGGGGCATGTGTTTCTCCCTTCTCGTTGTCATTCCGGGATGCGCCGCTAGGCGCAGGCCCGGAATCCATTCCTCCACCGACATCGCCGCGCGATGGATTCCGGGCTCGATGCTTCGCATCGCCCCGGAATGACAGTACACATCAGTGCGTCAACTCCTTCATCGCTCCCTCGAGCCCCTCGATCGTGATCGGGAACATGCGGCCCGCAAAGATGCGGCGGATGATGGTGGTGGATTCCGAATAGTCCCAGTGCTTCTGCTGCACCGGGTTGAGCCACACCGAATGCGGATAGGTGCGGATGATGCGGTCGAGCCAGACCGAGCCCGGCTCCTCGTTGACATGCTCGACCGAGCCGCCGGGCACCATGATCTCGTAAGGCGACATCGAGGCATCGCCGACGAACACGATCTTGTAGTCGTGCGGATATTTGTGCAGCACGTCCCAGGTCGGCGTGCGGTCGGTGAAGCGGCGCTTGTTCTGCTTCCACACGCCCTCATAAAGGCAGTTGTGGAAGTAGAAATACTCCATGTGCTTGAATTCGCTCTTCGCCGCCGAGAACAGCTCCTCGACCTGCTCGATATGCGCGTCCATCGAGCCGCCGATGTCGAAGAACACCAGGAGCTTGACCGCATTGCGCCGCTCGGGCCGCATGTGGACATCGAGATAGCCGTGATTGGCGGTCTCGCGGATGGTGGTGTCGAGATCGAGCTCGTCAGGCGCGCCGGTGCGCGCGAACTTGCGCAGGCGGCGCAGCGCCACCTTGATGTTGCGGATGCCGAGCTCGACATTGCCGTCGAGATCCCTAAACTCTCGCTTGTCCCACACCTTCACGGCGCGGTTGTTGCGGTTCTTCTCCTGGCCGATGCGGACGCCTTCGGGATTATAGCCATGCGCCCCGAACGGTGAGGTGCCGGCCGTGCCGATCCATTTGCTGCCGCCCTGATGCCGGCCCTTCTGCTCCTCGAGCCGCTTCTTCAGGGTCTCCATAAGCTTGTCCCAGCCCATGGCCTCGATCTGCTTCTTCTCGTCTTCCGTCAGGTATTTCTCGGCGAGCTTCTTCAGCCACTCCTCGGGGATCTCGGTGCCTTCCATGGCGTCGAGCAGGCTTTCCAGCCCCTTGAACACGGTGCCGAAGACGCGATCGAACTTGTCGAGGTTGCGCTCGTCCTTCACCAGTGAGGTGCGCGACAGATAGTAGAAATTCTCGACCGTGTAGTCCGCGAGGTCGGCGTCAAGCGCCTCCATCAGCGTGAGGTATTCGCGCAGTGTCACGGGGACCTGCGCATCGCGCAGAGATGTGAAGAATTGCAGGAACATGAATGACAGATTGCCCGTCGGGTGGCTGACGTCAAGGGGCGGAGCCCGCCGCTGGGCGCTGGACCGGAAGGGTTTTTGCTCTAGAATTGCCGGACCTGTGACTTTCTCTTGGGGGCGTTTTCGATGGGAATTATCGCGGCACTGATCATCGGTGCCATCGCTGGCTGGCTCGCGGGCAAAATTGTCCACGGGGCGGGATTTGGACTGATCGGGAATATCGTGGTTGGCATCATCGGCGCGCTCGTCGCGGGCTGGGTGCTGCCCCAGCTCGGCGTCAGCCTCGGCGGCGGCATGATCCGCGACATCCTCAGCGCCACCATCGGCGCGGTGATTGTGCTCGTCATCCTTTCGCTGATAAAACGGGCCTGAAAGCCTGACCGAGCCAGGAACGGCCGCCTTGCGCGGCCGTTCCCATGTCGCGACCGGAGCCATGTCTCGGCCGACGACCAACAAGGACGCGCGATGAAATTTACCGGCACCAAGGACTATGTTGCGACTGACGATCTCAAGATCGCCGTCAACGCCTCCATCGTGCTGGAGCGCCCGCTGCTCATCAAGGGCGAGCCCGGCACCGGCAAGACGGTGCTGGCCGAGGAAGTCGCGAAGGCGCTGAACGCGCCGCTGCTGACCTGGCACATCAAGTCCACCACCAAGGCGCAGCAGGGCCTCTATGAATATGATGCGGTGTCGCGCCTGCGCGACAGCCAGCTCGGTGATAGCAGGGTCTCTGATATCAAGAACTACATCAAGCGCGGCAAGCTGTGGGACGCCTTCACCGCCGAGCAGCGCCCGGTGCTCCTGATCGACGAGATCGACAAGGCCGACATCGAATTCCCGAACGACCTCTTGCTCGAGCTCGACCGCATGGAATTCCATGTCTACGAGACCGGCGAGACCATCAAAGCCAAGCAGCGCCCGATCATGATGATCACCTCCAACAACGAGAAGGAGCTGCCGGACGCTTTTCTCCGCCGCTGCTTCTTCCACTACATCAAATTCCCCGACGCCGACACCATGGGCCGGATCGTCGACGTCCACTTCCCCGGCATCAAGAAGCGCCTCGTCGAAGAAGCGCTGCGCATCTTCTTCGAGGTCCGAGAGGTGCCCGGTCTTAAGAAGAAGCCGTCGACGTCCGAGCTGCTCGACTGGCTCAAGCTGCTACTCAACGAAGACATGAGCGTCGAGCAGCTCCGCGAACGCGACCCGCGCAAGCTCATCCCGCCACTACACGGCGCGCTGCTCAAGAACGAGCAGGACGTGCATCTGTTCGAGCGCCTGGCGTTCCTGAGCCGAAGGGAAGTGTAGGTTTCGTTGCGAATTCCGTCATCCTGAGGTGCGAGCGACGCGGCGCAATTGCACCGCGTGGCGAGCCTCGAAGGATGAACGGCCAAGATGCAGCGGGGCCGCCCTTCGAGCGCCGCTGAAGAAGCGGCCACCTCAGGGTGACGGAGATGGATTTGAGCCCGTTGCCTCCACCTCCGTCATTGCGAGCGCAGCGAAGCAATCCAGAGTCTCTCAGCGGTAACAGTCTGGATTGCTTCGCTGCGCTCGCAATGACGGAGCAAGGGGCATGAACGTCGTTCTCCCACTCGCATTTCACACCGAAGACACACCTTCGCATTCTCGCGGCGCATTCCGCCCGAGCCATGCTGTCTCCTTCGCACCTCCAAGAAAGATGGCGCAGGGAAGGCCGGGTGCCGGCCTGGCACCCACGGTCCGCTGTGCGCATGTAGCGCAAAAGGACTGCACAGCGGCATACAGGTGAAGCCTAAACACTCGGCCTTCCCTGCGCAGTGGTTGGACGGCTTATGCCGTGCTCTCCCGGGAGCTGAATTCCTTCTGGCCTCCCTCACCCCAGCGAAAGTCGCCGACACCGCGCCGGTTGACGCGAATGCCGCCTCCGCAAGAGCTTGACCGTAGCAACGACGGCCAGGACGACACGGTTTTGCCGTACGCACGGCTCGATTGTTCGCCGCATTATCTTCCGGCCTTGTCGACCTTGCCGGGAGAATGCTGGCGAGACGAACCTGACAGCGCCGCTCATCTAGCGCGAAGCCTCGGGCTCACGGAGAGCAATCCGCCCTGCCCTTAACCCCTCGCGCCCGCGCTGCCGCGTCCACCGCAACCCGGCCCGCGTTTCGAACGACTCGCGAACCGCCCCTCTTCCGTAGGCCGGGCTGTTTCGATTTATGCCGTAATTCCGAATTTCGGTAAAGTGGAATATTTTTGCGAGGAGGGGTTGACGGAGTGTTTTGGCCCGACGGACGAGGTAGGATGGGTAGAGCGCAGCGAAACCCATCTCGCCGTCCGCGAGCACCCAAGATGATGGATTTCGCTGCGCTCTACCCATTCTACGATTGCTGCAATTCGCCAAAGTGGCTTCATGACCGGGACGCGATCCCGGCCGGATCGTGTTTCGAATAGTGAAAGGCGACGATCCGTCCTCCCTGCGGCGGCAATGACAGGGCGATACCGGCAGGCAGCGGCCATTTATCGGGTTCGCCGCTGATCCAAGAAACTCCGGTGGTATCGGATGTTACGACCGCGTCGGCCAGCGCGGTCAGTATGACTTCCGCTCTGTCGTAAAATCGGCCGCCGCTCGGCAGCGGTATCAAGCGCTGGAATGCGTCTAGACAGATGGCTCCGCATTCCGTCATCAGCTAATCCCTGTCTGCATGCAAGGAGTACCAAGCTCCCGCGCGCGCGACCTTCAGAGGCGCGGCGTCCAGCAGGAGCAAGGTCTCTACAAGGCGCGCCATAAGCAGAGCGCCGGCCGGAAACTCACCGACATACATATCAGGCCTGGCGCGGATAGCATCGACTGCACTTATGGTTGGAATTCTAACACCCGGATGATCTGAGTTTTCATTCATCGTCAACGATCTTCCAAATTGTATCCTGTGCCAACCTGTCGCCCAGATGGAGCGCAGCGAAATCCGGGGAATGCAGTCGCGTAGGGTGGGTAGAGCGTAGCGAAACCCATCGAATTCTTCCAACGGAAGACGAGATGATGGGTTTCGCTGCGCTCTACCCATCCTACGAATTTCAGCTTTAATTCCGTTCTCCAAACTCTGCTTCGTCCTTGAACCGAGAGAGATCGCCGGCCCAATCTGCAGGATAGATGCCGAGCTCAACGTGGCGATGGAATGACGACGGCGCCCA
Source organism: Bradyrhizobium hipponense (assembly GCF_008123965.1). Taxonomy (GTDB): domain Bacteria; phylum Pseudomonadota; class Alphaproteobacteria; order Rhizobiales; family Xanthobacteraceae; genus Bradyrhizobium; species Bradyrhizobium hipponense. Next base: position 77,501 of record NZ_VSTH01000127.1, on the reverse strand, counting down.
ATCGCACACGCGATTGACCAGCCCGTGCTTAACAGGATTGATGTGCACATAGTCAATGTGCCGGGCATAGTCCTCCTCGTCGCGGATGGTGTGCTCCCAGTAGCGGCGTTGCCAGATTCCGCGCTCGCCTTTGGCCGCCCGGCTCGGCGAAACTGTTTCGCTATTTACGAGGTTGCGAGAGAAGGCGGATTTGATCTGCCTCCAGCGCGTTGCGAAGTCCGCATCGCCGTCCGGCATCGTCCAAACGGCGTGAAGATGCTCAGGCAGCACCACGATCGCATCGATCGTGAAAGGATGCCGTCGACGTGTTTCGCGAAATGCTGCGCGCAATAGATCGATATGCGCGGCCAGCAGCGAGAGGCTCCGATCCGCCAGGTTGACGGTGAAGAAGAAGCTTCCGCCGGATATAAAGTTGCGCCGATAGGAGGTCATGCCTCATCGTAGCACAACCTTAGATCAATTTCATGATTCTTGTAGGATGGGTAGAGCGTAGCGAAACCCATCACGCTCTTTTCCCAGCGGTAGAAGTGATGGGTTTCGCTTCGCTCTACCCATCCTACGGCGCCCTATGCCACCGCGGCATCCGGCACGCGCGCGGCTTCCATTGGCTGCTTGCCGCGGATCAGGTCGGAGGCGCGGTCGGCGATCATCATCGTTGATGCGTTCAAGTTCGCCGAGATCATGCGCGGCATCACGGAGGCGTCGATGACGCGGAGGCCTTGGAGGCCGTGGACGCGGAGCTGGTCGTCGACCACGGCCCAGGTCGAATCCGCCGGGCCCATGCGGCAGGTGCAGCCGGGGTGGAAGGTGGTGGTGCCGCGCTCGGTGGCGGCGGCCAGGAACTCGTCGTCGGTGTTGATATTGGGACCCGGGAAATCCTCATAGGCGTAATAAGGCGACAGCGGCGCGGACTTCAAAAGGCGCCGCGCGAGCTTCATGCCGGCGACGATGACGCGGCGATCGTGCTCGGCGTCGAGATAGTTGGTCTGGATGATCGGCGGGGCGAATGGATCAGATGAACGGATGCGGACGTAGCCGCGGCTCTCGGGGCGCTGCTGCCAGGAGGCGATGGTCATACCGGGCTCGTCCTCGAGCTGGCCCTGCACGCCCTCCTTGTAGCTTGCCGGCGTGAAGGTGAGCTGCAGGTCCGAGCTCTCCGCGCTCTCGCCGGAGTGCCAGAAGCAATAGACCATGGTCGGCGACAGCGACAGCAGGCCGCGGCGCGTCGTGGCCCATTTCAGCGCCTCGATCCAGAGCGAGACGCCGCGGCGGAGCTCGTTGATGGTCTTGATGTCTTTTACGCGCGCCACGGTGCGCGGTGCGTAATGGTCCTGCAGGCCTTCGCCGACCGGCAGCGCGTGACGCACGGCGATGCCGTGGGCCTGCAACAAGTCGGGCGAGCCGATGCCGGAGAGCTGAAGCAACTGCGGCGAATTATAGGTGCCGCCGGAGAGGATCACTTCCTTGTTGGCGCGGACTTCCAGCGGCGTGCCGCCGCGGCCGCCCTTCATGTAGCGTACGCCGACGGCGCGCTTGCCTTCGAAGATGATCTCGGTCGCATGCGCGTGCGTGCGCACATGCACGTTCGGCCGCTTCATCGCAGGCTTCAGGAACGCGGTCGAGCCGGAGACGCGCAGGCCCTTGTCGATGGTGCGCTGGCAGTAGGACACGCCCTCCTGGGTCTTGCCGTTGTAGTCGGGGTTGCGGGGAATGCCGAGGCTCATCGCGCCCTCCATGAAGGCCTCGCAGAGCGGATCGCGCCAGTCCATGGTGGTGACGATGAGGTTGCCGTCGCGGCCGCGATAGGTGTCCTCGCCCTCGCCGACCCGCTTCTCCAGCCGCTTGAAGTAGGGCAGCACATCGGCATAGCCCCAGCCGCGATTGCCCATCTGCGCCCAGGTGTCGAAATCCATGCGCTGGCCGCGGTTGTAGATGTGGCCGTTGATCGAGGACGAGCCGCCGAGCGTCTTGCCGCGCGGCGCGTAGATGCTGCGCCCGCCGGTCCACGGCCCCGGCTCCTGCTGATAGGCCCAGTTGATGCTCTTCATGTGGAAGGTCTTGATGAAGCCCGCCGGCAGATGGATGTAGGGATGCCAATCGCGTGGCCCGGCCTCGAGCACGCAAACGCTGGTCGAGGGATCTTCGCTCAGCCGGCTGGTCAGCACGCAACCGGCGGAGCCCGCGCCGACGATCACATAATCAAATTTGTCCATGGTGCCTCGGCCGTCGCTCAGCGCGGCTTGTCGTTGAGTTGATACTCGAGATGCGTGCGCACCGTCGGCCATTCAGCCGCGGTGATGCTGTAGACCACGGTGTCGCGCAGCGTGCCGTTCGGCGCCACCTGATGGCTGCGCAAAATACCGTCCTGCTTGGCGCCGAGACGCTCGATGGCGCGGCGGCTCTGGTGATTGAAGAAGTGGGTGCGGAATTCGACCGCAATGCAGTCTAGGGTTTCGAAGGCGTGGGTGAGCAGCAGGAGCTTGCACTGCGTGTTGAGCGGCCCGCGCTGCGCGCTCTTGCCATACCAGGTCGAACCGATCTCGACGCGGCGGTTGGCGGCATCGATGTTCATGTAGGTCGTCATGCCGACGATCTTGCCGCTACCGTCGAACACCGTGAACGGCAGCATCGAGCCCGCGGTCTGAAGGCCGAGCCGGCGGTCGATCTCCTTGCCCATGTTCTCCGGCGTTGGGATCGCGGTGTACCAGATCGTGGAGAGTTCGCCGTCTTTCACGGCCTCCATCAGACCCTCGCGATGCTGATGCGACAGCGGCTCGAGACGGGCGTGCTGTCCACGCAGGGTGATGGGATCAGGCCAGGGCATTGAAGTCGTCTCCTTACGTCATTGCGAGCGAAGCGAAGCAATCCAGACTGTCAGATCCTCATCCTGAGGAGCGCGGAACGCGCGTCTCGAAGGATGAAGGCCCGGCCGGTGGCCTCGCCCTTCGAGACGCGCGCCAAGAGCGCGCTCCTCAGGGTGAGGGTCTGCTGGTAGCTATGCTTTGCTCGCAATGACGGCTTGGCTCACTTGTTCAAAAAATTCAACGGCAAACCGCCGCGCGGCCAGTCCATGGCGATCAGCTCGCCCTTGCCGGACAGCGTGATGTAGGCGGTCTTCAGTTCGGGGCCGCCGAAGGCGATGTTGGTGGTGACGCGGTCGCCGGTCGGGACCTGCTCGACCAGCGTGCCGTCCGGCGCGATCACCGAGATGCAGCCGGAGACGAGGGTAGCGACGCAGACATTGCCCCCGGCCTCCACCGCGAGCGAGTCGAACATTTGGTAGCCGCCGAGGCCACAGATCGGCTTGCCCCGCTCGCCGCGATAGATCACGTCGCGCGGCTTGAGCGTGCCGGGCGCCGAGAGCTCGTAGGCCCAGAGCCGCCCCGTCGGCGTCTCGGCTATGTAGACGGTGTTCTCGTCCGGCGACAGACCGATGCCGTTCGCAGGCAGCACGCCGTGCACGACTTCCACGATCTCCGTCATGCCGGGCTTGAGATAGTACATCCCGCCGACGTCCATCTCGCGCGCGCGGCGTTTGCCGAGATCGGAGAACCAGAGGCCGCCGTGCCTGTCGAACACGAGATCGTTGGGCCCGCGCAGATCGTGCTCGCCGCACTTGGTCACGACAGTCTCGATCTTGCCGGATTGCAGATCGACGCGCTGGATCGATCCGCCGAGATAGTCGTCGGGCTGCGGTCCGGGCATGATCATGTTGCGGGTCGGGATCCAGCTAAAGCCGCCGTTGTTGCAGACGTAGATCTTGCCGTCGGGCCCGAGCGCGGCGCCGTTCGGGCCGCCCGGAATCTTCGCGACGATCTCCTTGCGGCCGTCGGGATAAACGCGGGCCAGGCGCTGGCCGCGGATCTCGACCAGCACGACCGAGCCGTCCGGCATCACGACCGGCCCTTCAGGAAATTCGAGGTCGGTGGCGAGAACACGGACGTTGGACATGAGGACCCTCCCGGCTGCTTATTATGCCTTGCCCGGATGTCCGGCACGGAGCCCCGCAGGCAAGATTTGCCAGCGGTTATGGCAAAGTCGCCAAGGCTTGCCAAGCAAGCGGGATGGTATGCCAGCGTTGCGCGGCCCTACTCAGTTCGAAGCGCGGCCGGTTTAGGCGGACGCGAGATGCTTCGCTTGATCGGCGTTGCGATCGATCGATCGTAGGGTGGGTTAGCCGCAGGCGTAACCCACCTCTTTGCTTTCTGCGAGGATAGACCTTGGTGGACTACGCTTCGCTAACCCCACCCTACTTCGCATCCTTCGCCGGCGGCGCGTCGGCCTTCTTCTTCACATCCTCCGCCAGCTTCGCCTGCGCGGCCTGAAAATCGCCCAACGTCTTCTGCAAGCCGGCCACCATCGTCTTCAGCGCGTCGATCTGACGATTGGCGGCATCAAGCTTCTGCTGGTGATCGAGGGCGAGCTTGGTGATCGTCTTCTGGAGGAAATCGACGTTGCTCTGCAGGCAGCTGGTGCGCCGCTCCATGGTCTTCTCGACCGTGCAGATCTCGATCCCCGGCACGTCCTGCGCGCGGAGCGGCTCAAGCGCCAGCGTGGCGAGCAGCAACATCGCGACACAAACGCCGGCGTTTCGAAGCAGCATGCAGGTTCCTCATCACATCAATCACGGCAATTTGCGCTGATTGCACGCCGCGGCCGGACGCTACCACACTCGTACCGCATTCTCGCGTTGAGCTTGCACCTGTTCCCTGGACGGGGAGCGATGATCGGGACGTGGCGAAGTGGGCGCTGCCACTTTCCGAGTTTCATTAGGGGAGATTTCTGGAATGGCAACGCGCGATAGACGTCTGGCGGAATTCGATGGTGCAGGGGAACCGCCTCCGGGCATGCCGCTCGAAGTGTTGTGCGAGGACCACAGCGGAACGTATCAGCTGCCGTTCGCCTGCCGCTATGTCGAGGGACGCTGGCAGAACCACGACGCCGGCATCGCGGTTGAAGCAACCGTCATCGGCTGGCGCCTGCCCCGCGTGAAGCAGCGCGGAGTCGCCTGAAAGCGGCTTGTCTCAGGACCCTTTGTCCCAAAATGCAACGGCGCCGCGCGCCGCCTTAACCTTCGGAACGCGGCCCGAACGAATCACGCCCGAATCAGCCGCAAGGCGCCGTCCACGCCTGTTCACGGCTAGATGTCGCCAGCCGCACCGCTCGTGCGTACCATATCTGTGAGAGGCGCGGGCGGGCGTGAGACGCTGGCCGCACCAAAGGTTAATTGCGGCAATCGCACGATGGTCGGCAGCACCGCGGAAGGTCGGCGCCGCCTAAACAGGCAGGGCAGGCAAAGCCTGCCTAATATTCGACCTCGAGCTCCTCGATCTCCGCCGGCTCTTCCTTGGCCGCGGCGACCCACTCCCTCATCTCGGGCATGGCCATGATGGTATCGGCATAGGCCTGGAGCCGCGGCTCGAGCTTGACGTTATAGGTCACGAAGCGCGTCACGACGGGCGCGTACATCGCATCCGCCATGGTGCGCTTCTCGCCGAACAGGAACGGACCGCCCGATAGCTCCAGGCAGTCGCGCCAGATCGCACAGATCCGGTCGATATCTGCCTGCGCGCGCGACCAGATCTTGAAGCCGGGGAAGTGCCCCTTCAGATTGACCGGCAGCGAGGCGCGTAGCGTGGTGAAGCCGGAATGGATTTCGCCGCAAATCGAGCGGCAATGGGCGCGCTGGATGCGGTCGGCCGGCACTAGCCCGGCGTCCGGCATGACCTCGTTGAGATATTCGGCGATGGCCAACGTATCCCAGACCGTGGCGCCATCGTGCCGCAGACACGGCACCAAGATCGAGGACGACAGCAGCAGAATCTCGGCGCGCGCGGAGGCATCGTCCGGCGCGGTGACGATCTCCTCGAAATCGAGCCCGGAAAACTTCGTCAGCAGCCAGCCACGCAGCGACCAGGACGAGTAGTTCTTGCTGCTGATGGTCAGTGTCGCTTTCGCCATATGGCCTCTTCCCTCACGCCTGACACCGGCAGCCCGCCCGGCCCGCGGGCGTGCCCATTGCCTGTGCTTTCCCGTGTGTTCACCCCGCTTGAAGAGCAAGCGATGTGCCAGTTTTCCGGGCGATTTGATTGAGGTTTGGCTCCGATATTGCATGGCAACATGGGACAGGTGGGCACTTCAGTATGATGTCGATGTTTTATCAAAACTTTCAGAACCAGATGGACCTGACGGCGCCGTGGCGGGCGGGGGCCTCGTCCGCGCTCAAATTCCTCCATCTGGTGCCGCAGGGCATGTCGGATCAGGTCGTCGGCCGGCTCGCCGCCGCACTAGAGCTGATCTCGCGCTCCACCCTCACCTATCACCGCCCGGCCTACGGCATCGACAGCGTCATGGTCGGAAATCGCGAGGTCGCCGTCACCGAGGAGATCGCCTACGCGACGCCGTTCGGCTCGCTCTTGCACTTCAGGAAAAAGGACGTGGGCGAGCAGCCGCGGATGCTGCTGGTGGCGCCGATGTCCGGCCATTTCGCCACGCTCTTGCGCGGCACCGTGAAGACGCTGCTCCAGGATCACGACGTCTACATCACCGACTGGCACAATCCGCGCGACATTCCCCGCAGCGAAGGCCGCTTCGGGCTCGACGATTACACCGAGCATCTCATCGACTTTCTCGGACAGCTCGGGCCGCGCCCGCACATGGTCGCGATCTGCCAGCCGTCGGTGTCCGCCCTCGCTGCCGCCGCGATCATGTGCGAGGACAACCATCCCTCGCGGCCGGCGACGCTGACGCTGATGGCAGGCCCGATCGACACGCGCATCCAGCCGACCAGGGTCAACGAGTTCGCCAAGAGCAAGCCGATCGACTGGTTCGAGAGCAATCTGATCAACTACGTGCCGATGCAGTGCCGAGGCGCGCTCCGCAAGGTCTATCCCGGCTTCGTGCAGCTCACCGCCTTCGTCTCGATGAATCTCGAGCGCCATATCAGACAGCACATGGATCTCGCCAATCACATCGCCAAGGGCGAGAAGGAGAAGGCCGCCAGCATCAAGACCTTCTACGACGAATATTTCGCCGTGATGGACCTGCCGGCGGAGTTCTACATCGAGACCGTGCGCGACGTGTTCCAGGAGCACCTCTTGCCGCAAGGCAAGCTGATGCATCGCGGCCGTCCCGTGAACACCAAAGCCGTCAGCCGCATAGGGCTGATGACGGTCGAAGGCGAGAAGGACGACATCTGCTCGATCGGCCAGACGCTCGCCGCGCAAGACCTCTGCACCGGTGTGCGCGCCTATCGCAGGGTGCACCACATGCAGGCCGGCGTCGGCCATTACGGCGTGTTCTCCGGCAAGCGCTGGAATAACGAGATCTATCCGCTGCTGCGGGATTTCGTGCACGTCAATTCGTGAGAAGCATTCGTCACGGCGGACGCCGTGACGGACAGCCGCAGACGACCTGATGCGGCGGAACGGCGCTTCAGCGAGGGCCGGGCCACATACAACCTTGTGAGGCGCCCCAACTTCTGAAAATATGCGTCGCATGCACGACAGATTGCCCGCACGACGACACAAGACTTCGGAAGCGCCCGGAAGCGAGGGTGCAATTTCCCGCAAAGCACCGACGAAATCGCGGCGGCACCCGCGAGCCGGCCGCGCGGGTGACGATGCCATCATCGTCGAACTCGGCGGCCGGGTGAAGCGGCTGCGGACGCAGGCGGGCCTGACGCTGGAGGAATTTGCGGCGCAATCCGGCGTCAGCCGCGCCATGCTGTCCAAGGTCGAACGCGGCGAGAAGAGCCCGACACTCGCGATCATCGTGCGTATCGCCAAGGGGCTCAATGTCTCGATGTCCACGCTGATGGGCGCGGAGCCAGATCCCGCGCAGGTCGCGGTGATTCGCAAGGCCAACCGGTTGGCCTTCAAGGATCCCGAGACCGGATTTGAACGTCACAACCTGTCGCCGTCCCATCTGGACAACGACCTCGAGTTCCTGCTGCACCGAATTCCGCCGGGCGAATCCTCCGGCGAGCTGCCGCCCTACAAGGTGCCGACGGAAAAATATCTGGTCGTGCACGAGGGCCAGTTGACGGTGCAGACGGGCGAGGCGAACTACGTCCTCGATACCGGCGACTCCTTCTACTTCGATGTGCGCGAATCCTACCGTTTCATCAATGCGGGCAGGACTCCATGCGCCTACTATCTCGTCATCCGACGCCGCCGCGCCTGACCCGAATGGGTCCCGTCCTACTGCAAAGTAAACGGATTGGAGATCGACGGCGTCGGATTGATGAAGACGCTCTTCGGCTCCAGATATTCGTAGATGGCGTCGAGCCCGTTCTCCCGGCCGATGCCGGACTCCTTGAAGCCGCCGAAGGGTGAGAGATAGCTGACGACGCGATAGGCGTTGACCCAGACCGTCCCCGCCCGCAGTCTCTTCGGCAGCGCGATCGCGCGGCCAAGGTCGGTGGTCCAGAGCCCTGCCGCAAGGCCGAACGGCGTATCGTTGGCAAGCGCGACCGCCTCGTCGTCGGAATCAAATCTGATTACGCTGAGAACCGGCCCGAACACCTCCTCGCGCGCGATCCGCATGTCGTTGGTGACATCGGCGAAGATGGTCGGCTCCACGAACCAGCCGTCGCCGCATTCCGGCCGAAAGGCGCGTCGGCCGCCGAGAACACAGCGAGCGCCTTCCTGTTTGGCGAGCTCGATGTAGTGAAGCACCTTCTGCAGCTGCTGCTCGGTCGCGACCGGTCCGACGTCGGTCTCGGGGCTGTTGGGATCGCCGAGACGCGCCGCCTTCATTACCTCGACGAGACGCGAAAGGAACGCGTCGTGGATCGAGGAATGCAATAGCAGCCGCGAGCCGGCCATGCAGGTCTGCCCGCTCGCGGCGAAGATGCCGGAGATGACACCCTTGACCGCATCCTCGATGCCTGCATCGCCGAACACGATGTTCGGGGACTTGCCGCCGAGCTCGAGCGAGACACGCTTGAACTGCCGCGCCGCCGCCTCATAGATCTTGCGGCCGGCAAGATTGCCCCCGGTGAAGGCGATCCGGTCGACGAAGGGATGCTCGACGAGAGGCTCCCCGGTCTCGGCGCCCAGGCCCGTGACGACGTTGACCACGCCCTTCGGGAACCCGGCCTGTTCGAACAGCTCGACCAATGCGAGCAGAGACGTGGACGCGAATTCGGACGGCTTGATGACCACGGTGTTGCCGGCGGCAAGGGCGGGCGCGAGTTTCCAGACCGTCAGCAGCAGCGGCGAATTCCACGGCGTGATCGCGCCGACGACGCCGATCGGCTCGTAGGAGACGTAGTGGAGCATGCCTTTCTTGTCGGTCGGCGGCATGCGGCCTTCGATCTTGTCGGCAAGGCCGCCGTAGTACTGAAACCAGCGCGGCAGATATCTCATCTGCCCGAGCATCTCCACCCTGAGCTTGCCGTTGTCGCGCACTTCCAGCTCGGCCAGCCGTTCCGCATTCGCAGCGATGAGGTCGGCAAGGCGATTCAACAGCGCGCCGCGATCGCTCGGATGCATGCTCGCCCAGGGACCGGCAACGAAGGCCCGATTCGCCGCCTGCACTGCCCTGTCGATGTCCTCCGCATTTCCCTTGGGAATGACGGCCCATGGCTTTCCCGTATACGGATCCTTGGTTTCCAGCCAACGTCCGGAGGTCGACTCGCACCATTCGCCGTCGATATACATCTTGAACGCCCGGAGCCCGTGCGGGGCATCGCCCCGCACCTCGTCGTGCGGCGTAGCGCGCATCGTATCCTCAGCATTCATGGCAGCACCTCAATTCCCAACTGCGGCTTACCTCACCGCGAGGTGAGGACATCCGCTCTTCTCGGCCGAGACGAACAGGCCATCGCCCGGCAGCGTCGCGACCAGCCTGTAGAGATCCGCAGGGCTCTTGGAGTCCTGCGGGCTCTTCACCTCGAAAATGTGCATGTCGGAGACCACCCGGCCATTGGGCTGGATATGGGCGTGCTGGATCAGGTTGCCTTCGATCGGCTGCTGCAACATCTTGGCCTGCACTTGTGCGGCATCGTCGGAGCCGATTGCGGCGACCGCCTTCAGGTAATGGGTGGTGGCGAGATAGGCCAGCACATGCCCCATCGTCGGCACCGCATTGCCGTTGCGCGCCATGAAGCGCTTCGACCAGGCACGGGTCTCGTCGTTCAGATCCCAGTAGAACGAGGCCGCGAGCCGCAGGCCCTGCGCGGTGGAAAGGCCGAGCGAAGTAACGTTGTTCTCGAAAACCAGCATGGTCGCGAGCTTGGCGCTGACGCCGAATTCCCTCGCCTGCTTGATCGCGAGGACGAGATCGGGCCCGGCATTGGCCAGCCCGATCACGTCGGCGCCGGAGCCCTGCGCCGCGAGGAGTTGCGAGGCGAGATCGGTGACATTGAGCGGATGCAGCACCTGGCCGACGACCTGGCCGCCGGAGGCCTTGACGGTCTCGCCCGCATCGGCGGCGAGATTCTTGCCGAATACATAGTCGGCAACGATGAAGAACCACTTCTTGCCGCCCGTATCGACGATGCCCCTGGCGATGGTCTTGGAGAGCTCGCTGGTCGATGGCGCCCACTGCGTGCCATAGGGCGAGCAGCCGTCGCCGCTGAAATTCGACGCATAGCCGCCGCTGACCAGCGTGGTCTTCTTCAGCGTGCGCGCAATGGCCTGCACCGCGAGCCCGACCGAACTCGCCCCACCCGGGATGATCGCGCTCACCCCCTGCTGCTCGATGTACTGGCGCGCAAGGGCCGCGCCGATGTCGGGCTTGCTTTGATGGTCGGCCGAGATGACCTCGATCGGACGACCCAGCACCTTGCCGCCGAAATCTTCGACCGCCATCCTGGCGGCCAGTACCGTGCCGGGCCCGCCATTGCCGGAATAGACGCCGGACATGTCGTCGATCACGCCGATCCGGAACGCCGCGTCTTCGGCGAGCGCCGCCGCAGGAGCGGTGCCCAATAGCATTGCAAGCGCGGCCGCGCGAAGCCGTGACCAGGTCATAGTTCCCTCCTTGAGGTATCGCTGATTTTTCATTCTCATCGCCACTAGAAAGCTACCTTGACTGCGCCTTGCAGCGCGAACTGCGGATTGCTGGTGCCGAACGTTCCCGCCGCGGTGAGCATGGCGTTGATGTTGCCTGACAGAGCTGTGCTCAGGCCGCCCACCACCTTGCCATAGGCGCGATCAGGATTGCCCTGCACGACTGTGTAGATCGGCAGAGCGAGCGCCACCGTTTCCGCCGCGAGCAGCGTCCGCGCGCCCCCGAGGAAATCATGCTCGGCGGTCAGATTGAGGAAGGAATTGACGGAGCGCGTCGCAACGGTGAAGGGCGCGCGGAACTGTAGGCCCGCGCTGCCGGTCAGGCCTTCGAGCTTCTGCCGCGCGACCGTCTGGGTAATGATGGGATCACCTGTCTCGGTGTACGGATTGACGTTGGTGTAGTCGTAGACCAGCCCGGCCAGGGGACCGACCCGGACCGCGCCGACATCGAACAGATAGGCCGACTTGGCGCCGATCGTGAAGGTATTGCCGGTGGTGCTGCCGCGGATCGTATCGACGACGCCGGGACGATCGATGCGGTAGTTGTTGTAGCCATACGTCGCCACGATGTCCGTCAACAGATGCGGGTAGGTGAAGGACGCAAAGCCGCCGATCTGATAGCTGTCGAGGTTGAGGTGACCGGTGCCACCATGCAGATTAGCAACCGGATTGGTGTAGTTGAGCGCGCCGCCGACGCGGATGTTGGGGTCGACCTTGTAGTCGGCACCGAAGGTGCCGCCCGCAAGCGTGTAGTCGAACCCGGTGGCGTTTCCGTCGGCGCTGAAGCGGTCGCCGCGGCTGCCGCTGCCATAGGCTGCGGCGAGATAGACCGAGAGCGGCAGTTCGGGCGCAAGACGCGGCAGCGCCTTCGTGCTCATGCCGGGCCGATCCATAGCAGCAAAGGCCTGAGACGGTGACGCCGTTCCCGTTACACGCGGATCGTTGGCACGAAACGCGTCGAGCCGCGAGAAGATCGAATTCGAGAAATTCTGCGCAGTGAGTTGCGCGACGTCGCCCTGCGCGGCAATACCGTCCTGTGCCGCGAGCAGGTTGGCTTCGTAGCGCGCAATCACCGCATAGCCCGCATCGGTCGGATGCAGATCGAACATGAAATGCTGGTTCTGCACGTCCTTCGACGCCGTGAGGCAATTGCCATCAAAGACGCAAGCCCTACCGGTCTTGAATCCAAGGCTGGTCGGATCGGTGTAGGCTTTGGTGTAGATCGCGGCGAGATCGACGACATGAATGCGAACTCCGGGGCGCGCGAGGGGCGCAAGCGTTGCCGCGAGATTGTCGTTGACCAGCCCGAAGAATTGGCGCGCCACCGGAAGATCGGGAATCTGGTTATAGGGCGGCCCAAAGGGATAAAATCCGCCGACATTGTACCAGTTGTAGGTCGACGAACTAAACATGTTCTCGGCAATGAAATTGTGCCCGCCCGCTTTGATCAATGCGGCGAGATTGCTGTACTGCTGAGACAAGGTCGCGGTCGCCAGCGTTTGGGGCGTGTAGGCAGCGCCGCTCGGATCCGGGATCCCCAGGAACATCGCTCCCCAATTGTTGGGCATGCCGCCGAGGACGATGAGGTCGTTCGGCTGGAAGCTTCTGCCGGCGCTGGTGAACTCGACAATTTGTTGCGCCACTGTCGGGCCGCCGTTGAATGCCGGAAAGACGCCGTTGCCGACGCCGTTGTAGGCGTAATCGTTGGGCTTGCTGAAGCTATAGCTGGTCAGCATCGACAGCCATTGCAGCGAGCCGCGACCATTGCCGCAGGCACCGTACGGCGCCGATTGCGGAAACGCGATCGGGCAATTGCGCGACACGTCGAGCAGGCTGTCGCCGAATCCGTAGATCGTTCCGGGCTGCTGCGCCTGCGCGCAAGCAACAGGCATTCCCGCGGCCAACAGCAATGCTGCGACCGGTACCGCTGACTTCAGTCTCACGGCGATCCCCCGTTTGCGTTGTCGTCCCTGCGTGGCGTCTTGACTGCGCCTTCACAAAACGAAGCCTAGCAGAAATTTTCTATTATAAAAGAGAAATCTTCTATAGGAGATTTGCTCGATCGTTTTTGGAGGAAGCGACATGGAAGGTCCACTCAGCGGCATTCGCGTGCTCGAGCTTGGCACGCTGATCGCGGCACCGTTTGCGGCACGACTATTCGCCGAATTCGGCGCGGAGGTGATCAAGATCGAGCAGCCGGGCCAGGGCGATCCCTTGCGCAAATGGCGCAAGCTGCATCAGGGCACGTCGCTGTGGTGGTATCTGCAATCGCGCAACAAGAAATCGATCGGGCTCGACCTCAAGTCCGATGAAGGCCTTGCTATCGCGAAGGCACTCGCGGCGAAGGCGGATGTGGTGATCGAGAATTTCCGACCCGGCATCCTGGAGAAGATGGGCCTGGGCTGGAGCGTACTCTCCGCACTCAATCCCCGCCTGACGTTGGTGCGCATCTCCGGTTACGGGCAGACCGGTCCGTACCGTGACCGCCCCGGCTTTGGCGCCATCGGCGAAGCGATGGGCGGGCTGCGCTACACGACGGGCGATGCCCAATCTCCGCCTGCGCGTGCGGGCATCAGCATCGGCGACAGTCTGGCCTCGCTGCATGCGGTGATCGGCGCATTGATGTCGCTGCTGCACGTCAAGGCCGGCGGCGGCAAGGGACAGATCGTGGACGTCTCGTTGTTCGAAAGCGTCTTCAATCTGATGGAGAGCCTCGTTCCGGAATACGACCTGATGGGCCATGTCCGCACCCGCAGCGGCGGCTCGCTTCCGGGCATCAGTCCGTCCAACACCTATCCGGCGCGCGATGGCAGTTACGTCGTCATTGCGGGAAACAGTGATGCGATCTTCAAGCGGCTGATGGTCGCGATCGGCAGACCCGATCTTGCTGAGGATGAAGAGCTCGCGACCAACGACAGACGCGTCGCCCGCAATGCCGAACTCGATGCGGCCATTGCGGATTGGACCCGAAGGCACACCATTGAGGAGGCGCTCGACGCGCTCGAAGCGGCCGGCATACCCGCCGGACGCATTTATTCGGTCGCCGACATTGTCGATGATCCACACTATCTCGCCCGCGAGATGATCATCCAGGCTGCGCTGCCCGGTGACGTCTCCGTCAAGATGCCGGGCATCGTGCCAAAGCTCTCCAATACCCCCGGCGCGGTCCGCTGGAGCGGCCCTGAGCTCGGCGCGCACACTGAAGATATCCTCGCCGAGCTCGGCAAGACCGAACAAGACGTCCGGGAGCTGCGACAGCGCGGCGTCGTCCAATGAGTGCCTTGCCAGATATCACCATCCAGGAGGTCTGCCCGCGCGACGGCTTGCAGATCGAGCCGACCGTGGTGCCGACCGACCTCAAAATCGCACTGATCGACCGCTTGTCCGCGTTGGGCTTTCGCCGGATCGAGGCGGGGTCTTTCGTCTCGCCGAAAGCGGTGCCTGCGCTCGCCGACGGCAATGAGGTGTTCCGCTCCATCGTTCGACGTGAAGGCGTGATCTTCGTTGCGCTCATCCCTAATCTCAGAGGAGCCGAACGCGCGCTGGAGGCCGGCGCCGACGAGGTGAATTTCGTGATGTCGGCGAGCGAGACGCACAATCGCGTCAATATAGGCATGGACCACCAGGGCTCATTGTCTGCACTCGCAGGGGTGACCGCGGCGATCGGCAGACGCGTTCACCTCAATGCTACGCTCGCAACGGCGTTCGGTTGCCCGTTCGAAGGCGAGCAGCACGAAGACAAGGTGCTACGGCTGATCGAGAATTATCTCCGCCTCGGTGCGCAGAGCATCACGCTCGCGGATACCACCGGCATGGCCAATCCGAAGCTCGTGCGACAGCGCGTCAAATCCATCCTCGGTCTCGTGCCGCGCGACGAACTGACGCTGCATTTCCACAACACGAGGGGCCTCGGGCTCGTGAATGTGATGGCTGGTTTCGACGCTGGCGCAGTTCGCTTCGACGCGTCCCTCGGCGGCCTCGGGGGCTGCCCATTTGCGCCGGGGGCATCGGGCAATGTCTGCACCGAAGATCTGGTCAATCTCTGCCGGGACATTGGGCTGAACACCGGTCTCGATCTCGAAGGCCTGATTGCATTGTCCCGCGAGCTGCCGTCGATGGTTGGACATCCCGTGCCGGGGCAAGTGGCCAAGGCGGGCCGTGCCTGCGATCTCCACCCGGTCCCGCTCAGGCTCACGCTGACGGACTGAAGGGACGCGAGGAGTCACGCTGATCCTGATGCTTCTGCCTCAGTCCCTGGCGGCACAATCGTCCTGTGTTGTCCCCCTCGCGCTGCGAACCAACGGGCAATTGGGTCGAAGATGCGGGGGGAACGATCGGGATGCCTCTCTTGCCACGGCCAGCTAGAGAAACGGCACGTGGCTAACGCTCCTTCACGAGCAGTTCCTTCGCTTCAATAGCTTCGGGGAGATCTCGCTCCGCATCGAATTCAGCGAGCACGGGAGCCAGCACCTCGGACACTGCGCCCACTCGGCCATTCTTCTTGTGCAGGCGCGCAAGTCCAAGGGCGCTGCGCAGCTCGAAAGTCCTCGCCTGTTGGTGTCGTGCGATCTCCAGCGCGCGATTGAGGGCATTTTCAGCCATGGATTCGGCCGGGTAATCGTGACGCAACAGGAGCTCTCCTTGGACACGATGCAGCTCGGCATCAAGCCAATGCTGGCCGGATTGCGCCGTCCACGCGATCAATTCGCTCAAGATTTCCAGCCCGGTCTCGAGATGGCCCGCCTCTGCATCCGCCACGGCGACATGCATCCCCCAAAACGGCTCACAGAGGTAGCAATCATTCTCATGCAGCAAGGTCCAGCCGCGACGCATTTCCATCAGTCCGGCCATTCGGTCGCCGCCACGCCACTTGGCCAGGCCATTCAGATAGGTCCCGGCGGCCACATAAAGCGGCATCGTATGGTCGCGAGCGAGAGCGAGCGCCAGGATGGTCTCCGTTTGCTGCAACAAGCCCCCGCACAGCCCGTCGAATACGGCGCGGTGAACAAGCGCATTGGCCCGGGAAAGCGCCCGCTTTTCTCCTGAGGCACTCACTGCTTCAGCGGCAAGCCGGCGCGCGCGAGCGATGCTGCCGAGCGGCCAAAGCACCAGGGCAAGAAACCTCATGATCACAAACGGGAGATCCAGCGCCGAGGCCCTAAACGCCGAGGGATCCGGCTCGGCACCATAGATCGCTAGTGCCTGCTCAAGATGCGTCCTCGCATTCAAGTAGTCGCCCCCGAACCAGCAGGTGACTCCGCCCGTCCAGTGCGCAACGACGGCGGCCACCGGCGAGTCCGGTCGCCGGTCAGCGGCGCTCATGATGGAATCCGCCAGCTCCCGCATCGGAGCGAACTCGCCGTGTGTCAGGCAGGCATTGAAGAGGCCCGAATGGACTGGCGCAAGTTCAACCGCATCATTGATATCGGCCGCGATCTGTCGGGCGCGTGTCCACGCGGCCACCGTTTCCGGGGCGCTGTGCCCGAGACTGCCTCGTAATGCGCGGCCATATGCGATTTGAAGATGCAGCCTACTCATCAACCGGCTAGGCTCATCGGGCAGTTCATCGGCGGTGGCAATCGCCTTGCCGAAATGTGCAATCGCTTCGGAATAGGCCGAACGTTTCAACGCCTGCTGGCCCGCCTTGCGCCACCACTCGAGGGCGGCCTCGCTGAGCCCGGCCTCCGTGAAGTGGTGTGCTATAATTTCAGGCTCGGTCTCGGCGACGATCGGAAACTTCTCACGCAGGACATCGCCGATACGCGCGTGAAGCACCTGCCGTTTGCTCTTAAGCAGGCTCTCGTAGGCCGCTTCCTGAACGAGAGCGTGCTTGAAACTGTAGTCTGCTTCGGGAGGAGCCCCGCGACACAGCAGCAGTCCGGCCTCTCCGAGTTGCTGTAGCGCAGCGCTCAGCGTCAAATCATCGCGTCCCGCCACATATCTCAACAGCGGGTATGAGAATTCGCGACCGATAGCGGCGCCTATCTGCGCCACCTCCTTGACTGGAGCCAGCCGGTCGAGCCGCGCCATCAGCGAATCCTGCAGCGTCGCGGGAATAGCGAGCGGGGGGAGCGGACGACCGAGGCGATAGCGCCCGGCATCTTCGACGAGCAGTCCGGACTCCAGCACCATCTTTGTCAGTTCCTCGACGAATAGCGGGATGCCATCCGTCTTGTCGATGATCTGCTTCATCATTTCGCGTGGCAGCTGGCGACCAACGGTGACCTGCTCGACCAGCGCGCGCGTGTCCTGCCGATCGAGCCGGTCGAGCCGCACCAGGCTGACGTTGGCAAGGCCCGACCAGGAAGGCTCGAACTCTGGCCGGGCTGTCATGAGCACGAGTATCGGCAGTCCCCTGATCCGGTCGACCCCGAGATCGAACAATTCAAGCGTCGTGGCATCGGCCCAATGCATATCCTCGCAGACAACCAGCAGGGGCTGCTCTCGCGCCAGCCCCTCAAGCTGATCGAGAAGGACGGCAAATGTCTGTCGCCGCTGCTGCGCTGGACTCAAACCGAGCGGTGGACAATGGTTGCCGGTTGGAATCGAGAGGAGGGCCGCAATGAGGGGTGTCGCTGGAGCGACCTGCCGTGTTCCAAGCGCCAGCATTGCCTCAAGCTTGTCGAGCTTTTGCCCGGGCGTGTCGTGCGAGCAGATGCCGGCGGCGCGCTCGATCTGCGCGACAAAGGGATGAAGCGCACTGTTGGTGTGGTAGGGCGAACACTGATACCGCACCCGGCGGTGCGCCCCCAAAGCGGGACTTTCGGACAGCGTTGCGACAATGCGCGACTTGCCGATGCCCGCTTCGCCAGAAATCAACACCATCTGGCCCTGCCCCTGCCATGCGAGCCGCTGGCGCGAGAGTGTGAATTCAATCTCCTCCTTGCGGCCGACAAAGCCGATCGAGCGCGCCGCGCGGACCGCCTCGAAGCGACTCTCCGATGCGCTCGCCCCCTCGACCGCCCAGACCGCGATGGGTTCGGATATGCCCTTGACCTCGCGGCGGCCGAGATTGCGAAAAGTGAAGAGATCGCCGAGCAGCCGGCGCGTCGACGACGCAACGACGACCGCCCCCGGTTCCGCCAGGCTCTGGAGCCGGGCAGCGAGATTTGGTGTGTCGCCGACCGTCGCGTGCTCTTCCGACGCATCGCCGCTGATGAGGTCGCCGACCACCACAAGCCCGGTCGCGATTGCGATCCGCAGTTCAACCCGCTCGTCGGCGCCTGTTTTGAGCCGACTAATCGCTGTGATGGCGTCTAGGCCCGCTCGCACTGCGCGCTCCGCGTCATCCTCGTGGGCGCGGGGATAGCCGAAATAGACGAGTATACCGTCACCGACGAACCTGACTATCTTGCCGTCATAGGCAGCAATGACGCTCGCGCAGGCGGCGCGGTAGGCCCGGATCACCTCCCACATATCCTCGGGATCGAGACGCGCCGAGAGCGCAGTCGAGCCGACCAGATCGCAAAACATAACGGTGAGGTGGCGCCGCTCGGCGTCCTGAGGAGGAGGAGCCGGCGATGCGATCAACGCGGCTGGATCGAGGTCGGCAATAGCACGCAGCAGTTTACGGCGATGGCCGAGCAGGACTCCGAGCTTATCGAAGTCCTCGTCCATTAGTTCGGGAAGGACGCCCATGTCGATCCCATTTTGGGCAAAACGCTCCGCGTATTGTCCAAGCCCAAGCTTCTCGAGCCACTCCGCAATCTGCATTGACTCCACCGATCGTGTGGTTGGCGGTTAGCAGAATGTTGGACCACGGCACGCAGTGACAATATCTCAACATGACCACGATGGCACGCCTTGTTTGTCGTGCGACAAATTAGGCTGCTCAGTGCCGATACCGCTTCCATGGTAGTGCTCGATGCCAACGGTTGCACCACTAAAACTCACCGGCACGCAACGTTCGACCACTGAGGTTGCGAAAGATCGTCAGCTACTCACTTTCAGACTGAAGCCGAATCCAAACACTTGCGTCCAAACAGATGTCTTTCCGTGAGCACATCATCATTTCTTGTCCATGGGGGCTCCGTAGGTACGAGCCATCGTTCCCGCCGCAACTTGAAGCGAAGAGCCAACCACCCAAGAGCCGGCAACAAAACCTATCAGGCCATTGGGGAGATTTTGATCAAGGACAAGGATACTGACCGAGAGAGTTGCTGCAATGGCGGCGCCGAACGTTCCTGCCGCGCTCATGATCTCAGCCACCTCGGAACCGTTCCATTCTTCCGAGATGCTCGGAACCGATTTCCGGGCAACATTGCAAGCCAGATCAATTCCGACATAACAGCTAAGAGCTCCGTAGAGCATCATTAGCAGCACGATCCAGCCGCTTTCAAACAGTCCACCTCTCTGACGCAACAACGTCGCACCCACATAGAGCCCGCAAGATGCCCCGATGGCTGCGAGCCCAATTCTTTCAAGAAGATGGGCCGCCTTGATCAGATCAGAACGAGCGATCCGAAGATTGCCGACGTATCCGGTTACGGATAATGCGCTGGAAATTGCATTACTTATCTTCATTGGGGAACTCCTCAGGTAATAGCAGCCTACCGGCCGACCCCGAAAAGAGATCGTGGACGCGTTTTCGCGATGCCCTTGATTCCAATGTCTGAATATCTGTTCTGAGTGATGGTGTTGGCTTGCTCGTGAGCAAGACGAGGGCCAATCCAAAGCTGCGAGCACGCGGCTTCGCAGGCATTGCATCTCACCCGTGTCTGTAAGTTGGCTTCGGGTGTGGCAATTTCTTGCGGGAATGGTAGCTCGAAAGAGGTTGATGGAATATGAGACGGTTCACATACCGCCGTTCCCTGTCGCTCCATCCGGTCACAATTTCCGGAGGTCGAGTCCGCATTGTCGCGATACCGGGGGGCGCAGGAGCGGAATCGACGGCGCCGTTGGTTCACAAGCCCGTCCGCGTTTCGCCGATGCCAGATCTATCCACTCTTGCCGTGTTCCTGCACGTCAATTCGTGAGGTCTGATCTTCTCATCTGAAGCCCGCCGCGCCTTCGCGTCTCAGGCGCCGACCACTCCTCACCCCAGATCTGCACGACGTGGCCCGGCGACACTTCACGATATTGTCGGACCGGCGGCTGGTAATCGGGCGCGCGCACAGGGCTTCTTATTTCGTCGTTCGAGGCTTCGCGTTTGGCGCCGCGGCGGGCCGGGTCGGGCACCGGCACGGCGGCCATCAGCTTCTTGGTGTAGGGATGCTGCGGATTGCCGAACACGTCCGCACGCGGGCCGATCTCGACGATCTCGCCGAGATACATCACCGCGACGCGGTGGCTCATGCGCTCGACCACCGCGATGTCGTGGGAAATGAAGAGATAGGCAAGCCCCATGCTGGCCTGGAGGTCGAGCATCAGATTGACGACCTGCGCCTTGACCGAGACGTCGAGCGCCGACACCGCCTCGTCGGCGACGATCAGCTTCGGCCCGAGCGCGAGCGCACGCGCAATGCAGATGCGCTGGCGCTGCCCGCCGGAGAACTCGTGCGGAAAGCGCGCGGCCATGTCCGGGGTCAGACCAACACGGACAAGGAGGTCGGCGACTTTGTCTCGCGCTTGCGATGCGGTGGCGAGACCGTTGGCAAGCAAGGGCGCTGCGACCGCCGTTCCCACCGACATGCGCGGATTGAGGCTTGCGAACGGATCCTGAAACACGATCTGCATCTGCTTGCGGCAGTCGCGCAAGGTGTGGCCGCTCATGCCGAGGACGTCCTGACCGTCGAGCAGGACGGTCCCACTGTTCGGCTCGAGCAGCCTCAGGATGGAGCGGCCCGTCGTCGACTTGCCGCAACCGGACTCGCCGACCAGCGCCAGCGTCTCGCCGGCACGTAGAGCAAAGGAGACGTTCTCGACCGCATGCACGCGGCCCGAGACTTTGCCGAACAATCCCGAGCGGATCGGAAAGCGCGTGGTGAGGTTGGATACTTCGAGCAGCGGCCGCTCGGCGATCGAGACCGTATCCGGCGTCTGCGTCGGATCGTCCGACGTCCCCGTGATCTTGTCGACGATCGGAAAACGCATCGGCCGAGGCCGTCCCTTCATGGAGCCGAGGCGCGGCACGGCCGCGAGCAGCGCACGGGTATAGGCATGCGCGGGTGCAGCGAAGATGCGCGCGGTCGCATCAAGCTCCACCGCCTGCCCGCCATACATCACCACGGTGCGGTCCGCGATCTCGGCGACCACGCCCATGTCGTGGGTGATGAAGAGGATCGACATCCCCTCCTCCTGCTGCAGCTCTTTGAGCAGCTCCAGGATCTGGGCCTGGATCGTGACGTCGAGCGCGGTGGTCGGCTCGTCGGCGATCAGGAGTTTCGGCTTGCAGGCCAGCGCCATGGCGATCATCACGCGCTGGCGCATGCCGCCGGAGAAACGATGCGGATGCTCGTAGAAGCGCGATTGCGCCGCGGGGATACGGACCCGATCGAGCAGTCGCACGGTCTCGGCCTCAGCGGCCGCGCGCGACAGGCCGCGATGGTAGATCAACGCCTCGGCGATCTGGAAGCCGATGGTAAGCACCGGATTGAGGCTGGTCATCGGCTCCTGGAAGATCATGGCAACGTCGTTGCCGCGGATATCCTTCATGCTGTGTTCGGGCAGCGTCAGCAGATCGCGGCCGGCCAGCATGACGCGGCCGTCGATGCGGCCGCTCTCCTTCGGGATCAGCCGCATGATGGAGAGCGCGGTGACGCTCTTGCCCGAGCCGGACTCGCCGACGATCGCCACGGTTTCCCGGGGCGCGATATCGAATGACACGTTGCGGACGACGGGAAGCCACTGCCGCTCGCGCATGAATGACGTGGTCAGGCCCGCAACCGACAGCGCCGGCGCCTGGGCCTCTGCAACGACTTGGTCAGGTGCGCTTGCGCCAATGCTCATGCGAAGATCCTCACGCGTGCCGCGACGAAGGTGCGCTCCCTCCCCCGCTTGCGGGGGAGGGTTGGGGAGAGGGTGTCTCCACAATCGAGAACCCCCAAGAGGACAGAACCCTCACCCGCGCCTTCGGCGCGACCTCTCCCGCATGCGGAAGAGGTAAGAGGAGCCCGTAGCTGCACCGATGACACCATCAACATCTCGTCCTCAGTAACCACGACTACGATCGACACGCCCTGGCAATTCTTCGCCGCGCTGATGACGCGCGATGACGTCGAGCACGTAGTCGACGGCCGTGTCCGGCGTCGTCATGCTCGCATTATGTGGAGTGACAAGGATGCGCGGGTGGCTCCAAAACGGATGGCCTGGCGGCAGCGGCTCGGGCTCGGTGACGTCGAGTACCCCACCCGACAGCGCGCCGCTGTCGAGTGCCGCAAGGAAATCTGCTTCGACCAGATGCGGCCCGCGCCCGACATTGACCAGCCCCGCACCGCGCGGCAGGCGCGCGAACAGGTCGGCGTTCAGGATGCCGCGGGTCTCGTCGGTCAGCGGCAGCAGACAGACGAGAATGTCGGTGCGCTCGATAAAGGCCGGTAGCGCGTCCACGCCCGCGTAGCAGGCCACGCCTTCGATATCCCGCAGCGAGCGATTCCAGCCGAGAAGCGGAAAGCCGAACGCCTTGAGACGTTCGAGCACGGCCAGGCCGAGTTGGCCGAGCCCCATCACGCCGACGCGCCGCCGCTTGGCCGGCGTGATGCGGATCTCGCGCCAGACCTGCTCTCGCTGCTGGGCGATGAAGTGCAGGAGATCGCGATGCAGCGCGAGCACGGCCATGGTGACGTATTCGACCATGGTCTCGGCAATGCCGGGCTCAAGCATCCGCACCAGCGGAATGTGGGCGGGAAGTTTCGTGGCATCGAACTGGTCGACGCCCGCGCCGACCGAGAAGACCAGCTCGAGATTAGGAAAGCTCGCCGCGATGTCATCCGGCGGCACCCAGGCCACCAGATAGCGCACGTCCGCGGGGTCGCCGATGTCGGGCCAGAGCCGGAACGGCAGGTTTGGCGCGCGCTCCGCGAAGAAGGTCGCCCATTCCGCACCGCGCACCATGTTGGCTTTGTAGAGAACCGTCATGCCGCCAACGCTGTCAGAACGGGCTGACCGGCGCGAGCCGCCGGCCGTCGATCAAGCGCTTGTGGCTATAGGCCACGGGGTCCACCAGCGGTGTCGAGCCGGTCACGATGTCGGCAGCGAGCTTGCCGGCCGCAGGCCCAATGCCAAAACCGTGGCCGGAAAAACCAGTCGCGAGGAAAAAGCCGGGCAGCGCATCGACCGGCGCAATCACCGGAATGGTATCGGGTGTGCAGTCGATCGTGCCGCCCCAGGCTTCCGCGATCTCGATGTCCTTCAATTCAGGGTTCGACTTGATCAGAGCGGCGAGTGCCGCATTGACCAGCGACATGTCCGGCTCCGGATCGCGCACGCGCTCCGTTTCGAACGGCGACGGCTTGTCAAAGCTCCAGCTCGTGCCGCGCATGACCTGGTCGAAGAACGACTTGCCGAACGACAGCTTCAGTCCATTGCGGCGGTGCAGATAGGTCGGCCAGAACGTCCGCGCATAACGGAACAGATCGGGCGACAGCTCGACTGTGCCGCGGTTGCGCAGCGCCAGCGTAAAGCCGCCGTCGAGACGGCGGCGGATGCAGTAGAAGTCGGTGCCGAGCGCACCCGAAATGATCTCCGGCCCGGGCGTGGTCCGGCATGCGGTGGCGTTGACGAGGCCTATCGGCAACTCAATGCCGTGGCGCCGGCAGAACAGCGACGACCATGCGCCGCCCGACAGCAGCACGGATTGCGTGCGTATGGTACCCTTCTCGGTGACGACGGCGCTGACCCGTCCGCCTTGCGTCTCCAGGCCACGCGCGGCGCAGCCCTGGTGAATGGTGACGCCGTGCTTGCGCGCGGCGGTCGCGAGCGCCGGCACCGCCATTGACGGCTCGGCCCGGCCGTCGCTCGGCGTGTGCAAACCGCCGACCCATTTGTCGGCGGTGCCGGGCAGGCGCTCGGCGATCTCGGCCGGCGTCAAGATGGTGGAGTGAACCTGCTGCTCACGCGCCATCGCCGCCCATCGCTCCCAACCGGCGAGCTCGTCCTTGCTTTTGGTCAGGAACAGAACGCCGGTGCGGCGGAAGCCGGCGTCAACGCCGGCATCGTTCTGCATGTCCTCCCACAGAAGCAGTGCCTCGCGAGCGAGCGGAATCTCCTCGCGTGCGCGGCCCTGCTGGCGGCACCAGCCCCAATTGCGGCTCGACTGCTCGCCGCCGACATGGCCCTTCTCGACGAGCGCGACGGAATGGCCCTTTTTCGCCAGATGATAGGCCGCGGAGACACCGATCACACCGCCGCCGATGACGACGACGTCAACCTGAGTGGGCAGGCGTTCGTCGCTGGTTATGCGGGTGAGCGGCGGGGACATGGGATACTCCAGATATTCCGTTCGATCGAAGCAGGTGGGCTGGGCTCGTCATGGGATGTTCATCCTCGGATCGAGCGCGTCGCGCAGGCCATCGCCGAGGAAGTTGAAGCTCGTAACCGCGAGCGTGATGGCAAGACCCGGCGCGATCGCCAGCCACGGCGCGCTGGTGAGATAGATCTGCGCGTTGTTGAGCATGTTGCCCCAGCTCGCGGCCGGCGGCTGGATGCCGTAGCCGAGATAGCTGACATAGGATTCGAGCAGGATCGCCTTGGCGACGTTCAGTGTCGCCGCCACCACGATCGGCGCCATCGCATTCGGCACGAGCTCGCGGAACATGATGCGCAGGTTCGACGAGCCGAAGGCGAGCGCCGCCACCGCGAATTCGCGTTCGCGCAACGAGCGCACCTGGGCTTCGACGACGCGGGCGACGGCCATCCAGGCGGTGGCCGCAATCAGCACCGTGGTGGTGACAAGGCCCGGCTCGGTGAGCGCAGCGAGCGCGAGCAGGAGGAAGATCGTCGGAAAGCACAGCACGGCGTCAACCAGCCGCATCAGCACCGCGCAGACCACGCCGCCATAGAAACCGGCGAAGGCGCCGACGGCGATGCCAACCGCCATCGCGATCACCATCGCGACGATGCCGATCGAAAGCGACACTCGCCCGCCCATCATCAGCCGAGCCAGCACGTCGCGGCCAAGCTCGTCCGTGCCGAGGATGTGCGCACCCGAAAATGGCGGCGCGAACCGCTTCATGATGTCGATATAGGTGTCATCGAATGGCAGCAGATATGGGCCAAGCGCCGAACCGAGAACTAGAATCAAAATGATCACGGCGCCAGCCAGCGCCAGCCGGTGCCGGCGGAATCGCCGCCAGGCGGCCTGGCCTGGCGCGAGCTGAACGGTGGCGAGAGTTGCGCTCGTCATCGCCTAGCCCACCCGGATGCGCGGATCGACGACGGCATAGAAGATGTCGGCCAGCAGCGAGCCGATCAACACCATCGTCGCCGAAAACATCAAGATGCCCATCACCACCGGATAGTCGCGATAGCCGATGGAATCGAGAAACAGCCGGCCCATGCCGGGCCAGGTGAACACGGTCTCGGCGACCAGCGCTCCTCCAAGCAGCGTCGGAAATTGCAAGCCGGCAACGGTGATCATCGGCAATAGCGCGTTGCGCAAGGCGTGCACGGTGAGGATATGCCACTCCGGCATGCCCTTGGCGCGCGCGGTGCGGATATAGTCCTGGTTGATGACCTCAAGCATGGAGGAACGCATGAAGCGGCCCCACATCGCGGTCTCGACCAGCGCCAGCACCAGCGCCGGCGCGATCAGATGATGGAGCAGATCGAGCAGCGAGCCGTCGCCGACGGTCTCGCGGTTGCCGGCCGGCAGCCAGCCGAGCTTCACCGAGAACACGTAGATGGTGACGAGGCCGAACCAGAAGGTCGGGATCGACAGCGCGATCATGGCGCCGACGGTCGCCAGCGAATCGAACAGCGAATAGCGGCGTAGCGCCCCTAACACACCGATCCAGCAGCCGAGCAGCACCGCGATGATCGTCGCCGTCGTCATCAGCTCCAGGGTGGCGCCGAGATGCGAGGAGATCACCGACAGCACCGCCTCGCCGTCGCGGTAGGAGCGGCCCCAGTCGCCTCTCAGCATACGGCCGAACCAGTCGAGGTACTGGATCGGCAATGGTCGATCGAGGCCGAGCTGCCGCGTGACGCGTTCGAGGTCCTCCTGCGTCATCTGCGCGGACGCCGCGAATTGCGAGAGCGGACCGCCCGGTGCCAGATGCAGGATGGCAAAGCCGATCGCGGAGACGATCACCAGCAACATGACCGCCTGCGCCAGGCGATTGACGACGTAGCGCACCATCTCAGACGGGCCCGCGCACCGGACGGTTCACGCCCAATACCATTCGCGGATGTTCCAGCAGTTGATTGACATGTTGATGTTGGGGCGGAAACCCTGGAGCCCTTCCTTCACGCCTTCGGCGATGAAACCCTGGAACAGCGGCAGGATCGCGAGGTCGTTGCGGATCAGCTTTTGCAGATCGCCATAGGTCGTCTTGCGCTGCGCCAGCTCGAACTGCTTGGCGCCCTCGGCGAGGAGACGGTCGGCCTCCGGGCTGCGGTACTGATAGGTGTTGTAGCCACGGCCGCCCTTGGCGGGAATCGCGCCGGAGCCGAAGCGGGGCGTCACGTCGGGATCGCTGCCCAACATGAAGTTCACCCCGACTATCACCGAATTGAATTTTGATTGCTGCCAGAAGTCACCCCAGATGACGGCGGCCGGCATGTTGTTGACGCGCATCGCAGCGCCAATGGCACGCCAGTCCTGGATCAGAAGCTGCTGGGTCTGCTCGCGCACCGCGTTGCCCGATGTCGTCGAATTGGCGAATTCGAGCTTGACGCCGCCCTTCTCGCGCACGCCGCCGGAGCCGCGAGCCCATCCGGCGGCATCGAGCAGTGTATTGGCTTTTGCAGGATCGTATTTGTGCTGCGGCAGTCCCTGCTGGAACGACCAGGCCTGCTGCGGCACGAAACTTTCGGTCTGCCTCGGCAGGCCATAGTTCAGGGCATCGATGATCGCCTGCTTGTTGATGGCGAGATACAGCGCCTCGCGCACCGTGCGGTCCGCGAAAGGACCAAACTCCAGATTGGGCGCGATGTGCTCCACCGATGACGTCGAGGAGACGAAGATCTTGCGCCCCTTCAGCGCCTTCGCCTCCTGGACGAAGTTCGGCAAAATGCCTTGCAGGCCAGTGTAATCGACCTGACCGGTGCGGAACTGCGTGTAGAGAACAGTGAGGTCCGGAATGTATTTGAAGACGACGCGCTCGAGGTAAGGTCCCTTGCCGTGGTAGCCGGTATGGGCATTCAACTGAATGTGGTCGCCCGGCACGCGCTCGCCCCAGCGGAACGGTCCGGTCCCGACCGGCGCGTTGTGGAACGGCGAGGCGTTCGGATCGGTCACCTTCTCCAGGATGTGCTTGGGCACGATGAAGGTCAGCGCCCCCAGGATCGACATGTAGGGCGAATAGGCAGCTTCCATCCGCCAATGGATCTCGTCGGGCGCGACGACCTTGATGTCCTTCACCAGGCTATGGCCGACGCGGCTGCGCGCGCGGAAATCCGGATTGTTGATCAGATCGAGCGAGAACTTGACGTCCTCGGCGGTGAACGGCGTGCCATCGTGCCACTTCACGTCGCTGCGCAGCTTGATCTTCCAGGTCAGACCGTCGGCCGACAGGCCGCCGTTCTCGATCGTCGGGACTTCGCGGGCGAGGTCGGGAACGAAGTTGCCATCGGGATCGATGAACCAGAGTGGCGAGAACACCTGCCACCAGATGCCCTGATCGACCTCGATGCCCGGCATCAGGGGATGAAAGACGGTCGGCTCCTGCGACAGCGCCGCGATCACCTGCCCGCGCGGCTTGTCCGGAGGATTGGTCGGGCGTTCGCTCTGGGCAAACGTGGAGCCGGAAAGACTCCACCCCGCCGCCGCGCCAACACCGAGCTGAAAGAACTGACGGCGATTCGGAATGCCGAGATGCAGTGCCGGAGCGCCGAACCTGCCGGTGTCGTCTGCCATGACCACTCTCCGTTGTCGCACGCGGCACCATCTCCCGCGCCCCGAGACCCCGGCAAGGGACAGGAGTGGGCTTTAGTGCTTCTAAATTTTTCTATCAAAAGTTCATCATGACTAAATACAGCTGTCAATCGCATTGCTAGTATGCGCGACCTTTTCACTCTGGCTGAAGCCTCGGACGGTGCGGTCCGGCGGCGAGATGATGCATGGGAGAGCGACATGGATGGTCGCGGCGACACAAGCGGTCCGAAGGACGCCCCGACGATCGAGAGCGACGATGCGGTCGACCAGCGCCTCGGCGAGACCGTACGCCTGCTCCGCCAGCGCGCCGGCCTTTCGATCCAGGACGTCGCCAACCGCACCGGCCTTTCCAACGGCATGATCAGCCAGCTCGAACGCGCGCGCGCCATGCCGTCGATACGCACGCTGCGCCTGCTCAGCATCGCCCTCGACGTTCCCATTTCCTATTTCTTCGAGACTAGCGATCCCGCCGACGTGCAGCGCTACATCGTGCGCAAGAACAGCCGGCGGCTGCTGCGGCTCACGGCCAGCGGCGTCGTCAAGGAGGCGCTGACGCCGGCAGACCAGGGCCAGCTCGAACTCTACGAGCTCACGCTCAATCCCGGCGCCTCGTCCGGCACCGACTTCCTGCAGCACACCGGCGAGAAGGCCGGCTATATCCTCTCAGGCAGCCTGCGGCTGTGGCTCGACAACCAGGCGCATCTGCTCGAGGCCGGCGACAGCTTTCGCTTTCCGAGCATCGTGCCGCACATGTTCGACAACCCGACCCAGCAGGTGGCGCGCGTGATCTGGGTAACGACGCTGCGCCAGGCCGATTCGCCCGCAGGTTGAACCGCCGCGGAAAAGCCGGCCGTCTCGCGCCGCCGGAAATTGACCCTCGACGCAGACGCTTGGAGTCTGTAGCTCACATGAAGCCGGACTCCTCCACAGTGCCGGCGCAGGCCGATGTCGAGCGCTTCTTGCGCAAACAGGCGACTGACGAGGGCGGCACGACCCGATCGCGAAAGTAGCTCGTCGCCCCTAGCTCATCCGTCGTCTCAGCGTCGCCGATGGCGTCTCGCCGAATTTTTCGCGATAGGCGCCGGCCATACGACCGAGATGGGTGAAGCCGAGATCGAAGGCGATGCCGGTGATGGAGGCATCAGGGGCGGCGCGCGAGAGCCGGGCGTGTAGTTTGGCAAGGCGAATGTCGAGCAGCATCTCCGAGATCGACACGCCGAAATGTCGGCGGAAGCCAAGCTGGAGCGCGCGGATGCCAACGCCGGAGGAGGATGCCAGTTGCACGAGGTCGAGCGGTTCGCAAGCCATGTCGTGGAGACAGTCGCGCGCGGCGCGCAGGGCGCGCGGCAGGCGTTCGGCCCGGCCCGAGAAGGTTCGGACCGCGCCGGACAAACCATGCGGCTGGGCGTTGAGAAGATGGTCGAGCAGCGCCTCGCGCCAGTTGGCGCCGGCGACCGCCGGCAGCCTGGCGCCGGGACCGAGGCGCTCGGCGAGCGTCATGAGGTCATCGAGCTTCGCCCAGAGGCTGCGCGCGGCCGGGTTATCGAGATCGATGGCCGGATCGAACTCGATCGTACCGGCCGCCCTGCCCGACAATGCAGCGGCGCGCTGCTCGACCACGCGGCGGTCAAGCAGCAGGATCGCCTGCGCGCAACCGGTCCAAACCATTCGGGTCGGAATCGTCGGCGACAACAACGACGCCATCCGCTCCGGCGCGGTGTCGAGTTCGCGGGCGCCGGCACGAATGCGGGCCGTGCCCGCGAGCGGGATCTGCACCAGAAAGAAGCGCTCAAGGCAGCCGGGATCGATCGTGACCGACCCACCATAGGCAACGTAGTTGATGGAGAAGCCGTCGAACGCCGCGCAATTGTGTGTAGCATAGAAGCCGGATGGCCGCGCCTGGGCCGGCATCAGGTCATGCGGGCAGAAGATGCGCCCGATCTGCTCGGCCGCCTCGTCGACGTCATCAGTGGTGACGCGGGCGAACGCCGTGAGCCTTTCGGCACCGGACCGACGCGCACTCGTTTCGAGCTCGGCAGCGGACATGGTCGACCACCCTTCGCGCCACGGAAGTGTTTTAAGCCTATAAGAGTTCCCGGCCCGCGGAAAGAGCCCTGAGGCAAAAACGTCGGGCTGTGCGGCCACCGGCCGCGCAGGGATTCGTTTAGCGGATAGACAGCGCCCTGCGCGTGCCCGAAGCTCCACCCTCGCTGGGATCCACGATGGAGGCGAGCTATGACTGCACTCGAGAAGGGCATTACCGCGAACGGCACCGGATATGGCGGCAAGACCTGGAACATCCTGGGCCAGGTGTATTTCCCCAAGGCCGTCACCGACTCCACTTTCGCGTTCGAGACCAACAGCGAGCCGGGCCAGTTCGTGCCGGTCCACATCCACCCGACCCAGGAGGAATTCATCCTGGTGCAGGAGGGCGTGCTCGACCTCAAGCTCGACGGACAGTGGGTCAAGGCCCATGCAGGCGACCTCGTGCGCATGCCGCGCGGCATTCCGCACGGCTATTTCAACAAGTCGGATAAGCCCTGCCGTGCGCTGTTCTGGGTCTCGCCCATGCAGAAGCTGGAAGCGTTGTTCAACCAGCTGCACAATCTGACCGACCCCGCCGAGGTGGTGCGCATCTCGGCGCTGCACGAGGTCGACTTCCTGCCGCCTGAAGCGAACGACTAGGCGGCCGGCCTCCTCCCATTTCTGCTTCGTCGCAGGTCGAGCGGCCGTACAGCGCGGCCGAACGCGGCCTGCTGTGCCCAGAACACTCGAATTTGCGAGCAATCCGATGGTCAGTCCAAAGTATGTCTGCGTAATCGGCGCCGGCGTCTCCGGCCTTGCCGCCGCCAAGGCGTTCTCGACTCGCGGTCATCGAGTCACCATCGTCGAGCGCAGCGGCGATCTCGGCGGCGTCTGGGAGCCCGCGCGCTCCTATCCGGAGGTGCAGACCCAGAGCCCCAAGGAGCTCTACCGCTACACTGACCGCGCCATGCCCGACTCCTACCCGGAATGGCCGACCGGGCCGCAGGTCCATGCCTATCTCAGCGACTATGCCCGGAGTTTTGGCCTCGACGCCATGCTGCGCCTCAACACCGGGGTATCGGGCATGGAGCGGCGCGCCGACGGCAGGCCGGGCTGGACGCTCGCGCTCACCAACAAGGACGGCGCAGCCTCGATCGAAGATTTCGACTTCGTCGCGGTCTGCACCGGGCAATTCAACGAGCCGCGGGAGTTGCACTGCGCCGGCAAAGACGGGTTTGTGGCGAAGGGCGGACAGGTCCTCCATTCATCGAAATACAACGATCCGGCACTGACCAAAGGCCGCCGCGTCGTCGTGCTCGGCGGATCGAAATCGGCGACCGATATCGCGGTGAACGCCGTGAAGGCAGGCGCACGCGAGGTGACGATCGTGATGCGCGAGCCGGTCTGGCGCATTCCTTATTTCATCGGCGGGCTCGTGAACTTCAAGCGCATCCTCTACATCCGCGCCCAGGAGGAGATGTTTCCGGGCTGGGGTATCGGGGCGATGTCGCGGCTTGCGCACCGCATCGCCGCACCGTTGGTCTGGGCGAACTGGCGCGGGCTGGAGGGCCTGTTGAAAACGCAGCTCAAGCTGAAGCGATGCAAGATGGTGCCGAAGGAGCGGATCGAGGACGGCGTCAACTGCTCGGTACCGATCGCAACGCCCGGCTTCTATCCGATGGTGGCCGACGGCCGCATCAAGGCCGTGCTCGGCAGCTTCGATCATTATGACGGCGACACCATCGTGATGAGCGGCGGCGAGCGCGTCGCTGCGGATGTCGCGCTGCTCGCGATCGGCTACAAGCTCGGCGTGCCATTCCTGCCCGCCGCGTATCAGGCAAAGCTGGTCGACGCGGACGGGCAGTACCGGCTCTATCGCTTGATCGCCAATCCCGACCTGCCGGATCTTGGCTTCGTCGGCTTCAACTCCTCATTCTGCACCGTGCTCTGCGCCGACCTCGCCGCCAACTGGCTGGTCCGTTATGCCGACGGTCAGCTCGCACGTCAGCCGAGTGCGCAACAGATGCGCGAGAACATCGAGATGATGCTGCACTTCAAGCGGGTCGAGCGGCCGGCCGCCGGCGTCTACGGCGGTCTTTGCGTCGCGCCCTATCACTACCGCCATTTCGATGAGCTGCTGGCCGACATCGGCACCAAGGAACAGAAGCGTGGCGGGCTCGCAGGCCGCTTCCAGCCGCCGGACGCGGATGCCTACGCGAAGTTCCTGGCTTCGGCTCCGGACTATCGTGCGGCGGCATGACGGCGAAGAATTGCTGTTGAGCGGGGATTTGCATCTCGCCAGCCCTCGCATCCGATGTTTACGATCCCCTTGGCCATCGAATCGACAGGCCTCATCGGAAGGCCTTCGCAGACCTTGGGGAACGGGCAATGAGACCGAGACGTCTTGCCGTTGCAGCCTTCATGGCTGTTGCCTTCGCCATCATGGCGCCCGCCATGGGACAGAAGGATGCGCTCACCGCCAGGCAATCCGATGCGCTTGCCGCCTACGAGCGCGCGCTCGTCGATTTCAAATCGATCCTTGCCGAGCGGCGCAACCAGATCGAGTCGAAGCAGCCGCTGCCAAACCTGCCCGGACAGGCGATCTATCTGGCGCGGGTCGCGGTGATCAGCACCTACAAGGATCTCACTGACGCCATGCCGTCCAGGATCGGAAGGCCGAACAAGTTCGAAATTCCACCAGCCTATTTCGACGCCGACATCGAACCGCTGATCGACGAATACGGACGGCTGTTCGACCTGATGGAGGCGCCACCTGCCGGCGCGCAAGCCTCGGCAACGCCGTTCAAGGACGTCGTCGATCTTGCGGTTGCGATCGCGCGCGCCAAGGGGCTGGCCCCGGTTCACGCCGAAGCGGCCGGCCGGATCAGCCTCGGGCTGTTCTTTGCGGAGACCAACGGCAAGCAGAATGTCCGCAACGGGCGCTCGAACACCTATATGGGCAGTCTTCAGACCGGCCCGTCCGAAGACCGTAACGGACGCCGGAAATGGGAGGCCATCAAGCCTGCGGTCGCCGCGGCCGATCCCGAGCTGAACGCGCGCGACGACAAGGAAGAGGCGCGCGCCCGCGGCACCGATCACCGCTTCAACCATTGGACCGCGGTGCGAGACGGCCTCATGAATGCGCATGCCGAGCTTTTCGCGGAGATCCCCGTGATCGTGAAGACGCTGCCCGATCCGATCGACCAGATGAAGCTGTTCGAGCTGATCCAGATCATTCCCACCCCGACACGTTCAGCGCTCAAATCTGGCAATCTGCTGGACTACAGGGTGTCTAGTCCCACCATCATGAAGCATCTGCGCAACAACAGCATCTTCGCATTCGGACAGGCCGACAGGTCGCGGACCTCGCCAAGCTTCCGCGAAATTCTCGGCGCCATGTGGCTGTTCAACAGGAAGTTCGAACGGGCGCTGGCGAAGTACGCGGAGATCAAGGAGCGGTGAAAGATTGATCGGCCGCAGGCGGAGCGGATCGATGCTACTGGACGTTCCTGGAAGGGAACGACCTCATGCGCTGGGCGCCCGCGATCGCTTCCGATGGGACTGCCCCTGCCCGACTTCGTGGGCTTCCTCACGCGCGATAGGTCGCCAGCAGACGAGGCCGGATTGACCTTGCGACCGCTGGCGGTCACCGCGCGCGATACGCTCGACTGGCTCGATGCCAGCAACGGTCCCGTCATCGGTCTCACGAGCAATGAAGCGGCTGCTGTCCGCGTGGCGCCTCGTCATGACAAACCTGTCAAAGGCCATGCCACTGTTTGCAGTGCAAGCCCCCTGGCTGCCATGGCTATGGTGTTCCACGGCCGATCATTTGTTGCTAGCCTGCCGCTCCGACAGACTGCAATCGGGGGCCATCGAATGACCTGCGCGAATTCCGCATCTCCCGCACGACGCAATGGTGAGTGGAGACATATCGGGCGGGCGCTGGCCGCCATGATGGCCGTGATCGCGCTCGCCGGCTGCGAGGACAAGAACACTTTCGTCGCCCCGCCCCCGCCCAAGGTGGATGTCGCCGCGCCGGTGCAGCGGGCGGTGACGCGCTATGTCGAAGCCACCGGTAACACGGCGCCAATCAAGAGCGTCGATCTCGTGGCCCGCGTGCAGGGCTTTCTGCAATCGATCGATTACCAGGACGGCACCTTCGTCAAACAAGGCACCCAGCTGTTCACGATCGAGCCGGAGACTTACAAGCTCAAGCTGGACCAGGCGCAGGCAGCCGAAGCCGGTGCGCAGGCCACGGTCAAGCAGGCCGAAGCCGATTTCAAGCGGCAGGCCGAGCTCGTGCAGCGCCAGGCGGTCTCGCAGTCCACCCTCGACACCTCGACATCGACTCGCGACAACGCTCAGGCGACTCTCCAGCAGGCCCAAGTCAATACCAGGCTCGCCGAGGTCAATTACGGCTACACCAAGGTGAGCGCGCCATTCGACGGCATCGTCAGCGCGCACATGGTCTCGATCGGCGAACTCGTCGGCGTCTCCTCCCCGACCCAGCTCGCGACCATCGTCGCGATGGACCCGATCTATGTGAACTTCACCGTCAACGAGCAGGACGTGCTGCGCATTCGCGCCGAGGCGGCCCGACGGGGTCTTACGCCTACTGACCTCAAGCAATTCCCGATCCAGGTCGGCCTGCAGACCGAGTCCGGCTATCCGCATGAAGGCCACCTCGACTATGTCTCGCCCACCCTCAACACCTCGACCGGCACGCTTGCGGTGCGCGGCCTCGTGCCCAACGACAAGCGCGTGTTGCTGCCTGGTTATTTCGTCCGCGTCCGCGTGCCCTTCGATCAGGATCAAGCGGCCCTGCTCGTGCCGGACACCGCGCTCGGCAGCGACCAGGGCGGCCGCTATCTGCTCGTGGTCGGCAAGGACAACACCGTCGAGCAGCGCAAGGTGCAGATCGGTCCCGTCGACAACGGCCTGCGCGTGATCGAAAGCGGCCTGAAGCCGGACGACCGCGTCGTCATCGCAGGGCTGCTGCGGGTGATCCCCGGCCAGAAGATCGACCCGCAAGTCACAAAGATCGAGCAGCCGCAGGCGTCTGCCAAGTAGGAGCCGCCGGCCATGATCTCAAAATTCTTCATCGAGCGGCCGGTCCTCTCGAACGTCATCGCGCTACTGATGATCCTGGTCGGCGGGGTCGCGCTGTTCAACCTCGCGATCGCGCAATATCCCGACGTGGTGCCACCGACGGTGCAGGTGACCACGCGCTATCCCGGCGCCAGCGCCAAGACCGTGATCGACACGGTTGCCTTGCCGATAGAACAACAGGTCAACGGCGTCGAGGACATGCTCTACATGCAGTCCTATAGCGGCTCCGACGGCACCTACACGCTAACCGTCACTTTCAAGATCGGCACTGACCTCAACTTCGCGCAGGTACTGGTGCAGAATCGCGTCTCCAGCGCGCTGTCGCAATTGCCGACGTCCGTGCAGAACCAAGGGGTCACCGTCCAGAAGAAGTCGACCTCGATCCTGCTGTTCGTGACGCTGACCTCGCCGGACTCCCGGTTCGACAGCCTCTACTTGAGCAACTACGCCACCATCAACATCCGCGACGAGCTTTCGCGCCTGCCCGGCGTCGGCAACGTCACGGTGTTCGGCGCCGGCCAATATTCGATGCGGGTGTGGCTCGATCCGAACAAACTGCAAGTCCGTGGCCTCGTGCCGCAGGATGTCATCCAGGCGATCCAGCAGCAGAGCCAGCAGGTCTCGGCCGGCCAGGTCGGTGCGCCGCCGACGCCACCCGGCCAGGCATTCCAGTACACGCTCAACGTCAACGGCCGGCTCGACGACACCGGCCAGTTCGAGAACATCATCGTCAAATCAGGCACTAGCGGCGACGTCACGCGGGTGCGCGACGTCGGCTGGGTTGAGCTCGGCGCGCAGACCTACAGCCAGATCTTCTCGCTCAACAAGCAGCCCGCCACCGGCATCGGCGTGTTCCAATCGCCCGGCGCCAACGCGCTTCAGGTCGAGCAGGCCGTCGAGAAGAAGATGGCGGAGCTCGCCAAGCGGTTCCCGGAAGGCATCAAATACGACACGCCGTTCGACACCACCAAATTCGTCGAGGCCTCGGTGCACGAGGTCTACATGACCCTGATCGAGGCTGGCCTCCTGGTGCTGGTCGTGATCCTGGTGTTCCTGCAGGACTGGCGCGCCATGCTGGTGCCGGCGACGACGGTGCCGGTCACCATCATCGGCGCCTTCGCCGCGATGGCGGCGCTCGGCTTCACCATCAACATGTCGACGCTGTTTGCGATCGTGCTGGCAATCGGCATCGTGGTCGACGACGCCATCGTCGTGGTCGAGGGCGCCGCCCACAACATCGAGCAGGGCATGAACGGCCACGACGCCGCGATCAAGGCGATGGACCAGCTATTCGCGCCGATCGTCGGCATCACCCTGGTGCTGATCTGGGTGTTTCTGCCGGCGTCGTTCCTCGCCGGCCTCACCGGGCGGATCTATTCGCAATTCGCGCTGGTGATCGCCGCGACCGCGCTGCTCAGTGCCATCAACGCTGCCACCTTGAAGCCGACGCAATGCGCGCTCTGGCTGCGGCCGACGGTGCCGCCGGAGCAGCGCAATTTCTTCTACCGCGGCTTCAACGCGGTCTATAACAGGCTCGAGCGGGGCTACACGCGGCTCATTGGCGTGCTGTGCAGGAACAGCACGATCTCGGTTGCGATCGCACTGGTGCTGATCGGGATCGGCGGCTATGGCCTGTCGCGGGTGCCGACCGGCTTCCTGCCGATCGAGGACCAGGGCTATCTGATCGCCGCCGTGCAGCTGCCCGATGGCGCCGCGCTGGAACGAACCCAGACGGTGCTCGACAGAGCGAGCGAGCTGATCAAGGAGACGCCGGGCGTCCAGCAGGTCATCACCATCGCCGGCATCTCCGCGCTCGACAGCAGCGCGAGCCTGGCCAATGCCGGCGTCGCCTACATCATCCTGAAGGACTGGGAGGCGCGCAAAGGACCCGGCGAGGACCTGCGCTCGCTGGTGTACGGGCTGAACGACAAGCTCGCGACCATCATGGAAGCGCGCACGGTGGTGCTGCCGCCGCCCCCGATCCAGGGCATCGGCAACGCGGCCGGCTTCTCGATGCAGGTCGAGCTGCGCGACGGCAACAGCGATTTCGCAAAGCTCCAGGCCATCACCGGTGCGATGGTCTCTAACGCCCAGAGCCAGAGCGCGCTGCAGCGGGTGCAGTCCTCGTTCCGCTCTTCGGTGCCGCAGTTCAACGTCGAGATCGATCGCATCAAGACCCAGACGCTGCACGTGACGACCGATCAGGTGTTCGCGGCGCTGTCGACCTATCTCGGCTCGTCCTATGTCAACCAGTTCAACAAGTTCGGCCGCGTGTTCCAGGTGTACACCCAGGCCGATCCGGCGTTCCGCGTCACCGAGCGCGACATCGCCAACATGCAGGTGCGCAACTCGAACGGCGACATGATCCCGATCGGCACCGTCGCCAAGATCACGGCGGCGACGGGCCCGTCGCT
The DNA here is from genome assembly GCF_008123965.1 of Bradyrhizobium hipponense. Lineage (GTDB taxonomy): Bacteria > Pseudomonadota > Alphaproteobacteria > Rhizobiales > Xanthobacteraceae > Bradyrhizobium > Bradyrhizobium hipponense. The sequence continues at coordinate 39,963 of NZ_VSTH01000127.1, read as the reverse complement.
GATCAGCCTGTACAACCTCTATCCATCCTCAACCATCGTCGGTCTGCCGGCGCAGGGCTATTCATCCGGCCAGTCGCTGCAACTGATGGAAGAGATCGCAGACAAGACGCTGCCGCCGGGCACCGGCTTCGAATGGACTGCGATGTCGTATCAGGAGAAGGCGGTCTCCAACCAGATCTACTGGGTGTTCGGGCTTGCCATGCTGCTGGTCTATCTCGTGCTCGCCGGCCAGTACGAGAGCTGGTACGCGCCGATCTCGGTGATCCTGGCGGTGCCGCTGTCGCTGATCGGGCCGATGCTGATCCTCAACGCGTTAAAGATCGATAATAATCTCTACTGCCAGATCGGCTTGATCCTGCTGATCGCGCTGTCGGCCAAGAACGCCATCCTGATCGTCGAGGTCGGGCTTGAGCTGCACGGGCGCGACGGCAAGCCGGTGCTGGAGTCCGCGATCGAGGCGGCGCGCGCCCGTTTCCGCCCGATCCTGATGACCTCGTTCGCCTTCATCCTCGGCGTGGTTCCGCTGGTGCTCGCAACGGGCGCCGGCGCCAGTGCGCGCAAGTCGATCGGCATCACCGTATTCTCGGGCATGCTGGCCTCGACCTGCCTTGCGGTGCTGTTCGTGCCGGCCTTCTTCGTGGTGGTGCAGCGCTTCGAGAACTGGCGCGCGTCGAAGAAGTCGCCGAAGGCGCAGCCGGTGGCGGAGGTGAAGTCCTAAAGCAAGTTTGGCAGATCGTGCGGCCACGAACTCGCTGCAACCTCTCCCGCTTGCGGGAGAGGTCGGCGCGAAGCGCCGGGTGAGGGCTCTCTCCTCATCGGGAGTGTCCCAATGAGGAGACACCCTCTCCCCTGCCCTCTCCCGCAAGCGGGAGAGGGAGTGTACCGGCCTTCACGCCTTCTCCGCCGGCGCCTGCTGCGCCTCGCCGCTCGAAACCAGCAGCACCGAGACCTTCGACCGCCCGAGCACGGCGCCGGCGACGCCACCGAAGGAGAGATGATCCGCCTGGATGCGGTCGACGCCCATCACCACGAGATCGACGTCGGTGGTGTCGATCTCGCGCAGAATCGCAGCTTCCGGCGCGCGGTTCACGCGCAAGGTCGTGGTGATGTCGACGTCGTAACGGGCGGCGAGGTCGCTGGCGTCCTTCAGGATACCTTCCTCCTGGCTCAGCCCGCGGGACGCGCCGCGCTGCGCGCCCTTGTCCCGCGTCGTCGCCACATAGATCACCCGGAGCGAGCCTGATCCGGCCTGTGCCAGTGCGACCGCGACTTCCGCGCCGCGCTTCGAGACACCGCTGCCGGAGATGGGAACGAGGATGTTGAGGGCGTCCGGCGTCGGCTGCTTCAAATGCTTGCCCTTGGCCGCCACGATCGCGAGCGGACCTTCGAACCCGGCGGCGATGTCCTCGATCGTCTGGTCGAAGCGGTCCTTGGCGGCGGTGATCTTGCCGACGCCGACGACAAGGAGATCAAAGCCCTTGCGCGCTTCGGCGGCGATGGTCTCGCCGAGCTCCGCGCGCCTCGCCCGCGTGACGACATCGACGCTGCCGGCGTCGCCCTCGCCATGGGCCGACAAGGCTCCGGCGGCCTTCTTCACCACGGCTTCGTGGCTCTCTTCTGCGCCGCGGCCCTTCTCCTGCTCCTCGGCGCGCTTGCCGATATGCAGGACGGTGATCGGCAGGCCGCGCTTGCCGGCGATCAGGCCCGCGATATGTGCGGCGAAGGTGGCGTTGACGCTCTCGTCCACCGCCAGCAGGGGACGTTCGAGATTGGCGACGAAACCGCGCTTCTCGAACTCCTCGCGCTCCAGGCGCCCCTTCTCGTCTTCGCTCATCGGTAGCTTCGCCAGCGCCGCGCGCAGCATCGGCGGCATCGCCATCGTCGTCAGGATCGCCATGGTCACGATCATCGTGAACAGGTTCTGGCTGAGCACGCCGATGGACAGGCCGATGGTCGCGATGATGACCTCGGTCGAGCCGCGCGCGTTCATCCCGCTCGCGAGCGCCAGGGACTCCCGATAGTTCAGGCCGCCCAGGGTGCCGCCGACGAACGCGCCGCCGAACTTGCCGACACTGGCGATCACGACCAGCAGGCCGGTGAGCATCAGGAGATTGGGGTCGCGGAGCACCGACAGATCGGCGCTGAGCCCGGCAAGGCCGAAGAACACCGGCATGAAGAAGCTCGAGATCAGCCCGCGCAGGCGCTCGTCGATCTGCCGCGTCAGGATCGGCGATTCCCCGACCAGGATGCCGGCGACGAAGGCGCCGAGCACCGTGTGGACGCCGATCAGATGCGTGATCAGCGCCATCGCGCCCATCAGCAGCAGGATCACCGTGACGACCGGGGCGGTGCTGACGAGCGTGTCGTTGGCCCAGCGGATCAGCTGGAACACCAGCCGGCGGCCGATGGTGAAGCTGACGGCGAGGAAGGCGAGCGTGCCGAGCACCGCCTTGGCGAGGGAGGCGACATCCAGCGTGCCCTGCGAGGCCAGGCTGAAGATGACCGCGATGATGATCCAGCCGATGGTGTCGTCGATCACGGCGGTCGCGACGATGATCTGGCCGACATTGCGGCGCATGAAGTTCATCTCGCGCACGACCATCGCGACGATCTTCACCGAGGAGATCGACAGCGCCGTGCCCATGAACAGCGAGGCCACCAGGCGGGCTTGCGGATTGGGCAGCAGCGCATCGGGCAGGAACTCGCCGAGCGCAAAACCGCAGGCGAAGGGCACGAGGATGCCGGCGATCGAGATCGCGATCGCGGCTTTGCCGACCTTCCTGACCAGCTTGAGGTCGGTCTCCATGCCGGTCAGCAGCAACAGCAGCAGGATGCCGAATTGGGCGATGCCGTCGATCATCGCCTTCTGCTCGGGCGCCCTGGGGAAGATCGCCTGCTGCGCCTCCGGCCAGATCCAGCCGAACAGCGACGGCCCGAGCAGGATGCCGGCGAGCAGCTCGCCCATCACCGAGGGCTGACCGATGCGCTGCATGGTCTCGCCGAGGCCGCGGCCGACGGCAATCAGCAGCACGATCTGCGCCACCAAAAGGAATTCGGAGGGAGCGGCCGATTTGCCGCCCTCGGCACCGGCCGCAATCGTGGTGAGGACAAGCGCCGCGGGGACAAGATCGACCGTTCGGAGCAGGCTCCACTGCATGCGGGTGTCTTTCCCCCTTCAACTGTCCCGCCCCTTCAACGTCCCGGCAAGTGCCGGAGGAAGTAGAACCCGCGGGAGGTGGAGCGGGTTCCCGCCGCTCGCGGCCGGCTTGACGGGGCGAAAGCAAAAAAGTCGAAAACAACCCCATGCAAAGTAGAACGGCGTTGATGGCGTTGAGGTTTTCTGGCCGAGGTTTTGTGGCCCGCGCCGACGTTTGACTCGTCGGGCAAAACACCGGCAGAATTGCATCATGGGCGGCTTGCGCGAAGTGCCGCCATATCCCCTCATTCCTAGCTTCTCCGTCATTGCGAGCGCGGCGAAGCAATCCAGAGTCCCTCCGCGGGGCAGTCTGGATTGCTTCGTCGCAAGGGCTCCTCGCAATGACGATGTGGCGCGAGCCGAGGGCCTCGCGACATCCGTTAAACCGGCTGCGGCGTCCTGATCTCGCGGGGCAGGATGAGCGCGGCGGCGATCGCCAGCAGGCAGAGTGCGGCGAAGGCGTGCAGCATGGTGACGAAGCCGCCCTGCTCGTAGAGCCAGGCAACCAGGCCGACGGAGGCGCCGGCAGCGGTGAAGCCGACGAAATAGCGTACGGCATAGGCGCGCGAGCGCCACTCTTCGGTGGTGTATTTGCCGACCATGGCGTCGTTGACCGTGACCTGTCCGAAGGCGCCCATGACGATGCCGATCGAAACCAGGATCAGCGGCAGGTTGGACAGGGTCGCGGCGAGATACAGGAATGGCGCCAGCATGAACGACAGCGGCAGCGCCACCGCCTTCAGCGAATAGCGGTCGAGCAGCCGGCCGATCGTGTACTGCGTCATCGCGCCGAACACGTAGACGCAGGCCGCAATCACACCCAGCAGCGCAGGACTTCTGGTGAGATCCGCGAGCCGCTCCGCAAACAGTTTTGGCAGCGCCACCGTCACCGCGTTGAAGGTCGTGGAGATCGCGATGACGACGATCAAGAGCGCCAGGATCACGCGCCACATGTCCTGCTTTGCCACCCGCGCTTGAGCCGCCGCCTGCTTGCTGCCCTTGCGGTCCTCATGCACGACCATCATCGCAAAGCCGATGCCGATCAGGACCGTCACTACGCCTGGAACGATGAAGGCGAAGCGCCAGCCGAGATACTGGCCGATTACGCCGGTGACCAGAGCCGAGGACGCCACGCCGAGATTGCCCCAGACGCCGTTCAGCCCCATCTCGCGGCCGAGTCTGTCGGCATAGGACACGATCATCGCGGTGCCGACGGGATGATAGATCGAGGCGAAGATGCCAATCGCAAACAGCGCCGCGCCGAGCTGCGACGGGGTCTGCACCAAGCCGACCGAGATCATGGCCGCGCCAATGCCGATGAAGAAGATCAGCATCATGTGGCGGCGGCTCCAGCGGTCCCCGAGCCAACCGGTCAAAAGCGATCCCGCACCGAAGGCGACGAAGCCGGGCGTCGCATAAGGCAGCAGCTCCGAATAGGCCATGCCGAGCGCCGGCCCCATGATGATCACGGCGGCGGCGAAGATCAGCATCGCATAATGGTCGATGAAATGGCCTGCGTTGACGAAGCCGATCACCCGGCTGGGGCTGTTCATTCCGAATCCTCTCCTGCACCGAAATGAGTTATATGTCGGACCCATGACGGGATGCTGCCAATGACTGTCTTGGAAACGCCAATTCTGCGGGAGGTCCGGAGCAACCATCGCTCACCCGCGGGCGTGCACCTGGTCGCGCGCGACTATCCCAAGGGCTTACGGATCGACCCGCATCTGCACCGTGAGGCGCAACTGGTCTATGCGGCCAAAGGCACCATGCAGGTGACGACACCCAAAGGGCGCTGGCTGGTGCCGCCGGACCGCGCGGTCTGGATTCCGGCCGGGCTCGAGCACGCCATCGATCTGCTCGCCGACATCGAGATGCGCACGCTGTATTTCGACCTGCCCTGGCTCAAGCAAGAAAAGCGCTATCAGGGCCTGACCAAAGAGTTCGTGGTGCGGGTGTCGCCACTGCTACATCAGGCGATTCTCGCGCTGTTCGATGCCCGCAACACGGCCGAGCGCACCGAGCTGCTGGTCCGCCTGCTGATGCTGGAATTGCACCAGGCCGAGGATTCCGCGACCTTCGTACCGCTGCCGCGCGAACCGCGCTGCCGGCGTGCCGCGATGATCGTTCTCGACGATCCCACCGGCCTGCACGACATCGACGCGCTGGCGCGGGACGTCGGTACCTCCGCGCGCACGCTGTCGCGACTGTTCTCGAGCGAGATACAATTGAGCTTCAAGAGCTGGTGCCAGCGCGCTCGCATCGCGGCGGCGATCGAAAGACTGTCGACCGATGCCAACGTCTCGGTCAAGCAGCTCGCGGCCCAGCTCGGCTATGCCAGCGTGCCGGCTTTTTCGGCGGCGTTCCGCCAGGTGACGGGACGGACGCCGACGGAGTTTGCCGGGAAGGGGTAGCCTCCCTCGCGCTGTCATTGCCCGCGAAGGCGGGCAATCCAGTATTCCGAGGCCGCTGTTGCTGAACCGATAGGCCGCGGCGTACTGGATGCCCCGCCTTCGCGGGGCATGACGGCGTCGGATGACATGACGGCCTTCGCGGGGCATGACAGCTTTCTTGCGGCGCATGGCACCGCTGAAGATGCAGGCTTCGCCTGCTTGAATGTGATCGGCTTCCGCCTAAATCCTGTGTAAGCTTCCCGCACCGCACAACCGGATTCGAAAGCCCAGATGGCCAATGCCTTCTTCTCCGATCTGCTCGCCACGATCTCCGAGCGCGGCCGCACGCTGCTTCGCCGTGGCGATTCTGCTGATACCAAGCAGGATGCCGACGGCCTGATCGAGCTCTGCGGCGCGCTGCTCTCCGGTCGGGGCGAAGCGTCCGGTACCGCCATGGCGCGCGAGGTGCTCGATCTCTATCAGGACCTGGACGCGGCCGGTCGCCGCGCGTTCTTCGAGGCCCTGGTGCGCGATTTCGGCCCCGATCGCGAGCGTCTGGCAAAAGCGGTCGAGACGTGGCGCGCCGGGCCCAGCGACGAGGACGCAAGTTCATTGCATTTCGCCTCCGAGCCGCGGCGGCAGGAGTTGATCCGCCGCCTCAACCGTGCGCCCGGCGGCACCGGCGATCTCGTCAAGATGCGCGCCGATCTGCTCGGGATGATGAACGGGCACACCGATCTCGCCGCGCTCGATCGCGACATGTCGCATCTGCTCTCTTCGTGGTTCAACAGGGGGTTTCTCGTGCTGCGCAGGATTGACTGGTCGACCCCGGCCAACATCCTCGAAAAGATCATTCGTTACGAAGCCGTGCACGAGATCAGCGATTGGGACGATCTGCGCCGCCGCATCGATCCGGTCGACCGCCGCTGCTACGCCTTCTTCCATCCCGCCATGGTCGACGAGCCCCTGATCTTCGTCGAGGTGGCGCTGACCGAGACGATCCCCGGCGCGATCGCGCCGCTGCTCGCGGTCGACCGCCGGCCCGTCTCGATCGAGCGGGCGCGCACCGCGGTGTTCTATTCGATCTCCAACACCCAGCGCGGTCTCGGCGGCATCTCGTTCGGCAGCTTCCTGATCAAGCAGGTGGTGGAGGAATTGCGCCGCGAACTGCCGAAGCTCGACAATTTCGTGACGCTGTCGCCGGTGCCGGGCTTCATGCCGTGGATCAAGCAGGACAAGGACCTGCCGCTCTCGGACGAAGACCGCGAGCTGCTGAAGCGCCTGGACGAGCCGAAATGGTTCGAGGATGCGGATGCGACCGCGCAGCTGCGCGGCCTGATTGAACCGCTCGCCGCCCACTATTTCCTGAAGGCACGCACGCCGAAGGGCCGGCTGATCGACTCGGTCGCCCGCTTCCATCTCGGCAACGGCGCCCGGCTCGAGCGCATCAACTGGCTCGGCGACCTCTCGCCCAAGGGCATGCGGGAGTCCGCGGGCGTCATGGTCAACTATCTCTACCGCCTCGACGACATCGAGAAGAACCACGAGGCTTACGCCAACGACGGCGAGGTCGTGACCTCAAGCGCGGTAAAGAAGCTGCTGAAAGGCGAAGGGCGGCGGCGGCTGGATATGAGGTTGTCGTAACGGACGGCCGGCTCGCACCACCTCGTCATTGCGAGGAGCCCTTGCGACGAAGCAATCCAGACTGCCGCCGCGGAAGGACTCTGGATTGCTTCGCTGCGCTCGCAATGACGGAGAGTGTGGCGACACCTCGCACGATTCCAGCTCCGTCGTCCGCGGGCTGAGGGCCCGGCCTTGGCACACCGCCCTCTCCGCCGTCATTGCGAGGAGCTCTTGCGACGAAGCAATCCAGACTGCCGCCGCAGAAGGACTCTGGATTGCTTCGCTGCGCTCGCAATGACGGAGAGTGTGGCGACACCTCGCGCAACTTCCAGCCTTCGTCCGCCGAGGCCCGGCCGCCCTCAGCCGACACCGCCCTCTCCGCCGTCATTGCGAGGAGCTCTTGCGACGAAGCAATCCAGACTGCCGCCGCGGAAAGACTCTGGATTGCTTCGCTGCGCTCGCAATGACGGAGAGTGTGGCGACACCTCGCACGATTCCAGCTCCGTCGTCCGCGGGCTGAGGGCCCGGCCTTGGCACACCGCCCTCTCCGCCGTCATTGCGAGGAGCTCTTGCGACGAAGCAATCCAGACTGCCGCCGCGGAAGGACTCTGGATTGCTTCGCTGCGCTCGCAATGACGGAGAGTGTGGCGACATCTCGCGCAGCTTCCAGCCTTCCTCCGAGGCCCGGCCACCCTCAGCCGACACCGCCCTCTCCGCCGTCATTGCGAGGAGCTCTTGCGACGAAGCAATCCAGACTGCCTCCGCGCGAGGACTCTGGATTGCTTCGCTGCGCTCGCAATGACGGAGCGTGTGGCGACATCACGCGACTAACGGGTGCCGCGCTCTCGGCCATCAAATCAGCGTCTCGTACAAATCCTTCCAATCCGGATTAAGCGTCTCGATCAGCGCAAGCTTGTTCGCCCGGCTGCCGCCCTTGATCTGCTTTTCGCGTGTAATCGCGTCGGTGATGGTCGCGTGCAGTTCGTACCAGACGAGAAGCTTGCAGCCGTACTTCGAAGAGAACCCCTTGACCAATCCCTCGCGGTGCTCGAACGCGCGACGCGGCGGATTGGAAGTGACGCCCGTGTAGATCGTCCCATTGCGGCGATTGGCGAACATGTACACGCAAGGCTGCTTCATGAGCGCTCTCGGCTGAGAGAGCCACCACGATATCACAACCACAAGATGATTGCGAGCAACGAGCGCAATAGAACGAGGAAACCGCAAAGCTCGCCCAACATCGTCATTGCGAGGGGAGAGAGGCGTGCCAGACTACTTCTTATCCCTGAAATACGGCTCGACCGGCCCATGCACCTTGATGGTCAGCGGGTTGCCGTGGCGGTCCTTGGCGTTGCCTGCGGTGACGCGGACCCAGCCTTCGCTGATGCAGTACTCCTCGACATTGGTCTTCTCGACGCCCTTGAAACGGATGCCGACGTCGCGCGCCAGGATATCCGCATTGTAATAGGGGCTGTTCGGATCGACCGACAGGCGGTCCGGAAATTCGTCGCTCATGATTGTCTCGCTCATAACAGGGTCTCGATTTGCTGCCGCAATCCTTCGGGCCGCGCTGTCGGCGCGTAGCGCGCGATCACCTTGCCGGCGCGATCCACCAGGAATTTTGTGAAATTCCATTTGATGGAGGCGCCAAGCAGGCCGGATTGCTGACGTTTCAGGTACTCATACAAAGGATGCGCATTGCTGCCGTTGACGTCGATCTTCTCGAACAGCGGAAAGGTGACATCGTAATTGGTCGAGCAGAACGCCTGGATCTCGCTCGCCTGCCCCGGCTCCTGCGCGCCGAACTGGTTGCAGGGAAAGCCCAGCACCGAAAAGCCGCGCGGATTGAGATCGCGGTGCAGATCCTCGAGCCCGCGATATTGCGGCGTGAAGCCGCATTTGCTCGCGGTGTTGACGATCAGCAGCACTTGTCCCTCGAAGCGGCGCATCGGCACCTCATCGCCGGCAAGCGAGTTGGCCTTGAAGTCGTAGATGGTCGACATCATCAGTCCACGGGGTCGATTGGCGACGGCGGCACGCCGCCGGCCTCGATCGCTTCGCCTGCGAGCAGACACAGGTCCTCGCGGTAGCGGCCGGAGACGATGTGCACGCCGACCGGAGCCTTGCCCACGAGGCCGGTCGAGACCACCAGGCCCGGCAGTCCCATGAAGGGAATCGCGATCTGCGGCAGTTGCGCCTCCCAGACGCGCTCGAAAGATTCGTCGTCCTTGAGGTCGAGCTGATCCGGGAACGGCAGCTCGCCGGATACCGGCGTCAGCACCACCGCGTATTGCTCGAAGAACAGCATCCAGTCCCGGGTCAGCGTGGCGCGGCGGATGAGCGCCTTGGCGTAATTCGCCTGGTCGAGCGGCGTGACCCTGGCGCGATTGCCGCGCAGGCATGCCAGCGCGCCGGGATCGCCCTCGCGTTCGGCCATTTCCAGCTGCGCCTCGTAGCCGTCGCCGAGCCAGAGCTTTGTCTGCCACTCGACCGCCTCGCGCATCGGCGGCGTGTTCTCGATCGCTTCGACGGTCCAGCCGGCGCGCTCCAGCCGCTTGCCGGCATCGGCGACGGCCGCCTTCACCTCCGGGGTGGTCGCAAGCCCGTCCGGATTGAGGCAGAGCGCGGCGCGCTTCGGCCGCGCCGGACCTTCGAGCGGCGCCGGCATCCACCAGGGATCGCGGACGTCGCGGGCCGACATGGCGGCGAGCGAAATCCTGATGTCGTTGACGGTGCGCGCCAGCGGACCCGAGACCGCCATGATTTGCGGCCCGATCGGGCGCTCCGGCAGCGCGGCGTTGAAGGCCGGAATCCGGCCGAGCGTCGGGCGCAGGCCATGCACGCCGCAGGCATAGGCGGGATAGCGGATCGAGCCGGCGATGTCGGTGCCGTGGGCGATGTGGCCGATGCCGACGGCGACCGCCGAACCGGCGCCACCAGACGAGCCGCCGGGGGTCAGCGAGCCATCGCGCGGGTTTTTGGTGTCGCCATGGACCAGATTGGTGGTGAACCAGCGATAGGAAAAGGCCGGGCAATTGGTGCGACCGAGCAGAACGGCACCCGCTTTGCGGAAATTGGCGACCACCGGATTGTCTTCGCGGGCGATCAGGTCGCGCTGCAGCTTGAGGCCGTTGGTGGTGGCAAAGCCTTCCTGGTCGACATTGGCCTTGATGGTGACGGGCACGCCGGCCAGAACGCCGGGATCCTCACCCCTCGCAATCGCCGCATCGACGGCGTCGGCCTGCTTGAGCACGTCCTCCGGCCGATGGTCGATCACAGCATTGAGCTTGGGGTTGACCGCATCGAGCCGGGCAAGGCCGGCCCTGGCGGCCTCCCTGGCGGACACTTTTTTGGACTTGACGAGGGTGGCGAGGTCGGCGGCCGACAGGCGCCAGAGGTCTTGCATGGCTTGCTCCGTATGACCGGCGTCTTTTAGCGCCGGGACAGCGGCAAAGCCATGCGATTTCGCAGGGGCGAGGGCGGGCGGGATGTCAGCGGGTGATTGGCTTGGTCGATCGAAGCCGCGGGCTCCATAACCTCTCCCGCTTGCGGGAGAGGTCGCGCCGAAGGCGCGGGTGAGGGCTCGCTCCTCCTGGGGGTTCTCGCTCGTGGAAGCACCCTCTCCCCAACCCTCCCCCGCAGGCGGGGGAGGGAGCACACCTCGCACGACGCTAATGCCGCGTCGCCGATTGGTCCGGCATGTCCAGCAGCGCCTCGGTGAAGGGGAATTCCAGCACGATGTCGCCGGCGACGTCAGTGACCTCGATCACCGCCTCGAGCAGGGCCGGCTGGGTCCCCTCGGATTTCAGCACCTCCAGAATCATCTGGCGGGCTACCTCCCAGGCACGATCCGGATTGCGCAGATCCTCGCCTTCAGGATCTACGATCAATTCATCGCCGATACGGGTGTTGAAGAAGTATTTGGGCATTACCGAGATCCAATTGGGCCGCCTGTACCGGATTGAAAGCTGCACTGCACTCACAACTGCTTTATCAGGGCAGGGTTCGCGACCGAATGCGCCGAACGCAAGACTGCCTCACCAAAAGCGGTGTTCCAAGCCCATATTTCGCGGCGCAACATGAGACCTTTAGCCAAAGATTTAACTGGCGAAGTTTTGCGCCGGCACTAATTTAAGGCATGGGCGGATACGTCCGAATTCTGAAAATGGAGAGCCGAAATGGCCTGGAAAGCCCCCAAGATCGTCGAAGTGCCCTGCGGCATGGAAATCAACATGTATGTGAGCGCCACCCGCAAGTAAGCGGTTGGTCAGTTTGTGTTCAGCGCAGGTGGATCGTTCGGTCGCGTTGTTTCAGGCAGGTCGGGTTCTTTCGGACACAATGCGTTTCCGAAAGACAGGATTTGTGTTGACTTGAGATCCACCTCGCAACGTTCCCTCCAGGAGACGGATCATGCTTCGCGTCGTCGTCCTGGGCGCCGCAGCCGGCGGCGGAGTTCCGCAATGGAATTGCGGATGCGAGGGCTGCCGGGCAGCCCGTGCAAACGGCCGTGAGCTTGTGCGGACGCAAGCCTCGGTCGCCTTCAGCGGCGACGGCGAGCATTGGTTTTTGATCAACGCCTCGCCCGATCTGCGCCAGCAGCTGAATGGCGCGCCGCAACTGCATCCCAAGGCGGGCACGCTGCGTCACACGCCGATCGCCGGCGTGATCCTGACCAATGGTGAGGTGGATGCGGTGGCGGGCCTGCTCTCGATGCGCGAGGGTTCGCCGTTCACGGTCTATGCGCATGAAAAGGTGCTGGCGATCCTGAAGGCCAACAGCATCTTCAACGTGCTGAACGAAAAGAACGTGCGACGGCAGCCGATCGACATCAGCGAGCCATTCGAGCCGCGATTGCCCGACGGCGCGCGTTCGGGGATCGAGGTGCTGCCATTCGCCGTGCCCGGCAAGTCGGCCTGGTATCTCGAAGGCAAGGCGCATCCCGGCGGGGAGACTGGCGACGGCGATACCCTTGGATTGAAGATTACGGACAGGTCGACCGGCAAGAGCTTTTATTTCCTCGCCGCATGTGCCGAGGTGACCGACGCGCTCAAGGCCGAGATCGACGGCGCGGCGCTGGTGTTCTTCGACGGCACGGTGTGGCAGGACGACGAGATGATCAAGATCGGGCTCGGCCACAAGACCGGCAAGAGCATGGGACATGTCGCGATGTCGGGCGAGGACGGCGCGATCGCGCGGCTTGCCGATCTTACTATCGACAGGAAGATGTTTCTGCATATCAATAACTCGAATCCGGCTCTCTTGCCCTCCTCGCCCGAGCGCAAGGCGGCCGAACAGGCGGGTTGGCAGATACCCGCCGACGGAACGGAGATCGTGCTGTGAATGCCGCGTCGCTGACAGGAATGACCGCGCTCTCGATCGGCAAGGACATCCGGCTCAACTCGGCCGAGGAGCTCGAGGCGACGCTGCGCCACATTGGCGCGACGCGCTATCACAGCCTGCATCCGTTCCATAAGCTGCTGCACGGCGGCAAGCTGAACAAGGGCCAGGTCCAGGCCTGGGCGCTCAACCGCTACTATTACCAGAGCACGATCCCGATCAAGGACGCGGTGGTGATCTCGCGCTTCCGCGACCGCGCCACGCGCGTGGAATGGCGCCACCGCATCGAGGACCATGACGGCGACGTCGGCAGCGAGGGCGGCATCGAGCGCTGGCTCAAGCTAACAGAGGGCCTCGGGCTCGACACCGCCTATGTGGAATCAACGGAAGGCATTTTGCCCGCGACGCGCTTTGCGGTGGAGGCGTACGTGCACTACTGCCGGGAAAAAAGCCCGCTGGAGGCGATCGCCTCCTCGCTCACCGAATTGTTCGCGCCGAACCTGCACGAAGAGCGCATCTCCGGCATGCTGGAGCATTACGACTTCGTCAATCCGGATACCATGAGCTACTTCAAGCGCCGCCTGGCACAGGCGCCGCGCGATGCCGGCTTTGCACTCGACTATGTCAAGGCGCATGCCAGGACGCCGGAGGAGCGCGCGTCCGTCTGCAACGCGCTGATCTTCAAGACCAACGTGCTGTGGGTGCAGCTCGACGCGCTCTACCACGCCTATGTTGAGGGGCACATTCCGCCGGGCGCGTTCGTGCCCAAGGCGAGCTGAGGAGCAATCGATGGCCGGGCCGCGTCACATCAGCGTCAGCGAGCCGAGCCGGCCGGTGCTGCCGCGGCATGCCAAGCTCAGATATGACGAGACGCGGCAAGTCTGGGTGATCCTGGCGCCGGAGCGGGTGCTGGCGCCGGACGAGATCGCGGTCGAGGTCTTGCAGCTCTGCAACGGCGAGCGCAGCGTCGGCGACATCTCCGACCAGCTGGCGGCGAAATACGCCGCGCCGCGCGAGGCGATCCTGACCGACGTGATCGCCATGCTTCAGGATCTCGCCGACAAGGGCTTTCTCACCGAAGCCCGGGAGAAGACGTCATGAGCGATTTGCTCGGTAATCCAACAATCCCGCCCGACGCCAGCGACAGCCTCGCGGTGTTGGAGAAGCAGCGCTCGACGGCGGAGACCTTCGGCATTCCGCTTGCGGTGCTGCTCGAGATCACTCATCGCTGCCCGCTGCAATGCCCATACTGCTCCAACCCGGTCGAGCTCGACCGCTCCGGCAAGGAGCTGACCACCGAGGAATGGAAGAAGGTGCTGAGCGAGCTTGCCGAGATCGGCGTGCTTCAGGTGCACTTCTCCGGCGGCGAGCCGACGGCGCGGAAGGACCTCGTCGAGCTGGTCAAGCATGCCAGCGACGCCGGTCTTTACACCAATCTGATCACCTCGGCCGTGCTGCTGACGCGCGAGAAACTGAGCGATCTTGCGGATGCCGGGCTCTGCCATGTGCAGATCAGCTTTCAAGGCACCGAAATAAGTCTGTCCGATCGCGTGGCCGGCTACAAGGGTGCGCATGGCAAGAAGCTCGAAGTGGCAAAATGGACGCGCGAGGTCGACCTGCCGCTCACCGTGAACGCGGTGATGCATCGCCAAAACCTGCACCAGCTCCCCGAGATCATCCAGATGGCGGTCGATCTCGACGCCGACCGGCTCGAGGTCGCCAACGTACAATATTACGGCTGGGCGCTGAAGAACCGCGCCGCGCTGATGCCGACGGTGGCGCAGTTAGAGGAGTGCACCCGCATCGTCGAGGAGGCGCGCGAGCAGCTGAAGGGCCGGCTGTCGATCGACTACGTGGTGCCGGATTATTACGCGCTGCGGCCGAAGAAGTGCATGGGGGGCTGGGGCCGGCAGTTCTTCAACATCTCGCCGGCCGGCAAGGTGCTGCCCTGCCATGCCGCCGAGAGCATCACCGGGCTCGATTTCGAATCCGTGCGCTCCAACCATTCGATCGCCTGGATCTGGCAGAACTCGGACGCCTTCAACCGCTATCGCGGCACGGGGTGGATGAAGGAGCCGTGCAAATCTTGCGCATTCCGCGAGATCGATTTCGGCGGCTGCCGCTGCCAGGCCTTTGCGCTGACCGGTGACGCCGCCAACACCGATCCGGCCTGCGCGCTATCGCCGCTGCACGAGACCATCTTCAAGCAGGCCGAGCGCGAGGCCGAGGGCGAGACCAACCGCTTCATCTACCGCAATTTTGCCGGCGGCACTCTGGAATCCGAATGATGCCTGACGCCGACGCGGCCGCAGCGGCCAAGCGTGCCGATCCCTTTGCGCCGCTGACCTCCGAGTTGCTCGACGTCGGCGACGGCCACGAGGTCTATGTCGAAAGCGTCGGCCGCACTGATGGCATTCCCGCGATCTATCTGCATGGTGGGCCCGGCAGCGGCTGCCAGCCCGACCATCGCCGGCTGTTCGATCCTGACCGCTTCTGCGCTGTGCTGTTCGACCAGCGCGGCTGCGGCCGCAGCCGGCCCAAGGGATCGCGCGAGCATAACACCACGCAGCATTTGATCGCGGACATGGAGAAGATCCGCGACAAATTCGGTTTTGCACGCTGGATGGTGGTCGGCGGCTCCTGGGGCGCGACCTTGGCGCTGGCTTACGCAGAGGCCCATCCCGAACGCGTCTCCGGCATCGCACTGCGCGCGACCTTCCTGGGCACGCGGGCCGAGGTCGAGGCGGCCTTCGCCTCGCGCCTGGCGCAGTTTTATCCCGCTCTTCACGCGGACTTCCTGAGCGTGCTTCCACCAGAAGAACGCGAGCAACCGGTGCAAGCCTATTGGCGCCGCATTCTCGACGCCGATCCGGCCGTGCATGGACCCGCGGCGCGGGCCTGGCACGACACCGAGCGAGCATTGTCGGAACACAAGCCGGCGCGGACGCGACTGGACCTGGCCTCGCTGAACGTATGGCGGACTTTGCCCGCAACGCCGTTCATGGAGGCGCACTATTTCGTCAACGACAGCTTCATGAGCGAACACCAGCTGCTGCGGAATGCGGGCCGGCTCGCCGGCGTTCCCGGCATCATCGTTCAGGGCCGCTACGATCTGTTATGCCCGCCCGAGACATCCGAGGCGCTCGCGAAAGTATGGCCGGGTTCCGAGGTTCGCATCGTGGAAGAAGCCGGACATTCGCTCTATGATGCCGGCGTGCGGGACGCGGTCATGAAGTCGATCGCGGACCTTGCTTCGAAGACCGCGCGATAGAGATCTGTCTCCTACCGTGTCACACGCATCGCGAGATGCTGCACTGCCGCATCTCGCGCGCAGCCGTTAATGCTGTGTGCGCGCAGCTCCCATGAAAGCCGGTGATTTCCCAATTTTGCCGTTGTACTTCGGAGCGGTTCTAATAAGCTAACCCAATGATGCTATTCAGAAACCAGATCGACGCGCGTTAGGCGTTCGCCAAGCTCAAGAAAAGGCCGCCGGGTCCTTGAGCCTGTGCGGACAGGGTAGGAATGAAACCGACCGATATCGCGGCCCCCGACTATTTTCACAAGGTGGTCGATTGCCAATGGGCCTGTCCCGCACACACCCCGGTTCCCGAATATATCCGACTGATCGCCCAAGGCCGCTATAGCGACGCCTACATGATCAATTGGAAATCGAACGTGTTTCCTGGAATTCTGGGACGCACCTGCGATCGTCCATGCGAGCCGGCGTGCCGGCGCGGACGCGTCGAGGAAACGCCGGTCGCGATCTGCCGCCTCAAGCGCGTCGCCGCCGACTTCAAGGACGACATCAGACAGCGCCTGCCGAAGCCCTCGCCCAGGAACGGCAAGCGCATTGCGCTGGTCGGTGGCGGCCCGGCGTCGCTGACGGTGGCGCGCGATCTCGCGCCGCTCGGCTATCACTGCACCGTGTTCGACGCCGATCCGGAAGCCGGCGGCATGATGCGCTCGCAGATCCCGAAATTCCGCCTGCCCAACTCCGTGATCGACGAGGAGACCGGCTACATCCTGGGCCTCGGCGTCGAGTTCAAGGGCGGTCATCGCATCGAGAGCATGCAGGCGTTGCTCGCCGAGAAGTACGACGCCATCTTCGTCGGCTCGGGCGCACCGCGCGGCCGCGAGCTCGAGATTCCCGGCCGGAAGGAGGCCGCGGCCAACATCCATATCGGCATCGACTGGCTGTCCTCGGTGTCGTTCGGCCACACCGATAAGATCGGCAAGCGCGTGATCGTGCTCGGCGGCGGCAACACCGCAATGGATTGCTGCCGCACGGCGCGCCGGCTCGGCGGCGAAGATGTCAAGGTGATCGTGCGCTCCGGCTTCGAGGAGATGAAGGCTTCGCCCTGGGAGAAGGAGGACGCGATCCACGAGGACATCCCGATCCTCAACTTCCTCGTCCCCGTCGCCTTCATCCACGCAGGCGGCAAGCTCACCGGCATCACCTTCCAGAAGGTGAAAGCCGAATACGATGCCAAGGGCCGCCGCAACCTGGTGCCCTCGGGCGAGCCCGACCAGACCTTCGCATGCGACGACGTGCTGGTCGCGGTCGGCCAGGAGAACGCCTTCCCCTGGATCGAGCGCGACTGCGGCATCGAGTTCGACAAGTGGAATATGCCGAAGGTCGATCCCAAGACGTTCGTCTCGACCAATCCAAAGGTGTTCTTCGGCGGCGACGCCGCGTTCGGGCCGAAGAACATCATCTGGGCGGTGGCGCAGGGCCATGATGCCGCGCTGTCGATCCACAAGATGCTCTCGGGCGAGGACATCAACGAACGGCCGCTGCCAGAGGTGCATGTCTCCTCGCAGAAGATGGGCATTCACGAATGGAGTTATGACAACGACATCTCCAACGACAAGCGCTTCAAGGTGCCGCATCGCGACAAGGTGATTGCGCTGAAGGACATCCGCGCCGAGGTCGAGCTCGGCTATGACGTCAAGCTGGCGCTGGGCGAGGCCGAACGCTGCCTGAACTGCGACGTGGAGACCGTATTCTCGACGTCGCTCTGCATCGAATGCGACGCCTGCGTCGACATTTGCCCGATGGATTGCATCACCTTCACAGAGAATGGCGAGGAAGCCGATCTGCGCCAGCGCCTGAAGGCGCCCTCGCCGCGTCCGGACCAGGACCTCTACGTCTCCAGCGATCTCAAGACCGGGCGCGTGATGGTGAAGGACGAGGACGTTTGCCTGCATTGCGGGCTATGCGCCGAGCGCTGCCCCACCGGCGCCTGGGACATGCAGAAGTATTTCATCGAAATGACGTACGCAGGATCATCATGTCCGACAAAAAGCCGATCAGCAGCGTAAACGACTTCGTCGTCCGTTTCGCCAACGTCAACGGATCGGGCTCGGCCAGCGCCAACGAGATGTTCGCTCGTGCGATTCTGCGTCATGGCGTGCCGGTGAGTCCGCGCAACATCTTCCCCTCCAACATCCAGGGCCTGCCGACCTGGTACGAGGTGCGGGTGACGGAAGACGGCCATCTCGGCGCCCGCGGCGGCGTCGACATGATGGTGGCGATGAATCCGCAGACCTGGGACAAGGACGTCGCCGGCATCGAGCCCGGCGGCTATCTGTTCTACGATTCGACCAAGCCGATGCCGTCGACCAAATTCCGCAGCGACATCACCGTGATCGGTGTTCCCTTAACCGCGATCACCAACTCGACCTACACCGATCCGCGCCAGCGTCAGCTGTTCAAGAACATCATCTATCTAGGCAGCCTCTCGGCGCTGCTCGACATGGATCCGAAGCTGATCGAGCAGCTGATCGGCGAGCAGTACAAGGGCAAGGAGAAGCTGCTCTCCTCCAACGTTCACGCGCTGCATCTCGGCCGCGACTGGGCGCTGCAAAACCTGAAATGCCCGATCGGCTTGCGCGTCAAGAAGTCCGACAAGGTCGGCGACCGCATCTTCATCGAGGGCAATAGCGCAGCCGCACTCGGCGCCGTCTATGGCGGCGCCACCGTGTGCGCCTGGTATCCGATCACGCCGTCCTCCTCGGTGGCGGAGGCCTTCACCAGCCACTGCAAGAAGTACCGGCACGATCCTGTGACCGGCAAGGCGAAATACGCCATCGTGCAGGGCGAGGACGAGCTGGCTTCGATCGGTATCGTGATCGGCGCCTCCTGGAACGGCGCCCGCGCCTTCACCGCGACCTCCGGTCCCGGCATCTCCTTGATGACCGAGTTCATTGGCCTGTCATATTTCGCCGAGATTCCGGCCGTGATCATGAACATCCAGCGCGCCGGCCCCTCGACGGGCATGCCGACCCGCACCCAGCAATGCGACATCATCGCCTGCGCCTATGCTTCGCATGGCGACACCAAGCACGTGCTGCTATTCCCCGAGGATCCGGCGGAAGCCTTCGAGTTTGCGGCCGCCGCCTTTGATCTCGCCGAGCGGCTTCAGACCACGATCTTCCTGATGCTCGACCTTGATATAGGCATGAACCACCGCCTCTGCCGTCCCCTGAAGTGGGACGACGCAAAGCAATATGACCGTGGCAAGGTGATGACCGCCGAGATGCTGGACGAAGGCCGCGACTTCGGCCGCTACCTCGATGTCGATGGCGACGGCATTCCCTACCGCACCTATCCCGGTACGCATCCGACCAAGGGCTCCTACTTCACCCGCGGCACCTCGCGCGACCGCTATGCGCGCTACTCCGAGGAAGGCACGGTCTACGCCGACAACATGCAGCGTCTGGTGCGCAAATTCGAGACGGCACAGGATCTGGTGCCGCGGCCGCTCCAGGCTAATGCGGAACGGCCGACCAAATATGGCGTGATCTATTTCGGCTCGACCTCGCCGGCGATGGACGAAGCGATCGGCCTGTTGGAGGCACGCGGGCATCATCTCGACCGTTTGCGCATCCGTGCCTTCCCATTCCACTCGAGTGTCGCCAGCTTCCTCGCCGAGCACGACTTCGTCTACGTGGTCGAGCAGAACCGCGACAGCCAGCTCCGCCAGCTCATTGTCAACGAGAACGGCATCGACCCGGTGCGGCTGGTGCCGATCGTGCATTACGACGGCTCGCCAATCACCGCCCGTTTCATCGCCAAAGCCATTGGCGACCATCAGGATCACCTCAAGGTGACCCCGCTCCGCAAGGCCGTGTCATGACCTACGCGTCACTCTCTCCATCGTCATGCCCGGGCATAGCCGTCCGAAGGACGGCGTCGCTTCCGCTCGCCTGTGCCCGGGCATCCACGCCTTTCTTCTTCCTGGCCAAGACGTGGATGGCCGGGACAAGCCCGGCCATGACGGGCTTGGGATCGCAGGTGGTGTCATGACCTACATTGCAAAGCCGAAATTCCATCATCCGGGGCTGAAGAAGAACGAGCTCGGCTACACCCATCGCGACTACGAGGGCAAGATCTCGACGCTGTGCGCCGGCTGCGGCCACGATTCGATCACGGCCTCGATCATCGAGGCCTGCTATGAACTGTCGATCGAGCCGCACCGGGTGGCGAAGATCTCCGGCATCGGCTGCTCGTCAAAGACGCCGGACTATTTCCTCGGCAATTCGCACGGCTTCAACTCCGTGCACGGCCGCATGCCGTCAGTGCTGACCGGCGCCAATCTCGCCAATCGCAACCTGATCTATCTCGGCGTCTCCGGCGACGGCGATTCCGCCTCGATCGGCTTCGGCCAGTTCGCGCATTCGATCCGGCGCGGCGTCAACATGACCTACATCGTCGAGAACAACGGCGTCTACGGCCTGACCAAGGGGCAATTCTCGGCAACCGCCGACCGCGGCTCGAAATCCAAGAAGGGCGTCACCAACACCGACAACGCGATCGACCTCGTCGCGATTGCGCTGCAGCTGGGTGCGACCTTCGTCGCGCGCAGCTTCTCCGGCGACAAGAGCCAACTCGTACCGCTGATCGCGGCCGCAATCGGCCACAAGGGCGCGTCCTTCATCGACGTCATCAGCCCCTGCATCGCTTTCAACAACCACGCCGGTTCGACCAAGAGTTTCGATTATGTCCGCGAGCACAATGACGCGGTGAACCGGCTCGACGTGCTGGTGGGCCGCGATCCGATCGCCGTCGATTATGCGCCGGGCACGGTGCAAATGGTCGAGCAGCACGACGGCAGCAGAATCGCGCTGCGCAAGATCGATGCGGACTACGATCCCCACGACCGGCTTGGCGCCATGACCTTCCTGCAGAAGCACGCCGCCAAGGGCCAGATCGTCACCGGCCTGCTCTATGTCGATCCCGACGCGGAAGATTTGCACGAGCATCTCAACACGGTGGAGACGCCGCTCAATACTCTGGAGGCCGATACGCTCTGCCCGGGTTCGGCGGCGCTGGACAAGTTCAACGCCAGCCTGCGGTGATCACTTAGCGGCTGAAACGGGCGGCCTGACGCGGATGGTGATCTTCTCTGACACGACGGGCGGTTCGAACGCATAGTGCTTCGCATCGCCCAGCACCAGCTGGAGCGTGTGCGTCCCCGGCGGAAGCTCGAGAAGAGTTTCGGTCTGCCCTGCTCCGAAGTGCAGATGCGACTTGTCCTGCGGAATCGGCTCCTTGGGATCAATCGGTTCGTTCACGTCGATCAACAGATGATGATGACCGGCGTTATGGTAGTCGTCGCCGGCATGCGTCACGCCCATGTTCCGCAACCCGAACCGGGCCCAGAATCCGCCCCGGATCTTCTGACCGTCACGCGGAGTGATGAAATAAACCTTCGCGTCCTTGGGCGCTGTCTTGCCCTGCGAATAGGCGATGCCCGGAAGCAACGCGAGCGCCGCCGACAGCGCAACGCAGCGAAGGATTTTCATCAGACCTCCTCCAGCGCTTAAGGACTGAGCGCAATGCGGAATCCATGCGTCGGGTAGCGAACATTGGTATCGTAACCGTCGCGGTTGGACGGCCGGACATATCTCGAATCGTTCTTCCAGGAGCCCGAGCGCAGCACGTGCGAGGTGCAGTCCCCGCCGGTCCATGCCGAGCCGTCGCCGGGCGCACCCTGATAGGTCCTGTGCCAACAGTCCTCGACCCACTGATCGACGCCGCCGCCCATGTCGTGGAGCCCGAACGGATTGGGCTTGAAGCTGCCGACTTTCGCCGGCTGCTCGGCTGTGACGTCACCGCAATCCTTGCAGCCGGCCACGCCCGGCTGGAGCTTGTCGCCCCACCAGTATTTGGTCTGCGTGCCGGCACGCGCCGCATATTCCCACTCTGCCTCACTCGGAAGGCGGTACGGCTTCTTCGTCGCCTGCGCGAGCCAGCCCGCATATTGCTGTGCGTCCGCCCAGCTCACATTGGTGACGGGGGCGTCGTCCTTCCCGATCGCTGTAAAGCCGCATGCCTTCGCTGCCGCACATTCATTCCATTCACGAACGGTCACAGGATATTTTCCGATCGCGAACGGCTTGATCGCGACCTGATGGACAGGTCTTTCCGTCGGGTCATCGTTGCTGCCCATTGCGAAACTGCCGCCGCGGATCGCAACCATTTCCGGCTCCTGGACCGGCACCGTGGATTGCGATGGGGTCGGCGAAGGCGCGCTTGCAGGCACTGCGGCCGTCGAGGGAGAAGCCGCGGGTGCTGTCTGCGGCACCTGCGTCGACGAACCGGGTTCGGCTTGAACGGATTGCGACGGGGATGCTGCCGGAGCCGGCGTCGGGGGCGCCGCAGCCTGTTCGCCGAGGCGGCTGGGCGGCTGCATGAGCAGATACCAAAGTACGCCGCTCGCAATAACGAGCAGTGTCAGGGCCAGAAGGAATAGCAGCATATTCTCGCGCCGGCCGCGCGTCCTGCCCACGGCATCTGCGTCCGGCAGCACGCGATAGATGCGCACGGGGTCGGTGATGTTCTTCACCTTGCGGTCGCCAAGCGACTCATAGCCGCACACCACCTTGTGCTTGATCTGCTCGTAGATCGCACCTGAGATGTAGACCTGACCGGGCTCGGCAATACCCTCGATACGCGTGGCGATGTTGACGCCATCGCCATACACGTCGTCCGGCTCCACGATGACATCACCGAGATTGACTCCGATCCGGTACTCGATCCGGGACCCCTTCGGAAGCGAGGCGTTACGGCCAATGAGATTTTGCTGGATGACGATGCTGCAGCGAACCGCCTCAACTGGACTGTCGAAAATAGCGATGAAGCCGTCGCCCGTCGTCTTCACCAGGCTTCCATGGTGCTCGACGATACTGGGCTGGATGAGATCCCGCTCGATCCGCTTGACGCGAACATGCGTGCCTTCCTCGTCGGCCTGCATCAAGCGGCTGTAGGAAACTATGTCACCGACGATGATCGCGGCGAGACGACGAGGCATCCTGCCGTTTTGCGGCGGCTCATCGTGGCTTCCGGATCTGAAGTTGCGAATTTCGCCCATTGCGGGGCACTCCACAAACTGCAAGAGGCCGCCCAGCCTACAATTTCGAGAAGCAATCGTTTGTGAAGGCTATCACACTGACGAACTCGGACAACGTCGAAGAGATCGCCGATATCGAGTTCCAAGGATTGACGGCTCCACGTTGATTGAACCTTCCTGACCCGACCTGCGACTAACGCGGCGCACGGCGCCATCTATCTCATCCCTGTGCCGCGGCGGAGCCTCGCGGGCTTGCGAGCGTGAACGCGCCGCGTTCGGCCTGCGACCAATGGCAAACCGGCCCGCGCCGTCCCTCGCGGTCGGGCCAATTGCCGTTCCCGCATTCGGTGCGATCATGAAGCTCTCTCTTTTCATTGCCTTTATCCTTGCCGCGCTCAGCGGCCCCGGCCATGCCGCGGAGGCCGACGACATTCGCGAGGCCAGCAGGGCCGAAGCCGAGACCTTCAACGCGCGGATGTACGCAGGGCCGCCCGGAGACAAGGCCTATGCCTGCTTCGTCCGCCGCTACGATGCCGAACATCTGGCGCGGCACCCGAAGCAGAAGGTCGCCTCGATGAAGCTGCTGGTCTCAGCGGAATACGACAAGGAGGACAAGCAGCTCCACAACTCCTTCCGGCTCGGCTTCAGATACCGCCACCGCTCCGGCGATTTCGATTCCAGCGGCTCGTGCAGTCACGTGGTGTTCACCAAGGACGGCAACGACGCCCGCCTCGGCTGCGGCGTCGACTGTGAGGGCGGCGGCATCGGGGTGGCGTTGTCGAAGGAGAACGAGTCCGCGATCGTCCGGCTTGCGCGGGTCAGAGTCTGGCAGAACAACAAGCCGGACGACGACGCCGAAGAATCGTTGGTGGCCGGCGCCGACGACAAGATTTTCCGCCTCGACCGCACCGACAACAGCGAGTGCGCTTCGCTCGTGACCGACCGCAAGGAACTCGCCGCACTGCGCCACAAGTGATATGCGTGCGGCAAAGTCAGGCCAGTCCAGGGAGATCGCCATGAACCGCCGAAATATCCTTTGGAGCGCAGTCTCGGCTTTGGGCGCGGCGTTTGCAACATCCCGCGCCGAGGCCGCGACGGAAGCCAGCGCGGGCAACAAGCTCAAGGTCGTCTACCATCTTAGCGACGCCGAGAAGGTCAATTTCGTGCTCGGGAACATCCAGAATCACATCTACGGCGTCGGCGGGCCCGAGCACGTGACGATCGCGCTGGTGATCCACGGTCCGGCGCTGAAGGCGTTCCACTCGGCGCAGGCCAATCCCGATGTCAGCAAGCGTGTCGGCGATTTCTCCAAGGACGGCGTCGAGCTCGCCGCCTGCGGCAACACGATGAAGGCGCAGAACGTCACGCTGACGGATCTGCTGCCGGGCTTCGTCAGCGCGGAGAAGGGCGGCGTGGTCCGCCTGGCCGAGCTGCAGTCGCAGGGCTATCTCTATCTGCGGCCCTGAGGGCCACTAACGCTTCCGCGAATTCGGTGCGCTCCCTTCCCCGCTTGCGGGGGAGGGTCGGGGAGAGGGCTGTCTGCGCAATCGAGACCCGACGCTTCGCGTCGACCTCTCCCGCAAGCGGGAGAGGTCCCAAGTGATCCGCATCGCACTTGACTCATCCATAACTCTACAGTTATTAGTTTAACCCATAACTTGCTGGTTATGGATTCCTCATGTCCACCGCCCCCGACCTTCTGTTCAGAACGCTCGCCGATCCCACCCGGCGGGCGATCTTCGAGCGGCTGTGCCGCGAGGGCGAGCAGACGGTCGGGGCCCTGACGGCGCTATCCGGCGTTTCCCAGCCGGCGGTCTCGAAACATCTCGGCGCGCTGAAGCTGGCCGGGCTGGTGCGCGACCGTCACGAGGGGCGGCAGACGCACTACAGCGCGCAGCCCGGCGCCCTGAATCCGCTGATCGACTGGACCAGCCAGATGGCCGGGTTCTGGCAGAACCGGCTCGACGCCCTCGACGATCTCCTGAAGAGGATGGACCAATGAGCGAAGCTGAGACTGAAACCCGTTCCGTGACCATCGAGCGCGAATTTGCCTTTCCGCCGGAGCGGATCTGGCGCGCGCTGACGCAGCCGCATCTGATCGAGGAGTGGCTGATGAAGAACGACTTCAAGCCCACCGTCGGCCATCGCTTCAATCTTCGTGGCGAGTGGGGCGGCGTGCTGGATTGCGAGGTCCTCGCCATCGAGCCGCAGCGATCGCTCGCCTACACTTGGAATTTCACGCATGAGGACGCGGCCTTCGATTTGAAGAGCGTCGTGACCTTCACGCTGACGCCGACCGGCGCGGGCACGCATCTGCGCGTGGAGCAGGCGGGCTTCCGTCCCAACCAGAAGCAGGCCTATGGCGGCGCGCACGCCGGCTGGAACCAGTTTTTTGCAAAGCTTGAAGAGCTGCTGGCGCGGGCAGACTAGCCCGGCCGGCGATGTCCATTCCAATCATCTTCAGAGGAGGTCCCATTGAGCTCGAACATCTGGATACGGCAGATCCATCGCTGGCTGTCCATCGCCTTCACGGTTGCCGTCACCGCGAATATTGTCGCCATCGCCCTGCAGATGCAGGCGGTGTGGATCGGGCTGTTGGCGTTCGTCCCGCTGATTCCGTTGCTCGCGACCGGGCTATATCTGTTCGCGCTGCCATACGTCAGCCAGCGGCGCGTGAACGAGGCAAGATCATGAAGAAAGCTGTGACGGCGAAGACCAGCAGCGCGAAGGAAGCGGACGGAGCTTCAGCCTCCAAGTTGATCGACGGCAGGATCAAGGAGCTTGGCGACTGGCGCGGCGAGATGCTCAGTCGGCTTCGCGCCCTGATCAAGGACGCCGATCCCGACCTGGTCGAGGAATGGAAATGGCGGGGCGTGCCGGTGTGGTCGCACGACGGGATCATCTGCACCGGCGAGACCTACAAGGCTGTCGTGAAGCTGACCTTCGCCAAGGGCGCTGCGCTCGACGACCCCGCGGGGCTGTTCAACGCGAGCCTCGAGGGAAACGTGAGGCGCGCGATCGATGTTCGCGAAGGCGAGAAAATCAATGAGAAGGCGCTGAAGGCGCTCATCCGCGCGGCCGTGGACCTGAATACCTCCAAGGCCAAAGGCAAATCCGCAAAGCGCTCGGCTTAGACCACGATGATGATCAGATACAGCCGGCCACCGCGATGTTCACCTCTCCCCAACGGGGAGAGGCCGGATTGCGCCTGGCGATGCAAAGCATCGTCCCGCGCAATCCGGGTGAGGGGCCGCGGCATTCAGTGAGACCGTAACCCCTCACCCGGATCGCATCTTTCGATGCGATCCGACCTCTCCCTACGGGAGAGGTGAACCGCGCCCTCGGCTTGCGCCGATTCAATCAAGGCTCATCCTGCTTAACCGGCGGCGTCAGGCCGCCGCTGTGATTGGGCGCGGACTCACGACATATTCCCGCAAGACCTTGTCGTTGGCGTCGACCTCGATCAGCGCGACGTCATAGGTCCAGAGATCGGCGAGATGCTGCAGCACCCGCTTGGCGTCGGTCTCGTTGAGCTGCGAGCCCTTGATGACGCGATGATGCACGATCAGCCGGCGGTCGCCGGACAGATCGACGTCGACCACTTCGATATTGGCATCGATGTAGCCGACATCATGCTGCCGCGCGAGCTCGCGTCGCACGCGGCGGAAACCACGCTCGTCGTGAATGGCATCGACCCGGATGCCGGCGCGCTCCTCGGGATCGTCGTGCAGATGGAACATGCGGAAGTGCCGCATCAGCTTGGGGCTCAGGTACTGGGCGATAAAACTCTCATCGCGGTAGTTGGCCCAGACGTCGCGCAGCACGCCCATCACATCGTTCTTTCCGGCGATGTCCGGGAACCATTCGCGGTCCTCGTCCTCAGGACGGGTAACGATGCGCTCGATGTCCTGCATCATGGAAAAGCCGAGCGCATAGGGATTGAAGCCCGAGAAGCGCCGATCGTCGAATTCGGGCTGGAACACCACATTGGTGTGGGATTGCAGGAATTCGAGGAAGTTGCCGTCGGTGAGCCGACCCTGCTCGTGCAGCTTGGTCATGATGCGGTAGTGGACGTAGGTCGCCGTCCCCTCGTTCATCACCTTGGTCTGGCTCTGCGGATAGAAATATTGCGCGATGTGGCGGACGATCCGCAAAAGCTCGCGCTGCCAGGGCGCCAGCCGCGGCGCACTCTTCTCCAGAAAATAAAGCAGATTCTCCTGCGGCAGGCCCAGCAGCTTGCGGCGGCGCTCGACGCTGATCGCGGAGCGGCTCTTGCTCTTTCCTGCCGGCACGGTGCGCCAGAGGTCGTTGAAGACTTCCTCTTCATGCTGGCGGCGGCGCCCTGCCCGCTTCTCCTCGGCGCGCAAATCCAGCTTCTTCTTGCCGGGGTAGCGGTCGATGCCATGCGACATCAGCGCATGCGCGGCATCCAGCGTGCGTTCGACCTCGACGCGGCCGTGGCGCGCCTCGCAACTCATCACATACTTCTTGGCGAAATCGAGATAGTCCAGAATGCCGTCGGCGTCGGTCCACTGCTTGAACAGATAGTTGTTCTTGAAGAAGTGGTTGTGACCGAACGCGGCGTGCGCGATCACGAGGGTCTGCATCGTCGCCGTGTTCTCCTCCATCAGGTAGGAGATGCAGGGCGAGGAGTTGATCACGATCTCATAAGCGAGGCCCATCAGGCCCTTGCGGTAGGACGCCTCATGATAGGCGAAGTGCTTGCCGAACGACCAGTGCTTGTAGAACAGGGGCATGCCGACGGACGAGTAGGCATCCAGCATCTGCTCGGCGGTGATGACCTCGATCTGGTTCGGATAGACGTCGAGCCCGAGATCTTTCAACGCCACCGCCTCGCAGGCATCGCTAATGCGCTGCAAGGTGTGGAAATCCCAATCCGCGCCTTCGAACAAGCGTTCCGTCATGGAGCGGCCTTCTCCTGAGTAGTTTCGCGGCGCTGGAACAGGTCGTGGAACACCGGAAAAATCTCGCTGCGTTCGCTGACCTTGCGCATCGAGAGCGGTGCGCCGGTGCTACGCAGGCGCTCGTAAAGGGTCCAGAGCGAGGAGTCCGAGAGATCGAAAGCGCTGCCCCCGGATTCGCCGACCTCGAGATAGGCGAAGAACTGGCAAACCGGGAGGATCTTGTCGGTCAGCAGCATGCCGGCGAGCTCGCCGTCGGAATAGGAGTTGTCGCCGTCGGAGGCCTGGGCCGCGTAGATGTTCCAGTCCGCCGGATTGAAGCGCTCGCGCACGATCTCGTGCATCGCCTGGAGCGCGCTGGAGACCAGCGTGCCGCCGGACGCCGGGCCGTAGAAGAAAGTCTGCTCGTCGACCTCCTCGGCGCGGTCGGTGTGGCGGATGAAGACGATCTCGACATGCTTGTAGCGCCGCTTCAGGAAGACGTAGAGCAGCATGTAGAAGCGCTTGGCGAGATCCTTCATGTGTTCGGACATCGAGCCGGAGACGTCCATCAGGCAGAACATCACCGCCTGTGCGACCGGCTTGGGCACCGTCTCGAAGCGGCGATAGCGGATGTCGAGCGGATCGATGAAGGGAATGCGCTTGGATTTCGCCTTGAGCTTCTCGAGCTCGGCGACGAGTTCCGCGCGCTCATTCTCGTCGGTGCATGCGGCGATCGCGGCTTCCAGCTCCTCGATCTCTTCCTTGCGGGGCCGCTTGAGCGCGATGCGGCGCGCGAGCGCGAGCCGCACCGTCCGGCTGACCGAGATGTTGGCTGGCGAGCCGGACGTGGTGTAACCGGCGCGCTGGATGCCCTCGCTCTCGGTCTGCGCGATCTTGCGCTTGGCGAGATCCGGAAGCTCGAGATCGTCGAGGAAGAGATCGACGAATTCGTCGCGGCTCAGCACGAAACGGAAGGCGTCTTCGCTGTCGCCTTCGCCCGGACCGGATTCCTTGGCGCTGCCCTGGCCGGATCGAGGGAGATAGTCGCCCTCGATGAACTTCTTGTTCCCGGGCAGCACCATGTCGCGCGTGCCGCCTTCGCGGCGGAAGCGCGGCTCGTGCATGCCGTCGAGCGGAATCGTGACCTCGCCACCCTCCAGGACATCCTTGATGTCGCGTTCCTGCGAGGTCTTCTTGACGGCGCCCTGCACCAGGGATTTGGCCCGACGCAAGAACCGCTGGCGGTTCTCAAGACTCTTGCCGCCTGGATTCAGGCGCCTGTCAATAATGTGAATGGCCACGTTCCCATCCGCCTCAACCGGCTTGCTTCACGCGCATGTACCACTCGACGAGCCGGCGAACCTGACGCTCGGTGTAGCCGCGCTCCACCATGCGTGCGACGAACTCGCCGTGCTTCTTCTCCGTCTCGCCGTCCTTCTTGGACCCGAACGAGATGACCGGAAGCAGGTCCTCGACCTGGGAGAATATCCGCTTTTCGATCACATCGCGAATCTTCTCGTAGGAGGTCCAGGTCGGATTCTTGCCGGCATTCTGCGCCCTGGCCCTCAACGAGAACTTGACGACCTCGTTGCGGAAATCCTTTGGGTTGGCGATGCCGGCCGGCTTCTCGATCTTGGTCAGCTCCTGGTTCAACAATTCGCGATCGAGCAATTGTCCGGTGTCGGGATCCTTGAAGTCCTGATCCTCGATCCAGGCATCGGCGTAATCGACGTAACGGTCGAACAGATTCTGGCCGTAATCCGAGTAGGATTCGAGATAAGCCTTCTGGATCTCGTTGCCGATGAACTCGGCATAACGCGGTGCGAGTTCCGCCTTGATGAATTCCAGGTAACGCTTTTCGATTTCCTCAGGAAGCTGCTCGCGGCGGATAGACTGTTCCAGCGCATACATCAGGTGCACGGCGTCGGCGGCAACCTCCTGCGGATCGTGGTTGAAGGTCGCGGCCAGGATTTTGAAGGCAAAGCGCGTGGAGACGCCATCCATGCCTTCGTCGACGCCGGCGGCATCCCGGTATTCCTGGACGCTACGCGCTTTGGGATCGGATTCCTTCAGGCTTTCGCCATCGTAAACCCGCATTTTGGCAAACAGCGTGGAATTCTCGTGCTTGCGCAGCCGCGACATCACCGAGAATCGTGCCATCGTTTCCAGCGTCGCCGGCGCGCACGGCGCAGACGCAAGCTCGGAGCCCTGGATCAGCTTTTCGTAAATCTTCTGCTCTTCGGTGTAGCGCAGGACATAGGGCACCTTGATCACGCAGATGCGGTCGATGAAGGCCTCGTTGTTCTTGTTCGACTTGAAGCTCGACCACTCGGCCTCGTTGGAATGTGCGAGGATGATGCCGGTAAACGGAATCGCGCCGATATTCTCGGTGCCGATGTAGTTGCCTTCCTGCGTAGCGGTCAGCAGCGGGTGCAGCATCTTGATCGGCGCCTTGAACATCTCGACGAATTCGAGGATGCCCTGGTTGGCGCGGTTGAGGCCGCCGGAATAGCTGTAGGCATCGGGGTCGTTCTGGGCGTAAGTCTCGAGCTTGCGGATGTCGACCTTGCCGACCAGCGAGGAGATGTCCTGATTGTTCTCGTCACCGGGCTCGGTCTTGGCGATCGCGATCTGGCGCAGCCGCGACGGCTGGATCTTGGCGACGCGGAACTGCGAGATGTCGCCGCCGAAGGCCTCGAGGCGCTTGTAGCACCACGGGCTCATCAACCCGGTGAGACGCCGGCGTGGAATGCCGTACTTTTCCTCCAGCATCGGGCCGAGCTGATCGGGATCGAACAGGCTCAGCGGGCTCTCGAACACGGGCGAGACTTCGTCGCCGGCCTTCAGCACGTAGATCGGATGCACTTCCATCAGCGACTTCAGCCGTTCGGCGAGCGAGGATTTGCCGCCGCCGACCGGGCCGAGCAAATAGAGGATCTGCTTGCGCTCCTCGAGGCCTTGCGCGGCATGACGGAAGAAACCAACGATGCGCTCGATGGTCTCTTCCATGCCGTAGAAACCGGCAAAGGCCGGATAGGTGCGGATCGTGCGGTTCAAAAAAATACGGCCAAGGCGTGGGTCCTTGGCCGTGTCGATCGTCTGGGGTTCACCGATCGCGGCTAGCAATCGTTCGGCCGCATTTGCATATTTCATGGGATCGCTTCGACACGATTCCAGATATTCCGCCATCGACATGTCGTGCTGGCTTCTCGCCTCGAACGACCGAGCGAAAGCGTTGAATAGAGAATCGTTGTACATGATCCCTCTCCGCGTGAGTTCCGCTACACAACTGAACTAAAGCAGCGACCGGACCGTTCCTTAGCGCCACTCTCGAATCAGCGTGAGCACATGACGGACATTCGACACCCGAGGACCTTCACCACGCAACGCACAACGTAGGCATCGGGTGAGTTACGAACAGGCAGCTGCCTGTTATTTATGCGAATCTATACTTGTATCCGCTAATTTCCAGCAAATGTCGCCTCACCGCAACATCCGGGCATTACCGGGGATAGGCCCATCCGGCACTGCAGCATAACCGCCGGCTGGCGGCGGCTTTATGACGTTCGTGCGGCCAAGCTTTGCGTGCCATGATCGCGCTATCGCCGCAATGCGGTGCGTGAATCGCTGCCAGCATGACAGTCGCGGCAGGCGCGCAGCAAGGTACCGAAATCAATCGTCAGACCCTCGGGCCGGATGACGACGCGATCGGCGGTCGCAGTGCGCGAGGTGGCGTGGATGCAGGCGAGCTGACGCTGGAAGGCCGGCGTCAGCGTCAGCACGATGACCTTGTGTCCGCGGCATTCTTCAGCCGAAACGTCCTCAATCGACTCCCAAAGCAGAAATTCATTGCCGATGCGGAGATCGCGGATGCCGTAGGTGGTGACGATCACCACCGGCCCCCGTTCGGACGGCAGCATCCAGATCAGCCGGCAGGTGACCAGGCCGAACACCATGATGCCGGTATAGCCGATCGTCGTGCCATAGTTGCCGATGACATCCCACCAGCCAAAGGCGAGGCTCGCACTGATCAGCATCATCGCAAATCCCGCCGCGACCAGCAGCCGCAGGCGCGTCGCGCATTGACCGATTTCAAGATCGTGGGATGCGTCGATACACACGGCCGGGCCGGCCGATTGCGCCCCGTCGGGAACGGCGAGTGCCAGACCCTCAGTTTCAGCGTGCATGCTCTCCCCCAGCATGGCCATTTGCGACCGAGCCAACGATGCATCAGGCGGATTGGAAGCCCCCTGACGGCACTCTGCGCTGCGACAAGCAGACGTGGCAGGCTGACGCTACGCAACGCGCCCCGGTCGAACCGTCCCGGCCGGAGAATTTTACGCAACACCGCTACTGCCGCCTGGATCGTCACGATCGCGACGGAGTTACACCGAGAGCAAAACCCCTGTACCCTTGATAGGTTCCCTCAGATGCGCATGTAAGCTAGAGGATAGCGCGTCAGGACCGGCGCGGAAACCCCTCGCCCGCAGGCTTGGAGATAAATAAACAGCATGAATCCCGTCAAAGAACTGGAAAAGCACGGACAAGCCGTCTGGCTGGACTTCCTCGCCCGTGGCTTCATCGCCAAGGGCGATTTGAAACGGCTGATCGAGACTGACGGCGTCAAGGGCGTCACCTCAAATCCCTCGATCTTCGAGAAGGCGATCGGCAGCTCGGACGAATACGACGCCTCGATCGGCAAGGCGCTCAAGCGGGGCGACCGGACCGTGGCCGACCTGTTCGAGGCCGTCGCGGTCGAGGACATCCAGAATGCCGCCGACGTGCTCCGCCCGGTCTATGCCCGCCTCAAGGGCCAGGACGGCTTCGTCAGCCTGGAGGTCTCGCCTTATCTCGCACTGGACACCGCGGGCACGGTCGCCGAGGCGAAGCGGCTCTGGAAGGACGTCAATCGCAGGAACTTGATGGTCAAGGTCCCGGCGACGCCCGAGGGCCTGCCGGCGATCGAACAACTCATCGGCGAAGGCATCAGCATCAACATCACGCTGCTGTTCTCCAAAGCGGTCTATCTCGAGGTCGCCGAGGCCTACCTCGCCGGTCTGGAGAAATATGTCGCGGGCGGCGGCGATCCTTCGCATGTCGCGAGCGTGGCGAGCTTCTTCGTCAGCCGCATCGACTCGATGGTCGACAAGCAGCTCGACGAGAAGATCGCCCGTGCCAACGACCCATCCGAAAAGGAGCGGCTCGCCGCGCTGAAAGGCAAGGTCGCGATCGCCAACGCCAAGGTCGCCTACCAGGACTACAGGCGGCTGTTTGCAGGTCCCCGCTGGGACAAGCTTGCAGCCAGGGGCGCCAAGCCGCAGCGCATGCTGTGGGCGTCGACCGGAACCAAGAACAAGGACTACAGCGACGTCCTCTATGTCGAGGAACTGATCGGCCCCGACACCATCAACACCATGCCGCCGGCGACGCTGGACGCGTTCCGCGACCACGGCAAGACGCGCGACAGTCTCGAAGAGAATGTCGAGGACGCCCGCCGCGTGCTGGAGGAGCTGGAGCGCTCCGGCATCTCGCTCGACGCCATCACCGCCGAGCTGGTGAAGGACGGCGTCAAGCAGTTTGCCGACGCCGCTGATAAGCTGTATGGCGCAGTCGCCCACAAGCGCGCCACCGTGCTTGGGCCCGCGATCGATCGCCAGCTGCTCTCCCTCGGTGACGGGCTCGGCAAGGCCGTGGCGAAGAGCACCGAGGACTGGCGGGCGTCAGCGAAAATCCGCAGGCTGTGGCAGCGCGACAAGTCGGTCTGGACCGGCGCGGACGAGGACAAATGGCTCGGCTGGCTGGACAGCGCCGCAAAGGCCGACGTCGCCGACTATGAGGACTACGCGAATCGCGTCAAGGGTCAGAAATTTTCCGACGCCGTCGTGCTCGGCATGGGCGGATCGAGCCTAGGGCCGGAAGTACTGGCGGAGACCTTCGCGCGGAAGTCCGGCTTCCCGAAGCTGCACGTGCTAGATTCCACCGATCCGGCGCAGGTGCGGGCGATGGAAGCCCGGATCGACATTGCCAACACCGTGTTCATCGTCTCCAGCAAGTCCGGCGGCACCGCCGAGCCGAACGCGATGAAGGATTATTTCCATGAGCGTGTCGCGCAGGCGGTCGGGCCGTCGGTCAAGACCGGCCATCGCTTCATCGCGGTGACCGATCCCGGCTCGTCGCTGGAGAAGGCGGCCAAGAAACTGAACTATGCGCGGATATTCCATGGCGATCCCTCGATTGGCGGTCGCTATTCGGTTCTCTCGCCGTTCGGCCTCGTGCCGGCGGCAACCGCGGGCATCGACGTCAAGACCCTGGTCAAGCATGCGCTCTCGATGGCCCGCTCCTGCGGACCGGACGTGCCGCCGCAAGAAAACCCCGGCGTGCAGCTCGGGCTTGCCATGGGTCTCGCCGGGCTCGAAGGCCGCGACAAGGTGACGATCCTGACGTCGAAGAAGATCGCCGATTTCGGCGCCTGGGCCGAGCAGCTCATCGCCGAATCGACCGGCAAGGAAGGCAAGGGCCTGATCCCGATTGCCGACGAGCCGCTCGGCGAGCCCTCACTTTACGGCAACGATCGGTTCTTCATCGACATCCGCACCGAAGGCGAGGCGGACGCCCCACACGACTCAAAGCTTGCCGCGATCGAAGCGGCCGGCCATCCCGTCGTGCGCATCGTCATGAAGTCGATCGATCATCTCGGGCAGGAATTCTTCCGGTTCGAGATGGCAACCGCGGTGGCAGGCAGCATCCTCGGCATCAACCCGTTCGATCAGCCCGACGTGGAAGCGGCCAAGATCAAGACCCGCGAGCTCACCGCCGCGTTCGAGAAGACCGGCGCGCTGCCGGCGGAACAGCCGGTGGTCAGCACCGCGGAGGCCGATCTCTACACCGACGAGGCCAACGCCACAGCGCTGCGTGCCGCAGGGGCCAACGGCGATCTCACCTCATGGTTGAAGGCGCATCTCGCCCGCTCCAGTCACGGCGACTATGTCGCCCTGCTCGGCTACATCGCGCGCGACAAGGCCACCATCGATGCGCTCCAGACGATGCGGCTCGAAGTGCGCGAGAAGCACCACGTCGCGACCTGCGCCGAGTTCGGGCCGCGCTTCCTGCACTCCACCGGGCAGGCCTACAAGGGCGGCCCCGACAGTGGCGTATTCCTCCAGATCACCGCCGATGATGCCAAGGACCTGGGCGTGCCGGGCCAGAAGGCCAGCTTTGGCGTCATCAAGGCGGCACAGGCGCGCGGCGATTTCGATGTGCTCACCGAGCGCGGCCGACGTGCGCTCCGCGTGCACTTGAAGGGCGGGCTCAAGAAAGGTCTCGCGGCACTCAACGCCGCCCTCACGGACGCGCTGAACTAAGGGAATAATTCAAATGCAACTCGGCATGATCGGCCTCGGCCGGATGGGCGGCAACATCGTGCGCCGGCTGATGCGTCACGGCCATTCGACCGTGGTCTATGACAAGGACGCCAAGGCCGTCGCCGGCCTTGTCGGAGACGGCGCGCAGGGCTCGGCGACGCTCGAAGAATTCGTCGCCAAGCTGGAACGACCGCGTACCGCATGGGTGATGCTGCCTGCCGGCCGCATCACCGAAGCGACGATCGACACGCTTGCGAACGTGATGGGGGCCGACGACGTCATCATCGACGGCGGCAACACCTTCTGGCAAGATGACGTTCGCCGCGGCAAGGCGCTGAGGGAGCGCGGCATCCATTATGTCGACGTCGGGACCTCCGGCGGCGTCTGGGGACTGGACCGCGGCTATTGCATGATGATCGGCGGCGAGAAGGTCGTGGTCGACCGGCTCGATCCGATTTTCGCCGCGCTCGCGCCCGGCGCCGGCGACATTGCGCGAACGCCGGGACGCGACGGCCGCGATCCCCGCATCGAGCAGGGCTACATCCATGCCGGCCCGGTCGGTGCCGGTCACTTCGTCAAGATGATCCACAACGGCATCGAATACGGCCTGATGCAGGCCTATGCGGAAGGTTTCGATATTCTCAAGAACGCCAGCATCGAGGCGTTGCCGGCGGATCATCGCTACGATTTCGATCTTGCAGATATCGCCGAGGTGTGGCGGCGCGGCAGCGTGATCCCGTCCTGGCTGCTCGATTTGACCTCGACAGCGCTCGCCGACAGCCCGGCGCTGTCCGAATATTCCGGTTTCGTCGAGGATTCCGGCGAAGGACGCTGGACCGTGAATGCGGCGATCGACGAGGCTGTGCCGGCCGAAGTCCTGACCGCGGCCCTCTACGCACGTTTCCGTTCCCGCCAGGAACACACCTTCGCCGAAAAAATTCTTTCCGCGATGCGCGCGGGTTTCGGCGGCCACAAGGAGCCGAAGCAGCCGGACGCTGCGAAGTCCTAGCAAGAAGAGCAAGTAACAAGCGAAGGCCGATCATTCGTGACAAAAGACCCGCAAGCAAAGCGCAAGCCGGAAAATTGCGCCTTCGTCATCTTTGGTGTCACTGGTGATCTCACCCACCGCCTCGTGATGCCGTCACTCTACAATCTCGCCGCCGAGCACCTGCTACCGGAAAAGTTCTGCGTCGTCGGCGTGGCCCGCAAGGGCCAGTCGGATGACGAGCTGCGCGATAGCCTGATGCAGGGCTTGCGCGAGTTCGCGACGAGACCGGTTGACGACGACGTCGCCCAGAAGCTGCTGCAATGCGTGACGTTCGTCGAGGCCGATCCGAAGGACCCGCCGTCGTTCGACCGCTTGCACGAGCATCTGGACTCGCTGGAATGCGCGCAGGACACCGGTGGCAACCGGCTGTTTTACCTCGCAACTCCGCCGGCCGCATTCGCACCGACCGCGCGCGAGCTCGGCCGCACCGGCATGATGAAGGAGAACGGCGCCTGGCGGCGGCTCGTGATCGAAAAGCCGTTCGGCACCGATCTCGCCTCGGCCCGCGCCTTGAACGCCGAACTGCTGAAGATCATGGAGGAGCACCAGATCTACCGGATCGATCACTATCTCGGCAAGGAGACGGTGCAGAACATCCTGGTGCTGCGCTTTGCCAATGGCATGTTCGAGCCGATCTGGAATCGCAACCATATCGACCACATCCAGATCACGGTGGAGGAGAAGCTCGGCGTCGGTCATCGCGGCGGCTTCTACGATGCCACCGGTGCGCTGCGCGACATGGTGCCGAACCATCTGTTCCAGCTGATGTCGCTGGTGGCGATGGAGCCACCGAGCCGCTTCGATGCCCATTCCGTGCGTTCCGAGAAGGCCGAGGTTCTCACCGCGATCCAGCAGCCGAGCGAGGAGGAAGCGCTGAGGAATTCAGTCCGCGCGCAATATCTCGCCGGCCGCATCGGCGACGACGAGATTCCGGACTATCGCAATACCCAGGATGTCAAACCCGGCAGCAGCACGGAGACCTATGTCGCGCTGAAGCTGATGATCGACAATTGGCGCTGGGCCGGCGTGCCCTTCTATTTGCGCACGGGCAAGGCATTGGCGCACAAGCGCACGGAAGTTGCGATCAAGTTCAAGCAGGCACCGCTATCGATGTTTTCGGGCACGGCCGTCGACCGTCTGTCGCAGAACTTCCTGACCATCGGCATTGCGCCGACCGAGACCATCGAGCTTCAGTTCAATGCCAAGATTCCGGGACCGAGCGTCATGATCGATGGCGTCGAAATGAAGTTCCGCTACGGCGACTATTTCCGGGCCGATCCCAGCACCGGCTACGAGACGCTGATTTATGACTGCATGATCGGCGACAACATCCTGTTCCAGCGCGCCGATGGCGTCGAGGCCGGGTGGCAGGCAGTGCAACCGTTCCTGGATGCCTGGAAGAAGGCGGGCGTCAACGGTATCGAGACCTATCCCGCCGGCAGCGAGGGACCGGCTTGTGCCGATGAATTGCTCCGGCGTGACGGGCGAAGCTGGCGGAAGTTTTCGTGATGGCAGCCGCCGGCCTGCCCAAGCTGATCGTCGAGACCGACGCCGAGGCGCTCGCCCGCGCAGCGGCCGAACGGGTGATGGCGCGGATCGCGGCCAATCCCGGGCGTATCGCGATCTGCCTCACCGGTGGCTCCAGCCCGAAGAGGCTTTATCAATTACTCGGCGGCGATTCCTGGCGCGACAAAATTCCCTGGGAACGCGTGCACTGGTTCATTGGGGACGAGCGGTTCGTGCCCGAAGGCGATCCTCTCAACAACATGGCTGTCGCGCGCGAAGCCTTCCTCGATCGCAGCGCGCCGTCCGGCCATATTCACCCGATCCCGACCACCGCGGAAAATCCCGACCGCAGCGCCGAGGCCTATGCGCGCGAGCTGCAGTCCTTCTACGGCGAGGAGCGGCTGGATCCGTCGCGGCCTCTATTCGATCTCGTGCTGATGGGCGCAGGCCCGGACGGCCACACCGCTTCGCTGTTTCCCGGCTATCCTGCCCTCGAAGAGACGCAGCGCTGGGTCGTCGGCGTGCCCAAGGCCAACGTCGCGCCCTTCGTGCCGCGAGTCTCGCTCACCCTGCCCGCGCTGGCGTCCTGCCGCGAAATGCTGTTCGAGATTGCCGGGCACGACAAGCAGCCGATCTTGACGCGCCTCTTCAATGGCGAGAACCTGCCGGCGTTGCGCGCGCGCTCGAATGGTGAAACCGTCTGGCTGGTCGACCAGGCCGCGCTTCCGGAGGGAATTCGTGGCGGGCGTTGAAGCACCTTGTGCATTGATCGTGATGGGCGTGTCGGGTTCGGGCAAGAGCACGATCGCCAAAGCGCTGGGCGAGCGGCTCGGCTGGCGGTTCGAGGACGGCGACAGCTTTCACCCCGCCAGCAACGTCGAGAAGATGAGGGCCGGCCACCCGCTCACCGACGAGGATCGCTGGCCGTGGCTCAACGCCATCGCCGACGAGATCGCACGGGTCTGCGGACGCGGCGAGCACGTCATCATTGCCTGCTCGGCTCTGAAGCACAGCTATCGTGACGTGCTCTTGCGTGGACGGAGTGACGTCCGCTTCGTCTTCCTGAAGGGCAGCAAGGAGCTGATCGCCGATCGGCTCGCGCGCCGCAAGGGCCATTTCATGCCGCCCGAGCTCTTGACCAGCCAGTTCAATACGCTGGAGCCGCCGGAAGCGGGCGAGCACGTGATCAGCGTCTCGATCGACGAGACCGTCGAGGCGATCGTGGACGGCGTCGTGCGGCAGTTGAAATTGGGCGGCGACAAGCCCAGGGCCGTGACATCCAAGGCCATGAAACCCAAGGTTCTGCCATGACGCAAATCTCACTCGTGGTTTCCGATGTCGATGGCACGCTGCTGACCAAGGACAAGATGCTGACCGACCGCGCCAAGGCGGCGGTGCAGCGGCTGCACAAGGCCGGCATCGGCTTCACCATCACGTCGAGCCGCCCCGCGATCGGCATGCGCTTCCTGATCGAGCCGCTCGCGATCTGGCTGCCGGTCGGCCCGTTCAACGGCTCCTCGATCGTCGATCCCGAGATGAACGCGGTCGAGCAGCACCTCATCCCCGCAAGCGCGACCGAGCGAAGCTTGCAGATCCTCCGGGAATTCGGCGCCGACATCTGGCTCTTCACCACCGACAAATGGCTGATCGACAATCCAGACGGCAGCTACGTCGCCCACGAGCAGCGCACGATCCGGTCCGATCCGACCGTCATAGCCGATTTTTCGCCGTACCTCACCAGCGCCTGCAAGATCGTCGGCGCCAGCGCCGATGCAGCCGGGCTGGAGCGTTGCGAGAAGGTGATGCAGGAGGCGCTCGGCAGCGAGGCGACCGCGGTGCGCTCGCAGACCTATTATCTCGACATCACCCCGCCCGGCTTCAACAAGGGCACTTTCGTCGAGGCTATGGCCAAGCGCCTCGGAATTGCGACCGACGCGGTCGCCACCATCGGCGACATGCAGAATGATCTCGCAATGTTCCGCGTCAGCGGCGTCTCGATCGCCATGGGCAATGCCGCCGGCAACGTCAAGGAGCAGGCGACCCACGTCACCGCCACCAACGAGCAGGATGGCTTCGCCGAGGCGATCGAGATGATCTTGAAGCGGAATGGGGTGGAGTGAGCGGGCCGCAGGTTCGTTCAACCTCTCCCGCTTGCGGGAGAGGTCGGCGCGAAGCGCCGGGTGAGGGCTCTCTCCTCATTGGGAGTCTCGATTGAGGAAGCACCCCCACCCCAGCCCTCC
>NZ_VSTH01000126.1 GCF_008123965.1 Bradyrhizobium hipponense | reverse complement strand
CGTCCCTACCGCGAAAGTCGTCGAGCTACCGGCGAACCGACGCGAATGACCCCAAGCCGACATTCCGACGGCATCGGGCGCATGCTGTGGAATCGCATCCGGTCCTCACGCTCTACGCGCCGGCAGCGACGAGCTGCAGATGACACTTCACGACATCATCGACCAAAGTGCGTCGAGCCTTGGAGTGCAGGCTATCCCGCCACGCAAGAGGTGAACTGCATCAAGCCAGCCGGTCGAGCAGCGCCTTGGCGCCCCTCAGGACCGGAGTGTCGAAGCCTTCGGTGAACCAGCCATACACCAGCGCGAGAAGGTCATGAGCTTCCGTGCACTTGCCTTGATCGCGCCACAGGCGGGCGAGCCTCGTTGCAGCGCGCAGCCCAAACGTCCTCGCGCTCTGGCGCTCCGCCACAGCTAGTGCTCGATGATAATTCTGCTCCGCAGCGGCTTGGTCGCCTCGCGCATTCATAATGCCGCCTCGAAGTCGATGCAGCTCGACCTCACCGCACCGCTCGTGAGTCGCCTCGATCAGCTGCGCAGCCTCGACGAGGCAATTCTGCCCCTCCTGCAGATGCCCGACCTTGGCGTGAGCCTCGGCGAGAAAGCAGAGCGCGCGTGGCGTGTGCACAACGGCTCCGGCACCACGAAGCACCGAGAGCCCCCTCGCGAGCATCGCGAGGCCATCCTGCGCCTGTCCAAGTGCTGTCAATGAGCGACCATGCTCGAGCAGTCCGAGGCCCAACCAGAGCGGAAAACCGTGCTCGTTCGAGAGAGCCACCAGCTCCTCCGCGTGCCGCCGTGCGTCATGCGGCAAGCCGGCGGCCGCCTCCACCGCACACACCTTGCTCAACACAAAGGCCACTGTAAACGGATGGTCGAGCCCGCGGGCTTCCGACAACGCCTCGTCCACGCGCGCGCGTCCCTGATCGATGTGGCCCAGAAGCGCCAATGTCAACGCCAAGTGACCCAGGCTCGCTGCGTACGGATCGGCCACCGCTATGGCGGCGCAAATCGCGCGAGCGGCCGGATCTCTCAGGCCATCACACAGCTCGAGAAGGGCGCGCGATGTCACAAACTCCCCGCGAAAGTAGCAACTGGCGCCGTGGATATAGTGACCCAGCAGCAGAGCGACCTGATCTTTTCTAGTCTCGCCAAATTTCTCCATCTGCTCGGCAAGGGACACCGCCAGCTCGTGCTCGGCCCGAACCATATGGAAACCCCATTGGGAATAGAGCAGCGGAACGAGACGATCCGGCCGATCGAACCGCTCAGCGAGTGCTCGCGCCCTGACGAGGGTATCGCCCACCACCGGCGCCGAATACCCTCGAGCTGCCATCAGAGCACGCCCGAGGGCAATTTGCAGGTCGAGTTCGTGCTGCACGGGCCGGGACTCCTCAGGCATGTTCGCCAGCAATTCCAGCCCCTTCTGCAACTGCGCCACCGCTTCCGTCATCGCCGACCGCGCGACAGCTTGCTGACCGGACTTGAGCCGGTAGCCGACCGCCTTCCCGGTGAAGCCCGCCTCGGCGCAATGATGGGCCATGAGTTGCGGCTGAGCCGCCACGATGTCAGGGAATTGACTCTCCATCACCGTTGCAATGTGGGCATGGATCTGCTGGCGTCGACCGCGCAGCATGGTGCTATAGGCTGCGTCCTGCACCAGCGCGTGCTTGAAGGTGTACTCTGCATCGGGCAGGGTGCCCCGCTGGAAGACCAACTCGGCGCCTACGAGCTGCGCCAGGGCCCGGTCCACCTGTTGCTGCGGCATAGCCGCGACGGCGCTGATCAGCTCATGCGAGAACGACCGTCCGAGTGCCGCTCCGATCTGCGCCATCTCGCGCACCGGTGCCAAGCGATCGAGCCGTGCCAGGAGCGAGGCTTGGAGCGAGGTAGGGATGGCAAGCCGAGGCAAGGGCCCCCGCGCATCAAAGCGGTCGCCAGTGTCGGTCAGCATGCCGCTCTCGATGACCGTCTTGGTCAATTCCTCGATGAATAGCGGTATGCCATCGGTCCGATCGATTATCTGTTCGGCGATCTCGTGGGGCAACGCCTTGCCGCCGGTCACCCGCATGATCATCTCGGCGCGCTGTCGACGCGGCAGACGACCGAGGCTGATCAATGTTACGTGCGAGCGCCCGATCCAGGTCGGCGCGAATTCCGGCCGGAAGGTGATGACCAGCAAGGCCCGGAGGGTGGCCACCTGGTCGACGATGAGGTCCAACAGCTCGAGCGAGGTGGGGTCGATCCAGTGCACATCCTCGAACACCATCAGCACGGGCCGGCCTGCCGCCAGTCCCTCGAGTTGGGCTAGGAGGGCCCCGAACGTCTTCTCCTTGCGCTTCTGCGGGGTGAGATTAAGCGGTGGATAGCGACGGCCGATCTGCACGGACAACAGGTCTGCGATCAGAGGGACGGCCTCGCTGAGGTCAGCGTTTGCCTCTGCGAGCAATGCCTCGAGCTTGTCCAACCGCTGCTCGTCCGTATCGTCACGCCGAAATCCCGCTGCCCGCTCGAGCTGTGAGATGGTCGGGAAAAGCGCGCTGCCCTGGTGGTGCGGCGAGCAGAAACGGCGCAAGCGGATGTGTGGATCATCGCTCAGCCGCTCCGCCGCGGTCTCAGCGAGGCGCGATTTGCCGATACCGGGCTCACCCGATATCAGCACGACCGAGCCATTGCCGCGCTTTATCTGCTGCCAGCGGCACATCAGCAGCTCGATCTCCTCATCGCGGCCAAGCAGTGGCGTTCCGGCTACGCGCAGGGCCTCGAAGCGGCTATCGACCGCGCTCGCGCCCATGACTCGCCAGGCCGGCACGGGGTCGCTGAAGCCTGCGATGGACACGCTCCCGAGAGCGAGATACTCGAAGAGTCCCCCGACGAGGCGGCGGGTGCCGCCGTCGATGACCACCGTATCCGGTCCGGCCAGCGCCTGAAGCCGCGAGGCCAGATTGGGGGTCTCACCGACCACCTCATGCTGCTGCGACGCGCCCTCCCCAATGAGATCGCCGACGATCACCAACCCGGTGGCAATGCCAACTCGCACTCGCAATCTTGCCCCCGGACCGACATCGAGTCCTGCCACGGCCGCAACCAACGCCAGCCCGGCGCATACCGCGCGCTCAGCATCGTCTTCATCCGCCCGCGGATAGCCGAAATAAGCGAGAACGCCGTCACCCATGTATCTGGCAACGAACCCGCCAAATTTCTCGATCTGCTCGGCGCAGCAGCGATGGTACGCGCCCATGATTTCCTGCAAGTCCTCAGGGTCGAGCCTTGTCGAGAGCGCTGTCGAGCCAACAAGATCAGCGAACATGACCGTGAGATGACGTCTCGCGGCCGCGGTCCGAGGAGCAGGCGCGGGTCTCGGTCCGGCCTCATCGAGCTCCGCAATCGCGCGCAATATCTTCCTGCGATGGCCGAGCGAGACACCGATTTTTTCGAGGTCATGGTCGGTCAGATCGCGCAGAACGCTTGGGTCAATGTCGTTCTCGGCAAAGCGCTGCGCGTATTGACCGAGGCCAAGTCTTTCGAGCCACTCCGCAATCTGCTGCATTGGCTTCACCGGCATCTGGTTGACGGCTGGCCGAATTTTAGACCATGGCGAAGAAACGTTATCCCGATGTCTGCACTCGGCAAATTTCAGGCCTTGTGATGGACAGTCTGCACTCCGTAGACCGGCGTCGGGATGCTCTCGTAGCGCGCCTTCAACTGCAGGGAAAGGAATTGCGAGTAATGCCGCGACTGATGCAGATTGCCGCCGTGGAACCATAGTCCTTCCTGCTGCGTCGGCTTCCACATGTTGCGCTGTTCACCTTCCCATGGGCCGGGGTCCTTTGTAG
This sequence comes from Bradyrhizobium hipponense, assembly GCF_008123965.1. GTDB lineage: Bacteria > Pseudomonadota > Alphaproteobacteria > Rhizobiales > Xanthobacteraceae > Bradyrhizobium > Bradyrhizobium hipponense. Next base: position 21,923 of record NZ_VSTH01000126.1, on the reverse strand, counting down.
TATTCGAGCCGAGGCCCCAGACCTTGCCGACTTGCTCGGCCATTTCCCGACTCACGAGATCGGCGACAAAGCCATTCATTGAGCTGTAGCCGGTGGCATAGACGATCACGTCCGCTGGCAATCCCTTGCCGTTGTCGAGCCTGACGCCGTTGGGCGTGATTTCCTCGACCTGTCCAGCGGACAGTTTGATTTTGCCGTCAATGATAAGCTGCGAAGCGCCGACGTCGATGTAATAGCCCGAGCCGCGGCGCAGATACTTCATGAATAGCCCGGAATCGTCGTCACCGAAGTCGAGCCTGAAGCCGGCCTTCTCCAGCCCGGCATAGAAGGCGGCGTCGTCCTGGCGGATCTTGTCGTAGACCGGCTTTTGAAACTGATTCAAGATCCGGTAGGGCAGTGAAGCGAAGATCAGATCGGCCTTTGCCGTGGTCATTCCGCTGCGGACGGCACGTTCGGAATAAAGATCACCGAGGGTCGCCATCAGCGAATCCGAGCGCACAATGTGCGTCGTCGAGCGCTGCACCATCGTTACGTCGATGCCGGCCTCGTACAGCGCAGCGCAGATGTCATGGGCCGAATTGTTCGAGCCGATCACCACCACCTTCTTGCCTTTGTAGCCGTCGGAGCCGGGATGGCGTGAGGAATGGTGTTGCTCGCCTTTGAAGTTTTCCATGCCCTTGATTTTCGGCATGTTCGGGTTGGCCGACATGCCGGTCGCGAACACAAGCTGCTTGGGCCGCAGCGTGATCTCCTTGCCATCCCGTTCAACGACGGCGGTCCATTCCTTCTTGGTGTCGTCCCAACTGGCGTGTTTGGCGGTAGTGTTCGTCCAGTAGTTCAGCTCCATGACCTTGGTGTACATTTCCAGCCAGTCGCCGATCTTGTCCTTAGGCGAGAACACAGGCCAGTTCTTGGGGAAATCGATATAAGGCAGATGATCGTACCAGACGGGGTCGTGCAGGCAGAGCGACTTGTAGCGGTTGCGCCAGGAATCGCCGGCGCGTGCGTTTTTTTCGGTGATGATCGTGGGCACTCCGAGCTGGCGCAGCCGCGCTCCGAGCGCAATGCCGCCCTGTCCGCCGCCGATGATAAGCACGTAGGGCTGGGTCTTGAAGCCGAGTTGCTCGACTTCCTCGTCACGCAGCTCCTTCCAGGTCTTGGAGCCAGGATTGACGCCGTGCCTGGCGCCGAGCGGTCGGCTGAAGCCAGCCTTTTCCTCATGGCCCTTGAGTTCGGCCATCGTCGTCAAGAGCGTCCAAATCTGGCCGTTCTGCAGTCGGATGAGTCCATATCCGCGCGCGACCTCGGTCTCGAATGAGATCCAAGACTCGGTCACGCCGTCAGCCTCGGTTGGCGTTTCACCCTCGGCGATTTTCCAGTTGCGCGGCTTCGCATGCGCGAGGCAATGCGCAAGCATGTCGCGGATCTGATCGCGGCCTTCCATGGTCTTGATGTTCCAGGTGAAGGCAACAAGGTCGCGCCAGTAGCATTCCGGAGCGAACATTTCCACGGCGGTGTCGAGATCGCCCGCCGCAAGCGCGGCTTCAAACTTGTCGAGGAAAACCTGGGCGCGCGCGCTAAGCGTGGTGTCGAGCATCACTTCCTCCCGGATGTCGTTTGCAATTTTTCTGCGCAGGCAGCGTAACCTTACCCCAAATATTGCGGGAATCCAGACTGGCGCGGCAGGGTTCCCGGTGGGCTTCAGCGCCTCTCAGCGCTCGCCTCCAACACCGCTCTGCCCACCGACGAGTGGTACAATTAGAGTTCTATTCGCTGCGGTGCGCGAGGCCGGAATTGGCCCTCAGCCGAAGAGCGCTCAACCCGTCGCGATGTCGGTTGTCCGCCGTAAACCGGACGCCGATCAGCACTTGGCTCGACCGCCGCTTTTGACCCGCAGTCTGATTGCGACTGGCCGCTTCTGCCCGTGGCCGGCCCCATGTGCCAGCGACCCGCAGCGAGAACTTCTCGTCGTATGCGGGATCGCTTTCGATGGCGCTTTCGCGTGAACTGACCGGCCTATTCGGCCAGTTCGCGCATGACTTTGATCAGATCCGACTTGCCCTCGAAGCCGATGCCCGGAATGTCCGGCATGACGATGTGGCCGTCCTGAACCCGGACAGAATCCGGGAATCCCCCGTAGGGCTGGAAGAGGTCGGGGTAGCTCTCGTTGCCGCCGAGCCCCAGGCCGGCGGCGATGTTCAACGACATCTGGTGACCGCCGTGCGGTATGCAGCGCGACGGTGACCAGCCGTGTTGGGCCAGGACGTCCAATGTCCGGAGATATTCGACGAGACCGTAGGACAAAGCACAGTCGAACTGCAGCCAATCGCGGTCCGGACGCATGCCGCCGTAGCGGAGCAGGTTGCGGGCGTCCTGGTGCGAGAACAGGTTCTCGCCCGTGGCCATCGGGCCGGGATAGAATTCCGCGACGGCGGCCTGGAGGGCGTAGTCGAGCGGATCGCCGATCTCCTCATACCAGAACAGCGGGTACTCGCGCAGCATCTTGGCGTAGGCGATGCCGGTCTCGAGATCGAAGCGACCGTTGGCATCAACGGCGAGCTTGGCCTGCGATCCGATCTCCTTGAGCACGGCCTCGATGCGGCCGCGGTCCTCGTCGATCGACGCGCCGCCGATCTTCATCTTCACGACGTTGTAGCCGCGGTTCAGGTAGCCGCGCATTTCCGCCTGCAGCGCGGAGTTGTCCTTGCCGGGATAGTAGTAGCCGCCGGCAGCGTAGACGAAGACCCGCGGGTTGGCCTCCTTGCCCTTGATTTCCGCAAGTAGGCGGAACAGCGGCTTGCCGGCAATCTTTGCGGTCGCATCCCAGATCGCCATGTCGAGCGTTCCGACGGCGACCGAGCGCTCGCCGTGACCGCCGGGCTTCTCGTTCGACATCATCTTCGTCCAGATGCGGTGCGGATCGAGATTGGTACCATCGTCGTTCAGCAGGCTCACAGGTTCGGCTTCGAGGATGCGGTCGCGAAAGCGCTCCCGGATCAGCCCGCCCTGACCGTAGCGGCCGTTCGAATTGAAGCCGTAGCCGACCACCCGCCGCCCGTCGCGGACGACGTCGGTCACGACGGCGACAAGGCTGGAAGTCATCTTCGAAAAGTCGATGTAGGCATTCCGGATCGGTGACGAGATTGGCTTGGTCGTCTCGACGACGTCTACGATACGCACGGCGTTCTCCTTCTGTGGTTGGTGATGTCTTCGGTTAGGGATCGGTCGCCAGAACTTCGGTCTCAGCCGTGGCGGGCTTGTCGTGGCGTAGCCTCACGGCTTCCATCGCCTGCTTCCGATCGAAGGCGCCGTCCCACTTGGCGATCGCGATCGTCGCGATCCCGTTGCCGATAAGATTGGTCACGGCGCGGGCTTCGTTCATGAAGCGGTCGACGCCGAGCAAAAGAACGAGGCCGGCGACGGGAACGGTGTGGATTGACGATAGGGTTGCGGCGAGCGTCACGAAGCCAGCGCCGGCAACGCCTGCGGATCCCTTCGACGTCAGAAGAAGCACGCCCAGCAATACGATCTGGTCGCCGAGAGAAAGCTCCGTGTTCGTCGCCTGAGCGACGAAGATGGCGGCCATCGAAAGGTAAATGGACGTTCCGTCGGCATTGAACGTGTAGCCGGTGGGCAGCACCATGCCGACGACGGTCTTGTCGCAACCGAGCCGTTCGAGCTTGACCAGCATCTGCGGCATCACCGCTTCCGTCGAGCAGGTGCCCAGGACGATGAGGATCTCGTCCTTGAAGTAGCGGAAGAACTGCGGCAGCGGAAAACCGGCCCACGTCGCGATGCCGCCGAGCACCACCACGACGAAGAGGATCGTCGTAACGTAGACGCCGAGCATCAGGTAGCCGAGTGACCAGAGCGTCGCGATCCCGTACTTTCCGATCGTGAAGGCGACCCCGGCTCCAGCGCCCAACGGGGCGAGGCGCATGACCATGGCCACGACCCGGAACAGGGCGTGCAGCAGGATCTCGATGACGTTCACCAACGGCTTGCCGTAGTCGCCGAGTTGGACCATGGCGATGCCGATCAGCACCGAAACCAGGATGACCTGCAGCATCATTCCCTTGGCGAAGGCATCGACGATCGTCGTCGGGATGATGTCGAGCAGGAACTGCACGAAGCCGTGGTTGCCGTCGGCGGCCTTCACGTAGGCCGAGATCGAACCCGCATCGATGTGGCTGGCGTCGATGTTCATGCCGGCACCGGGCTTGATCACGTTGACTACCACCAGGCCGATTACAAGGGCCAAGGTCGAGACCACCTCGAAGTAGATCAGCGACTTGACGCCAATTCGGCCGACCTCCTTGATGTCGCTCATCTTGGCTATGCCGACAACGACCGTACCGAAAATGATCGGCGACAGCAGCATCTTGATCAGTTTGATGAAGCCGTCGGCGAGCGGCTGAAGGCTGGTTCCGACCTGGGGCCAGAGATAACCGAGCAGGCCGCCCAGCAGGATAGCAAGAAGGACCTGCACGTAGAGCTCGCTCAAGTGCGAAATTTTCACTGTTTTCTCCCTGAGGACATACGCCTATGCTGGGCCTTGGTGGGCCTCTGTCGCTGTTTGGGAAGGGCCACTCCGTCTCCGGGACGACTTCCGTGCTGCTGTGGCGTTGTGTAGCTTGGGGCGATCCGTAGGCTTCGGCCGGAGAGAACGCCAATGCTGTTGCCGAGATTAGTTATGCCCTTTAGGCATCACCGATGGATCTGATCTGGTTCGAGGATTATCTGGCTCTCTCCGAGACCTTGAACTTCTCCAAAGCGGCCGAAGCCCGTCACGTCACCCAGCCGGCCTTCAGCCGACGGATCCGGGCATTGGAGGAATGGGTGGGGGCGCCGCTATTCGTTCGAACGACACACAGCGTGACGCTCACGCGCGCCGGCGAGCATTTCCATACCCAGGCCGAAATTCTGACCCGGGCGCTGCATCAGTTGCGCCGCGAAACCCTCGAAGTGGCCGGACGGGGCGCGGGGCCGCTGTCGATCGCCGCAACGCACGTATTGTCGTTCACGTTCTTTCCAAAGTGGGTCCGGAGCAGCGAGAAAATTCTCGCCTTGGGCAATCTCAATCTCATCTCGGACAGCATGTTAGCGTGCGAGCGGATGATGCTCCGGGGCGACGTATCGTTCCTGTTGTGCCACTATCATCGCAGCATGGGCAGCCGGCTCGACACCAGGCAGTTCAAGAGCATCGTCGTGGGTACCGACACGCTCGTTCTCCTCAGCGCCGCTGACGGCGACCGAAAGTCGCGGTGGTCGCTGCAAAACGACGAGACCGTCCCCTACCTGACCTACAGCCCGCAGTCGGGGCTGGGCCGCATCGTCGCGAGTCAATTGGTGAAGCGGGACTTGAAGAAGATTTTCACGTCGCATCTCGCCGCGACGCTGCTCTCGATGGTCAGGTCCGGAGACGGTGTCGCCTGGCTTCCTCGAACGCTGGCGGAAGACGACATCGCGGCGGGTTCGCTCGTCGAGGCCGGGGACGCCAAGTCCTCGGTCCCGATCGAGATACGGCTCTTCCGCCCGGCAGCACGACAGGGGCAAGAAGTTGAAGCTCTGTGGTCGGCATTCGAAGCTATAGAGGTCGGCTGAAGAAAGCACTTGCCGGCCACGCGTACCTCTACCAACCTCGAGGCGCCCCGCGATAAGCCCATTGACCCGGTACGAACATCGGGTCGCAGCGTCTGAGGTCAATTGGCTGCCCCGCCCCAATTAGGGGATGAGCGTCGCCGGCATTGGTCCCGTTGGCAGCAGGCTAAACTGCTGCTGCTGCCCCCTTACCATCACCAAGAGCGCCAGTATGATTGCAACGACTGCCAAGAGTCTGGCCATCTAATTCTGGTCAAAACATGCAGGCTGAGGAAATCAGCACTGTGAACATGTCGACGTCAAACTCGTGCTCCAAGCTCATTCCGAACCGCCCAAGCCACTCGTCCTGAGCCAGATAGGCCGACTTCTCTCGCGCTCTCGGGCATTCAAACGTGAGCTTGCCGAGATTCTGGAGGTGATGGACCATTTCGTGGACCAGGATCGATTGGTCGGCTGGTGAGGTTCCAGTCCAGTCATCCGGGAGCAGGATCGTTTTTGACTTGTCGTTGTAGAGGGCGACGACCTGACGCTGCCCTGGTTGATTTAGCTCGTCGTGGTTCGTGAGACCTTCCGAAAGGGCACCATCTCCGGCCCGCATGGTCGCAAGCTTCATCCTCGACGCAAATTCGACGGCGGGACGTTCTTTGATGGCAGGCAGATCGAAATTCGAGGAGAGCCAAGTCACAATTTCTTCCAGCAAGCCTTCCGCAGTTCGCGTTGCGTCGGCCCGCAGTAGAACCGAAGGCGACTCGGGAACCGCACTGGGCTCTAACCCATCATCACGACAATAGGCTTTGGGTGAAACCGCTAGCGTTAGAGAGGCCGTGACTACGAGCAAAATAAATTGTCTGAACATGAAAACCTCCTCAGAGGCTGTTCGAAACAGAAATTTTCTTCAAAAGAATCAGCCAGCAATTGAATTGCTGGAACATAGCATTCCCTTCGGCAGATCTTTGTGAACTGCCTCTCGCTTAGCGCTTTTTCGAATAGATCACTGATTGGTCATCGAATTCATCAGTCGGAAGCTTGCCGGCGCCGGCTGTGAGTTCTCCGATTGACATCGCGTTGGCGGACGCTGCGGGACGATCGGCAGAGGACGAGTATGACTTAATGGTGACTGCGGTGGTGGCGGCAGCAAGGAGGGCGACCGCCACAAATCCGGAAATCCTTCGATGCTTCGTCATGGGAAACCTCCGTTCCCCAACCCCACTGAGGTGGGTCCCGGAAATCCCGCAAAGGTTCAATTGGATGATGAATCGATAAGGGGCAGAAGTGCTGCACTTCCGGCGCCAGATTTTCGTCTTGCTCAGAACTTGGGCGCCACTCGGAGACGACCAGTTGGCCGACGTCGTTGGGAAGATAAATGGACTTATGGATTTTTCTCATATCGGCGAGGCCATTCCGGTTAGATGCTCTTCGTATCACGACGCGATAGCTTCAGAGCACACCCGGCCCAGCTCTCGTGTCCCGGACGCAGCGCGGCGTCCGACGGTGCGCTGCAGAGCCGGGACCTGCCTTTGCGTCGTACTGTGTTGCTACGGAGCCGGAGAGGCGAGCGGCTTTCCCTTCTCGACAACGTAAGTCGCAATGACCTTCGCGCCGTTCGGACCAACCTTGGCATCGTGAATAGCACCGGGTGGAATCTGGGGCCCTCACGAAAGAGCCTCCCAAGATCATCATTCTGCACATGGGATTTCCGAACCGCACACCGATCCATCTGCTGCTCGAGACGCTTAGCGCTTGGCTACGAAAAAGACCGTGCGGCGAGGATTGATCTTTTGGAAAGAGAAGGGGACGCCAAACGGTTGAACGCACTTGCTGGCAGGTGATGATCCTGGGCCTCGCCTTTCATGAGCCGCCCGGTCGGCAGCTTCCTCGGCGCCTACGGAGGCGAGTTGATCTAGGACGCACTCGGCTCCTACACCATGGCGTGGCGTATCGGCGCGGCCGGCGGCATCATCCAGATTGCGTTCGCGCTGATCCGGCCGTCGCAGCCGCCGGTGCTGAAGGCGGCGTAGGCGGGTGTGTTCGCATCGCGGTAAGCTATGACTTTACAGCGGCCATCGCGCTGCTTGGTCGTAATCGGCCGCTTGTGTGGCCCCTAGCAGACCAAGTCAACTCGGGGGCTGTTTCGGCCCAGAGCAATCTCTGATGAAGGCTATGTGGCTGCGAGCCTGCGCCACGTTGGCCACCACGGCTTGCGGCTATCGAAAACGCCGTTGTCGCTGCAATCGGCGACGCATCGCCGAGACACCTGTGACTTTTGAACGTCTGCCGGCTTTTCGTTCCTCGGCTTGCTCAACCCGGCTGCGAAGGTTCTGAAGCTCTGCCAGCTGAGTTCTTAGGAACCAAACGCGTTCATGCAGAACCACAATGCGGATGTGCCCCTGACCACGCCCACTCATCAGCGCCCCTTACTGTGACTATTTAAAAACAACCGTCGGGCCGAAAGACATAAAATCATCCATCAGGTTAAATTAATTGTAGATTAGGTTCATGAAAAAGCTGTGAAATACCTCACTCTCACCGAAAAGACCGAAAAAACGCATCCTTGGGCGGTTTAGTCGCTTGTAAGCTTGGCATCAAGCGCCCCGGATTAACCACGCGATCCGGTTTAATTTTAATGAGACAATAATGCTGCTTGTTAGCGTACGCCGCGCAGATCAACGTGCAGATATTGCCGTTTTCCGAGCGTCGGCGGGATCGGAAAACTGACTCCGTAGAGGTGCAATCGCGATCGCTGAGATCGTTCGAGCCGAAGTTACCTCTTCATTTGGAGAATCTGGCCATGGTCGTCAGATCGGGCCGGACTCCAATTTCGTGTTCTACGGGGACGCAGGCGGAAGCTTGTTCGCTCATGCTCGCGGTGGCAATGACAGCTTCACTGCGACCGGACTTGAGTACAACAATTATCTCTATGGTGATGCCGGAGGCGACATGGCCGGCTATGCGGCCGGCGGCAACGATACGTTCGTTGTGAAAGGGATTAATCCGTTCAATTTCGTTTTTGGCGACGCCGGGGGTAACATCTCCGCTTCCGCCGCTGGCGGGAACGACACGTTCAATGACTTCAGCGACGCAACACTCCCCGACCGAAACGTCTTTTCCGGCGATGCCGGCGGGAACATGTCCGGTTCGGCGTATGGAGGGGACGACACGTTCAACAAGACCAGCTTAGGGGGAAGTACGTTCTATGGCGACGTCGCGGGCAATATGTCTGATCGCGCGCACGGCGGCGATGACACATTCCAGGCCTCAGGCGCGCAAGACCAAAATGTCTTCTACGGCGATGCCGGCGGCAACATGGGTGATCAGGCCGTTGGCGGCAATGACACTTATATCGGCGGCAACGTATTTTCTCATCTCGTCAATCAGGCGTATGGGGATGCGTCGACCATTTCGGGCGACGCGCACGCCGGCAATGACACGCTGGTCGGCGGCAATGATCCGAATCCACATCCGGCAGGCAGCTACGAGACCATTCTCATCGGCGATGCCCAGTCCATGTCCGACGACGCACGCGGCGGCAACGACACCCTGGTTAGCGGCACCGGCAACGATGACATCTGGGGTGATGCCCAGGTCATGCTTGGCCTGGCGAACGGAGGAAACGACACGTTCGCGTTCAATTTCGACAACGGCCACGACAAAGTCGAGGATTTCGGGCAAGGGCTCTCGAATCTGGGAATCGATCACATCGATGTCTCTGCGCTCGGTATCGAGAACTTCAGTGATCTGAGTATCTCATCGTTTGATTTTGCCACGCACGAGAGCACGATCACGTTCGGTCCGGACAACGACGTAGTCGTGCATAGCGAGCAAGCACTCAGGCCTGAGGATTTTATTTTCGCGCCACATCAGTACGATTTGTTGACCTGAGCCGATACTCAAGATTGCCCGCACACTGGACATACGTTTGCAATCTCGTGCGCTACTTGCAGCGCCGCGTTGCAATCGTCAGCCGAACGGAAGGTATCGCCGGAATCGACCAGTTTGAGTGGCTGTCTGCCTGATGAGCGATCGTGAGCAGGCGCTAGCTGGCACTACCTCGGAACACCTTCGCAAATGTTTCGAGTTCATTCACGTTCAGATCTGAAATCGCGACATACGATCGCTCACGGTCCGACCATCTGATCATGTTGAAGCCATTCTCCGCCCGCCAATCGAATGGCAGGTCGAGCTGATCACGCCCAGAGAGTTCGGTCAGACTGATCACGTGCTCGCGTCTGCGATATACCAGGGTCGACAACGGAGTCCTGCCGACGACATCAACGCGTCCGCCGATAAGTTCGAAGCCTTGAGCAGCAAGATCGACGACCCGTGGCGATTGGGTGATCCGACCGTTGAACCAGGGCTTGACCCTATGCTGGTCCGAAGAAGCAACATCCGTGGGCTGTGCTGCCATCAGCGAGCGGAGGTGGGCGTCAAAGAGCTCGGCTACCACGATCTCCTGTGGCGCGGTCGTGCGGAGTGCAATTCCAGTCAGGGTGCTTGACAGGGCAGCCACGACCAAGATCGATGCCGCGATCTTGGCCCAATTGGGCATTCGTTGTCTCGTCTCGAGCGCAAAGGTGGCCTCGATCCGCGATCGCAGCCGCGGCGGAATCGGCTCCGGCGGGAATTTCTCGGCCAGAACTTTCTTCAAGGCGGCGATTTCATCTGCGAGCTTCCGCAAGTCGGGGTCGGCTGCGATCTTGCGCTCGACTGCAAGCGCGGCCATGACGTCAAGTTCCCCGTCGAGATAGGCGTGAATGAGATGTACATCATGATCGTCGGAGAGTGGCATCAGCAACTCTCCTGCTTCATTCGTACAATCAGCTTGTGGCGGGCTCGCGCAAGCCTCGACATCACCGTACCGACCGGGCTACCGGTGATGCCAGCGATTTCGCGATATTCGAGTCCCTGGATATCCCGCAAGACCAGTACTTCCCTGAATTCGGCCGGCAAGGCCGCGATGGAGGCCTCAAGCTTCGCCGCATCGGCGGCGGCAATTAGCGCTGCTTCCGGCGATCCTGCCGCATCCACTTCGTTTCCCCGCTCGACAGTGAAGCGATCGCTCTCGTTCAGCTCGTCAAGGCCGACCAAAGCCGCGGCCTTTTTTTCCCTAAGCAAGGTGAAAGCGGTATTCCTCACTATCGTCAGCAGCCAAGCGCGTGCATTCGGTCCCGAGAACCGCGGCAATGCGCGAAACGCCCTAATGCACGCCTCCTGCACGACGTCCTCGGCGTCTGCACGGTCGTGCATGAGCCAGCGCGCAAACGCATGCGCATCGGCCAGATAGGGCGCAACGACAACCGCGAATTTCCTCCTGTCGTCGTTAGGGTTCAACCTCGTCCCCTGTCTAATGAACTCAAATATGGAACCAAATATTCCCGGTCATCGGAAAAAAGGTGGACGCCTGCTGCCAGCGTCCTCCAAAGAACAAGCAGCCTCGCAACGCGGTGCATCAGTCGCAGCGGCAGCCAACCTCATCCAAATGGACCTTTTCGCTGCAATTGAGGCGCCGCGATGAGATCTTGCCATCCCACCGCTCGATGGCTCCTGCTGGACAATGTACAGCGCCAGTCCGCTTGCCGGGATCGAGGCGTAGCGCGAACGGATTACCTGTCGCTGGAATCCAACGGGAGGAATAGACTCGAAAACGTCGCCGTTTATTCCAATCGACGAAGAAAAAAGATTTCTGGTAGCCACCGGGAATTTTTTCGCATCGGGCCAAGTTAACTGAACATCGGTACAGTCGGGCAATTCGAGCATTCGCTCAAAGGAACGCCAATGGCGGCGGTCAGTGGAATCGCGCGAGTTGAGAAGGACGTGCCGTTGTGGTTCGGCCCACAACCCTCTGATCCCGACATACATCAGCTCGACATTGGGCAGCTTCCGTCGGTGCAGGCATTTTTGTCCAGGCTCGATGCAGAGACCCGTTGCCGCCGGTTTGGAGCGCCGCTCTCGGACGCGGCGCTCGATCTGCAGGCGATCACCGCGCTCGAAAACGCTGAGCTCATGCTCGGAATCTTCTCTGAACAGGGGCTTCGCGGGATGCTGGAGCTTTATCGGAAGGGCGGCTCGAGTGTGATGGAGCTTCTGATCGTGGTCGAGGGAGCATCTCGTCGGCGTGGAATGGGTCGGCGCCTGTTGAATGCGTCGATGCGTCAAGCCTTGGATATGGATGCCCGAAGCGTTGATCTTATCTACACGAGCGACAACTGGCCGATGCGAAGACTCGCGCAAAGGGCGGGAGCCAGGATCGATCTTGCTTTTGGCACGTTCCGTGCCCGGATCGATCTTGCGCAGAAGCCAATCATCACAAGACATTTGAGAATACCCATTGCCGATGATTTGCCGGAAATCGAAGGGCAGCGCGGGAGGCAAATTTAGCTCCTTCGCTTTCCGGAGCCATATGAGCTGGTTCACAGAAGAGCGAACCAGATACTCAGGTATTGGAGTGCAGAAATGACTTTGGCAGATTACTCGTTTGGCGCATTCGCATTTTTGAACACAGCAAGGCTATTGGGGTATTTTCCCCAGATCGTGCGTGTTCATCGCGACAACAACGGCGCCGAGGCTGTTTCAGTCTTTACCTGGCTACTGTTCTCCGCCGCAAACATTGCGACTGTGAGCTACGCGATGATCGTCTCGCATGATGCCGCGATGGCGACCATTTTCGCGCTCAACACGCTCGGATGTCTGACCATTGTTGGTCTGACGATATGGAGGCGAGCAGGCATCCGCAGGACGGGGGCTGATGATGGAGCGTCATATGATCGAATATCTGGAGCCTCATCGGAGAAAATACCTCGAGGAGCTAAGTCTCGAGGACCGCAAACTGTGGCGCAGATGGCAGATTGGCTGGTCTTTAGTCTACTCCGCCGTTCTGCTCGTTCTCATCGGCGTAGGGTATCTTGGACCCAAGGACACCGAGATCGCGCAATCTAGCTCGCCAGGACAGCAGGCGCAGATCGCGCGATTTAGCGGATCGAAATGAGTTCGCGCGCCGACCCGTAACCAGCGTTCCGTGCGAACCCACTTCTCCGCACTTATTGCCACGCGACCATTGTTATTGTGCCAACAGGGAGTAATTGACATGACGATTATCGATCGAATCCAAAACACTTCCTACGGTCCAACGGCTCGCAACTACGATGGCTTGATCCTCCTCGGATACGCAGCGTTCGCTGTGCTTGCGCTCGCCGCGGTTTATTTCGCCGCAGCAGGTCCAGGTGTGGCCGGCGGCGATCTTGTGGTGGCGGACGTCATGCCATGACTTGAATGGTCGAGCTCTTAGCCGATTGATTGCGGAATTTTGCCGGGAAGGTCGAGCACGCGATTCTGAAGCAGGAGGGCAGCTGTGCGCAGCAGCGCCATAGCGTGTCGAAGACGCGCGTGTTGGCGCGCAGCGCGTCCCGGACACGAGCGTGCAAACGAGAACGGGGCCCGCAAGGGCCCCGCAAAAGTCTTCAGCGTTCCGCGATCTTACTTGATCTTCTTACTTGATCTTGGCTTCGCGGAATTCGACGTGCTTGCGCGCCACGGGATCGTACTTCTTCTTGACCAGCTTGTCGGTCATGGTGCGCGAATTCTTCTTGGCGACGTAGTAGAAGCCGGTGTCAGCCGAGGACACGAGCTTGACCTTGATGGTGACCGCTTTGGCCATGTTCTGAACCTCGAGAAATAGGGGAATCTGGAGCCGGCCAAACGGCCCGCGTTGGCCGGCAACCTAGCCAGAAACCGCCTGATGTCAAGGTTTCAGGCCCGCAAAACCGCTCAAATCGGCCCGATCAGGCCTCGAAGAAGCGGTTTTTCGGCCGCGGCAGGCCCAGATTCTCGCGCAAAGTGGCCCCTTCATACTCCTTGCGGAAAATCCCTCGGCGCTGGAGCTCCGGGACCACCTTGTCGACGAAATCGTCGAGGCCGGCGGGGACGAACGGGAACATGATGTTGAATCCGTCGGAGCCGCGCCCGACCAGCCATTCCTCCATCTGGTCGGCTATGGTCTTGGCGGTGCCGACAAAAGACAGTCCACCATAGCCGCCGACGCGCTGGGCGAGCTGGCGCACCGTGAGCTTGTCGCGCGCGGCGAGATCCACCATGCGCTGGCGGCCGCTCTTGCTGGCGTTGGTCTCGGGGATTTCGGGGAGCGGACCATCCGGATCGAAGCCGGAGGCATCGGTGCCGAGAATGACGGACAGCGAGGCGATGGCGCTGTCGTAATGCACGCGGCTGTCGAGCAGCGCGCGCTTCTCCCTGGCCTCATCGACGCTGTCGCCGACCACGACGAAGGCCCCGGGCAGGATCTTGAGGTGTTCGGGATCGCGCCCGACCTTCTCCATGCGGCCCTTGATGTCGGCGTAGAGCTTCTGGCCGTCGGCAAGACTGCCACCGCCGGTGAACACGGCTTCCGCGGTCTCCGCCGCAAGCTGCCTGCCGTCCTCGGACGCGCCGGCCTGCACGATCACGGGCCAGCCTTGCACCGGCCGGGCGATGTTGAGGGGACCGCGCACTTTGAAGTATTTGCCCTGGTGGTCGAGCACGTGCATTTTCGACGGCTCAAAGAAAAGACCGCTTTCGACATCGCGCACGAAGGCGTCATCGGCAAAGGAATCCCAGAGGCCGGTGACGACGTCGTAGAATTCGCGGGCGCGCTTGTAGCGCTCGGCATGCTCCATGTGATCGTCGAGGCCGAAATTCAGCGCCGCATCCGGGTTCGAGGTGGTGACGATGTTCCAGCCCGCACGCCCGCCGCTGAGATGGTCGAGCGAGGCGAAGCGCCGTGCGACGTGATAGGGCTCGTCGAACGTGGTCGAGCCCGTCGCGATCAGGCCGATCCGCTCGGTGACGGCCGAGAGCGCCGACAGCAGCGTGAACGGCTCGAACGACGTCACCGTGTGGCTGCGCTTGAGCGCGTTGACCGGCATGTTCAGCACGGCGAGATGATCGGCCATGAAGAAGGCGTCGAACTTGCCGGCCTCGAGCTTCTGGATCAGCTGCTTGATGTGACTGATGTTGAAATTGGCATCGGGCCAGGCCCCCGGATAGCGCCAGGCGCCGGTGTGGATGCTGATCGGGCGCATGAACGCGCCAAGCTTGAGTTGCCGTTGTGCCATCGACCGGTGTCCGTTCTGGGTGTCGTTCAAGAGGACATAGGAACGAGCCGGTACTTCGCCATCGGGAGAGGCGGGAAGATTATTTTGTTTTTGGAAGAGCGTTCAGCATAAGCCTGTCATTCCAGCCTCGCGCTACGCGCGCCCCGGAATGACGGCAGGGCTATCGCATATGGCTTTTTGGGCCGGCCTGAGCGCCCGCCCCGTCCTTCGAGACGACCGCTCCGCGGTCTCCTCAGGATGAGGCTAAGCGGCATCGGCGCCCGTTGAAACGGCTACCGCGGACTCCATCCTCATCCTGAGGGCCCGCCCCAAAGGCGGGCGTCTCGAAGGATCGGCCACAATGAGATGAGCCCATACGCGATCGCCCTGACGGCGAGAGCCGGATCAGCTCAAAATATCCTTCTGCATCTTGCCGCCGTAGAAATGGAAGAACGGCACCGGCGCGTCGTGGCGGAGCGGGCCGGTGGCAAGGCGGGTGTCGAGCTCGTTGAGCACGTTGCGCGTCATCGGATGCAGATCGGCGAGCGGCTTCGAGCCGAGCTCGACCCAGACCAGCTCGACCAGCTCCGCATCCGCATGGATCACGCCGTCGACCCGGTGTGTGATCGCGGAGGCATCCGCGGTGAAGAAGCGGGTATCGAACCGCTTGACGCGGCCGGGCGGCGTGATGGCGCGCGCGATCAGGAACAGGCCGGATGGGTCGGGCAACAGGCCCGCATCGGCGAACGGCTTCCAGGGGCCGTCGAGCTTCGGCGCCTTTCCCTCGATCCTGCGCCCCAGGCAAAGCCCGGTCTCCTCGCAGGCCTCGCGGATCGCGGCAATGGCGAGCGATTTTGCGCGCGAGGCCGGCGTCTTCGGGCTGCCCTTGGCAAGGTTGGCTTCCAGCTCGGCCGTGATCGGCGCCGCACAGGGCACGCGATAGTCGGCCTTGTCGACGCGGCCGCCGGGGAAGACGAATTTACCGGGCATGAACACCACCTTGTCGTGGCGCTTGCCGACCAGCACTCTTGGAACGGCACCGCTGCGATCGACCAGGATCAGCGTCGCGGCATCCTTGGGGCGGAAATAGGGATGGTGGTCGGCTTCCTTCGCCTCGTGGACCTTTGCCTTCTCCGCCTGTGCGATATCCGTCATTTCCTCACCCAAACCGCTTTTGCTTTTCTGCTCACACCGGCGGAATACCATCCGGAGGATTGTCGTCAAAGCCGTGCATGCGCAGAGCCCATTGCAATCCGACCACAGCGCCCTTGACCGGCTGCAGCAGTGCGAGCGAGGCGACGAAGGTGAAAGGCAAATAGGCCGCAAAGCTGAGCCACACCGGCGTCGTGTAATTGGTCTCGATCCAGAGGATGCTCGGCACCACGATGTGGCCGACGATGACGATCACAAGATAAGCCGGCAAATCGTCTGCGCGATGCGGCGTGAAGTCGAGGCTGCAGACCGAGCAATGGTCGGCCGTCTTCAGGAAAGCGCGGAACAGCTTGCCCTGGCCACAGCGCGGACAGCGGCCGAAAAAGCCGTGCCTCATCGCAGCCCAGAGGTCGCGCTTCTCGACAAGACCAGTCTCGCGCGTCCAGATCTTCGGGACCGTGTTCATCGCACCCACGCTTTCTACCAGGCCTTGCCCTTTGCGCCCTTGCTCTTGCTTTTGCCCTTCTTCGCCTTGCCGGATTTCTTCTCCGGCTTGCGCTTGTTTGGGCTGCGTCCAGGATGCGCCTTGAACGAGGGGCGGCGTTGCGGACCGGATTGCCTGCGGTCGCGCGGCGCGGTCTCGCCGGACGACGACAGTAGCTCGAAGCGCAGCGCGCCCGCAACCGGCGCAGCTTCTATCAGACGCACGTCGACCACGTCGCCCAGCCGGTGCATGGTGCCGCTGCGCGTGCCAACAAGCGCGTGGCGGCCCTCGTCATAGTTGAAATATTCCGTGCCGAGGGACCTGATCGGGATCAGGCCATCGGCCCCGGTCTCGGCCAGCTTAACGAACAGGCCGGCGCGCGTGACGCCGGAGACGCGGCCCTGGAAGCTGGCGCCGATGCGGTCGGCCAGATGATGGGCGATCAGCCGGTCGACGGTTTCGCGCTCGGCCTTCATGGCGCGCCGTTCGGTTACCGAGATATGGGCCGCGACTTCGCTCAAGGTTTCCGGCGTCTCGCTGTCGGGCAGCGCGCCTTCGCCGAGCCCGAGCGCACGGACCAGCGCGCGGTGCACGATGAGGTCGGCATAGCGGCGGATCGGTGAGGTGAAATGCGCGTAGCGGCGCAGGTTCAGGCCGAAATGACCGTAATTCTCGGCGGAATATTCCGCCTGCGCCTGGGCGCGCAGCACGACTTCGCTCACCAGCGGGAAGTGGTCGTGGCCTTCGAGCTGCGCCAGCACGCGGTTGAACAGAGCGGGGCGCAGCGCGCCGCTCTTGGCGAAGGGAACGTCGAGCGTCTGCAGGAACTCTGCGAGCGCGTGGACCTTTTCCAGTGTCGGCTCGTCGTGCACGCGGTAGATCAGCGGCAGCGACTTTTTCTCCAGCATCTCGGCTGCGGCGACGTTGGCGAGGATCATGAACTCCTCGATCAGCTTGTGCGCATCCAGCCGCTCCGGAACGATGACGCGATCGACCGTGCCGTCACTCTTCAAGAGGATCTTGCGTTCGGGCAGATCGAGATTGAGCGGATCGCGTTCGTCGCGGGCGCGTTTGACGCAGGCATAGGCGGCATAGAGCGGCCTCAGGATCGGGTCGAGCAGGGGCCCCGTGGTGTCGTCCGGCCGGCCGTCGATTGCGGCCTGCGCCTGCGCGTAGTTCAGCTTGGCCGCCGAGCGCATCAGGATGCGGTGGAAGCGGTGCGAGCGCTTGCGCCCGTCAGGGCCGATCACCATCCGCACTGCGAGTGCGCCGCGCGGCTCGCCGGGCACCAGTGAGCAGAGATTGTTGGAGATGCGTTCGGGGAGCATCGGCACGACGCGGTCGGGGAAATAGACCGAGTTGCCGCGATCGAGCGCGTCGCGGTCGAGTGTCGTGCCCGGCCGCACGTAGAAGCTGACGTCGGCAATGGCGACGTCGACGATGAAGCCGCCCTTGTTGTTCGGATCCGGATCTGGCTGTGCGTGCACCGCGTCGTCATGATCCTTGGCATCGGGCGGATCGATGGTGACGAGCGGCACATCGCGCCAATCCTCGCGCCCCCTAAGGTTGGCCGGCTCCGCGGCTTCCGCCTCGCGCTCGGCTGCGGGCGAGAATTGCAGCGGGATGTCGTGGGCGTAGATCGCGATCAGGCTGATCGCCTTCTCCGACTTGACCGAGCCGAGCTTCTCTTTCACCCGGCCCGAGGCGAGGCCAAAGCCGCGCGAGCGGACGATGTCGATGCTGACGAGGTCGCCGTCCTGCGCGCCCTGCGCGTCGGCCTTGGCGATGTTCAACTCGCGGTCGGCGAACTTCTTGTCGACGGGGACGAGCCGGCCGCCGCCTTCGGGCAGCTCGCGGAACACGCCGAGGATGCGGCTCTTGGCCTTGTCGATGACCTTGATGATGCGGCCGCGATAGGCCGGACCTTCGGTCTCCTCCGACCGCTCAACGAGCAATAGCGCGCGGTCGCCGACGCCGGCCGCCGTGCCGGGCTTCGGCCGGCGCGGCATCTCGATGATGATTTTGGGTGGCTCGCCGTTTTCGACCTCGTCCCACTCGGCGGGAGAGGCGATCAGCTCGCCGTCCGCATCGCGGCCGGTGATGTCGGCGAGCAGCGTCGGCGGCAGGCTGTCGGGCTCTGAAATCTTGTGGCGCTTCTTCTTGACGACGCCGTCATCGGCGAGTTCGCGCAGCATGCGCCTGAGCTCGGCGCGATCGGCGTTTTTCAGGCCGAACTCGCGCGCGATCTCGCGGGTGCCGACGTTTCCGTGGTTTGCCTTGATGAAGGCGACGATGGCGTTCCGATCAGGAAAGCCATGGTCATTGTTGCGTTTCACTTAACCTCTATTTCGTGCCGGCACTCTTCTTGGCCGGAGCTTTGGCTGCGGACGCCTTGGTCGGCGACGTCTTGACTGCGGAAGTCTTGGCCGTCGACGGCACGGCGGCGCGCGCCTTGCTGGTTGATTCAGTTTTCGACTTGGCCGCGGCTTTCTTCGCGGCCGGTTTCTTCGGTTTTGGCGCGGCGCCATCGCCCTCGGCAGCCTTCTTGGCCTTGGCCGGTTTCGCTGCCTTCTTCGCCTTGACCTTGCCGCCGCCCTTGGCCGCGCGCTCGTCGATCAGTGCGATCGCCTGCGGCAGCGTGATTGCGTCCTTCTCGATGTCGCTTGGAATCGTCGCGTTGACGCCGCCCGCGGTGACGTAGGGGCCGTAGCGGCCGCCCTTCACGGTGACGGTGCCGAGCGCCGGGTGATCGCCGATGGCCTTGCCCGGGTCGGCGCCGAAGCGGCGGCTCGGGCCCTTGGCAACCTTCTCGGCAATCAGCGTCACCGCGCGATTGAGGCCGACGTCGAAGACCTCATCGCCGGCCTCAAGGCTGGCGTAGGTCTTCTCGTGCTTCACGAACGGGCCAAAGCGGCCGAGACCGGCCGTGATCGGCTCACCGGATTCCGGATGCTTGCCGATCTCGCGCGGCAGCGACAGCAGCTTGAGCGCGAGCTCGAGGTCGACATCGCCGGGCGAGGTGCCCTTCGGGATGCCGGCGCGCTTCGGCTTCTCGCCTTCCGCATAATCCTTCGGCTCACCGAGCTGGATGTAGGGGCCGAATCGGCCCGCCTTGACCGAGACGTCGAAGCCGGTGTCGGGATCCTGGCCGAGCGAACGGTCGGCGCTGGCCTCGCCATCGGCGGCGAGCTGGCGGGTGTAGCGGCATTCCGGATAGTTCGAGCAGCCGACGAAGGCGCCGAACTTGCCGGCCTTCAGGTTGAGCCGGCCGCTACCGCAGCTCGGGCACTGCCGGATATCGCCGCCATCGGTGCGGGGCGGATAGATGTGCTGTCCGAGCAGGTCGTCGAGCACGTCCAGCACCTGCGCGACGCGCAGATCCTTGATCTCGTCGACGGCGCCGATGAAGCCGATCCAGAAATCCTTCAGCACCTGCTGCCAGGAGATCTCGTTGTTGGAGATGCGGTCGAGCTGCTCTTCCAGATTGGCGGTGAAATCGTATTCGACGTAGCGGCTGAAGAAGCTTTCGAGGAACGCGACCACGACGCGGCCCTTGTCCTCGCCGTGCAGGCGCTTCTTCTCCAGCTTGACGTAGCCGCGGTCTTTCAGGACCTGGAGGATCGAGGCATAGGTCGAGGGCCGGCCGATGCCGAGCTCTTCCATGCGCTTGACCAGCGAGGCTTCCGAGAAGCGCGGCGGCGGCTCGGTGAAATGCTGGGTGACGGCAAGCGACTGCCGCTTCAGCGCGTCGCCTCCGCTCATCGCGGGCAGGCGGCGGGAATCCTCGTCCTCCTCGTCGTCGCGGCCTTCCTGGTAGAGCGCCAGAAAACCGTCGAACTTGACGACCTGGCCGGTGGCGCGCAGCTCCAGCGTCCGGCCGCCGGCCTTCGCCGTGATGTCGACCGTGGTACGCTCGAGCTCGGCCGATTCCATCTGGCTGGCGATGGTGCGCTTCCAGATCAGCTCGTAGAGTCTCGCCTGATCGGCATCGAGCTTGCGGCTCATGCTGTCGGGGCGGCGGGACATGTCGGTCGGGCGGATCGCCTCGTGCGCTTCCTGGGCGTTCTTGGCCTTGGCCTGGTACTGGCGCGGCGCGTCCGGGACATAGGCGTTGCCGTAATCCTCGCCGATCACCTTGCGTGCCTGGGTGATCGCGGACGGATCGATCTGCACGCCGTCGGTACGCATATAAGTAATGAGTCCGGTGGTCTCGCCGCCGATGTCGATGCCCTCATAAAGCCGCTGCGCGATCCGCATCGTGTGCGCCGGCGCAAAGCCGTATTTGCGGCTGGCTTCCTGCTGCAGCGTCGAGGTGGTGAAGGGGGCCTGCGGATTGCGCCGGGCGGGTTTTGCATCGACCGCGGTCACCGCGTAGGCGGCGGCCTCCAGCGCCTTCTTGAATGCCTCGGCTTCGGCGCCGGTGCCGATATCGAGACGCTGGATCTTCTTGCCGTCGGCGCCGACCAGGCGCGCCTCGAAGGCGTCGCCGCGCGGGGTGAGCAGGGTGGCGATCAGCGACCAATATTCGCGTGCAACGAACTTCTCGATCTCCAGCTCGCGGTCGCAGACCAGCCGCAGCGCCACCGACTGCACGCGGCCCGCCGAACGGGCGCCCGGCAGCTTGCGCCACAGCACGGGGGAGAGGGTAAAGCCGACCAGATAGTCCAACGCGCGGCGCGCCATGTAGGCATCGACCAGCGCGCCGTCGATCTGGCGCGGATGCTTCATGGCGTCCGTGACGGCCTGCTTGGTGATGGCGTTGAACACCACGCGCTCGATCTTGTGGTCTTTCAGCGCGCGCTTCTCTTTCAGCACCTCCAGCACGTGCCAGGAGATGGCCTCGCCCTCGCGATCGGGGTCGGTTGCCAGAATCAGGCGGTCGGCGCCCTTCAGGGACTTGGCGATATCGTTCAGCCGGCCGGCGGCTTTGGGGTCGATCTCCCAGATCATCTTGAAATTAGCGTCGGGATCGACAGATCCGTTCTTTGCGGGCAAGTCGCGGACATGGCCGAATGAGGCCAGAACCTCGTAGGACGAGCCCAAATATTTGTTGATCGTCTTGGCTTTCGCCGGCGACTCCACAATGACGATATTCATGTAGTTCCAGTAACTTATGGGGAAATTATGGGCCGAATTCGAGAGGATTCGGGTCGGCCGTTTCGACCCGAACATGGGTGGTGAGACCCTCGCTGTCAAATCGAGGGGTGTTGAAAGGCGCCGGAATGGGAAAAATTTCATATCGAGAAAGTTGCAAAATACCACCTTTGAGTTGCGGTCAATGCCGGCGTAGAGTTCCTGCGGGCATGGATTCGGGTGGGGTCTGGTGACTAAGCCGGTACGGAAACGAGCGCGCGAAACTTCGGGCGGGCAGGGACGCTCGCGTCCCGAGGAACCGGGAGAAGGCGGCGAGGAGGAGGCGGTCACCTTCATCGCCGAGCAGGTCGGGGCGTTGCGCAAGCTCGCCGAGCGCCACAAGCTCGATGTGCTGCATTATCTCCTGGGCATGACCAAGCTGGAGGCCGACGAGCATCTAAGGCTGCGAAGCAAGCGCAAGCTGTCGTGAGGGATGAGAAACGCAGCTTCAACCTCGTCATTGCGAGTTGGGA
>NZ_VSTH01000125.1 GCF_008123965.1 Bradyrhizobium hipponense | reverse complement strand
AAGAAAACGCTGACCTAGTTGCCCCAAACTTCCTTCGCGATCTCCACCGCGAGGCTGAGCTTGGCCCACTGCTCTTCTTCGGAGAGGATGTTGCCTTCCTCGGTCGAGGCGAAGCCGCATTGCGGGGAGAGCGCGAGTTGCTCCAGCGGGACGAACTTGGCGGCTTCTTCCAGGCGGCGCTTGACGGCGTCCTTGCTCTCGAGCTCGCCGAACTTCGAGGTGATGACGCCGACCACGACGACCTTGTTGCCCTTGGGCAGGAAGCGCAGCGGCTCGAAGCCGCCGGCGCGGTCGGAATCGTATTCCAGGAAGTAACCGTCGTAATTGGTGCCAGCGAGCATGGTCTCGGCGACCGGCTCGTAGCCGCCCGATGAAATCCAGGTCGAGCGGAAATTGCCGCGGCAAACATGCGTCGTCACCACCATGTCGGCAGGCTTCTCGGCCAGCGCGTAGTTGATGATGCGCGCGTAGATCTGCTGGAGACCCTCCGGATTGTCGCCGCGCTCGCGCGCCTTCTGCAACTCATCCTGCGAGCACAGATAAGCCCAGACGGTGTCATCGAACTGGAGATAGCGGCAGCCGGCGTCGTAGAAGGCCTTGACGGCTTTCCGGTAAGTCTTGCCGAGGTCCTCGTAGAAGGCATCGAGTTCGGGATAGACGTCCTTGGAGATCGCCTTGCGACCGCCGCGGAAGTGCAGCACCGCCGGCGAGGGGATCGTCATCTTGGCGGTGACGTGGGCCTGGTCGGCACATTTCTTCAGGAAGCGGAAGTGATCCAACATCGGATGATCATCCGGGAAGTCGAGCTTGCCGATCACGCGGACTGCGTCGTGACGCGTCTCCACACCCGCGAATTGGATGCCGGCGTCGGGGTGGAACAACTCGCAGCCGGTCAGCTTGGCCAGGAAGTCGAAATGCCACCAGGAACGGCGGAATTCGCCGTCGGTCGCAAGCTTCATGCCGATCGAGGCCTGCTTGTGCACGACCTTCTCAATCTCCATGTCCTCGATCTTGCGCAGATCGTCGGGCGAGATCTCGCCCTTCTCGAGCCTGGCGCGGGCTTCCTTGATCTTGGCCGGACGCAGGAGGCTGCCGACCTCGTCGGCGCGGAACGGGGCTCTGGTTCGCTGCATGTCTTACTCCCGAGATTCTTAGTGGGCTGCCGCCCCTGCGACGCCGAGGTGACGCTCGAGGACCGAGGGGTCGGCCTTCAGCGCGGCGCTCGGGGCGTCGTGGACGATCGTTCCGCGCTCCAATATCACAACGCGGTCGGCGAGCCCCAGAATCTTTTGCGCATTCTGCTCGACGATAATCGAGCAGATGCCGCCGGCCCGGGTGATGGTCCCGATCGCCTTCAAGAGCTCCTCGACGATGATGGGGGCAAGGCCCTCGGTCGGCTCGTCCAGCAGCAGGACCTTCGGGTTGAGGGTCAGCGCGCGGCCGATCGCCAGCATCTGCTGCTCGCCGCCGGAGAGCTGGTTGCCAAAATTGCTCCGGCGCTCCTTCAGCCGTGGGAACATCTCGTAAACCCTGTCGACCGTCCATGGGCCAACTTGCGCCACGGCGGTCATGTTCTCTTCCACCGTGAGGGAGCGGAAAATGTTGCGCTCCTGCGGCACCCAGCCGATCCCGGCGCGCGCTCGCTGGTCGGGGCGCAAGTTCGTGACGTCGGCGCCGGCGAGCGCGACGGTGCCGGAGAAGCGGCGGGTGACGCCGACGATGGAGTTGATCAGCGTGGTCTTGCCGGTGCCGTTGCGCCCGAGTAGCGCCAGCACCTGCCCCTCGGCAAGACGCAGGCTCATATTCGGCAGCACCACCGCCTCGCCATAGCCGGCGCGCAG
The DNA here is from genome assembly GCF_008123965.1 of Bradyrhizobium hipponense. Lineage (GTDB taxonomy): Bacteria > Pseudomonadota > Alphaproteobacteria > Rhizobiales > Xanthobacteraceae > Bradyrhizobium > Bradyrhizobium hipponense. The sequence continues at coordinate 2,640 of NZ_VSTH01000125.1, read as the reverse complement.
GGATTCGAGGGCCAGCAGGTCAGACATTGATCGCCTCCTCGCCGAGATAGACCGCCTTGACCTGCGGATCCCGCGCGACCTGGTCCGGCGGGCCCTCCGTGAGCAGCGCGCCCGAGACCAGCACCGAGATGCGGTCGGCAAAGGAGAACACGAGGTCCATGTCATGCTCGATCAGGAGCACGGTGACGTCGCGCGGCAGGCTGCCTACGACTGCGAGAATGTCGTGGCGCTCGCTCTCGGGCACGCCGGCGGCGGGCTCGTCGAGCAGCAACACGCGCGGCTTGGCCGCGATCGCGACCGCGATCTCGAGCAGGCGCTGCTTGCCGTAAGGCAGCGTCACGGTCTGCTCGTTCATGACGTCGAGCAGATGGAAACGCGCGAGCAGATCGGCGATCTCGCCGTTGACGTCGCGGCGCGTCCCCATCCGCCGCCACCAGTCGCCGCCATGGCCGAGGCGTTCGGAAACCGCAAGGCCGATGGTCTCGAGCGGGGTCAGGTCGGGATAGAGCTGGTTGATCTGGAAAGTGCGCGACAGACCGCGCAGCACGCGCTTGTGCACGGCAAGGTCGGTGATGTCCTGGCCTTCGAGCAGGATGCGACCGCTATTCGGCTTGAGCACGCCGGTGAGCTGGTTGATCACCGTGGTCTTGCCGGCGCCATTCGGGCCGATCAGCGCGTGGCGGGCACCCTGCTCGATCTTCAGCGACAGGTCGCGGGTGACGCGCAGGCCACCAAACTGCTTTTCGAGATTCTGGGTTTCGAGCGCGATGGTCATGCGTCGCTCTCCGGCACGGCGACGACGGCCTTGCATCCGGCGATCTGCTTGATCACGAGGTTCGGCACATACAGGGCCCAGCGATGCAGGCGCTGGCGGCCGACCAGCACGATCACGACCAGCACGAGACCGATCCAGAACTGCCAGTATTGCGGGGTGATGGTGGAGAACAATTCCTGGAGCATGCGGAACAGCACCGCGCCGATCAGCCCGCCATAGAGATAGCCGGTGCCGCCGATGACGAGCACCAGCATCAGGTCGGCGGAGCGCTCGAAGGCGAACACGTCGAGCGAGGCGATCGCCGTGGTCTGGGTGAAGAGCGCGCCGGCAATACCTGCGTAGAACGCCGCAAGCGTATAGATCGCGATCAGGCGGCGGTTGACGGGGATGCCGATCGCCGCCGCGCGCAGCGGATTATTCTTGATCGCGCGCAGTGACAGCCCGAACGGCGAATGCACGACACGGCGCGCCAACAGGAACAGCAGGAACAGCACGGCGAGCGAATAGAAGAACCCGGCCTTGCCGAACATGTCGAAGGGGATCTCGCCGAAGATCGGCTGCATCTCGATGCCTTGCAGGCCGTCGGTACCGCCGGTGATGGCGGAGAAGCGCTCGGCGAGCGCCTCCAGAAGCAGCGCGATGCCGAGGGTCACCATCAGCCGGGTGAGGTCGACCCCGCGGATCACCAGGAAGCTCGTGGCGAAGCCGAGCACCATCGCGGCCAGGCCGGCGACAACAAGCGCGAGCACGGGCTCGTTGACGATGCCGTGAAGCGCAAGAAGCCCCGCGGCATAGGCGCCGACGCCGAAGAAGGCGGCATGGCCGAGCGAGACGATGCCGGCATAGCCGAGGATGAGATCGAGCGACATCGCAAACAGCGCCAGCCGCAGGATGTCGGTCATGATCAGGTAGCGGTTGGGAAACAGGAAGCCGCAGGCCAGCACGATCAGCCAGAAGGCGGCTTCGCCATAGTGCCAGCGTGCCTGGCGCTGGGCGTGATGACCGACGTCGGAAGAAGCGCTCATCGGCGAACTCAACGCGCGGCCGTGCGGCCGAACAGGCCGTTCGGGCGCCAGATCAGGATCACGATCATCATGGTGTAGATCACGAAGGGACCCATCTTCGGTACGTAGTACTTGCCGGCGACGTCGCCGATGCCGAGCAGGAGCGAGGCCAGGAACGGCCCGGTGATCGAGGACGAGCCGCCGACGGTGACCACGATCAGAAAGTAGATCATGAACTTCAGCGGGAAGTACGGATCGAGGCCGAGGATCTCCGCGCTCAGCGCGCCGCCGAGGCCGGCAAGGCCACATCCAAATGCAAACGTGAAGGCGAACACCTGCGGCACATTGATGCCGAGGCCGCTTGCGGCGCGGGGATCATCAACGGCGGCGCGCAGGCGGCTGCCGAAACGGGTCTTGGCCAGCACCATCTGGAGCGCGATGGTGAGCAGGCCGCAGATCACGATGATCATCAGCCGGTAGCGGCCGATACCGACGCCGAACAGGTCGAACTGACCCTGGAGCGCAGCCGGCAAATTGATGAAGACCCGCGACGATCCCTGGATGTAGTCGACGGCGGCGACCGACATGAAGGTCAGACCGATCGTGAACAGCACCTGGTCGAGATGGCTGCGCGCATAGAGGTGGCGGTACAGCGTCCGCTCGAGCGCGATGCCGATCGCGGCTGCGGAGACGAAAGCGAGCGGCAATGCGGCGAAGAACGGCCAGCCCATCCGGTTGACCAGCACCATGCAGACATAGCCACCGGCCATGGCGAAAGCGCCATGCGCAAGGTTGACGAAGTTCATCAGGCCTAGCGTGACCGCGAGCCCGCAGGCCAGCACGAACAGCAGCATGCCGTAG
>NZ_VSTH01000124.1 GCF_008123965.1 Bradyrhizobium hipponense | reverse complement strand
CTTGACTCAGTAGTATTAGCGTAGCGTAACCCACCACTTCGAATTCAATTGGCTTCGCAGTCGCGGTGAGATGGTGGGCACGCTGCGCTTTGCCCACCCTACGCACCGTCTCTGTGTAAACATTTAACCCTACTGCGAACAATCCTCACGGCCCCGAGCGCGCTGCGCTACCTAACCGCTGCGGACATCTCCCGCGTCCGCCGGAGGACGCGTCATGACCCTCAACCGTCGTCATCTCATCGGCGCCTCGGCCACCGGCCTCGCCGGCGCGCTGGCTCTGCCGGCCGACGCTGCGCGTGCGGCGCCGCTGACGTCCCTGCTCGGCCGCGATGCGACCCAGTACGGCGTGCGGCCCGGGAGCAACGAGGATCAGACCCGCGCGCTCCAGCACGCCATCGACGAGGCTGCGCGAGCACAAATGCCGCTGGCGCTGCCGCCCGGGGTCTATCGCAGCGGATTGCTGCGGCTACCGAATGGCGCGCAGCTGATCGGCGTGCGCGGCGCGAGCAAGATTGTCTTCACCGGCGGCCCTTCAATGATCCAGAGCGACGGCTCAGACTCGATTGGCCTCACCGGCATCACCTTCGACGGCGGCGGCATTGCGCTGCCGACACGGCGCGGGCTGATCCATTGCCTCGGCGGCCGCGACGTCCGCATTAGCGATTGCGAAATCACGGGCTCCGGCGGCAGCGGCATCTGGCTCGAGCAGGTGTCCGGCGACATCTCCGGCAATATCTTTACCAGCACCGCGGTCACGGCCGTGGTCTCGTTCGATGCCAAGGGGCTCAGCGTTTCGCGCAATACCATCATCGGCACCAATGACAACGGCATCGAGATCCTGCGCACGTCCATTGGTGATGACGGCACGCTGGTCGCTGACAACCGCATCGAGGACATCAAGGCCGGACCTGGCGGCTCCGGCCAGTACGGCAATGCCATCAACGCCTTCCGCGCCGGCAACGTGATCGTGCGCGGCAATCGCATCAGGAACTGCGACTACTCCGCCGTGCGCGGCAACTCGGCCTCGAACATCCACATCACCGGCAACAGCGTCAGCGACGTGCGCGAGGTCGCGCTCTATTCGGAGTTCGCATTCGAGGCGGCCGTGATCGCCAACAACACGGTGGATGGCGCCGCCGTCGGCGTCTCCGTCTGCAACTTCAACGAAGGCGGCCGTATCGCCGTGGTCCAGGGCAACATCATCCGCAACTTGATCCCGAAGCGGCCGATCGGGACCGCGCCGGATGACGATGCCGGCGTCGGCATCTACATCGAGGCGGATACCTCCGTGACCGGTAACGTGATCGAGAACGCGCCGTCCTACGGCATCGTCGCCGGCTGGGGCAAATATCTGCGTGACGTCGCGATCACCGGCAACGTGATCCGAAAGGCGCTGGCCGGCATCGGCGTCTCCGTGGTGCCGGGCGCCAGCACCGCGCTCGTCAACAACAACATGATCTCCGAGACCCCGCGCGGCGCCGTGGTCGGCCTCGACCATGCGCGCGCGGTGACGGCGGACCTGTCAGCCGACGGCGCCCAGCGCTTTGCGCAGGTCGTGGTCGGCGGCAATGCGGTGCGGCGGTAGGCGGCCAGCGTAGCTCGCAGACGGGCCGTTCATCCTTCGAGGCTCTCCAAACGGCGCGTTGCGCCGCTTGGCTCGCACCTCAGGATGACGCGACGCGAAGCTTCGATTCGAGGAAGTCACAGGGGTTGGGCGACACACTCGAAAGTTGCTTGATGTTGTATTGACAACGAATACGCTGCCGTCATCCTGAGGTGCGAGCCGTGCGGTGCGCAGCGCCGCGCGGGGAGCCTCGAAGGATGATTTTGTGGGCATCTCTGTCTACATGCTGAAATGCGCGGACGGCTCTTTTTATATCGGAAGCGCCACCGGCGAGGACGTCTCCAAGCGAGTCGACGAGCACAACGCCGGCGCCTATCAGGGATATACTTACTCGAGACGTCCGGTCGTGTTGGTGTGGTCGGAGTATTTCGATCGGATCACTGATGGCATTGCGGCCGAGCGGCAGCTCAAAGGCTGGAGCCGCGCCAAAAAGGAAGCGCTCATTCGTTCGGACTGGAAGGCCGTGAGCTATTTTTCACAACGGCGTGCCGGAGCAGTTCGACCGAAGAAGTGAGGGCCAATGCGGCTACGGAAGGGCCGTTCATCCTTCGAGGCTCGCTCTGCGATGCTCTGCATCGCAGGCTCGCGCGGGACTGGAAGTGGCTTGACGAGCGCGCCCGCCCCCAAACCCTAAAACGTGTTCCGCAGCAGCGGGTACTTCGCCTCGATGCCGTCGAAGCTCAGGGTGAACTCGACGACGCGGTCGGGGGCTGCGACGATCTCGCCGGCCGGGGGCGAAAACTGCTGCAGAAGCGCTGCGAGCGGCGCGATCGGGGCTTCGGTGATTTCGGCGAGCACGTCCGGCGTGGGAACGAGCGCCACGGGCACGGCGGTCTCGGGCGCGATGTGCACGGCCTTCGGCTGCACGGTCTGCGCCTTTTCGCGCGGAGCGATGCGAGGCATCGTCGCAGGCGACCAGCCGAATGCGGGCGTTACGCTCGCCGCCGCTACCGCCACGTCCTCGCCAGTTGCGATGGCGCGCCATGTCTGGACGGCACGCTTGGCTTCCTGGATGTTTTCGAGGAATGCGAGCTCGGAGTGATAGCGGCGCCAGCGTCCGGTCTCGAACATTTCAGTCAAATGTTCCAGCCGCTGTTCGGCGAGCGCGCACCAGCGCGCTGCAATGTCACGGCCGCAAGCCACGGCGCGCACAGACTCTTGGCGATGTGTCATGGACCAGCCCGTCAGGAGAAAAATACGGACGCGGGGACGCAACGCACACGAATCAATTTAGACGCGACATGAATATTTTGTGGAAAAGTTTTGACTTGTCCAGCAACGACACGATATTCGTCGTCAAATTCCGTAGTCGTGCGGAGTTTTAAGGGGTTTTCGAGTCAAGCCTCGCACAAGCATAGTGCGCCTGCGGCGCGCCGCCCCGGCAATGGCGATGACGCAGCCGCGATCTTTCAACCAGAAGCTGATGTCGCGCGCCGCCTCAATGAGTTGGACATCCGAAAAGAAAAGACCCGTCCGGGGGGACAACCGGACGGGTCGAGCCATACAAGCGCTTGGGGTGGATGGGCGCTCGCGCCTGATATGACTGATGGGGAGGGATGACCGCTCCCACATAATTTGGTCGTGGCAGCCGGCTGGAACGTTCAATGCGACGCTCGATTTTTTGGCTATCGCGCCGCGTGCAGCTTTGTCGCCGCCGTTACCGCGTCGGCGGCCTATCCGCCTGAGAAACCGTGGATTTATCGTCCGAGCTCGACAGCGAGGGTTGCTCTATTGCGCGGACGCCAGGCTCGTCGCGACGCGCCCCGATATCTTCACGTTTAGTTGTACCGGATGCGGCGACGACGGGCTTCGCGCTATCGGCCGGAACAGCCATGACTGCGGCAAAGGCGTCGGCCTCACCGTCGCCGAACAGATCGTCTCGGCCCGGTGAACCCAGGTCGCGCGCGGTCTTTGCAAGCGTCAAGCGCAGCGCTTCCGGCTTCAGCGCGTAATTGCGTTCCAGCAGCAGTGCCGCGACGCCGGAGACATAGGCGGCCGAGAACGAGGTGCCCGACGTCATCTGATATTTGCCGTCCGGCGCCGGCAGGAAGATGTCGACGCCGGGCGCGGCAAGCGCGATGTAATTGCCGCGGTTGGATGCGGTGAACAGCCTGTCCTGCTGGTCGGTGGCGCTGACCGCGATGACGTTGGGATTGGCGGCGGGATAGAGCGGCGGCGACTTCGCCCCCGCATTGCCAGCCGCCGCAATCAGCACCAAGCCGCGCGCGGCGGTCGCCGCAATGGCGCGTTCGATCACCGCGTCTTTCGGACCGGCAAAGCTCATATTGACGATCTGCGCGCCGTGCTCGGCGGCGTAATTCAGCGAGCGCAGGATGACGTAGGAAGAGCTCTCGGCACCGCCCGTGGTGCCGCCGAAGGCGCGGATGGCAATGATGCGTGCCTCCGGCGCGCTGCCCATCAGCCGCGCATGCGCGACGATGGCGCCGGCGATGCCGGTGCCGTGGACGTGCGGGCCCTCGGTGCTGCCGAGCGCATCGAAATTGTCGGCGATGGAATCGGCAAGCTCCGGATGCCTAGCGTCAATCCCGGAATCGATCACCGCGACCGTGACGTTGGCGCCGTGCGCCAGTGTGTGGGCCTGCGGCAGGCGCAGCCTTGCCAGCGCATATTGCGCCGGGTCGCCCTCGGTCGGCACCGACGATCTCTGGTCCTGGAGCATGTAGCGGAAGTTCGGCTGGAGCGAGCGTACGCTGGCATCGGCGGCAAATTCGCGCCGCACGGTCTCGGACGGGCGCCCGTCGGTGATGCGGAACAGGCTGATCGTGGCCCCGACCAGCGGAAAATTCTCGGAAGCGATGCGCTCCAAGCCGTGCCTGCGGGCAAGCTCGTCGGCTTCGGTCAGCGACAGAGCACTATCGATCTCGGCGACGAATCCGTTGGCGAAGGTTCGCAGGTTCGCGGTAACCGGCGTGTTGTTGCGGCGGCCGTTGCCGGCGCTCTTTTTGCCGGACTTTCGGGAGCCCTCGCCATCCGCGTTCGGTTGCGCCAAGCACTCGCCGGCGGCGTCACGATACGGCGCGGTGCAGGCCGGATAGAGGTTCGGCGAGTAGCGCGCATAGGGCAGCACGACGGTCGGCGCCATCCGCGCCGACGAGATCCGCGCGGTTGTCACCACACGGGGAGCGCGGTCGACGGCAACCACTCTTGCGGCAGCGCCCGGGCCGACCCGTGCGGCAACGCTGGGAGAGATGGTCGGCGTACGCGAGGGGACACTGATCGTCGGCGTCCGCATGATGGCCTGTGCGCGCGCGACCTCGATGCCTAGACATGCGGCGAGCAGGAGCGCGGCTCCGACCGACGAAGCGTAGGCCCCTCCTCTTACCCCACCATTGGACTTGCGATTGGACTTGCGCGGCATGATCTCAGGGACGCCTTACGGCGCCGCCACGGCGAGATTGACGAACTTCTCGCGCTGCATCTTGCCGAGTAGCGAAGCGAGCTCGTCCTGGCTCATCGCCCTGTCGAACTGGAGGCGGAACATACCGCCCTTGGCGCCGTCGATGATCGAGGCCTGATAGCTGTCGAGCAGCGAGGTGATGTCGGCCACGCGCGCCTCGGGCGTGAAACGCACCAGCGCGCGCGCCGGTGCGGAGGCGGCTCCCAGCTCGCGCGTGATCGAGGGGTTGGTGGAGAGCGAGGCCGTCTGAAAGGTTGCGGTCTGGCTCTTCATCAGCACGGCGCCAATGACACCGGCCTGGAGCAGCAGGGCGATCGCGCCGAGGCTTGCCGACCAGGCCAGCGCGCGGGGCGACAGGCTCGCGAAGAAGGTCGAGATGCGCGCCGATAGCGGCAGCGCGCCCGTTGCCCGCGCAGGCTCGGCGTCGATCGCGGCGAACAACTTCTGCATCGCGCGTGCCGACGGCGCGCCGAGGCTCTCGTTCAAATGGATGGTTTCCTCGTACTCGCCGCGGATCGCAGCATATTGCCTGGCGAGCGCCGGATCCCGCGCCAGCGCCTCCTCGATGCGGCGGGCGTCACGGGCGTTCAGCGTGCCGGCGGCATGCCACGGCAGCAGCATCTCGATTTCGCTGGGCTCTTGCTCCAGCATCTTCTTGCTCAATGCCATCATGGCCAGCCTCGCTCAATGCCGGCTGCCTTCAGCAGTTCGGCCAATTTCTTGCGCGCATAGAACAAGCGCGTCTTCACAGTGTTCTCCGGTATCCCGACGATTTCGGCCACTTCTTCCACGGACTTCTCGTGGTAATAGACGAGATCGACGATTTCCCGATGGTCCGGCGAGAGGCCCGTCAAACACTCCCGCAACGCTGCACTGGTATCCTTCTTCTGCACCACCGTTTCCGGATCGTCTGACGTATCCTCGATCGCATTCGCGGCGTCGTCGTCCAACTCAAAATCCTTCCTGCGCCGGAGCGCAGACAGGGCCTTGAATCGGGTGATTGCCAGCAGCCAGGTGGAAACGGCGGATCGGCCCTCGAACTTGCCGGCTTGGCGCCAGACGTCGAGAAATACCTCGCTAATGAGGTCTTCCGCCTTCTGCTCGTCCCGCACGAGCCTCAGACCGAACCGATACACCCTGACATGGTGCCGCCCGTACAGCACCTGCATGGCGAGCCGGTCGCCTTGAGCGATCCGGGCGATCAGGATCTCGTCCGAAGCCGCCTGTGTCACGCTCAAAGGCCGTCTCGCAAAGTTGGTCGGGTCGGAACGGCGGACGGTTCGACGGAAGATGCAAGAATCTTCAACCTACCGCGTTCATACGGGCGCCCGCGTGATCTACCCCACATCGGCGTATTTTCCTGTGGCCGTCCAGGGCGCCGGACCGCCCTCATCCATGTCGGTAACATAATACTAAAACACTTTCCCGCCGAAGACCGCGCAAGGCCCCGCGACCTTACCAAGCCTCAGTCCATAACACAGCCTTGCGCAGCGCATCCTGAAGGCCCCGCGGCCCGATTGCCGGCGATCCCTAATCGCTCGCTAATTTCCCTATCGGATCAAGACCGTTTGGCCGTGCAGCAAGCCTGGATTCGCCGGGCGAGGATACCAAACCTAAAGGCTTGCCACGTAGATTTTTGGACTGACATCCACCAATGGCGAGACCATGAGCACGGCCGCGACATCCCTCCCGGACCGGAATGCCGCAGAAGCCGCGGATCTCGCGTTGACCTCCGACGCGACGATGCCGCAGATGCGCGCGCGGCGCGTGCGGCAGCGTCGCCAGATGTATGCCGGCCAGGTCGCAAGCTACTCGCTCGGCGCGGCGGTTCTGCTGCTGTACGCCCATGACGGCGCGGTCGCGATGGCCGTTCCCTCGCTGTTCTGGCTCGGCGGCCTGCTCATCATCGGCACATTCACTGTGCTGTCGGAAGCCGGCGTCGGCGACCGCCACAGCGATCACTATCTCACCGTGTTCCAGATCTCAGCGCACATGGCGCTGCAGTTCGTGTTCCTGGTGTCGGCGCCGACAGTCGGGATCGCCTTCATCGCCGTCCTGTTCCTGATCTTCGCCTTCGGTACGCTGCGCATGACGTCGAGCCAGGCGATGGTCACCTGGGGTCTCGCAACCTGCGGACTCGGTTTGGTCTTCCTGGCCTCGGACCTGCCGATCGGACTTCCCGTCGGAACCCGCCTCGAGCGCACCGCCTCGATGCTTTGCTTCGTCCTGGTGATCGGCCAGTGTGCCTTTCTCGGGCTATTCGGCGCCACGCTGCGGAAGATCCTGTACCGGCGCAGCATCGAGCTGAAGGCCGCATATCAGCGCATCGAGGAACTCGCCGAACTCGACGAGCTCACCGGCTCCTACAACCGCCGCTGCATCATGCGGCATCTCGACGCCGAGATTGAAATATCGCGGCAGGCGGCCGCGCCTTGCGCGATCGCACTGATCGATCTCGACTGGTTCAAGCGCATCAACGACGCGCACGGTCATCCCGTCGGCGACGAGGTGCTGCGCACCTTCGCGATCACGATTTTTGCCAACATCCGCCCCGCCGATCGTTTCGGCCGTTACGGCGGCGAGGAATTTTTGCTGTTGCTGCCGGGAATGGCGGGCGACGTCGCGTCGCGCATGCTCGATCGGCTGCGCGGAATCGTCGCGGACCTCGACTGGAGCGCATTCTCCCCCGGCATGCGCGTGACGATTTCAGCCGGCGTCGTAACGCTGCGCGACAACGATACTGCCGACACGTTTCTCGCGCGCGCCGACCGCGCACTCTATTCGGCCAAGGCGCAAGGGCGCAACCGCATTGCATCGAGCTGACCAATCCATTTCCTCCGGGGCGCGCAGAAGCCGCCGCGGGATCGAACGCTCCAGGACAGGGCTATGAGATCCAAATCCGCCAAGCCAGCCGAAAATCTGCTCGACGAATTGCAGGCGGCACTCTCGCACGGCACCGTCGCACGCCGCGTCGAGACGCTGCGCCGGATCACCGATCTCTTCGTCAACAACGCGTTGGACTATTCCGACGACCATGTCCGGCTGTTCGACGACGTCTTCCAGTGCCTGATCGGGCAAATCGAAACGTCGGCCAGGGCGCTGCTTGCCGACCGCCTCGCGCCGATGGCGGCCGCGCCGCCCAAAACCATCCGCACGCTCGCGCTCGACGAGGTCATCGAGGTCGCCGGCCCCGTGCTGACGAAGTCGGAGCGCCTGGATGAGGTAACCCTGATCGAGATTGCGCACAGCAGGGGCCAGGCGCATCTCAAGGCGATCTCGTTGCGGCGGGTGCTCTCCGAAGCATTGAGCGACGTGCTGGTGACGCGCGGCGACGAAGAGGTGGTGCAATCGACCGTCAAGAATCCGGGCGCGCAGCTCTCCGAGGGAAGCCTCACCGAGCTCGTCACACGCGCTGAACGCGACGACGACCTCGCCAGCTGCATCGGCCTGCGGCCCGACCTGCCGCGCCATCATTACCTGAAGCTGGTCGCGAAAGCGTCGCTCGACGTGCGCAAGAAGCTCGAAGCTGCCCATCCGGAGCTCGCCGACGAAGTCTCGAGTGTGGTGCAGGAAGTCGCCCGGCGGGTTCGCGTCGCCGCCGTGACGAGGCAGGTCGAGATGGCGCGGGCGCTGGTGAAGTCGCTGCACGACGACGGCCGTCTCAACGAATTCCAGGTCGCGACCTTCGCCGAGCAGGGCAAGTTCGACGAGACCACCGCAGGGCTCGCCGCGCTCGCCGGCGTCTCGGTCGAGACTGCCGAGAGCATCATGATCGAGAGCCGCACCGAGGGCGTGATGCTCCTCGCCAAGGTCGCTGGCATGTCGTGGCCGAGCGTGCGCGCCATTATCGCCATGCGCGAAAAATTATCCGGCGGCCCGCAGACGGACACGCTGACCCTGCGCGACACGTACGAGGCCCTGCGCAGCTCGACCGCGCAGCAGGTGCTGCGCTTTCACCGCATGCAACAGGGCGCGACGCCGGCTGCTCAGTAGCGCAGCACTTTCGATCCCACCAGCGCACCGATCGCGGTCACCAGCGCGGTCGCCAGTGTGTACCAGGTCGCGACGAACAACGGAGAGTCGTCGGTGCAGTGCGAGGCGTAGAGCGTCGCGGCGAGCCCGGCTGACACGAGGCCAGCGAGCGCGCCTGCAAGCGCAGGGCGCGACGGCGCGCCGTGTCGCAGCCCGAACAGCGCGCCCGCAAGCAGCGGCAGCGACATCGCCGGGATCGCAGACAGGCACACCCTGGAGTTCTTGCCGACCATTCGCATCGTCATAGGCATCGCAGGCGCCATCATCATCTCGCCGCCGATTGCGACCGCAAGCAAGCCGACGGGAAGCAGCAGCAACCAGCCCCAACCGCGCAAAAGAGCCTCGGGCCGCGACAGGTGCAGGCTGACGATGATGGCGGGAATCGCGAGCGACAGCGTCACCGCGAACTTCATGTCGAAGAACGGATTGTGCATGGCGCTCATCAGGTCGGGACGCACGCCAAGGAAGGTGGCGAAAATCAGGATCGACAAGGGTGCGGCCACCAGCAGCGCCATGGTCAGCATCGCGCCGACGCGCGGGGCGCGGTGGGCATTGTCGGCCGCAAGCGTGCGAATGAGTTGGTCGGTATCCATCCTAGTGGTCCCGCAGTTTGGCGGTGAGGGCCGAAAGTCCGCGATGCAGCGCGACCCGCACCGCGCCTTCGCTCATCGAAAATCTTGCCGCCGTATCCTTGATCGAGGCGCTTTCGACCGCGATCGACTGCAACACGTCGCGTTGGCGCTGCGGCAAGGTATCGAGCTGCGCCGCGACCTCGCCCGCGGATGCCGTCTCCTGCGGCGCTTCACCCGGCAGCGCTTCGGCGAAGTCGTCGATGTTAACGAAGATCCGCCGGCCCCGCCGCCGCAGCGCATCGATCAGCTTGTTGCGGGCAATCGCGAACAGCCAGGGCGCGAAGGGGGCTTCGCTGTCCCAGGTGTGTCGCTTCAGATGCACCGCCAACAAAATCTCCTGCACGATATCCTCGGCCTGGTCGGGAGGCTGCCCAGCCCGCGCCAGGCCGCGCCTCGCGGCAGCGCGCAGCACCGGCGTGACCGCCCTCAACAGACGATGATACGCTGCATCATCCCCTGCCATGGCCGACCGCATCAGGCCGGTCCACTCGTCCTCACGTCCGCGCACGCGCGCTCCTACACGGCAATTCGGCCGCTCTTTCAATTTGTTACGCCGGCACCCCAGAGATCACGAAGTCGTGATCAGGACGCAACCCAAAGGCTCCGATCCATCCTAAAGGCCGGGAGGCTCATAACACCGATCGGTTCGACTCGCATCCGGGTGGCTGGGGCGCTGCCCTGATTTGCCCCGCTTTCGCCCGGTCTAGCCCGAAGATTCCCATTTTTTGCCCCGCTGTCGTCATGCGCCGGGGTCTCTGTTCGGTTCGGGATGGCGCAATCGGGGAGACCCTCAACATGTTGAAAGCCAGCAGGCGTGCGGCATTGCTTCTCTTGGCCGCGGTATTCGTGCTGTTCGGCGGCGCGGCGCAGGCGGCGCCAAGCTCGACCGCAAGCTCCAAGGAGGACAGCGCCAGCAAACAGGCAGATGACGTCAAATCCGGCAAGCAGCGGCGCCGAGCTTCTCACCATCGCACCGATAGCAAGACGGCGCAGAAATCCTCGGGCGACAGCGCGGACAAGAAAGAGGCGACAAAAGCAGACGACGCCAAGGCTGGCGATGCAAAGGCTGGCGATGCAAAGACCGCCAGCGACGTGCCGGCCTCCAGCCAGATGCCGCCCGCAGTCGCCGACGCCAATGCACAGCTCGCGGCCGGCGATACTCCGCCCGCGGCGGCGGCCTCCGCGATGACCGGTCGCGCCAACGACAATGTGCAGGCAGCGGCCGATGATACCGCCACCTCCGGCGCGGAGAACCAAGTGGTCCCACCCGACCAGCTCAACGACCTCGACCGTGCCCTGCAACAGGACAGTTCGACTGCGCAGAAGGCGGTTATTGCCGCGACCGACGCACAACCGCGACCAGCGCCGGTGATGGCGAGCAGCCAGCAGAATTCGGCCTGGGACCAGAGTTCGCTGATCGGCAAGATCTTCATCGGCGTCGGCACGCTGCTGACGCTGGCCTCCGCCGCGCGCATGTTCATGGCCTGACGGCCGGTTCCGTAAGGGCGCGCGGCACGCGCGTCCCTGCGGGGCGTTTGGCCCTCTTGAAGCCCACCGCGCCAGCGGGCACATTGCTCGCTCATTCAAATGCGTGGGTGGAGCATGAGCACGTTCGAACACATCATCGTCGAAAGCAAAGGCGCGGTCGGCATCATCAAGCTGAACCGGCCGAAGATGCTCAATGCGCTCTCCTTCGGCGTGTTCCGCGAGATCGCCTCCGCCGTCGACGATCTGGAGGCCGATGACGTGATCGGCTGCATCGTCGTGACCGGCAGCGAGAAGGCCTTTGCCGCTGGCGCCGACATCAAGGAGATGCAGCCGAAGGGCTTCATTGACATGTTCTCCGAGGACTTTGCCGCGATCGGCGGCGATCGCATCGCGCGCTGCCGCAAGCCGACGATTGCCGCGGTCGCAGGCTTTGCGCTCGGCGGCGGCTGCGAGCTCGCGATGATGTGCGATTTCATCATCGCCGCCGACACGGCCAAATTCGGCCAGCCCGAAATCACGCTCGGCACTATCCCGGGCATCGGCGGCACCCAGCGCCTGACGCGCGCGATCGGCAAGTCCAAGGCGATGGACCTTTGCCTCACCGGCCGCATGATGGATGCAGCCGAAGCCGAGCGAAGCGGCCTCGTCAGCCGCATCGTGCCCGCTGACAAGCTGATGGACGAGGTGATGGCGGCGGCCGAGAAGATCGCCGCGATGTCACGGCCCGCAGTCGCGATGGCCAAGGAAGCGGTCAACCGCGCCTTCGAGACCACGCTCGCCGAGGGCATGAGCGTCGAGCGCAACCTGTTCCATTCGACCTTTGCGCTCGAAGATCGCTCCGAAGGCATGGCCGCGTTCATCGAGAAGCGCAAGCCGGTGAACAAGAACCGCTAAGGCGAGCACCGGCAAGACGAGCGCAGGTAAGGCTGGTGTAAGGCTCTGACGCCTCCAGCAGAATCCCTGTGACGAAGCTGCAACAAGCACGGAATACATGGGGGTTTTGCCCGCGGCAGTTTGCCTGCGGGACCGGCGCTGGTTAAACAGGTAAGAGGGCGGCCGTTGGCGGGGGCGGACAGCCGAAAGTTTGCGGGATTACATGATTGGGCGTGCCGCCAGAGCTGGTCGCGTGATGATGCGGCATCGATCGGGCGTGGCTCCTGTCCTGGCGACATGGACCGCGCTGACGCTGTCCTGCGCCGTGACTGCCACCGCCAAGGCTGAAGCCTTGCCGGAAGCGCTGGCAAAAGCCTACCAGACCAATCCGCAACTCAACGCCGAGCGAGCGCGGCAGCGCGCCACCGACGAGAACGTGCCGCAGGCGCTCGCCGGCTACCGCCCGCAGATCGTGGCAAGCCTCAGCGCCGGTCTGCAGTCGGTGCGCAATTTGCTGCCCGACAACACCATCCAGACCGCGAACCTGAAACCATGGGTTATCGGCGTCACCGTGACGCAGACCCTGTTCAATGGCTTCCGCACCGCCAACAGCGTGCGGATGGCGGAGCTCCAGGTGCAGTCGGGCCGCGAGGCGCTGCGCAATGTCGGCCAGGGCGTGCTGCTGGACGCTGTAACCGCCTACACCAACGTGCTGGCCAACCAGTCGCTGGTCGAGGCGCAGCGCTCCAACGTCGCATTCCTGCGCGAGACGCTCGCCGTCACCCAGCGCCGCCTCAACGCCGGAGACGTCACGCCGACCGACAGTGCACAGGCCGAGGCCCGGCTCAACCGCGGGCTCGCCGATCTCAATGCCGCCGAAGTCGCGCTGGCGGTGAGCCAGGCGACCTACGCCCAGGTGGTCGGAAATACCCCGTCGCAGCTTCGGCCCGCCGAGGTCGTCGATCGCTATCTGCCAAGGAGCCGCGAGGACGCGATGACGATGGCGATCCGCGAGCATCCGGCGGTGATGGCAGCCAGCTTCGACGTCGATGTCGCCTCCACCACCATCCGCATTGCCGAAGGCACGCTGCTGCCGAGCGCGAGCATTCAAGGCAGCGCCAGCCGCAGCCGCAACAACGACCCGACGCTCGGCACCCTCGCAGAAGACCAGGCCTCGATCGTCGCCAACGTCACCGCACCAATCTATGATGGCGGCCAGGCCGCCTCGCAGACGCGGCAGACCAAGGAGATTACGGCGCAGAGCCGGCTCGTGCTCGACCAAGTGCGCAACCAGGCGCGCACGGCAGCGACCAGCGCCTGGGTCACCAATGAGGGGGCCAAGATCGCTGTCTCGGCCTCGGAATCCGAAGTGAAGGCGGCAAGCGTGGCATTGCAAGGCGTGCAGCGCGAAGCGTCCGGCGGACAGCGCACGACCGTCGACGTCTTGAACTCGCAGGCCGACCTGATCCAGGCCAGGGCCCGCCTGATCGGCGCGCTGCGCGACCGCGTGATCGCGTCCTACACGCTGCTCAGCGCTGTCGGCCGCCTCGACGTCAAGACGCTGAGCCTGAACACGCCGGACTACCTACCCGAGGTGCACTACCACCAGGTCCGCGACGCCTGGCACGGATTGCGCACGCCCTCGGGGCAGTAGCCGTCCGCAACGCCTTCAGCCTCCCTGCACCGCCCACCGTCCGGCGCGCCACTCTTCTTGACATTTTGTAGCCCATGGACTACAGTTGCGCTCTCATGATCGAGGTGAGACAAACCGAGCATTTTTCGGAGTGGCTGAACCGCCTCAAAGACGCCAGCGCGGTTGCCCGGATCACTGCCCGCATTCGCCGCATGGAGATGGGCAATCCCGGCGACAGCAAGAGCGTCGGCCGTAAGGTCCGGGAAATGCGCATCGACTACGGACCGGGCTATCGGATCTACTATGTGCAGCGCGGAACGCAGATCGTGATCCTGCTGTGTGGTGGGGACAAGCGAACGCAGCGACAAGACATCAAGCTAGCCCAGCAACTAGCGGAGACATTGTGATGCCAAAAGCAGCGAAAACGACGGTCAAAACGGCATCCAGGACGACACGCTTCGACGCTGCCGACTATCTCAACACCGAAGAGCGTCAGGCGGCCTATATCGCGGCCGCATTGGAGACTGGCGATGCCGATTTCGTGCGTGACGCGCTTGGCCTCGTCGCGCGTGCGCGCGGCATGAGCGCGATCGCGAAGAAAGCCGGCTTGAACCGCGAAAGCCTGTACAAGGCACTCGGAGAGACCGGAAATCCCGAGTTCGGCACGGTCATGCGTATTGTCGGAGCGTTAGGCCTGACATTGTCGGCCCAACGCGCGACAAGCGGTCGTCCATCAAAGCGCCGCCGCGCCGCGTAAGGGAGCGCACCGCGCCCTGGAACGTAGCGATCGCGTCACGGCCGCCAAAATCGGTTCAGACAGTCTCAGGATGTGAACATGAAGAGTCGTCGCATCCATCTGATGGGAGCTTCAGGCTCCGGCGTGACGACGCTCGGTCGCGCGCTCGCCGACAGGCTTGCCCTTCCCCATCACGACAGCGATGATTATTTCTGGTTGCCGACTGCGCCGCCCTACCAGACCACGCGCCCCGCCTCCGAGCGCCTGCACCTGATGCGCGAGATGTTTCTGCCGCGTCTCGATTGGGTGCTGAGCGGATCCGTCACCGGCTGGGGCGAGGAGCTTGTGCCGTTCTTCGATCGCGTCGTCTTCGTGGCCGCGCCGCGCGAAATCCGGTTGATGCGATTGCGCGCGCGCGAGGCCGCCCATTTCGGCGCCGATGCCGTCGCGCCGGGCGGCTGGCGCCATGACGAAACCGAAGCCTTCGTCGAATGGGCCTCCCATTACGAGGCCGGTGA
Organism: Bradyrhizobium hipponense; assembly: GCF_008123965.1. GTDB lineage: Bacteria > Pseudomonadota > Alphaproteobacteria > Rhizobiales > Xanthobacteraceae > Bradyrhizobium > Bradyrhizobium hipponense. Next base: position 52,756 of record NZ_VSTH01000124.1, on the reverse strand, counting down.
TCGCGAAGGCCGCAATCTTGCAAAGCATGACGCGTGGCTCGCCGGCCTGTCCTGTCCGGTGGTACGCGTTGACGGCTCACGCCCGCTTGCGGACCTTGTCGAGCAGCTATGCAGCGAAGCACAACGGTTGTCCGACTGATGTGATATTCTCCCGGTGCCCGCCGCCAAAAGATAAGCAGGGAGACAACCACCGACGCAGCGTCCTGCTTGCCTCCCTTGCCGCCGGAGTAGCCATGACCGACAAAGCCCGCGCCAAGCCGTCGCAGCCTGCGACGCAGGTCAATTTCGACGTGCCGCCGCATGCCTGCGACTGCCACACTCATATCCATGGCGATGTCGAAAAGTTTCCGTTCTTCGCCGGGCGCGTCTATACGCCGGAGCCGGCGAGCCCGGAAGAAATGGCGGCGCTGCACAAGGCGCTGCATATCGAGCGGGTGGTGATCATCACCCCGAGCGTCTACGGCACTGACAACTCCTCCACCCTGTTCGGCATGAAGGCGCGCGGCGCGACCGCGCGCGGGGTCGCCGTGATCGATGACAAGACGACCGAGGCGCAGCTCGACGCGATGCGGGCGGACGGCTTCCGCGGCATCCGCATCAATCTCGCGACCGGCGGAATCAGCGATCCCAATGTCGGCCGCGCCCGCTTCACGGCGGCCGTCGAGCGCATGAAGTCGCGCGGCTGGCACGTGCAGCTCTACACCACACTGCCGATGATCTCGGCGATCAAGGACCTGGTGCTGGCCGCACCGGTGCCCGCTGTGTTCGACCATTTCGGCGGGCTCGAGGCTTCGCTCGGACTGGAGCAGCCGGGATTCTCCGACCTCGTCGCGCTCGTCAAATCCGGCAGGGCCTATGTGAAGATTTCGGGAGCCTACCGCTCGTCTAAGCTCGTACCCGAATACCAGGACATGGTTCCATTCGCGCAGGCGCTGATCGCGGCGAACGCGGATCGCATCGTCTGGGGCACCGACTGGCCGCATCCGGATTCGAGCCATGTCGAGGGACGCAAAGCCACCGACATCGCGCCGCTCTACAATATCGACGACGGGCGCCTGCTCAACCAGCTTCTGGTGTGGGCGCCGGATGCGGATGTCCGCAGGAAGATCCTCGGCGACAATCCGGCCCGGCTTTACGGGTTCTGACTGCCCTAGCGTGCGCGGCGGGAGAAGAAGGAGATCAGGACGGGCAGGGTCACCAAGATCACGACCGGCGCCAGCATCATGCCGGTGACCACGACCACCGCAAGCGGCTTTTGCACCTGCGAGCCGATACCCTCCGACAGGGCGGCAGGCAGCAGACCGATGCCGGCGACGACGCAAGTCATCAGCACCGGCCGGAGCTGCAATTCGCCGGTACGTATCACTGCGCTCATGCGGTCCATGCCTTCGTCGATCAGCTGGTTGAACTGCGACAGGATGATGATGCCGTCCATCACTGCGATGCCGAACAGCGCGATGAAGCCGATGGCGGCGGAGACGCTGAACGCCGTACCGGTGATCAATAGCCCGAGCACGCCGCCGAAGATCGCCATCGGGATCACGCTCATGGCGAGCAGCGTGTCGGTCATCGAGCCGAAATTGAACCAGAGCAGGACGCCGATCAGCGCCAGCGAGATCGGTACCACGATCGACAGCCGCCGGATCGCGTCCTGAAGATTGCCGAACTCGCCGACCCAGTCCATGTGCGCGCCGGGCGGCAATCGCACCTGATCGGCGATCTTCTGCTGCGCCTCGCGGATCGCGCTGCCGAGGTCGCGCTCGCGCACCGAGAACTTGATCGGCAGATAGCGCTCCTGCTGCTCGCGGTAGATGTACGCCGCACCCGAGACGAGGCTGATGCTGGCGACCTCACTGAGGGGGATCTGCGTGACGGTGCCGTTCGGGCCGGGCGCGCCGATCCGCAGGTTCTGGATCGCCTCGGCGCTCCTGCGGAATTCCGGCGCAAGGCGAACGATGATCGGGAAGTGGCGGTCGCTTCCGGGCTCATAGAGATCGCCCGCGGTGTCGCCGCCGATCGCGACCTTGATGGTGGCGTTGATGTCGCCGGGCGCGAGCCCATAGCGCGCGGCCTTGGCCCGGTCGATGTCGATCTGGATGGTCGGTTGTCCGAGCGAGGTGAACACCGCAAGGTCGGTGACGCCCTGCACCGTCGCCAGCACCGACTTGATCTTGTTGGCGGTGTCGGTGAGCGCTTGCAGATCGCTGCCAAACAGTTTGATCGAGTTCTCGCCCTTCACGCCGGAGACGGCTTCGGAGACGTTGTCCTGGAGATATTGCGAGAAGTTGAACTCGACCCCGGGGAAGCGGTCGTCGAGCTGCTTGAGCAACTGCGCTGTCAGTTCCTCCTTGTCATGCGTGCCGGGCCAATCGCTGGCGGGCTTGAGCGGCGCGAAGAACTCGGCATTGAAGAAGCCCGCCGCGTCGGTGCCGTCATCTGGACGGCCGTGCTGCGAAACCACGGATTCCACTTCGGGCCGGGCGCGTATCAGCTTGCGCATCTCGTTGACGTAGGTGTTGCCTTCCTGGAGCGAGATGGTCGGCGGCAAAGTGGCGCGGATCCAGAGGTTGCCCTCTTCCAGCTTGGGCAGGAATTCGAGGCCGAGCAGCCGGCTCAGCGCCACCGTCATCAGCACGAGACCGAGCGCGCCCGCGAGCATGATCTTGCGGTTGGCGACCGCCCAATTCAGCACCGGCATGTAGATCCGGTGCAGGATCAGCATGATCCTCGTCTCGGTCTCCTCGACATGCGCGGGCAGGATGATCGCGGACAGCGCCGGGGTGACGGTGAAGGTCGCAAGCAGCCCGCCGGCGAGCGCGTAGGCATAGGTACGCGCCATCGGCCCAAAGATGTTGCCCTCGACGCCGGAGAGCGTGAACAGCGGCAGGAACGCCGCGATGATGATGGCGGCGGCAAAGAAGATCGAGCGCGACACGTCCGCCGCGGCGCTGAGGATGGCATGGCTCTTCATGCCGAACAGCGTCTCGTTCGACATCTGCTCGGATTCCGACATCGGCGTCGTCTGGGTCAGTCGGCGGAAGATCGCTTCGACCATGATGACGGTGGCGTCGACGATCAGGCCGAAATCGATCGCGCCGACCGACAGCAGGTTCGCCGATTCCCCGCGCAGCACCAGAATGATCACTGCGAAGAACAGCGCGAATGGAATGGTGGCGCCGACGATCAGCGCGCTGCGCAGGTCGCCGAGGAAGATCCATTGCAGCAGCACGATCAGCAGCATGCCGAGCACCATGTTGTGCAGCACGGTGTGGGTGGTGAGCTCGATCAGGTCCCCGCGGTCGTAGATGCGCTCGATGCGTACGCCGGGCGGCAGGATGCTGGAATTGTTGATGGTTTGAACGAGTTGGTGGACGCGCTTGATCGTCGGCGAGCTCTGCTCGCCACGGCGCATCAGCACGATGCCCTGCACGATGTCGTCGGCCTCGTCGAGGCCGGCGATACCGAGACGAGGCCTCTGGCCCACCGTAACCGTGGCGACGTCCTTCACCAGCACCGGATTGCCGCCGGTCTGGGCCACCATGGTGTTGGCGAGGTCGTCAATGGACCGGATCAGGCCCACGCCGCGCACAACCGCCGATTGCTGGCCGATATTGACGGTGTTGCCGCCGACATTGACGTTGGAGTTGCCGACGGCCTGGAGCAGCTGCGGCAGCGTCAGACCGTTGGCGACCAGCTTGTTGAAGTCGACCTGAAGCTCATAGGTCTTGCTCTTGCCGCCCCACCCCGTCACGTCGATCACGCCGGGGACGGCGCGGAAGCGGCGCTGGAGGATCCAATCCTGGATGGTCTTGAGGTCGAGCACGCTGTAGTTCGGCGGACCGACCAGCCGGTAGCGGAAGATTTCGCCGATCGGGCTGAGCGGCGATATCTGCGGCTGCACGTTGCCCGGCAGCGGCGCAAGCTGCGCCAGGCGGTTCAACACCTGCTGCAGCGCCTCGTCATAGGTATAAGCGAAGGAGAACTGGAGTTTGACGTCGGAGAGGCCGTAGAGCGAGATGGTGCGGATGGTCGTGAGGTTCTTCAGACCGGCGACTTGGGTCTCGATCGGGATCGTGATGTAGCGTTCGATCTCCTCCGCCGACAGGCCGGGGCTCTGCGTCACGATGTCGACCATCGGCGGGGTCGGGTCGGGATAGGCTTCGATGTTGAGCTGATTGAACGCGATCAGGCCGCCGATCAAGACGGCGACGAACATTCCGACCATCAGGAAGCGCCGGTTGACGGCAAGGGCGACGAGGCGATCCATTCAGGTCTTCGGGCGTTCTCCCTCGCCCCGCTTGCGGGGAGAGGGCTGGGGTGAGGGGGACTCTCCGCGGGGACGGCGAGAGTTGGACTCGCGGAGAGTCCCCCTCACCCGGATTGCACCGGACGACGCTTTGCGTCGCCGAGCGCAATCCGACCTCTCCCCGCAAGCGGGGCGAGGTGAACTCGTGCGCTGAGCAGCTGATTCAATCAAGCGTCACTGCACTAGCTACCGGACGCCGCACGGTCGATGAACAGGCTGCCCTTGGTGATGATCTGCTCGCCGGGCTTGAGGTTGCTGGTGACCTCGACGAGATTGCCGTTGATGAGGCCGATCTTGATCTGGCGCAGCTCGACCGACTTGTCCTCGCGCGCGACCCAGATGCGGACCTGGTCGGCTTCATAGATCAACGCCTGCTTCGGGACCGCGGGTGCAGCGCGGTCGCCGGCGGAATAGATCGTGACGTTGGCGAACATCTCCGGCTTGAGCAGTCCGTCCTTGTTGTCGATGGTGGCGCGGACGAGGAGACGGCGGGTGCTGGGGTCGATCGCCGTGGCGACATAGTTGACCTTGGCGGTCAAGGGACGGCCCGGCAGCGCCATGACATCGACGGTGATGTCCTGCCCGATGCAGACCGAAGCTGCATCGCTTTCGCGTACGAAGGCGGTGAGCCAGACCGTGGAGAGATCGCCGATCACGAAGACCGGATCGCTGGCGCCGGAATTGACGTACTGGCCCGGACCGATCTTGCGCTGCACGACCGTGCCCGCGATCGGCGAGTAGATCGTGACCTCCGGATTGATGGCGCCCTTGTCCTGGAAGGTCTTGATAGTCTCGTCGGTGAATCCGAGGATGCGCAGCTTGTTTCGCGCAGCTTCCAGCGCTGTCGCCGAGGAGCGCACGTCGTTCTGCGCCTGGATCTGGGTCACTTCGGCCTGCTGATAATCCTTCAGCGGAATGGCGTGGCCTTCGTAGAGATCCTTGGCGCGCTTGAACTGAATGTCGGCGAGATCGACCGCCGACTTCGCCTTGTTCTGCGAGGTCATCGCCGTGATGAAATCGTTCTGCGCCTGCACGGTGTCGGCGGCCTCGATCGTGAACAGCGGTTGACCCTGCTTCAGGCTCTCACCGGGCTTGGCGAGCAGCTTGGTCACACGTCCAGCATAGGGCGAGAACACCGGCGTCGAGCGATCCTCGTCGACCGCGACCTTGCCCTCGGTGACATATTCAGCCCGGAACGTCTTGGCCTTGACCGGCTCGATCGTCAGCGTCGCCCATTCGGACGGCGTCGGCGTGAAGTTCTGCGCATTCCTGCGCGACTGGCTGGAGATTTCGGAGTGGCTCTTCTGCTTGGTCCCAGCATAGAGGAAGCCGTAGGCCCCGGCGCCGGCGAGTGCCAGTAAAACTACGGATACGATCATCCGTTGTTTTGTAAACACCTGCAATCGCTTGGTATTTTCAACTGCCATGGGGCCCGGTTAAATCTGCGATGATCTCGGCAAATGACTGCCTGTTCGGTCGCGCTAATAGTGCCGAATTCAGATTTCAAACAACCTAAAAAACGTGGTGCGCCTTTCGGTTTGCGTTAAAATTTTGCGACACGTCAGCTCCAAGTAAGCTCGGTGTCAGGTTCGCACCGGCCATTCGGGTGGATGAGTGCCGAGCGGCATTGCCGGACGGCTCCATCGTGCCGGCGTTTTCGACAGCACCGCCGAATGCTTCACTGCCTTCAACGTGCCGAAGCCGGATGGCATGCTCTCGATGAATGCAGCATGTACGGCCTCGCCCGGAAGATCCGGGGTGTTCAGTCCATGCTCGAGCCGGCCGAGATTCCACAGCCAACGCCCGGTCTGCGCCAGCGACACCCGCAAGTGCCAGCTGCCGCCTTCGCGGACCTGACGGGCCTTGGCCATCATCGCGCCGAACGCCATCAGATAGCCGGTGGCGTGGTCGAGCATCTGTGCCGGCAATTCCTTCGGTCCATCGATGCCGGCAGCCTGTCCCTCGGCATGGTTGAAGCCGGTCGTGGTCTGCACCAGTGAATCGAAGCCGCGACGATCCGCCCAGGGGCCGGCATGGCCATAGGCCGACAGCGTAACGTAGACGATGCCGGGATTGATCTTCGCTGCATCCTCGGGCGCAAACCCGAAGGCTGCGAGCGCGCGCGGGCGATAGCCTTGCGAGAAGATGTCGGCCTCTTTCAGAAGTCCGCGCAATTGCGCCTGCCCCGCCTCGCTGCTGAGCTCGATCAACGTGGTGAGCTTGCCGCGCCCGGTATCGATGGTGAGCCAGGGAATGGAGGGCAGCTCAGGCCCCGAGACCAGAAGCACGTCCGCGCCGTGGGCCGCGAGCGTGCGGCCGGCGACCGGGCCTGCGATCACGCGGGAGAGATCGAGCACGCGAAGGCCGGCCAGCGGGTGATCGCCGTGAGGCCAGGATTTTGGCGGGGCATCGCCGATCTTCTCGATCGAGATCAGCGGCAATTCGGCGAGCGCTCGTGCCTGCGGCAGCGCGGACCATTCGTCATGGCTGCGCATCAGGGCGACGACGCCGCCGGCGGCGTAAGTCGCAGTTTCAAAATCCTCGCCCTTCCATCGCATCAATGCGGCCTGCACTTTCTCGCGCTCCGGCTCGCAGCCGAGCACCTTGCAAACGGCGTCGCGGTGATGCCTGAAATTGGTGTGGCAGCGGACGAAGCGCCCATCGCCGGTCCTGTAGACGCCAGCAATGGCATCCCAGGCCGGTGGCGGTGGCTTGTCGTCGACGCGCAGGTAACGTTCGGAGCGGCATTCGACGACGGCGTGCCGCATGTCGATGCTAACGTCCTGTGCCTCGCCGCCGCGCATCTTCCAGATTTCGGCAGCGGCAAGGCCAGCCGCGGCAATCGTCGTCTGTCCGGCAACGGCAACGCGAAACGAAGACGGGATCTGCGGCTCCTCGCCAGTCAGTCGCACGCATTGCAGAGCTGTGGCGTCACCACCGACAGAAGTCCAGATGCCCTTGAGTATCTCGCTCGGACTTTGCATGCCTATCTGCTCCCGCTAACGTTGCAAGCTTTTCACGATCACGAAAGGGAATGCAATGACTGCCATAGATCCCCTCACCGCCGGCGCCGTGCTCCTCGCAACGGCGGCCACCGACGCGGTCTATGTGATGTTCACGTCAGCCGTAGTCGCGCGCAAGCGCGTGCCGGCGGCGAGCTGGAGCGCGATCTGGTACCTGCTCTCCTCCTATGCCGTGATCAGCTACGGAAAACGCCTTCTATGTCGCTTTCGCGGCGATCGGCTCCTGGGTCGGCGCCTACGTCTCGCTCACCTTCCTGCACCGCCCGCCCGGCGGCCCGCCGGTGGGGGCAGCGCCGGAGTGAGGGCGGGCCTCTCTCCACGTCGTCATTGCGAGGAGCTCTTGCGACGAAGCAATCCAGACTGCCGCGGCGGATACATTCTGGATTGCTTCGCTGCGCTCGCAATGACGAATGTGGTGACGTTCTGCGCAACGGCCTTCAATGAAAATCCCGTGACGGCGGCAGGATGCGGACGTTGCGGGGGTGGCGGATTTTCTGGGCGGGAGCATCCACGTGGTCGCGGCGGTCGTCGTTGAGCGGCTCAATCAGGTCGGCACCGGCGGGAACCGGATGCCTGCGGCTCAGCGCGTCATTGGCGAGGCCGATCAGATCCTGCGAGCGGTCGATCATGCGCTGGGCAATGAGATGCGTCACCTTTTCGGGGCTGCTCTGGATGTAGCCCTCGACCAGGATGAGACGCGCGCCCATCACCTCCTTCCTGTACTGCTCCATGATCTTGGGCCACACCACGACATTGGCGATGCCGGTTTCGTCCTCCAGCGTCATGAACACGACGCCGCTGGCGCTGCCCGGCCGCTGCCGCACCAGCACCACGCCGGCGCAGCGGACGGGCTTCCGCTCGTTCTCATGACTGATGTCCTTGCAGGCCACGACGCGCTCGCGCGAAAACATCTCGCGCAAAAATTCCATCGGGTGGCCTTTGAGCGAAAGGCGGATAGTCTGGTAGTCCGCGACTACCTGTTCGGCGCGCGGCATCACCGGCAACGGTTTTGCGTGCTCGTCCGGCTGCTCGCGCGCGGTGGCCGCTTCGAACAGCGGCAGCGGCACGTCGTCGGGCAGCCGCCGCACCTGCCACAGCGCCTCGCGGCGGTCGAGCCCGAGCGAGCGGAAGGCATCGGCATCCGCCAGCAGGATCAGCGCGCGCTTGGGCAGGCCGGTGTCGCGGGCAAAGTCTTCCAGCGAGGTGAAGGGCCGGCGATTGCGGGCGGCGACGATGCGGTCGGCCCAGTCCTGTTCCTTCTCTATATTGTCATTCCGGGGCGCGTCAGCGTCGAGCCCGGAATCCATTTCGCCAGGCGTATGCTGCCAGATGGATTCCGGGTTCGCGCTTCGCGCGCCCCGGAATGACAGCTGGGAACGTTTTAGCCTTTCCTCATCCCGATCCAGCCAATGGAAGCCATCGATCTGACGGAAACCCAGGCGCACGGCGCAGTATTTGCCGCTTCCCTCTTCCAGCGTGTTCTGCGCAAAGCTGTAGGACACGTCGATGTCGCGCACCTCGACGCCGTTCTTGCGGGCGTCGCTGACGATCTGCGCCGGGGCATAAAAGCCCATCGGCTGCGAGTTCAGCAGGCCGCAGCAGAACGCGTCGGGATGATAGTGCTTCAGCCAGGACGAGATGTAGACGAGCTGCGCGAAGCTTGCGGCGTGGCTTTCCGGAAAGCCGTAGGAGCCAAAGCCCTTGATCTGTTCGAAACAGCCTTTGGCGAATTCGGGATCGTAGCCGCGCGCGACCATGTTGCCGATCAGCTTGTCCTCGTATGTACCGATGGTGCCGAGATTGCGGAACGTCGCCATCGAGCGGCGCAGCCCATTGGCTTCCTCGGAGGTGAATTTTGCAGCCTCGATGGCGATCCGCATCGCCTGCTCCTGGAACAGGGGCACCCCGAGCGTTTTGTGCAGCACCTTGTAAAGCTCGTCCTTGTCGCCATGCTCCGGTGACGGCGATGGATAACTCACTTTTTCCAAGCCGTTTCGCCGCCGCAAATAAGGATGCACCATGTCGCCCTGGATAGGACCCGGGCGCACGATCGCCACCTCGATGACGAGATCGTAGAAGGTCCGCGGCCTCAACCGCGGCAGCATATTCATCTGCGCGCGGCTTTCGACCTGGAACACACCGAGCGATTCCCCCAGGCACAGCATGTCGTAGACTTTGGGGTCATCCTGCGGGACGCTTGCCAGCACCCAGCGTTTCCCCTTGTGCTGATCGATCAGATCAAAGCACTTGCGGATGCAGGTCAGCATGCCCAGCGCCAGCACGTCGACCTTCATCATGTTGAGTGCATCGACATCGTCCTTGTCCCATTCGATGAAGGTACGGTCGTCCATCGCGGCGTTACCGATCGGTACATAGGTATCGAGCCGGTCCTGCGTGAGCACATAGCCGCCGACATGCTGGGAAAGATGCCGCGGGAATTCGATCAGCTCGGTCGCAAGCTCGACGGCGAGGTTGATCATCGGATTTATGGGATCGAGCCCGGCCTGCTTGACCTGCATGTCGTTGAGGCCCTTGCCCCAGCTTCCCCATACGGTGTCGGCCAGCGCGGCGGTGACGTCCTCGGTCAGGCCCAGCGCCTTGCCGACGTCGCGGATGGCGCTGCGCGGGCGATAATGGATGACGGTGGCGATGATTGCGGCGCGGTGGCGGCCGTAGCGGCGATAGACATATTGCATCACCTCCTCGCGGCGCGAATGCTCGAAATCGACGTCGATGTCCGGCGGCTCCAGCCGCTCCTTGGAGATGAAGCGCTCGAACAGCAGGTCGACCTTGGTCGGATCGACCGAGGTGATGCCGAGCACGTAGCAGACGGCTGAGTTCGCCGCCGATCCCCGCCCCTGGCACAGAATGTTCTGGCTGCGGGCGTAGTGGACGATGTCGTGCACGGTGAGGAAGTAGTGCGCGTATTTCAGCTCGGCGATCAGCGCGAGCTCTTTTTTCAGGGTGGCGCGAAGCTTGTCGTCGATATTGTCGCCGAAATACTTCTGAACGCCCGCCCGGGTCAGGTCCTCCAGGTGCTCTTGCGCGGTCTTGCCCGGCGGCACCGGCTCGTCCGGGTACTGGTATTTGAGCTGGTCGAGCGAGAAGTCGATCCTGTCCGCAAAGCGCATGGTCTCCGCGATCGCACCTGGAAAATCGCGGAATAGCCGCGACATTTCTCCGGGAGTCTTCAAAAACCGCTCGGCATTGGCCTCGAGTTTCCTGCCGATCGCATCGATCGTGGTCTTTTCCCGGATGCAGGTCAGCACGTCTTGCAAGGGACGGCGCGCGGGGTGGTGATAGAGCACTTCGTTGGTCGCGAGCAGCGGCACTTTTGCTGACGCTGCGAGATCGCCGAGCCGCACCAGGCGGCGCCGGTCGTCGCCGCGATAGAGCAGGCTCGCCGCCAACCACACGCCCTCGGCGCGACTTGCCTTGAGTTTTGCGAGAATATCCAGTGCTTGCGCCGGCTCGAACCGATGCGGCAGCGTCAGGACCAAAAGCTGACCTTCCGAAAACGCCAGCAGGTCCGCAAAAGTGAGATGGCACTCCCCCTTCTCGATTCGTGTGATGTCGTCGCCGCGCTTGCCCCGGGTGAGAAGCTGGCACAGCCGGCCGTAAGCCGCGCGGTCGCGCGGATAGACCAGAATGTCGGGCGTGCCGTCGATGAAGACGATGCGCGCGCCGATCAGCAGCTTCGGCTTGTTCAGCACCTCGGCATTGTCGAGTTCCTTGTAGGCACGCACGACGCCGGCAAGCGTGTTGTGATCGGCGATGCCGATCGCGGGAACGCCGAGGATGCTGGCCTGGTGCACATAGGCGCGCGGATCCGAGCCGCCGCGCAGGAAGGAGAAATTGGTGGTGATGCCGATCTCGGCATAGGCTGATGTCGTCATGCGAAGAGGCCGTGAACATACCAGTTGGCGGGAACGGGCTTGCCCTCGTCATCGATGAGCTCGCTGTCGTAAAGACCGTCGCGAAAGATCCAGAAGCGCAGACCTTCGGCATCTTCGATGCGAAAATAATCCCGCGTCAGCTGCTTGCCGTCCTGCCGCCACCATTCCATGGCGATGCGCTCGGGCCCCTCCACCCGCACCACCGCATGCAGCGCGCGCCGCCAGGTGAATTGATGCGGGGCGCCGTCCGGGACGGTTGCGAACGGCACCTTGATCGGCTCCGGCCTGTCGAACAGCCGCAAGGGCCGCAGCGGCGGTTCGCTCGCGACGCGCGCCGGCCATTCGGCCTGCATGGCGGCGGCGAGATGGTGCTGCGCAGGCGCGGCCAGCACCGCATGCTCCGGGATATGGGTGTCCTGCGGCAGGTGCACGACGACGCGCTTTCCGCCGATGCGCGCGGCGATGCGGTCGATCAGTGCGGCAAGCTCGTCATTGTCGTGGACATGGGCGTCGAGATCGCGCTGCTCCTGCACCACGATCTCGGTGCGGCTGGCCGACAGCCGCACCATGTCGAAGCCGAAACCGGGGTCGAGGGGATCGGCGAGCGCATCGAGACGCTCGCGGAAGAGACGGTCGATGACCGCGCTTTGCGTCACCGGGCGCCCGGTCTCGACCATGATCGCACGCACCACGCCGTCGGTGCGGAAGAACGCGGCCTCCAGCCGCCGCGCGCCCTTGCCCTGCTTCTCCATGGAGGCGATCAGCGTGTCGGCGAGCCGCGACAACGTCATCGCGATCATGGTGTCGGTCGCGATCGGCTCGGCAAAGCGTTTTTCCACTATGTAGTCGGGCAGCGGTTTTCGCGGGCTGATCGGTGCATCGCCCTGCCCCAGCGCATGCGCGAGCAGGGTGGAGAATCGCGCGCCGAACCGTGCCGTGATCTCATGGGAGCTGCGGGAGGCGACATCGCCGATGGTTTTCAGCCCGGCACGGCGCAGGCCGGTGGTGATGGCCTCGCCGGCGCCGAGTGCGGACACCGGCAAGGCGCTGATCGCCTCCGCCTCCCCGCCATCGGCGACGATGGTGCCAGGTGCCTGCCGCGTCAGCGTGCGCGCGCAGACCGAGGTGCCGGCGATCGCCGCGCTGACCGCAAAACCCTGGCGGGCAAGCGCACGGACCAGCGTCTGCAACAGCGCGGCTTCGCCGCCGAACAGATGCGCACAGCCGGTGATGTCCAGGAACAGCCCATGCGGCGGATCGAGCGCCACCAGCGGTGTGAAGCGGTCGCACCAGTCGGCGATGTCGCTGAGCGTCTTTGCATCGGCCGCGACATCGGCGTCGAACACTTTCAGGTCCGGACACATCGCCCGTGCATTGGCCAAGGGCAGGCCGATGTGCAGGCCGAGGCGCTCGGCGGCCTCGTCGAGCGCATGGATCACCAGCGCGTTGTTGTCCTTGGCGACGACGATGCCGGGTTCATTATTTCTACCCAGCCCGCCGTTGAAGAACCGCTTGATCCGGTCGATGGGCAGGCGCGGCAGCCACAGGCTGAGGATACGCCGACGATTCAGAGAACTGGCACTCATCACACTTCCATTCCATGATCCACCGGCCACACGGGCCATGACGATTGCGCAAGAGCTCGGCATCAAAGCGCGGCGCGCCCCAGGCACCCCACATCGCCCCCGGCGGCGAATCTGCCGCGCGCAGCATCCATCTGGTCTCCGCGGTCGAGGGCAAAGGATGCGCAGCCATCCGCAGCAGCAGGCCGGTCACGCCTGACGACTGCGCGGCCAACGTCAGCTTGCGGCTTGCCACGAGGTCGAACTGTCTGGTCTCGCCCCAGAGCTCGAGCACGACAGCGCCAAGCGCATCGCAGGCGAGCGCATCGGCCGAGGTGCGCAGCGCGCTCTCGACATCGGCGGCACGCACCATCACCACGCGGCGCGGATCGAGGCCGAGCTCGGCGAGCCCGTGCATCGACAGCGCACCTGTTTCCATGTCCGAAAATTCCTGACGTATCCACAGCAACGGCTTGCGCTCCGTCACACGACCCGCAAGCCCGCTGACAAAGCCCGTCGCGGCCGTGCCCTGGCGGCCCTCACAAAACACCTCGTGGATCGCCGCGCGCGCGAGCCCGCCCTGCAGTGCCCCATCGGCTTCCGGGTGGCCCAGTGCCACGCGATCGCGATGGTGCACGGTATCCGAAATCTCGATGCGCTCGATCTGGCCGCGCAAGGTCGCAAGCGCGCTCCTACGTGCGCCGCTCATGCTCGCCGCTCCTTCAGAGGTGATTGCCGTGGCTCTCGAAAAGAGAACCAACAGCTGGCTCATTTGTTCATGATATGTTCTAATATAAAGCTAACGGACGCATGAGAGTCAATCGAATTGGCACTCTGTCGGATTCATGAGCAGAATCAAAGGGATTCGAATGCCATGTACCTCATTACCCTGGACTGCGAGACCGATTTCGACGGCTGGCGTAAAGCCGCACGCGCGTTCGCGCTGCATCATGTCGCGCCGACGGACGTGACGTGGCGCGTGCAAGGCCAAATAAAAGACCAGGCGCCACCCGGCCTGTCCGAAGCGCCGAGCCTTCCGCCGATCGAGACCGAGGGCACGTTCACTGTGCCGGCCAATTTCATCGAGCTTGCACGCATCGCGATCCTGCATCGCGACGATGAGCGCTTTGCGCTGCTGTATCGCCTGCTCTGGCGGTTGAAAGCCGATCACGACCTGCTGGGCATAATGACCGATCCTGACGTGGCGCAGGCAACTGCTATGGCAGGCGCGGTGCAGCGCGATGCTCAGCGGATGCGCGACCTCGTCCGCTTCCGCGAGATCGGGCGCGAGCAAAAGGCGCATTACGCCGCCTGGTTCGAGCCGGAGCATCACATCGTCGCATTCGCCGCGCCGTTCTTCGCGCGTCGTTTTGCCGATATGCCATGGTCGATCCTCACGCCTGACGTTTGTGCCCATTGGAACGGTCACGCGATCTCCTTCACGCCAGGGATCAGCCGGACGGAATGGCCTACCCCTGGCCGTCTGGAGGAAACCTGGCGGCGCCATTTCCAGCCCGACCGGCTGACGACGACTGACGCGCCGGTGAAGCGCCGGAGGAACCTTCAGGACGCATCGATACTTGGATCGATACTTGGACCTCTGCTCGCTGATGCCGAACGCTGGACCGGCGGACGGATCTCCCCACGCCCGGAAGTCAATTTGGGACGCAAACCTACCACCGACGATCTCGAAGCGCTCCGCGAGGAAGCCGCGCACTGCCGCGCCTGCCATCTCTACAAGGACGCGACCCAGACCGTGTTCGGCGAAGGCCCGAAGTCCGCCAACATCATGCTGGTCGGCGAACAGCCCGGCGACAAGGAAGACCTCGCCGGCCATCCCTTCGTCGGTCCGGCCGGCCAGATGCTCGACCGCGCGCTGGAGGAAGCCGGCGTCGATCGCAAGAAGATCTATGTCACCAACGCGGTCAAACACTTCAAATTCGTGCCGCGCGGAAAAATCCGTCTGCACCAGAAGCCGAACACGCCGGAAATCAGGGCGTGCCGACAATGGTATGAGCGGGAAGTTTCGGCAATCCAGCCCGATGTTATCGTGGCGATGGGCGCGACCGCTGCACAAAGCGTGTTCGGCAAGATCACCCCGATCGGCAAGAACCGGGGCCGGCTGATCGACCTTCCCGACGGCCACAAGGCGCTGGTGACGGTGCATCCGTCCTACCTGCTGCGGCTACCAGATCCGGAAGCCAAGGCGTTGGAATATCGGCGCTTTGTCGAAGATTTGAAGATCGCTGCCGATTTGCAGAAGAAAGCCGCGCGGGCTGCCTAAATACTGGCAAGAAAGCGGCTTTCACGCCTCGGTTGTCATCCAGCCTTCAAATCCATCGCGGACAATACCCTTACTTGAAAGTTAAGGGGCGTCCAGAGATGACCGATGTTGCATTCGACCGCGCGGTAGCCGATCCCGCGCCGATCCAGCCGGCCTCGCGGCCAAATCTCGACAAGGGCTTCAACCCGCTGACGATGATCCTGTTCTTCGGCATCCTCGCCACCGGCCTGCTGTTCGTCGCCTACAGCATCTATGTCGACGTCAACGCGACCGGCGCGCGCGTGACGACCTACCTGCCCTATATCCTGCTGTTCGTCGCACTCCTGATCGCGCTCGGCTTCGAGTTCGTCAACGGCTTTCACGACACCGCCAATGCGGTGGCGACCGTGATCTACACCCATTCGCTGCCGGCCGAAGTCGCCGTGATGTGGTCCGGCTTCTTCAACTTCCTCGGCGTGCTCATGTCCTCCGGCGCGGTCGCCTTCGGCATCGTCTCGCTGCTGCCAGTCGAGCTGATCCTCCAGGTCGGCTCCAGCGCCGGCTTCGCGATGGTGTTCGCGCTGCTGATCGCCGCGATCCTGTGGAATCTCGGCACCTGGTTCTTCGGACTGCCGGCTTCCTCCTCGCACACACTGATCGGCTCGATCATTGGCGTCGGTATCGCCAACGCGGTCATGCGCGGCCGCGACGGCACCTCGGGCGTGGACTGGAGCAAGGCGACCGAGATCGGCTATGCGCTGTTGCTGTCGCCGCTGGTCGGCTTCATCTGCGCCGCCGTGCTGTTGCTGGCGCTCAAGTTCATCGTGCGCAACCCGGCGCTCTATGCTGCGCCCGAAGGCAACAAGGCGCCGCCGCTCTGGATCCGCGGCCTGCTGATCGCGACCTGCACCGGCGTCAGCTTTGCGCACGGCTCCAACGACGGCCAGAAGGGCATGGGCCTGATCATGCTGATCCTGATCGGCACTGTACCGACGGCCTATGCGCTCAACCGCGCACTGCCGGAATCGCAAGTCGTCCAGTTCCAGAAGACCTCCGATGCCGCCTCCAGGGTGATCGCGGCGAAGGGCGCCGGCCACAGCATCATCGGCGATCCCCGTCCAGCGGTGACGCAGTACATCGCGTTGCACCACATCAACGAGGGCACCTATCCCTCGCTCGCCGCGCTGGTGAAGGACGTCGGCGATCAGGTCGCCAGGTACGGCTCGCTGACCAAGGTGCCGGCGGAAGCCGTCGGCAACACCCGCAACGACATGTATCTGACCTCGGAAGCGATCCGCTTCCTGATGAAGGACAGGGAAAACGATCTCAACAAGGAGGAGATCGCCACCCTGAACGCCTACAAGGGCTCGCTCGATGCCGCCACGAAGTTCATCCCGACCTGGGTGAAGATTGCGGTCGCGATCGCGCTCGGCCTCGGCACCATGATCGGCTGGAAGCGCATCGTGGTCACCGTCGGCGAGAAGATCGGCAAGACCCATCTCACCTATGCGCAAGGCGCCTCGGCCGAACTCGTCGCCGCCGCAACGATCGGAGCCGCCGATGTGTTCGGCCTGCCGGTCTCGACGACGCATGTGCTGTCGTCCGGCGTTGCCGGTACCATGGCGGCGAACGGCTCCGGCCTGCAATGGTCGACGATCCGCAACCTGCTGATGGCCTGGGTACTGACGCTGCCCTGCGCCATCGCATTGTCGGCCACGCTCTACGTGATCTTCTCGCGGATCTTCTGAGCTTCCTTCCCTCTCCCCGTTCTTACGGGGAGAGGGTGGGGTGAGGGGCTGGATCCGCGATCACAGTGAGAGACGGACTCGCGGAGAGTCCTCCACACTCGGAATTCACGCTACGCGCGCATTCCACCCCTCCCCGCAAGCGGGGCGAACTGACCACGAGCCGTTCATCACGACGCCGCGAGCGATTCCTCGACCAGCTTGACCCAGTAGGATGTGCCGAACACGATCGCCTCGTCGTTGAAATTGTAGGCGGGATGATGCAGGCCGGCGCTGTCGCCGTTGCCGCAGAAGATGAAGGCGCCGGGCCGCGCTTCCAGCATGTAGGAAAAATCCTCCCCGCCCATCAGCGGCGCCATATCGAGCACATTGGCTTCGCCCGCGACCTGCTGGGCGATGCGCCGCGCTACCTCGGTCTCCGCGGCATGATTGTTCACGACAGGGTAATTGCGCTTGTAGTGCAGGTCGATCGTGGCACCGGTGATCTGGGCCACGCCCGCCACCACTTCGCGGACGCGCTTCTCGACGAGCTTGCGCACCTCCGGCGTCAGCGTCCGAATGGTGCCCTTCAGCTCCGCGGACTGAGGAATGACATTGCGGGCGTTGCCGGCGTGGAACTCGCAGATCGAGATCACGGCCGATTCCAGCGGATCGACGCTGCGTGCAACGATCGACTGCAACGCGGTGATCAGCTGCGCGCCGACCAGGACGGAATCGACGCATTTGTGCGGACGCGCGGCGTGGCCGCCGAGGCCCTCGATCTTGATATCGACTTCGTCGGTCGCCGCCATGATCGGGCCCGGCCGGATCGCGAACGAGCCGACCGGAATGCCGGGGCCATTGTGCATGCCGTAGACCTGCTCGATGCCGAAGCGCTCCATCAGCCC
This sequence comes from Bradyrhizobium hipponense, assembly GCF_008123965.1. GTDB lineage: Bacteria > Pseudomonadota > Alphaproteobacteria > Rhizobiales > Xanthobacteraceae > Bradyrhizobium > Bradyrhizobium hipponense. The sequence continues at coordinate 35,074 of NZ_VSTH01000124.1, read as the reverse complement.
GTCCTTGACCATGGCCGCACCGCCGGCGCCGCCCTCTTCGGCCGGCTGAAAGATCACCACCGCATCGCCGGCAAAATTGCGGGTCTCGGCGAGGTAGCGCGCGGCGCCGAGCAGCATCGCGGTGTGGCCGTCATGACCGCAGGCGTGCATCTTGCCCGGAATCTTGGAGGCGTAAGGCAGGTTGGTCTGCTCCTCGACCGGCAGCGCGTCCATGTCGGCGCGCAAGCCGATTGCCTTGAGCCCCTCGCCGGCCGGCTTGTTGCCCTTGATCACGCCGACCACACCAGTCTGGCCGAGGCCCGTCACGACCTCATCGCAGCCGAACTCACGCAAGCGGTCCGCAACGAATGCTGCGGTGCGGTGGACGTCATACAGGAGCTCGGGGTGCTGATGGATGTCCCGCCGCCAGGCCTGGATATCGGGTTGAAGGTCGGCGACGCGGTTCACGATGGGCATGGATGGGTCTCAAGCTTTGTTGGAAATACAGAACTGTCTACCATGCAAGCGCCAGTCCACCCAACGGCCGCGGGAGGAGGTCTGGCCCTGCCCGCCCGGCATGGCCGGGCTTGTCCCGGCCCGCCGCGTCTGCCTATTAGGGCGGAACGTTAAGCGATCATCCGGGTGGAAGCAGAATGCCAAGGCGGCTCGAAGGTGAATTTGACTACATCGTTGTCGGAGCCGGCACGGCCGGCTGCATCGTCGCCAACCGGCTGTCGGCCGACCCGAAGAACCACGTGCTGATCCTGGAGGCCGGCGGCGACGACAACTGGATCTGGTTCCACATTCCCGTCGGCTACCTCTTCGCCATCGGTAATCCGCGCTCGGACTGGATGTTCAAGACCGAGGCCGAGCCGGGCCTCAACGGCCGTTCGCTTGCCTATCCCCGCGGCAAGGTGATCGGCGGCTCTTCGGCGATCAACGCCATGATCTCTATGCGCGGACAGGCCGCCGATTACGATCATTGGCGCCAGCTCGGCATGACCGGCTGGGGCTATGACGACGTGCTGCCGCTGTTCAAACAGCTCGAGGATCACTTCCTTGGTCCCAGCGAGCATCACGGCGCAGGCGGTGGCTGGCGCATCGAGGCGCCGCGGCTGTCGTGGGCCGTTCTCGATGCGGTGGGTGATGCCGCCGAAGAGATGGGCATCAGGCGCATCCCGGATTTCAACACCGGCGACAACGAGGGCACCAGCTATTTCCACGTCAACCAGAAGCGCGGCCGGCGCTGGTCGGCGGCACGCGGCTTTCTCAAGCCCGCGCTGAACCGCCCCAATCTGCGACTTGAGAAGCACGTGCTGGTCGACCGCCTGATCATCGAGCAGGGCCGCGCCGTCGGCGTCCGCTTCATCCAGAACGGCGAGATCATCGAGGCACGCGCCAAGCGCGAGGTGATCCTCTCGGCAGGCGCGATCGGCTCTGTTCAGGTGCTGCATCGCTCCGGCATCGGGCCTGCCGACTGGCTCTCGCCGCTGGGCGTCGATATCGTGATGGACAAGCCCGGCGTTGGCCGCAATCTCCAAGATCATCTCCAGCAACGCGCGATCTACAAGGTCGAGGGCGTGCGCACGCTGAACGAGACCTATTACAACCTGATCCGCCGCGGCTTGATGGGACTCGATTACGCCTTCCGCCGACGCGGCCCGCTGACCATGGCGCCCTCCCAGCTCGGCATCTTCACGCGCTCGGATGCAACGCGCGCACGCGCCAACATTCAGTTCCATGTGCAGCCGCTGTCGCTCGACAAGTTCGGCGATCCCCTGCACCGCTTCCCCGCGATCACGGTCAGCGCCTGCAATTTGCAGCCGACCTCGCGCGGCAGCGTGCGCCTGCGTTCGGCCGCGCCGGACGAGAAGCCGATCATCGCGCCGAATTATCTGTCGACGGATGATGACCGCCAGGTCGCCGCCGACGCCATTCGCACCACGCGCCGCCTGATGCAGCAGCGGGCGCTGGCCAAATACCGCCCGAGCGAATATCTGCCCGGCCCCTCCGTCGGCGACGACGATGCGTCGCTCGCGAAGGCCGCCGGCGATATCGGTACCACCATCTTTCACCCGGTCGGCACCGCAAAGATGGGGACGACCAACGATCCCATGGCCGTCGTCGACGAGCGCCTGCGCTTCTACGGTCTCGGCGGCTTGCGCGTCATCGACGCCTCGATCATGCCGACCATCACCTCGGGCAACACCAACACGCCGACCGCGATGATCGCGGAGAAGGGTGCAACTATGATTTTGGAGGACGCGAAATAGCTTGGCGTACCGACGGAATTCGGTCGCGACCCGGCGATCCGATTCCCCGCGTCAGCGCCTGGGTGGCACTCAGCCGCGAACCGCTACACTGATCTTAGTATGACGGCCGGATCCAAGCGCGCAGCCCGCTCAGCGGGCAGCAAACCGAAGATGGTCCCGACGAGGCTGGAGCAGGCGATCGCGATCAGTGCCATCCCTTCATTGAACTCGATCGGCCAACCCAGTGCGGAGGGGACCACGCGCGCGCATGCGTAGCCAACGATCAGTCCCAACAGGCCGCCGATCGTGCACAGCAGCACCGCCTCCAACAAAAACTGGCGCCGGATGTCCTGTGGCCGGGCGCCAAACGCAAGGCGAATGCCGATCTCATTAAAGCGTTCGCTCACCGATACGAGCATGATGTTCATCACTCCGATGCCGCCAACCAGGAGCGAGATTCCCGCGAGCGCGGACACCAGCAACGTGAACTGGCGATAGGTCCGATCGCGTGTCTGGGCGATCTGGATGAGGTTCTGAATCCGGAAATCGTCGTCCTTGTGTCCCATGATCCTGTGACGCTGCCGCAGGACGTCGGCAATCGCACCTCCCACTGTCGTCATTGACTGGGCGGAATCGGTCTTCACCAGAATCGTATGCACGGCATCTGGATTGGCCTGGCTCCGTCCGGTGGCGAAAATTCTTGCGGACGACAAGGGAATGAAGATGACGTCGTCCTGATCTCGGCCGGTGAAGTCCTGCCCCTTCTCGGCAAGCACTCCGACCACGACATATGAAGTGCGATCGATCCGGATGAAACGGCCGAGCGGATCACCGCCGCGGAACAGCTCGCGTGCGATGGTACGTCCGATCACTGCGATCTTTGCGACTGATGCGACCTGATCCTGATTGAATAGCTGCCCCTCCGCTATTCGCCACCCACGGGCTTCAAAAAACTCTGGCGTCACGCCCGCAACGAGGGTTGACCAGTTCAAGTCTCTCGCGATCACCGTCTTTTGCCCTCCTACGAATGGCGCTGCAATGACGACGTCGGGCACCTCGCGAGCAAGCGCGAGCGCATCGGTTGTCGTGAGCGACAGGACAGTGCCCGCCTGCTGTCGCACGCCCTGCGCGTTTTGCGCACCCGGCTGTACCAGCAGAAGATTCGATCCAAGCGAGTTGATCTGCCTCGAAATCTCGGCACGTGCCCCTTCCGCCACGGCGACCACGATCAGCACGGCGGCAATGCCGATGACAATGCCCGTTACCGCGAGAACGGAGCGCAACATGTGCGCACGTATCGACTGAAGCGCCAGATAGATGTAGCCGAGCGATCGCATCAGAACTCCGAGACGGTCGAAGTTGAGGAGGTGCAGGAAGTTTTCGAGTCGTCGACGACGGCGCCGTCCCGGAGCCCGATCGTGCGCTGCGCGCGCCCTGCGACCTCGGCGTCGTGGGTTACAAGCATGACCGTGAGGCCGCCACGCCGGAGTTCAGCCAATATCGAGAGGATGGTGTCGCGTGTGCTCGTATCGAGCGCCCCGGTCGGCTCGTCGGCCAAGAGGAGGTCGGGTTCGTTGACGATCGCGCGCGCGACGGCGACACGCTGCTGCTCACCGCCCGAGAGCTGGCTAGGCATATGCTGCATCCTGCTGCCGAGACCGACCCGATCGAGCGCAGCGCGCGCCCTTGCGATCGGATTGCGCAGCCGGTCACGCCGATAGAATAACGGCAATCCCACATTCTCGAGTGCGGTCAGGCGTGGCAACAGGTTGAAGTTCTGAAACACAAAGCCGAAGCGCCGGTTTCGCAGTTCGCTCCAGCGGCGCCTTGACTGCACAAGTACATCCTGACCGTGAAGAAAGTAGCTTCCGGACGAGGGTCGATCGAGGCAGCCGATGATCGAAAGCAAGGTGGATTTTCCTGACCCGGACGGGCCCACGACGGCAACGAACTCTCCCCGATCGATTTGCATGGTTACGTCCGACAGCGCGTGAACACTTTGGCTACCGAACCGGTGTTGCTTGTGGATATGCTCCAGAGCGACGAGCGATGTCATGGCTTGCTACGGTAACCGACGGCGACCCGCTGGCCTATTTGGACGTCCGGCGACAGGATCTGGGTCAGAGAGTCGCTGGTAGCGCCCAATGAAACCGTGGTGTGATCCAGATGGCCGGACTTCGTACGGACCCAGATCACTCCCTGACCGGGAGCGCGATCGGTTGTGCCGTCGCGCACCGGCCGAAAGCTGAGTGCGGCATTGGGAACAACCATCACATCGTGGTGCTCCTGAACCACGATGCGGACATCAGCCGTCATCCCGGGAAGCAGCAAATCTTCCGGATTCGGCGCTGAAATCATCACGGTGTAGGTCACCACGTTTTGGACCATCCGTGCTGCCTTTCGGATCTCAAGTACGCGGCCCTCGAAGGTCCGGCCCGGATAGGAATCGACGCTGAACAGCGCACGCTGGCCGGTTCGCACCGCGCCAATGTCGGCCTCGCTGACGGACACATTGACGCGCATGTCCGACAGATCCCGTGCAATGGTGAAGAGGGTCGGCGCCTGGAGGCTTGCAGCCACTGTCTGGCCAAGCTCGACGCTGCGCCGGATGACTATTCCATCTATCGGCGACTTGACAGTGCTTCGTTCGAGATCAAGTCGAGCCCGTTCGAGGGAGGCGCGCGCAACCATTACACCAGCCGCGCGTACCTGCTCGCGCGCCTGCGCCGCGGACAATTCCGCGGCAAGCGAGCGAGCCGTCATCTGCGATCGCTCGGCGTCGCGTTGGGAAACACTGCCGTTCTTGCTGAGTGAGCTCTTGACCTGAAGATCGCGCAATGCGTCATCGTAGTGCGCCTGCGCACCATCGACGGCTGCCTTGGCCTCCTTATGTTGTGCGAGTGCGACCGTGAGCGCGGCGTCCGCTTCCTTAACCGAGACTTCGAAAGTGGCGCTGTCGAGAGCAGCAAGGGGCTCGCCGGCCCGAACGATGGAATTGTGGTCGGCCATCAGCTTGGCGACTTGCCCCGAAAGCTGCGAGCTGACCTCGACGGTATCAACGGCTTCGAGCGTTCCGGCGGCGTTGACGTTCTGAATGACGTTGTCGCGGGCAACGCTGACATAGCGCAGATCATCATGGTCGCCGCCGGCAGCAGGGAGCGAGCTGTCCGGAGCCCACAACGGATAGGCAACTGCAACCACACAGCCTCCCAGTGCTGCGCGCATTAGAAGGCCTCGAGGCAATCTCAATTGATTATCCGTGCGAATGATAATCTCGCCGCATTAGCTCTTGCGGCGCTCCATGGCTGAACGCAGCCCTCTTCTTGGGAATGACGCAGGCGGCGCGATCAGACGAGAGCTGAGGCTGAACGCGCTGTCTTGGCGCGATTCGAAGCGATCGCAGTCTGCTGGATCAGGGCATGGTCACCAAAGGGCTGCCCGTTGGCACAGTCTTCGTCCCGCTCCGCGCCGGCGGAGGCATCTTAAGCATCTTCACCCCCGTCGTCGTGTCCGTTGCTGGGACGGTATTGTCGTTGCCCTGAAACACGCTGCCTTGACCTGGGACTTCGTCGCCAATCCGACCCGGATTGTTGAATCCATTCTGGAACGGTTGGCTCGTTGCCGACAGACCGCCCGCCGCCACAGCGGTGAATAAATGGTCTGCTGCATAGCTCGGGCAGGCTCCTGCAAGCAGTGATACGCTTGCCGCAAGCATCGCAAGTTTCCTCATCGTCAACTCCTCTTTGATTTTGCGAAATGCCAAGACCATCAATCGCTAGCTGCGCCTCGGCAACGCTTGAATGCAGTTGATCTCGGGCAGTTCCTAATTTTCCCGCGAATAACGTTCAGTGTGTCCATGACGAATGGGTTGGTTTCTGACACACAGGTCAGAATCTCGTTGGAGAGACCACGGCGTCCACCACAAGAACCGCTCAGCAATGCTGCAGTGATGATTCTTGATCACGCCCGACAAGTCGCCCTCACGCTTCGCGTCGCACCGTATCCAGCAGGACACATCCTTCACGAAAACGTCATCGGGCTCCTGCGAATAAACCCGCCCCTCCGCCAATCACCTCCCCGAAGCCCAATTCCGGGCGCGAGGAGATGCGCGATGAGCGGACACGATCACAGGGAAGACGGCGTCAGCCGCCGCAAGGTACTGGAATGCATGACCTGGGCGGGCACCGGCGTGCTCTGGACCATCACCGGCGGCGTGCCACGCTCGCTCGGCATCATCGATTCCGCGCAGGCCGCGACCGCGCCCGGCATGACCTTCCTGCAGATCAGCGACAGTCATGTCGGCTTCGACAAGCCGGCCAATCCCAACGCGCTGGGCACGCTGGAGGAAGCCATCAACAAGATCAACGCGATGCCGGTCAAGCCGTCGTTCATGATCCACACCGGCGATATCACCCATCTGTCGAAGGCCGCCGAGTTCGACAATGCCGAGCGCATCATCTCGCAGAGCAAGCTCGACGTGCACTACGTCCCGGGCGAGCATGATTTCCTCGATGAGGAAGTGAAGTTCTACCGCGAGCGCTACGGCCGCGGCACCAAGGGCCAGGGCTGGTATTCGTTCGACGCCGGCGGCGTGCACTTCATCGGCCTCGTCAACGTCGTCGACCTCAAAGCAGGGGGGCTCGGCAATCTTGGCGCCGAGCAACTCGCCTGGCTGGAGGACGATCTCCGCGGCAAGTCGAAATCGACGCCGATCGTACTGTTCGCGCACATCCCGCTCTGGACGGTCTATCCGGAATGGGGCTGGGGCACCGAGGACGGCGGCCGCGCGCTCGAATACGTCAAGGGCTTCGGTTCGGTCACCGTGCTGAACGGCCACATTCATCAGGTGATGCAGAAGGTCGAGGGTAACGTCACCTTCCACACCGCGCGCTCGACCGCCTTCCCGCAGCCGGCGCCGGGAGCCGCTCCCTCGCCCGGACCGATGAAGGTCGAGGACGCAAAACTGCGCGCGATGCTCGGGGTTGCCAGCGTCAACTTCAAGCAGAACGAGCAGCGGCTCGCGATCATCGACACGCCGCTGCAGGGTTGAATGGAAGCTGACAATGAAGACACTCAATCGCCGCGACTTCGGTGTCGACTTCGGTCTCACTTTGGCCGCGGCCATCCTGCTGCCCGCCACAACTGCCCGCGCCGACGACAACATGGAGGTGCATATCGACAATTTCGTCTTCCAGCCCGCCGAGCTCAAGATCAAGGTCGGCACCACCGTGACCTGGACCAACCGGGACGATATCCCCCACACCGTGGTGTCGGCCGGCAAGTTCAGGTCCAAGACCCTGGACACCGACGACAAGTTCTCCTTCACTTTCACCAATGCGGGCGACTACAAATATTTTTGCTCGTTGCACCCGCACATGACGGGGATGATCAAGGTTGAGTAACATCTCGAACCAAGGCATCTCTGTCTTGCCCGGCCGGTGGTCCCACGCCGGCCGGGCCAGCGCATCTTCAGCCGTGTCCAGGGAAGAAACAGAGCAACAGGCAAGGCGAGAGGCGATGCCCGCCAGCGACGATTTGCAGAAGGCGCAACGCTTCCGCGAGGCGGCGCTGCCTTATCTCGACGACGTCTACACGCTCGCGCGCTATTTGCTGCGCGATGCCTCCGACGCCGAGGACGCCGTACAGGAATGCTATCTGCGCGCGCTGAAGCACTTTGACAGCTATCGCGGGCCGGCAATGAAGCCCTGGCTGTTCGCGATCCTGCGCAACGTCTGCAACGCAGAATACGCAAGGCGCGCGCATTCGCATATCGCGATCGAGGATACGCCTGAAGTCGCCGAGCAGACGCCAATATGGCAAGAGACCGAGGCGAGCCCGGAGACGGAAGTGCTGCGCAGCCGCGACGCCGGCGCCGTTCGCAAGCTGATCGATGCGCTTGCCGAACCGTTCAAGGAAACCTTCGTGCTGCGCGAGATCAGCAATCTGTCCTATCGTGAAATCGCCGAAACTGTCGGCGCGCCTGTCGGCACCGTGATGTCCCGCCTCGCACGCGCCCGCGCCATGCTGCGCGCGGCCTGGATGGCGGAAGAGGAGCACTCGAAATGACCTGCGACGAAGCAAAGATCCTGCTTCACGCGCTGCTCGACAACGAGCTCGATGCCGGCCATGCGCGCGAGGTCGAGGCGCATATCGCAAGCTGCCCGGCCTGCGCCGCGGAGCTTGCGGCACAGCGCGAGCTGCAACGCGTACTCGCCGACACCAGCTTGCGCTACACTGCGCCGGCAAGCTTGCGCGCCCGGATCGAGGCGTCGATCCCGCAACCGCAGCGCCAGCCGACCCGCCGCTCCGTGCTGCGCGGATTTGCCATGGGCTCGGCGGTCTCGGCGCTCGCCGCCTCCGGCGTCGTCGCCGTCGTGCTGCGCCAGGACGACCAGCAGCGCATCCTCTCGGAGGTCGTCTCCGCCCATCTGCGCTCGCTTCAGGCCGGCCACCTTACGGACGTGATCTCGACCGACCAGCACACCGTCAAGCCGTGGTTCAACGGCAAGCTCGACGTCGCCCCGCCCGTGATCGATCTTACCGCGCAGGGTTTTACGCTGGTCGGTGGCCGGCTCGACTATATCGACGCGCGCGCCATCGGCGCCGTCGTCTACCGGCGGCGACAACACGTAATCAACCTGTTCGTGTCGCAGACCGCCAGCACCGAGCACCGGCCGCCGAAGACTCAGACAATGCAGGGCTTCAACTGCCGCCGCTGGGGCAATCGCGGCCTGAACTTCTGGGCCGTCAGCGATCTCGGCACTGACGAGCTCGCGGAGTTCGTCGACAAATTCGAGGCGGCGATGAAGGCGAATGTGGAGGGATAGCGGCCTCTACCGTCATTGCGAGGAGCTCGCGACAAAATTGCGAAGCAATTTTGCGCTGATGCGACGAAGCAATCCAGACTGTCTCTTTGGAGGTAGTCTGGACTGCTTCGCTACGCTCGCGATGACGATCGTCGAAGAGATCCGGCAAAAAAATCAGGCCGACCTTCTCACCGCGTTGTCCACCAGCGTCTTGCCGAGCGACCAGATCGCGCCGGGGACCTTGTGGCTGCCGGCGATGACGTCGTCGAAGGCGCGCTCGATCCAGCTGCAGTCTTCTTCGGTGATCGTGAGCGGCGGCAACAGCTTGATGGTATGGCTGCCGTGGCCGGCAACCTGGGTCAGGATCTTGTGGTCCTTGAACAGCGGCACGGTGATGAGCTGGCAGAACAAGCCTTTGTTGGCCGCCTCCAGCACGTTCCACGAGGCCTTCAGGCGCAGTGATTTCGGCGGGCCGAACTCGATGCCGATCATCAGGCCCTTGCCGCGCACTTCCTTCATCAGCTCGTAGCCGGGCACCATGCGCGTCAGCGCCAGCCGCAGCTCGGCGCCGCGCTTGGCGGCGGACTCGATCAGCTTCTCGGACTCCATGATATCGAGCGTGGCGATGCCCGCGGCCATTGCCAGGTCGTTCTTGGAGAAGGTGGAGCCGTGCACCACCGCACGGTCCATCTGGTTGAAGATCTTGTCGAAGATGCTCTTGCGCGTCAGCACCGCGCCGACCGGCACATGGCCGCCCGACAGCGATTTCGAGAGCAGCACCATGTCGGGCTCGACGTTCCAGTGCTCGACCGCGAGGAAGCGGCCGGTCCGGCCCATGCCGGTCTGAATCTCGTCGGCGACGAGCAGCGTGCCGTATTTCTTGCAGAGCGCGGCCGCGCCCGGCAGGAACTCGTCGGAGGGCATGTTGACGCCCTTGCCCTGGATCGGCTCGACGATGAAAGCGGCCACTTCGCGCGAGGCCAACGCCTTTTCGAGCGCGGCCAGATCGTTGAACGGGACTGAGGTGCAGCCCGGCAGCAGCGGCTCGAAACCGCCGCGGAAGTTCGAATCGCCGGTCAGCGACAGCGCGCCGTAGGTGAGGCCGTGATAGGCATGGGCACAATAAACGATCCCGGGCCGCCCGGTGGCGCCGCGGGCGAACTTGATCGCCGCCTCGACACATTCGGCGCCGGAATTGGCGAAGAACGCCTTGTCGAGATAGGGGACGTATTTCAAAAGCCGCTCGGCGAGCACGCCGGCGAGCACCGAGACGTCGAATTGGACGAGATTGGGCAGATCGGCATCGAGCACGCTCTTGAGCGCCTCGCGCATGACCGGATGATTGCGCCCGATCGCGAAAACGCCAAAACCGGACAACAGGTCGAGATAGCGCGCGCCGTCGCGATCATAGAGGTACTGTCCCTGCCCCTTTTGGAAGCCGACGTCGTAGCCGATCGTCTTCAGGACCCGAACGAACTGCTCGTTCAGGTACCGGTTATGCAGGGCGCTGCGCTGGGCCTGACGGTCCGCGAACAGCTGAGACATGTCTGGATTTGGACTGTTCATCCGCTACATACTTCGATTGAGGGCCGCTTCGTCAACTGAAAACGGTCAGCAAACGGAAAAGGGCCTGTGCGGCCTTTTGCCCTTTTTCGGACCATCTTCGCAAGCACAGCTTTAGACCATGTTGCATCGCCGAGGAACACTCATGCGTTTGACCATTTATACCGGAATATTACTGGCTAGCGGTTTCACATGCCTGACCCCGGCAGTTGCAGCCGATCCCACCGGCGACTGGCGGGTTGCCGACGAAGTCGCCAACATCCGTGTCGCGCAGTGCAATGGCAGCATGTGGGGCGCGGTCGCCTGGGAGAAAGCCCCCGGCGGGCGCGACGAAAACAATCCCGATGTGTCAAAAAAGAACAGGCCGACAATGGGCATGCCCACCCTGATCGACATGAAGAAGAAGCCCGGCGTCGATCAGTGGGAAGGACAGGTCTACAACGCGAAGGATGGCCAGCTCTACAGCGCAACCATCACGCCGGTCGGTGCCGATCAGCTCGAGATCAAGGGCTGCGTGATGGGCTTCCTCTGCGGCGGCGAGACCTGGACGCGGGTCGGCCCCCCGATCCCTGCGAGCCCCGCCAACACTGCCGCCAAGGGCGGCGCGCCGAAGACCACCGGGGCGGCGCCCAAAGCCGCAGGAACGGCGGCCGCCGCACCTGCGCCGGCCACCGCAGCCCCGAAGAGCGCCGCTGCGGCCAAGCCGGGTCAGAAGGGCGTCGCCGACGTCGTCGGCGACATCTGCCTACTCCCTGAGATTGCGGGGTTTGCCCATTAGGGCCGGCTGGAACAGCAGCACGGCGGCGAGCGTCGTCACCAGCGAGAGCGCCAGCAGCTTGCCCATGCTGGACGTACCGGGATGGCTCGATAGCCACAGGCTGCCGAACGCGGTCGCCGTCGTCAGCGCGCTGAAAAAGATCGCACGCGTCAGGCTAGTCTGGAGCAGGTTAGTTCTGCCTGAGCGCCAGGCCACGACATAATAGATCTTGAAGGCGACGCCGACGCCGAGCAGCAACGGGAACGCGACGATGTTGGCGAAGTTGAGCGGCAGTCCGATTAACACGCAGATCTCGAGTGTCACCGCGCCCGCAACCAGAAGCGGCACCAGCGTCATCAGCACATCGACGAACCGGCGCAGCGTGATCCACAACAGCAAGCCGATCACCAGCAGCGCGTAGATGCCGGCGTGGATGAACGCCTTCACCACCGTGTCGCCGGATTTCAGGATCGAGACCGGCCCGCCAATCGCGGTCGGCTCGGCGGCGAGCACGGCTGCCGCGAATTTACGCAGCGTGTCGTTGTCGTTGGGATCGCCCTTCGGCAGTGCTTCGACGCGGATGACGCCGTCCTTGCTCTTCCAGCCGCTGACGAGATCAGGCGGCAGCGATTTCAGAGTAACCGGTTCGGCCTGCATTGCGCTCCGGAGCTGGTCGAACACGATCTTCATCGGCGTCACGAACACGTCCTGCGCCTTGTTGCGCGTAGCCTCATCCGCATTGGCGAGCTTCTCGAGCCCATCCGCAAGCCGCCGCGAAGCGACTGCGCCGGGGCCCTTCGCGTCGCCGGCAGTCCTGCGCAGATTGTCGACGGCGGATTTCAGCGACTCGACATTCTCCTGGTCCGAGGGCGCCGCGTCGATCTGGTCCGGATTGAGCGCGGGGTTCAGCACCTTGGCGCCCTGCGCGAGCAGCTTCAACTTCGGCGGCTGGTCCTCCGGCACGAAGCTGTTGAGCGACATCACCCGCAGCACTTCCGGCACCTTTTCCAGCTTTGCCTCGACCTGTTTGGCCTGCTCCTCAGACGTCGTCATCACGTTGATGGCGTTGGCGCCGGTGTTGGGATCGTTGCGCAGGTCGAGGAAAGTCGCGATCGACTCGGCCCTCGGGTTGCGCAGGTTCATGGGGTTGAAGTCGAACTTCATAAAATAGAGCAACGGCAGGCCGCCGAGTGCCAGCAGCAACGTGCCGCCGACAATCAGCACGCGATGCTTCTCCAGGAAATGATCGAGCGGCGCCAGGAAGGCGTAGCCGACCGGCTCCTGCTCGCCGGGCGGATTCAGAAGCTTCAAGAGCGCCGGCAGTACGGTGATCGAGGAGATGAAGGCCACCAGCATGCCGACGCCCGCGATCTGGCCGAGTTCGGCAATGCCCTTGTAGTCGGTGGGGATGAAGCAGAGGAACCCGGCCGCGGTCGCCATCGCCGCGAGCGACAATGGTATCGCCGAGCGCTTCGCCGCCAGCACCAACGCGCCGGTAAGATCGTTGTGCTTGTAGCGCTCCGAGCGGTAGCGGACACTGTACTGGATGCCGAAGTCGACGCCGAGCCCGACGAACAGCACCGCGAACGCGATCGACAGCAAATTGAGTGAGCCGACCATCATCAGGCCGGCAGCAGTCGTCAGCGCAAGGCCGACGAAGAGATTGATGAACACCGCGAAGATGATCTTCGCCGAACGCAGTGCCAGCCACAGGATGAGCAGCACGACGAGCACGGTGCCAATGCCGTTGACGACGGCGCCCTCCTGTACGGTGGCGTATTCCTCATTGGCGATCGGCACCGGGCCGGTCAGCCGCACACGCGCCTGATATTTGGTCGGGAAATTCAGCTCGGCCGCAGCCTTGCGGATCGCGTCGGTGGCGTCCTTGCCGGGCTCCAGCGCGTTGTAGTCGAGGATCGGCTTAAACTCGATGAAGGCGCGCTTGTCCGAATCCGACAGCGGCTCGTCGCTGACGAGCTCACGCCAGGAGAAGCTGGCATTGCCCTTGTTCAGCACAGTCTCGACCGTCTGCGCGATCAGATTGAAGGGCCGCTCGGTGTTTTCGAGCTTCACCTGACCGCGCTTGACGCCGGCAAGTCCCGTTTCCAGCGCGCCGGTCAGGCCGCGGATCGAGGGATCGCCGGCCATGATCTCGATCAGGGGTGCCGCGGATTCGAACTGGCCGGTGATCTTGCCGACCTCCTCGGTCGGCAGGAACAACAGTCCGTTCTTCTCGAAGAACTCGCCGGAGCCGAGCTGCTGCACCGACTGGAAGTTGGTCTTGTCGTCCTTCAGCTTGGCAAAGAGCGCATCCGCCGCCGCGCTCGCCATCTCCGGCGTCCTGGCCTCAACGACGGCCGTGATCGTCGCATCCCGGTCGAAGGAGCGGTCAAACTGCTGGTCGCGCTGGCGCCAGTCCAGATTCTGGGCAATCAGCGAATTGATGTCGGTGTTGATGGCGAAGTGCCGCAACGTGTAGTAGCCCGCTCCCACCGCCAGCAGGAGCCCGAGGACGACGACGAGGGAGGCAAACCGGGTGCAGGCCCTGACGATGGCAACGACGACGCTTTGCAGCACTTCTTTTCTTTCTGCGGTTAACAGCTTGCCGGAAACGCCCGCTGTTTATCGGAGTTCCCAGGCGAAACCTATTGCTGTTTTGAGTGGCACTCGCCGGAACAAGGTTCGAAGTAAACGGCGCGAGAGCGGGGCAAAATCATGCGGGGCGGCCGGTATAGACGGGGAGTTGAGGCGGGAAAGTGACGAAGAGGGTGAGGACAAAACGCCGCTCCTGGCTTCCGTAGCGCTACCCACTATGATACCGCTAACCCGCCTCACATGGAACTCAGCGCGCATTCCGCCTTTCCTTGCTGCCGATTTTTTGACACAAAGCGCTGTGCCCTCGTACGCCGAAGCTCCAAATGGGTGGGCGGCTACCGCGTGCGCGAACCGATGGTGCGGATATTGCAACTCATTGGTTAGTATCGGAGTGCCGCTGGGGCGATTGAGCGGATTGGTGCAACTTGCGTGATGGGCAGCCAATGGAAGTTTATCTGGCGCAACCGCGCGGCTTCTGCGCGGGCGTGGTGCGTGCAATCGAGATCGTGGAACGGGCCCTGCAGAAGTACGGCCCGCCCGTCTACGTGCGGCATGAGATCGTGCACAATAAGTACGTCGTCGAGAGCCTGAAGAACAAAGGAGCGATCTTCGTCGAGGAGCTGTCCGAGGTGCCGCCCAAGGCCGTGACCGTGTTCAGCGCCCATGGCGTGGCCCGCAGCGTCGAGGAAGAGGCCGCCGCACGCGACCTTCCGGTGCTCAATGCCACCTGCCCCCTGGTCACGAAAGTTCACAATCAGGGGAAGCGCTACATCACCAAGGGCCGCACCCTGATCCTGATCGGCCATGCCGGCCATCCCGAAGTCGAAGGCACGATGGGCCAGGTCCCGGGGCCGGTGCTGCTGGTCCAGAGCGTTGAAGAGGTTAAGGCCCTGACACTGCCTGCAGATACGCCAGTGGCCTACATCACCCAGACCACCCTGTCGGTCGACGACACCAGGGACATTATCGGGGCCCTTCAGGCCAGATTTACAGATATTCAAGGTCCTGACATCCGGGATATCTGCTATGCGACACAGAACCGCCAATCTGCGGTAAGGGACCTGAGCAAGCTGGTCGACGTGATCTTGGTGGTGGGCGCCGCCAATAGCTCGAACTCGAATCGGCTCCGCGAAATCGGCACCGAGGCCGGTGTCGCGAGTTATCTGATCGCCGATGGCAGCAAGCTCGATCCGGAGTGGTTGAAAGGTGCCAGGACCGTCGGCCTCACGGCCGGCGCCTCGGCGCCCGAGGTATTGGTGGATGACGTGATCGAAGCTCTGCGGCGGATCGGACCCGTGACGGTCTCGGTGCTCCCGGGCCGCGAGGAAAACATCGAATTCCGGCTTCCGGCCGAACTGGCCGCGAGCTGACCTATCCGAATTCCAAGCCCAGAAAGAAACTTGTAATGGCTATACCCTTCTTCAAGGAAATGCGTATCGGCGGCTATTTGCTCAAGCAGAAACTGCTTGGCTGCAAGCGCTATCCGCTCGTGCTGATGCTGGAGCCGCTGTTTCGCTGCAACCTCGCCTGCGTCGGCTGCGGCAAGATCGATTATCCAGACGCGATCCTCAACCGCCGCATGACGGCGCAGGAGTGCTGGGATGCGGCCGACGAGTGCGGCGCTCCGATGGTCGCCATTCCCGGCGGCGAGCCGCTGATCCACAAGGAGATCGGCGAGATCGTGCGCGGCCTCGTGGCGCGCAAGAAGTTCGTCTCGCTCTGCACCAATGCGCTGCTGCTCGAGAAGAAGCTCGATCTGTTCGAGCCCTCGCCCTATCTGTTCTTCTCCGTGCATCTCGACGGCCTGAAGGACCACCACGACAAGGCCGTATCGCAGAAGGGTGTGTTCGACCGCGCCGTCTCCGCGATCAAGGCGGCCAAGGCGCGCGGCTTCACCGTCAACGTCAACGCCACCATCTTCGACGGCCATCCGGCCGAGGAGATCGCAAAATTCCTCGACTTCACCGTCGAGCTCGGCGTCGGCGTGTCGATGTCGCCGGGCTACGCCTATGAGCGTGCACCGGACCAGGAGCACTTCCTCAACCGCACGAAGACCAAGAAGCTGTTCCGCGACGTCTTTGCGTTGGGCAAGGGCAAGAAGTGGAACTTCATGCATTCCGGCCTGTTCCTGGACTTCCTCGCCGGCAACCAGGAATACGAGTGCACGCCCTGGGGCATGCCCGCCCGCAACATCTTCGGCTGGCAGAAGCCCTGCTACCTGCTCGGCGAAGGCTATGCGAAGACCTTCAAGGAGCTGATGGATACCACCGACTGGGAAACCTACGGCACCGGCAAGTACGAGAAGTGCGCCGACTGCATGGCCCATTGCGGCTACGAGCCGACGGCAGCGACCGCGGCGCTGAACAACCCGCTCAAGGCGATGTGGGTGTCGCTCCGCGGCATCAGGACCACGGGGCCGATGGCCCCGGAGATCGACATGTCCAAGCAGCGTCCGGCGCAATACATCTTCTCGGCCGAAGTGCAGAAGCGCCTGTCGGAGATCCGCAAGGACGAAGCCCTCGCCGCCCAGCAGAAGGCCGCCCGGAAGGCTTCGACTGCCGCGTAAGCGCGATGACCCTGTAGCCCGGATGGAGCGCAAGCGAAATCCGGGACGGTCCCTCCACGTTGAAGGCCGGATTGCGCTTCCGCCTTCGCTCTTCGAGCTACGGCGGACAAGTCGCTCCATCCGAGCTACGCACCCGAAACAGAAAAGGCCCGTTCGCCAATGGCGACCGGGCCTTTTCTTTTGTTCAGCTCAATGCGCAGGCGGCCCTCCCTCCCCTCCGTGCTGGGGTCAGTTAGCCTTCCCGCAAAAAAATCAAAAACAACCCCATGCACAGTAGAAACGCGACTGCCGAACGGCACAATGTCCGTTCGGTAAGCCATTGCCGCGTCGAGCAAATCGGCGGCAAACGGGCAAAGGCCGGGGATTCTGCAGTGCTGCACCGCAATTCGAGGCGCGCCGTCAGTTTGAGCGCAATCGAAGGCAAGCATCAATTTCGTATTTTACGAATGTCGTTTGACGCGTCGGGCAAAACAGTGGCACTATGCAATGCTGGCCCCGGTTGAAAGCCGCACCGGCAGTCGTCGTACCCGACGCGCGGAGTCCCGGCTTTCGCGAAATCCAATGGACGAGCGATTCTCATTCCATGCTGGACTAGATACTTTCGCTAAAAGATCAGAAACCATCCAGTATGCTTGATCGCTTTCAACTCGTACGCCGTCGGAAACCGACGGGTCTTTCCTCTCGCTGCCACAGGTCATCCTCAAAATGAGCCTGTCACTGCAATTATCGTGTCTCATTCAAGGGGTGCAGTCCAGCACTGTCACCGTAATTGCGCGTAAGCGCACTAGTCGGCACGAACGAAAAACGCTCGGTCGTTATCGCGACCGGGCCTTTTCTTCTGTCAGTCGATAAAGCCGCTCACACCGTCTCGGCAACCAAATCCGCGCTGTCGGCAAGCTCGGTGCCGATCAGGAAGTCGCGGCAGCCGCGCAAGCTACGCAGCGCGCGGTTGAAGTCGAGTCCGGTCGAGACCAGTCCATGCAGCGCGGCAGGATTGCGCACGATGCCGCGCAGCACGGCGACAAGGTCGATCTGGCCGTTCGGCTTGATGGCAGCGCGGGCCAGCGCCGGCAGTGCGCGGTGGGCGGGGTCGCTGATGACCCGGACCGCGGCAAAGGGCAGCCCGGCCTCGGCGGCGTAGGCGGCCGCGATGTGGCTCTCCATGTCGACGGCGGCAGCTCCAGTCTCCGAATGCAGCGCCGCCTTGCAGGACCGGCCGGTGACCACTTCTTCCGCGCCGGCGAGGCTGCGCCGCACCACGCGGCGGCGTCCTGACGTCAGACGCTCGATGAGGTCGTCGCCGAGCGACAGCCCGGCAGCCCAGCGTGCATCGCCCGCCAGCACCTCGGTCGCCACCACGACGTCGCCGGAGCGCAGCATCGGGTCGAGCCCGCCGGCCACGCCGAAGGAAATGACGCCGCGAATCGTCTCGGGATCCAGCACCGTCAGGAGCGCGCGCAACTGGGTCGGGCTGCTGGACGAGCAGATGACAGCCATTCCGGGCCCTGCCGCGATGCGGGCCTCCTGAACCAGTCCAGTCACGATTAATATTGGCCGCGGATCAATGGCATTGCCCGCGGTAACATAGTCCCCCGTCCCCAAAGTCACATTCCGACCCCTACCACCCTGCTGTTGGTGTCCCGCAAGTTCCGATACCGCGCCAACGCCCACAGCGGGAAGAACTTCGCGTACCCATGGTACCGCAGATAGAATACACGGGGGAAGCCTGTGGCCGTGTACCGCTGCTCGTCCCACAGTCCTTTTTCGTTTTGTGTTGCAATCAGGTACTCCACCCCGCGGGCGACGGCCGGGTGATCAACCTCGCCTGCTGCCATCAAGGCAAGCAAGGCCCATGCCGTTTGCGAGGCGGTCGACGGCGCCGCCTCCCATCCCTTGTAGTCGAGCCGGTAGCTGACGGCGTTCTCGCCCCAGCCGCCGTCCGCGTTCTGGATCGAGGCCAGCCAGCCAGTGGCTTTCCGGATCATCGGGTCGTCGTGGCGGACGCCGGCCATGTTCAGGGCGCAGAGCACCGACCAAGTGCCGTAGATGAAGTTCATCCCCCAGCGGCCGTACCAGGAGCCCTCGGGATGCTGGGTCTTCCTGAGGTAGGCGACCCCATCGGCCACGTGCTTGCTGGTCTGCGCGGTCTCGCCGAGCTGGGCCAGCATGGAGATGCAGCGGGCGGTGACGTCCTCGGTCGGCGGATCGAGCAGCGCGCCGTGGTCAGAGAACGGGATGTTGTTCAGATAATATTCGAGATTATTGACGTCGAAGGCGGCCCAGCCGCCGTCGTCGCTCTGCATCCCCTCGATCCATTCCCGGCCGCGATCGATCGCAGCATCGTAGCCGGTGGCGCCGTGCTCGCGCCGCATGCGGTCCATGGACATCACCACCACCGCGGTGTCGTCGAGATCGGGATAATAGGCGTTGTTGTACTGGAAGGCCCAGCCGCCCGGGCGCACGTCGGGCCGCTTCACGGCCCAGTCGCCCTTGACCTCGAGCTCCTGCTTCGGGATCAGCCAGTCGAGGCCGCGCTTGGCGGCCGGCACGGCCTCTGCGTTGCCGGCCTCGAGCAGCGCGTGCGCCGTCAGCGTCGTATCCCACACCGGCGAGACGCAGGGCTGGCAATAGGCCTCCTCCTCGCGGATGACAAGGAGCTTGTCGATGCCCCGGCGCGTGACCGCGCGCGGCGGATAATTCTCGTCCTTGCCGAGCGCGTCGTACATCATGACGATGTTGGCCATCGGCGGATAGATCGCGCCCATGCCGTCCTCGCCGTTCAGCCGCTCCTCGATGAAGGCGAGCGCCGCATCGATGGCGCGCTTGCGCAGGCTCTTCGGAAACATCGGTTCGACCACGCGCAGGATGCCGTCGAGCGCGCGAAACAGCATGAACCAGGCCATGCTCTGGTGCGGCGCCTTGGCGGTCATCCCGATCGAGCGCGGATCCTGCAGGAACAACTCGTCGATGCCGACGCCTTTCGGATTCTTCGCGCGCGGCTTGAGCGCGGCAATAACCATCAGCGGCACCATGGTGGTGCGCGCCCAGTAGGAGATCTTGTTGATGTGGAACGGCGACCAGAACGGCAGCAGCACGATCTCGATCGGCAGCACCGGCACCGCGCGCCACGTCACGACGCCGAACATTGCCAGCATGAAGCGCGTGAAGACGTTGCTTTGGATGGCGCCGCCGCGGGCGTGGATCGCCTCGCGCGCGCGCACCATGTGCGGCGCGTCGATGGAATCACCGATCATCTTCAGCGCGAAGTAGGATTTCACGCTGGCGCTCATGTCGAACTCGCCGTCATGCACCAGCGGCCAGCCGCCATGGGCGCCCTGGACGCGTCGCAGGTAGTTGCCGATCTTGGCCTCGAGCACCGTGTCGACGGGCTCTGCGAGATAATGGCGCAGCAGGACGTATTCGGCCGGAATCGTGCAATCGGCTTCGAGCTCGAACACCCAATGGCCGTCGGATTGCTGGAAGCCGAGGACGCCTTGCGTGGCCGACGCAATGCTCGATTCCAGTACTTCGCGGGCGGTCGCGTTCACGGAATCCATCTTGCTCGATTACTCCGATAGTTAGCTTGAATTGGCCGGGACAAATAACCACCCGTCAGGGCCGCTTTTCAGGATCCTTTGGCGGCCAGAACCAGATCGGCGGCGCGATCGCCGGATCGAACCGATCCCTCGATGGTTGCAGGCAATCCCGTAGCAGTCCAATCCCCGGCAAGAAACAGGTTTTTAAGCGCGGTGACCGGCCCGGGACGTAAGGAATTCTGCGCTGGGGTCGCTGCAAATGTGGCGCGGCGTTCGCGCACGATCTGCCAGGGAGGCAATTGAAGCGAGAGCTCGCCGGAAAGGCCGGCGGCCTTGCAGACATCGTTCCAGATCGCCTGCGCGAGGTCCTCGCGCGGCATGTCGACCAAGCGATCGCCATTGCTGATGGTCACGGAGAGCCGGTTGGGGAATGCGAAGAGCCACTCGACGGTACCGCCGATCACACCCAGGATCGGAGCTGAACCCGGCGGCGGCTCAATGCGGAAATGGGCGTTGACGATGGCGCGAAATTCGGTGGGCGTCTTGATGCCCGGCAGCAGGTTCGAGGCCGCGCGCGGCGGCACCGCCATCACGACGACGTCGCCGTCGCTGAGCTGGGTCACATCCTCGCCGCCGAAATTCAGCGCGCCGACCTTGCCGTCGTTGGTCGCGAAGGAACGCAGCTCGTGACCGAGTTGCACAGCGTGTCCGCGCTCGGTCAAGAATGTCACGGCCGGCTCGATCAGCACGGCACTGAGGCCGTCGCGCGCGATCAGCGGACGGCAGGCCTGCCCGCCGGCGAGCAAGGTCTCGCGCACGATCGCACCGGCAAGTCCGGCCGAGCCCTCGGGCGGATCGACGTTGAGGGCTGCGAGCAGCAGCGGCTGCACCAGGCGCTGATAAAGCACGCCCTCGCAGGGAATGGAGTTGCCGACCAGCGTCTGCTCCGAAGCCCAGATCAGCGGCGCAAGCTTCAAATAGTCGGTGAGCCCGGTGTCGGGAACGCGGCGGCTTTCGTCGAGCACCCAGGTTGGCAGACGGCCGTCACCGAGATCGATCTGCCAGCGCTGCCCGGTCGCAAGATCGACGAACGGAAACTGCGCTCGCTCCGGCCCGACCAGGCCCGCCTCGGTGCCGATCGAACGTGCGTAGGCCCGCGCGTGACTGTTGCCCGACAGCAGCAAATGATTGCCGTTGTCGATGGTGAGGTTGGTTGCGCCGTCGAAATAGGAGCGGCAGCGCCCGCCGGCCTGGTGCGTCGCCTCGTGCACGGCGACCTTGAAGCCGGCATTGGCGAGCCGCACAGCGGCGGAGAGGCCGGAAATTCCAGCGCCGATGATATGAGCTGTGTTTTGCATCAGAGAAAAGCGTAACGGAGCAGGATGGCAATGCGTGTGATCTTCGACACACGCACGGGCTCGCGCGGCGCGTTGAACCCGCGCGCGATCAGGAGGTCCAGAATGGCGTGATAGTATTTCGACATGATCCGCGGCGCGCGCACCGCGCGGCGCCGGTTGCGGTTCATGATCTCGTCCGATGTCTCGAAATGCGCCTTCGCGCGCTGCGCCAGCGGCAGGCAAACCTTCGGCAGTGCGCGCTCGGCGATCACGCGGTCGGGATCGCTTGAGGTGATGCCCGCATGCAGCAGGGCTTCGCGCGGCAGGTAGAGCCGCCCGAGCGTCGCGTCCTCGTCGATGTCGCGCAGGATGTTGGTGAGCTGGAGCGCGCGGCCGAGGTGATGGGCGAGCAGGATGCCGTCTTCCTCGGGCAAGCCGAACACCCGCACCGACAGCCGCCCCACGGCGCTCGCGACACGATCGCAATACAGGTCCAGCGTCGCCATGTCGGGCGCGCGGATGTCCTGCGGGACGTCCATCTCCATGCCGTCGACGATGGCAAGAAAATCCTCGCGCTTCAGCCCGAACTTCTTCACCGAAGCGACGTAGTCTTTCAGGCGCTCCGGCGGATGGCCCCGATAGAGCGCGTCGATGTCGCCTCGCCACTGCTGGAGCGCGGCGAGCCGCTCCTCGCGCGGGCCGTCGGAATCGGCGATATCGTCGACCTGACGGCAGAAGCTGTAGATCTGGAACATCGCCTCGCGCTGGTCGCGCGGCAGGATGCGCATCGCGGCATAGAAGGAGCTGCCGGATGCGGTCGAGCCATAATTGGCGCCGGGCGAGGCCGCCTCAAGCGTCATGAGCAGTCCCCGGTTTGGTCATGGCCCTGCGCCCGATCGCGCGGCGGCCGACTTCGCCGATCATGCCGGCAAGGCTGAAGGTGAGGAGCTCGAGCTTGTTCAGGTGCACCCGCTCGCGCAGGGGATCGCGCACCTTGAGCAGGCGCACGATGCGGTCGGCATAGGCCTGGATGACGGAGATGTCGACGCCGAGGCGGAAGTCCCTCACCTCTGCGCTGAGCGACTTACTCCGGTTGAGAAGCGTTTCGTTGCGCACAGCGAGCGCCTGCAGGCAGGCCAGCAGCGCCGGCGGCGACTGCGTCAGGGCGAGCTGCTCGACCGAGGCGCCGCTCGCGGCCAGCGCATCGCGCGGCAGATAGACGCGATTGAGCTCGCGAAAATCCTTGCCGCAATCCTGCAGGTGGTTGTTGATCTGCAGCGCCGCGCAAAGCGCATCCGATGCGGCCCAGGTCGAGGTGCTCTCGCCATGGACGTCGAGCATGAAGCGGCCGACCGGCATCGCCGAATAGCGGCAATAGTGAATGACCTCGTCCCAGGTCTCGTAGCGAAGCTTGGTCACGTCCATGCGGAACGCGATGAGCACGTCGAGCGCATGGCGCGGGGCCATGCCGCGTTCGGCCAGCGCACGCCGCAGGCCGACGGCCTCGGCCTGGGTATCGCCCTTACCGAGCAGTTCCGTTTCGAGCAGGTCAAGATAGGCCAGCTTCTCGTCGGCCGGCAGCGTCGCATGGTCGGCGATGTCGTCGGCGGTCCGGACGAAATTGTAGTACGCCAAGATCAGGGCGCGATGACGCGGATGAATGATCCAGGACGCGACGGGAAAATTCTCGTCGCGGTCACCCTTGCCGGATCGCAATTCGTTCGCAGAGGTCATCGAGGGCTGATCAACAATCGTTTGGACAGAAGGCTTTTTTTCGCTCGCGCCAGCGATGCCGCCGCGGCCCCCATATAGGGGAATACGGCAGCAAAACCAATCCTGTCTCGCGATGGCGGCCCTTGCGGATCGGGCTCGAAAAGGCAGCCCCGGGGCCGCCTTTTGTGGGCCAGCGGCCGAGCTTACTGGTTGTGGTTCTTCAGGACCTGATCGCAGGCCTGCGAGATCTTGGCCCGGTTCTCCTTGAGGCAGGCCAGGACGGTGAAATCGCCCTGATCGATGACCGGACGGCAGAACTTCTGCACATCGCGCGTGCAGGCCTTCTGCTCGGAATCCGTGCCGCGGCCTTGCTGGGCGAACGCCGCCGTGGAAAGGGATGCCGACAGCAGGGTGAGAGCGACAAGAAGCTTACGCATTGTATTCCTTCATTCTGACGGCAGAATCGCACCGATCCCGGACAGCACAGGGCAGACGGCGGGAACGGATTGTTCTGGTGGCGAGTTGCCGCGGAGACTGCGACATCGGAGAAGGCACAAGTGCTGGCAAATGCGGCCAAATTGGCGCCGCGCCGACCAGATCGGGTCTTCCCTGGGCCTTCCTTGGCAGATGTAAGGGGTTGATACTACGTCATAATTCTGGCATCCCGCGTTTTGCCGGCAGCTGTTGCAGACCTGCATCTGTCGTCGGCGTCTTTCCCCACCAGAAACACTGCGAAACATTGGAAATCTCGATACCGATCACGGCGGGCGCGCTCGGCGATGCCGGTGTCCCCGCCGGTCAGGCTTTGAACCTGACACCGGCTCGGAACACTAAACCTTCGATGTGGCGAGACGTCCTGTGCTTGAGCGGACGCCGTTCCAAAACGGGATATTTAAGATGAGATTCTTTGGGCGATCTGGACTGGCGATCAAGGCGGTCGGAATTGGCGCTACGCTGCTCTTCTCGGTCACGGCAGGCCATGCACAATCGTCCGGGCCGTTTGCCGGCTTCGACGGGGCGTGGACGGGCACCGGCACGGTGTCGTTGTCCGACGGCTCCACCGAGCGCATCCGCTGCAAGGCGGACTACAAGGTTGCGGGCAGCGGCCTCAACCTGAAGCAGGCCCTGCACTGCGCGTCCGATAGCTACAAGTTCGACCTCACCAGCGACGTGACGAGCCAGGGCGAGCGCATCTCCGGCAATTGGAGCGAGGCCAGCCGCAACATCTTCGGCAACCTGCAGGGCACCGCCGGCGGCGGCCAGATCGAGGTGTTCGTCGAGGCCAACGGCTTTGCCGCCAACCTGTCGCTGCGCACCAACGGCACCAAGCAGACGGTGCAGATCTCCTCCAAGGGCGAGATCCGCGGCGTCAACATCACGATGACGAAGAGCTGACGCGCTTCGCGCGCCAACGGCTCAGATCAAAACAAACCCCTGGCTTTCGCGAGCCAGGGGTTTTTCTTGTCTTGATGTATGACCACCCGTCGCGATCGATTCAGATCGCGCGCTTGTCCGCACCCTGCAGCTTGGCGTGCAGGTTGATCAGCCACATCGCCGTCGGCCGTAGGATGAAGAGGTCGGCGACCAGCGCCATGACCATCGAGAAGGCGCTGAGCCAGCCGAACAGCCGCAGCGACGGCAGGTCGGAAAACACGGTGACGACGAGGCCGCAGGCCAGCACCACCGTGGTGAGGATCAGCGCCGGGCCGACCAGCACGGTTGCACGCTCGACTGCGAGCCCCGAGCCGACACTCGGCTTGCTCTCCAGCCTGAGGCGGTTGAGGAAGTGGATGGTCGCACTCAGCCCCAGGCCGAACGAGACGGTGAGCGCAACGACGCTGGCGAATTGCAGCCCCTCGCCCATCGCCCACAGCACCGTGCCCGACATCACCACCGGGAAGATGCCCGGCAGGATGCAGGCGAACATCACCACCCAGGAGCGGAAGGCGAGGCCGATGAAGATCGCGACCAGCGCGAACTCCACGGTGAGCCCGCGATTCAGCTTCTCGATCATGCCGGCCGAGTTGCGCGCCGCAATCGCGGCGAGACCCGTCACCGCCACCTCGTAGCCCGGATGTTTCTTGCGCACCGCGTCGAGCTCGGTGTCGAGCTTTTCGACGATCGGCAGGAGCTGGCTGGAATCCTTGTCCGGCACGCGGCCTGCGACCACGACGGCGTCCTGCTCCGCATCGATGAAGCGGCGCACCAGATGCTCGGGGATGAGGTTCACATATTCCTTCAGCGTCGCGACGTCGGCGCTGCCGGCCTTTTCCGCAAGCCAGCGGCGCAGGGTTTCGACCGACCAGACGTTGCCGACACCGGCCGTCTTTTCCACGATCGCATGCACGTCCGCGATCGTCTGCAGCGTCTCTGGCGAATAGAGCGATTCACCTTTGGGGAATTGAATCAGCACGTTGACCGGGTTGGCGCCGGTGAGCTTGGCGTCGAGCCGGTCGCTGGCGGCCACCGCCTGGCGCTTGTCCGGTACCTGGTCGGCGAGCCGGTAGCGCGGCTCCAGATTGGCGTAGATCACGCCGAGGCCGGCGACGAATAGCAGCGCGATCAGACTGAACAGGCCGGGCCGGCCTACCATGCGCACCGCGATCCAGTAGCAAAAATTGCGCAGCGCCTGGACACCGGCGTCCGCACTCTGGAACTTGGTCGCAAAGACGTTCTCGTTGCGCACGAACAGCACGCCGAACACCGGCACCAGCGACAGCACCGCGACCAGCGCGATGATGGTGGCGGCGAGGCCCGCCTCGCCGAACTTGCGGATCAGGTCGGAGTTGGAGAATTGGAGCGCGATGAAGGAAATGCCGGCGGTGCCGTGCGTCAGCACGCAGGCAGGTCCGACCACCAGCACCGCGTTCTTGAACGCGGTGAACTTGTCCTGGCCCGCGATCAGCCGGTCGCGCGCGGCGAAGGTGAGCTGCATCGAATCCGAGAAGCTGATGACCATGATGAGCGGCGTCATCACGTTCAGGAACATGTTGAGATTGAAATTGGCCCAGCCGAGCGCGCCCAGCGCCAGCAGGATCGCGATCATCGGCGGGAATGCCGCCGCCACCATGAAAGAGATTTTTCGGAAGAAGATGATGGCGATGACGCAGCCGGCGAGAATGCCGAGGATGTTGTAGGTGAGGCCGTCGCGTTCGACCGCGTTGCGGATCTCGAGCTGCATCACCGGCACGCCCGAAAGCTGCACGTTAAGGCCGGTGTCGCCGAGGTCCTCTTTCGTCAGTGCGCGGATGTCGCCGACGGTCTTGGTCAGCTTGTTGGAGGCGACCACCTCCGGATCCAGCGAGAGCACGATCAGCGCGAGCGTGCCGTCCTCCGACAACAGCTTGCCGCGGATGATCTCGTTGGATTTGACGGTTTCGATGAACTTGTCATAGGCCGCGCCCTCGGGCAGCTCGCCCGGGAACAGCGCCGCCGGCAGCTTGCCCGGCGCCGGCGCCTGGCGCGCCGAGAACAGCGAGACCAGCCCGCGCGTACCCTCGACAAGTTGCAGGTCGGTGATGAAGTCGCGCAGCTTCTCGAGGTTGTTTCGGGCCAAAAGGTCCTTGCCCTCGACCACGACCAGGACGTCGAACTCCTCGGCCGGGAACTTCTTCGTCACCTCTTCGTATTGGTGGAATTCGCGGGAATTGGAGCGAAATAGCTGCGACAGCGAATCGTCGATCTTGATCCGATAGATGCCGAACACGGCGCCGACGATCAGCACCAGCAGCACGATGCAGGAGACGATCGGGGCCCGGACGGCGATCAGCCCGATGCGCTCCAGCCCGAAGGCAATGGAGGACCCCGGTCCCTGCTCGAGCTTGTCGACATGAACCTCACTCTCGCTGTGTTTTTCGAGCATGCCTTGTCCAGTTCCTAAATCGGCTCGGTCTGTGAGCTTATTGCGCCCCGCGAACGGCTTGAAAACGCCATACCAATGGGGAGGCTTGCCCTTTGAAAATGCGCGGAAAATCGCCGTGAGGGGTTTAGCAGGTCAATACCCCGACCCGCAAGCAGGCGAAGTATGGCCAAACCAATCAAGATGCGGCGATCTGGCCCCCCGATTTCGGTCATCTTTCCGACGCTGTGCCAATTCGACGCGGCGCGCGGTCTGCGCTCTCGTCTTTCAGCGCCACGCCGGTGACCTGTCGGGCCAGCCCCTCGCGCACCAGCCAGGCGATCTTGAAGGCGGCTTCGTCAGAGCTCAGCCCGGCGTGGTGGATGTTCGAGACGCAGTTGCGTTCGGCATCGGTACGCCCGGGCTTCGGAGCAAAGGTCAGATAGGCGCCGAGACTGTCAGGGGCCGACAGGCCCGGCCGCTCGCCGATCAGCATCAGGGCCATGCGCGCGCCGAGAATGGCGCCGATCTCGTCGCCAAGCGCGACGCGCGCGCCTGAGGCGACAACGACACGGCCGACCGCGACAGCCTGCTCGGCCGCGAGCCGGGGCAGCAGGCTCTTCAACACCGCGGTCGCATGGCCATTCACGGCCGCCGCCGACAGGCCGTCGCCGATCACGACCGCAAGTGGAGACGGCGTCGTGGCGAGCTGCGCCAGCGCATCGGCCGAGCCGGCATCAAGCTGTCGTCCGAGATCCGGCCGCCGCAGATAGTCCCGGCGATCGGCCGCCCGGCTCCTCACCTCGGTGACGGCAAGGCCGAGCTCGCCGAGCCCGGCGACCAGCCGCGGCGCGTCGAAGGCGGCGTGCACGGCATCGCGGGC
The DNA here is from genome assembly GCF_008123965.1 of Bradyrhizobium hipponense. Lineage (GTDB taxonomy): Bacteria > Pseudomonadota > Alphaproteobacteria > Rhizobiales > Xanthobacteraceae > Bradyrhizobium > Bradyrhizobium hipponense. Next base: position 7,249 of record NZ_VSTH01000124.1, on the reverse strand, counting down.
GCGGGCGTGATCCAGCGTGAAATCGAGCAGCGGTTTCGTCGGCATACTCGCGCCGCTGCGCCCGAGCGCGACCCGCGCGGGCGTGAATGACCGCAGATCAAGGGTCGGGCGAACTGGAGCGGGCTTGTCGCTCATTCGGCGGGAACGGCGGCCTCGCGCAGCCGCACCGAATAGTTCGACGCGTTCTGCTTGCCGCTGGAGGCCGCGCGCGCAAAGGTGATGAGATGATGCGCGACCAATGTGCTGCCGATCAGGCCTTCGAGATCGCCGCACCGGATGCGTCCCAGCGCGAACTTCCAGAACACGCGCCTGTAGTTGCCGAGCACCCCGACCTTCCAGAAGATGTTCCTCAGCATGACGAGCGCGCGCCTGATGTTGGGCCAGGTCTTCATCTCATCGGACACCGGCACCTTGAGGCGGTTTGAATAGGTGTGGTCGCACTGATACTGGAAGCGCGCATAGACCTTCGCGGGCTCGTAGGCGACTTCCATGCAGTGCTTCCAGGATGCGACGACGTCGTCATAGGGCAGCAGGAAGTCGACGTTGGAATCGCGGCCGTCGTCGTTGATCAGGCGTCCCTCACGCTCCAGCCGGTCCCACAGCGGCGTCTTCGGCAGCGCCTGAAGCAGGTTGATGGTGAGCAGCGGGATCTGGGATTCCTCGATGAAGGCAAGCAGCACATCGGATGTATTCGGCTTGTCGCTGTCCAGCCCCATGATGATGCCGGACACCACCTCCATGCCGTGGGAGTTGATGGTACGCACACCCTCCAGGATCGGGACCATCATGTTGTGGTCCTTGTGCATCGCCTTCAGCGCATCGGGATCTGGCGTCTCGATGCCGCAGAAGATGGTGGTGAAATAGGCCTCACGCATCTTCTCCAGAATCTCGGGCCGCTTGGCGATGTTCAGCGTGGCCTCGCAGGCGAGCCGCATCACATAGCCGGTCTTCTTCTGCCATTCGATCAGATGCGGCAACAGGTCCATCGCCGCCTTGCGGTTGCCGATGAAATTGTCGTCGACGAAATAGATCGTGTCGGTCATGCCGCATTCGCGCAAACGGTCAAGCTCGGCGATGATCTGCTCGGGCGACTTGATGCGCGGGTTACGGCCGTAGAGACCGGGGATGTCGCAGAACTCGCACTGATATGGGCAGCCGCTGGAATACTGGATGCTGCCGAGGAAGTATTTCTTCACGTCGGCAAGCTCGTAGGCCGGGATCGGGAACTCCGTCATCGGAATTCGGTCTTTGGTGGTCAGAACCACCTGATGGTCGGGGCGCGAGGTGTCGCGCGACAGGATCTCGATCAGCTGGTTGGTGGCGTCGCCGAGCTCGCCGACATGGAGATAGTCGAACGACGGATAATAGTCGGGACAGGCGCTGACCGAGGGCCCGCCGAGTGCGACCGGCAGATCGAATTCATGGGCGTGGCGGCAGATGTCGTTCATCTGCTGGCGCTGGATATGCATGCCGCTGACGAAGACCGCTTCCGCCCATTCGAACTCCTCCGCGGTGGTGCGACGGAGGTTCTCGTCGACGAACCTGACCTGCCATTCCTTCGGCAGATAGGCGGCGAGCAGCAAAAGCCCCTGCGGCGGCATGAAGGCACGCACGCCGTCGGTCAGGGGGTAGGCGTACTCGAAAGTGCCGAAGGACGAGGTGTAGCGCGGGAAAACGCAGAGAATACGCCGGATCGTTCCGTTGCTTTCAGCGCGCATCGAAATTTCCCCAACCACATTCTACGAACGGTACTGACGAGGCCACCAGAAACATAACGTAACGCTGGGACCGAATTTCCTCAATATTGTGGCAGCGAACTAATTCGTAAGACGCGCCAATGGTTTCCCCGGTTCAGGCCGGCCGGTGAAAGATTTTCGGGGGCTTTTCCCGATCCACCCTCACGCGATCAGCCGCGAGGCAAAATCGGGCAGCAGGCTTGCATCGCCGGCAAGGCGAAAATCGGCGCCCGCGATGCCTGCCTGCACCAGCCAATCGTCGAATTCCGGCGCCCGTCGCAGGCCGAAGACATCGCGGACATAGAGCGCGTCGTGAAACGAGGTCGACTGGTAGTTTAGCATGACGTCGTCGGCGCCCGGCACCCCCATGATGAAGGTGACGCCGGCGGCAGCGAGCAACGTCAGCAGATTGTCCATGTCGTCCTGGTCCGCCTCGGCATGGTTGGTGTGGCAGATGTCGATTCCGAGCGGCAGGCCGAGCAGCTTGCCGCAAAAATGGTCCTCGAGCCCCGCCCGGATGATCTCCTTGCCGTCGTAGAGATATTCCGGCCCGATGAAGCCGACCACGCTGTTGACCAGCAGCGGCGCAAAAGCGCGGGCGACCGCATAGGCGCGCGCCTCGCAGGTCTGCTGGTCGACACCGTGATGGGCATTGGCCGACAGCGCCGAGCCCTGGCCGGTCTCGAAATACATCACGTTCTGGCCGATTGTGCCGCGCTTCTGCGACAGCCCGGCCTCCTGCGCTTCCCGGAGCAATGCGAGGTCGATGCCAAAACTGCGGTTGGCGGCCTCGGTGCCTGCGACCGACTGGAAGACGAGGTCGACCGGCACGCCCTGCCCGACCAGCGACAGCGTCGTCGTGACATGGGTCAGCACGCAAGCTTGGGTCGGGATCTTCAGCCGCGCGATGATCTCATCGAGCAGCCGCAGCAATTGCGCGATCACGGCCGGATCATCGCTCGCCGGATTGACGCCGATGCAGGCATCGCCGGCCCCTAACAGGAGGCCGTCGAGGATCGAGGCGGTGATGCCCTTGGCATCGTCGAAGGGATGGTTGGGCTGGAGCCGCGTGCTCATCCGCCCTTTGAGCCCGATGGTATTGCGGAAAGCCGTGGTAACCTCGCATTTTCGCGCGGCCAGGATCAGGTCCTGGTTGCGCATCAATTTGGAGACCGCGGCCGCCATTTCCGGCGTGACGCCGGGCGCCAGCTTGCGCAGGATCTCGGGCGTTGCGGCGTCGGACAGCAGCCAGTCGCGGAAGCCGCCGACCGTCAGCGCAGACACCGGCGCGAAGGCCTTTGCGTCGTGGCTGTCGACGATAAGGCGGGTGACCTCGTCGGCCTCATAGGGGACGACGGCCTCCTGCAAGAACTGCCCGAGCGGGAGGTCCGCGAGCGCCATCCGCGCCGCAATCATCTGCTCGGCGCTGCCAGCCGCAATCCCGGCCAGCCGGTCGCCGGAGCGCAGCGGCGTCGCCTTGGCGAGGAGGTCGCGCAGGTCGGGGAAGGTGTAGGTCGTGGCGTCGATGGCGTGGCGATAGACCAAAGGCCTCTCCGGGGTTCGTCGGCCAATGGCCGAATCCAAATCGATGTCGAAGGCGATCGATCTTGAAAGCGTCCTGGCCTCAGGGAATACGCTCTTGGCGATCGCTGCGCATGCAGATGTTTACGGCACGCCGTCCCTTCCCGCAGGCTCAAACTGCCGAGAACCGATAGCGTCACGCCAAACAACTGAAATGACAAGCGTTTCGTTCGACCAAGGACCAACGCCTGCAGCGGCTTGCGTTAACACTGCGTCCATCTTCGTTCTGCATAGTTTTGCATAGTTTTTACACAACCGCGCTCACCGGCCGCTCCAGGCCATCCGGGCCCCTGAACATCATGACCATTGACCGATCTGGGAATGCCGCCGGCCCGGCCGGCCGGTTTACGCTTGCCGCCAGGCTCTACGCGATCTTCGCGCTGTTTGCGCTGCTCACCGCGGCGATCGCGATGCTATCCGACTACAACAGCCGCCGCGGCGCCGAACTGGCCGGGGCGATCGAGACGGCGAACGCCGCCGCGCTGAACGTCGAGCGCGTCAACTCGCTGGTCTATGCGGTGGTGATGGAGTCGCGCGGCGTCTATATGTCGACCGACCCCGCCGTGGTGAAGAAATACGGCGAGGGCCTGCTCAAGTTCAATGGCCAGATCCTCGACGTCGTGAAGCGCTGGGAAACCATCGTCAGGGCAGACGACGCCGCCCAGTTCGCCACCTTCAAGAAGCGCATCGAGCAGTTCGTCGACTTCCGCAAGGAGCTGGTGCGCCGCGGCATCGAGATCAATGCGGCCGCGGGCCGCGAATGGGGCGACAACGACGCCAACCGCTCGGTGCGCTCCGCGCTGAACAAGGATCTCGAGGCGCTGTCCAAGGTCTATGCCGAGCGCGCCAGGCAGATCGCGCAGCAGACCGAGACCAACCGCATCCTCTCCCTCGTCTTGACCTGCCTCGGTGGCGTGGCGCTGGCGCTGGTCGTGATCGGCATCGTCATCATCGCCCGCTCGATCGCGCGGCCCCTCGCCTCGATCACCGCAACCATCAAGCAGGTTGCGGACGGGGCCGAAAGCGTCGTGGTGCCCTACAGCGGCCGCGCCGACGAGATCGGCGCGCTGGCCCGCGCCATCCAGGTGTTCCAGGACGCGATGGGGCGCAACCGCAACCTCGCCTCGCAGGTCACGCAGGACTCCGCCGCGCGCGAGCAGCGCGCCCGCCACATCGAACAGTCCGTCGAGACGTTTCGCGAGGCGATCGGCGCGGTCATGCGCGGCCTCACCGACAACGCCACCGTCATGCGTGAGACCGCGCAGACCATCACGCGCGTCACCGCGGATGCGAGCAGCCGCGCCGGTACGGCGGCGAATGCCACCGAGCAGGCGTCCCACAACGTCACCGCGGTGGCAGGCGCCGCCGAGGAGCTGTCGGCGTCGGTGGTGGAGATCGGCCGGCAGGTGCGGCAGAGCGCCAGCGCGGTCGAGCAGACCGGCCAGCGCACCGAGAAATCGATCACCGAGATCGAGAGCCTTGCCGCCGCGACCCAGCGCATCGATGGCGTGCTCAATCTGATCCAGGCCATCGCCGAGCAGACCAATCTGCTGGCGCTCAACGCCACCATCGAAGCCGCGCGTGCCGGTGACGCCGGCCGCGGCTTTGCCGTGGTCGCCCATGAAGTCAAGGCGCTGGCGGGGCAGACTGCAAAGGCCACCGCCGAGATCGGCGAGAACGTCTCCATGATCCAGGCCTCCACCCGCAACGCGGTCGACGCCGTCCGCGAGATCGGCGGCGCGGTGCGCGAGATCAACGACGTCACCTCGGCGATTGCGGGGGCCATCGGCCAGCAGGACGCCGCCACCCGCGAGATCTCGTCCAACGCGCAATCGGCCGCGCAAGGCAACGAGACCTTGGTTGCCAACATCACCTCGCTGCGCGATGCCATCGGCGAGACCGACACCGCGGCGTCCTCTGTGCTGACGGCGGCGAGCAGCCTCACTGCCACTGCGGAGACGCTGTCACGGGAGGTCGAGAAGTTCTTCCAGAACTTGCGGTCGGATACACGCACGGCCAAGGCAGGCTAGCAGGGGGTCGCGCGCCGCGACGCCAGGCAGCGGCACCTCGAACCAAAAGCGCGAAAACAACCCCATGCACAGTAGCCGGCGGCAGCTTTATCAATGGCATGCCGGCCGGCGCGATGCCTCTCGGATTTTACGAAGCGGTTTGACTCGTCGGGCCAAACACCGGCAGTATTGCATCATGGCGGTGGCGCGCCCTCCCCTCCCTCCGTGAACATCTTCCTAAGCAGCGGTGCACGCATGGATTCGATCGGCGAACGCATGCCTTGTCCGCTCCGCCCTTGTGAGCGGATAAGGCCTGCCCGCACTAGCAAGTCGGCAGATGGCCATGAGCGGCGGTCACCGCAACCATCATGCAACGTCCGGTCTCCCGCAGACAGCGGACATGGCGGCGGCTCGTTCTTTGTTCAGCTCAGGGCCACAACCCGACTCTCTCTCCGTATAGTAGAGCTGCTGAAACGGAGAGAACATGAACGTGCCGGAAATCATTCGACGAGCCATCGAAATCGGTGAACGGAACGGCAATATTACCTTCGATGAGTTGAATCAATTGTGTGACAGTGAAGAACTGGACCCCAAAGACATCGAACGTATTCTCAACACTCTGAGCGAAGCAGGAATTTGGATTGAAGGGGACTGACCCTTGGCTCTGGTGTAACGATATAGGTCTGCAAAGGGTGTAAACGTGAAGTGAGCGAGCGCGGTTATCCAACCGCCATCAAGCGCCTAGCCATCTCGAGTTCAAGCATGCCGAAAACGCGCATCATGTATGTTGAGAATAAATCAGCGTCGCTGAACGGCCCGGCGCGGATTGGGCGCGTCACGTTCTCGAAGACGGGCAAATCTATCGGCTATGGAGGGCGCACTTTCCAAAGCCCGAAAGGTAGCGGGTTCAAGGCAAACTACTTCGACGTTGAGACTGGAGAAAGGTTCTGGATTTCAGGTCCGCGAAAAGATGGCAAAGATCGCCTCTATGCTGAGAGCTCCGCGCCTATCGAAATCGACCCCGACGTCGCGGAGGAATACTGGCGCGACATTAGAGGACAGCGCTCCGAATGAGCTCCACAATAGCCGGCCGTCATGTCGGTTGTGGGTCAAAATGCGAAGAACTCAGAGTGAGCAAAGTCAGTCCCCTCTACCCCACCAAGCGGACAATGAAAGGTGTCGCCACTTCGCTGATGGGCCAAAAGGCGACCTTTTCAAAACGCGAAGTCCACTATGTCAGTCAGGTAGTGTCCAAGAACTGCAGGCCAAAGTGCCCCGGATCGGCGGTACAACATCATCAACAAGCCACCTATCACCATAGCCTCGCCAATATTCCCGAAACCCGTCCACCAGTGATAGGCTCCAAACAAAAAAGATGTTGCGAGAACCAAGGCATAGCCGTCATCCAAATAGCTCTGGAGCAGATGACGCGCACAGCGGCGGAATACGATCTCCTCACTTAAGGCGACTAGCCCAAGACCAAAAAAGATATCGACGACATGTAGCCAGCCTTGCACTTCAGGATATGCCCCGAGCACTGTTGCAGGTAGGACTCCATTAATGGTTCGTCGGATCCACCCACCCAAATAGTGGTCCGTGAGGACAATGCCGACAATCCAGATGGTCACTTCCCATCGCGCTATTCGAAGTGGTTCAAATCGGAAGGCTATCGTCCGCGCAGCAGGTATGGCGCTCAGAACTGCCAAAGCCCCGAGGCGGCCTGCGTAATCCCAAACGATCCATGCTGCCGGATCGGATTGTTGCAGTCTTACAATTTGCGACACAACCATTGGAAAAAGGGCCGCCGCGAACCAGAGAGGCGTGGGTATCGAGCGAGCCATCATCATGTATCTTTAGCGCGGCTGATGCATTCACCGCAATGCGGCCTAGCGAGCACGGGCACGTCCGCTAATGGGATGGTCC
>NZ_VSTH01000123.1 GCF_008123965.1 Bradyrhizobium hipponense | reverse complement strand
CCAAAATTTGGCGATAGCTCACCTTCGAGCCTGGCGTAGATCTGGTTAACGGAGAGGTCGCAAACGGTCGAACAATCCTAGAACGTGCCGTGACATTGGCCGGTCTCGGACGGAGAGACCATCGTCGCTGCTTCTTGCAAGAATATGTTGCGCATCCAAATGCTTGCAGGATCAGTATTATGAATGGCGGGCCATTGGACGGCCTCGGTGAATGTGAGAAGTCGCAGCGGAGGTTCAATAACCCGCAGGGGCATCGTCTTTGCGAAATGGCTGACGAGTCTTGAGGGCATGCTCGCTATACGGTTGGTGCCCAATAACATAGGCGGAATCATACCAAAACCCTGCACTGCGACCTCGGTGCGTATCTTGAAACCATGCTCGAGCAAGAGCCATTCGTGGAACGAGGGCCTCAGGAAGCGCCCAAACTGAGCTTCCACGTGCCCGATCGACATGTACTTCTCGGACGTAAGTCGCGGCGCTAGCTGCTTGTTCATGGGGCAGCCCACGCAAACAAAGTTGTCCTCGAACAGCGTCGCCTTGGGATGCGCACTCGACATGAACATCTCCGGATACATGAGAAAATCGACTTCACCGCGCCGGAGAAGCTCATCGGGTTCCTCTGAGGGGGGCAGCAACTCGAAAGTGATGCTAGGAGCATCCCGCGCGACGCGGTCCACGATTCGTCGAAAAAACACGACAGTCATGAAGTCGGACAGGATGATCCTGAATCGCCGATTCGATTGAGACGGATTGAAATCGTCCGGAGAAATAATGGAGAGCTGAATGTGAGCGAGAGCCTCGCGAATCGGGGCTGCGAGCGCTTCAGCCCGCGGGGTTGGGACAAGCTTCCGGCCCTTCATCGTGAATAGCTCATCGCGAAAGTAAGTGCGAAGCCGCGCGACGGCGGCACTCATGGCAGGTTGACTGAGGTTGATGCTTCTTGCCGCCGACGTGAGATTGCCTTGCGTCACCAGGGCGTCGAACGCGACGAGGAGATTCAGATCGAGGCCCTTGAAACGCATAATCCTGAGTGATCCACGGTGTGAATGTGTTCTATCGATACAATCGATTTTACCATTTGTACCGAATGAGGATAGCAAAACGCGAGTTTAGCGAGAAGTCAGATCTATCAGAATGGTTACAACTCGTTGCGCGTCTCAGCCCAGCGCAAGGGATCGATCAACACGTCTGGACCGTGCGGTCGCAGTTTCGCGCGTGTTGCGCAAGCCATATCTCGCTCCACGACGGTGGGGATCTGCAAACTTGCGTTGGTGTATACGACGAGCAAACCTTCGTATGGCCTCGCCAACCCATTCTATACCAGCCGTGTACAGCCGTAGAATTGAGCGAACGCTCAACTTGGCCGTAGATTTCCGTCCAGTCGGCCCCCTCCGGTTGCAGGTGCCGAATGTGTTGTGGTCGCATCCGAGTGGATTGCGTCCTTGTTGGGGTGAAATCGTGCGGAACATGCAAGTGAAGGCGTCCTTGGCGAATCTGATGCGAGTTGCGCACACGCTCGACGTCGTCTCCATTGTGAACGCAGATCAGTCAGTGCGTGAAGCTCTCACGGATGTGGTGTTTTCCGCAGGTTACGTGCCCGAACCATTCGAGAGCGCAGACGGGTTCTTGAAATCAGGCCGCCGTTTGATCACGTCGTGCTTGATCGCCGACATGCAGTCGAGCGTGATGAGTGGCCTTGAGCTTTTCCATCATCTGATTGCATCCGGAGGCGCGATTCCCACCGTTCTGCTTACAGACCACTCCCAAGACGATGTGAGGCGCGTCCTGCAAGCTGGACTCCAGTTCTTGGGCAAGCCTTTCGAACGTAGCGAACTGCTGGCCTGCGTCAGGAGCCAGATAACGAACAGGAATTACTCTCTATGAACATGATCGCGCCCGTATCCACACGAGGTGTTTCGGCGCGCCCTCCAGTTCGTTGGAGGCTGTGCTGGGAGAATGAGCTACAACTTGCCGACCATATTGAATTGTCGGACTTCTTCCGGAAGACCTATGGCCCGACCGGGGAATTCAACGCAAAGCCCTTTGAAGGTCATCGAAGCTGGGCCGGCGCAAGGCCTGAGATTCGGGCAATCGGCTACGATGATCGTGGCGTCGCGATCCACATCGGCGCACTGCGCCGCTTCATAAAAGTCGGTGAGATCGATCTGCTCGTGGCTGAACTCGGATTGTACGGGGTGCGCCCGGATCTCGAGGGGCTCGGAATCACCCACTCCATCCGCGTGATGTATCCTGTATTGCGAGATCTTGGCGTGCCGTTCGGCTTTGGCACGGTCCGATCTGCCCTGCAGAAACATATTACCAGGCTGCTCGGGCGACAGGGATTGGCGACTGTTCTGCCAGGATTCCGCGTCCGGTCCGCTCGCCCGGATATCCATCTCACTGTGCCTCCGACGCGCGTGGAGGACGTGGTCGTCCTCGTTCTGCCGATTGCGAAACCTATGAGCGAATGGCCGGCCGGTGAGATGATTGAACGGAACGGGCCAGAGCTGTGACGTCGCCCAAGAACGTGACTGCGCGGAGCGACTACGCCGACGCCGGCGGAGAGCACTGCGTCTATCTGACCTTTGATGATGGTCCCAACCCGCTTTGCACGCCGGCTATCCTGGATGTGCTGGCGCAGCATCGGGCCCCCGCCACCTTCTGCGTCATCGGTGCATATGCAGCGGGCCAGCCGGAGCTGATCCAGCGCGTCATTGCAGAAGGGCACGAAATCGCAAACCACACAATGACGCACCCGGAATTGTCCAAATGCATGCCGGATGAGGTGGAGTACGAGATCCTCACGACGAACAAGGTCATCGGAATGGCCTGCCCCGGAGCCTCTGTGCGGCACATGCGTGCGCCGTATGGGATTTGGACGAAGGAGGCCCTCGCCGCATCGGCGAAGGCCGAACTGGCAGCTCTGCACTGGTCAGTCGACCCGCAAGACTGGTCTCGTCCCGGCGTCGAGTCGATCGTTGCCGCGGTGCTGGCCTCGGTCCGGCCGGGGGCAATCGTGCTCCTGCACGACGGATGCCCTCCCGACGAGTTGGGACGCAGCCCTCATGCTGGTCGGCGCGACCAGACTGTGACGGCGCTCGCCCAGCTCATTCCAGCACTGCATGACCGTGGATTTGCAATCCGGTCACTTCCTCAACCTCACTGAAATAGATCAATTCCCATGAGCCTGCTTGCCACCATCAGCACCGTTGCTGTTACCTCCTACGCGTTGCTCTCCAGCGTCCATAAGAGCGCGCAGGCGCTTTATGCGCTGCGAACCGACGCCTCACTGCCGCCGTATGACCCGGTTGACACCGGTGCTCTGCCCAGCGTGGATGTCATCGTGCCCTGCTTCAACGAGGACCCGCGCACGTTGGCGGCCTGCCTGAAGTCTATCGCATGCCAGGACTACCCAGGGCGATTGCAGGTCTATGTGGTCGATGACGGCTCTGCAAATGTCGGTGCAGTGGCACCCGTGCACGCGAGCTACGCATATGACCCGAGGGTCAGTGTCATTCTGCTGCCAAGCAACGTTGGAAAGCGTAAGGCACAGATCGCCGCGATACGCCGGTCATTCGGCGATCTCGTGCTCAACGTCGATTCCGACACCGAACTCGCCAGCAACGTGGTCAGCAAGCTCGTACGCAAGATGCAAGATCCAGCCGTCGGCGCGGCCATGGGTCAATTGACGGCCAGCAACCGCAACGACAGCTGGCTGACCCGATTGATCGACATGGAGTACTGGTTGGCTTGCAACGAGGAGCGCGCAGCGCAGACGCGCTTCGGTGCCGTCATGTGCTGCTGCGGGCCGTGTGCCATGTACCGCCGCTCCGCGCTCATGTTGCTGCTCGACCAGTACGAGACGCAGTTCTTTCGGGGAAGGCCGAGCGATTTCGGTGAGGACCGCCATCTGACCATCCTCATGCTTAAGGCGGGGTTTCGAACCGAGTACGTTCCGGACGCCATCGCCGCCACGGTGGTCCCGGACAGGCTCTTGCCATATCTGCGGCAACAGCTCCGCTGGGCGCGGAGCACCTACCGCGACACGCTGCTCGGTTTGCACCTGTTGCCCGGCCTCGACCGGTACCTTACGCTCGACGTGCTCGGACAGAACCTCGGGCCGCTGCTGCTCGCCATCTCATCGATTGCCGCGCTCGCTCAGCTCGCGCTCACGGGCACCGTGCCCTGGTGGACCGGTCTGACCATCGTCGCGATGACCATGATTCGATGCAGCGTGGCAGCCCTTCGTGCCGGGGAGCTTCGATTTCTCGGCTTCTCGCTGCACACCCCGATCAACATCTTCCTCCTGCTCCCGATGAAAGCCTATGCGCTCTGTACCTTGAGCAACAGCGACTGGCTCTCGCGCAAAATAGCGAAATCATCAGACGTTGATGAATCGAAGGCCTCGATCGAAGACGCGACAACTGGACCAAACCTGAACCCGGGATCGGAAACGCTTGGCTCAATTCGCAGGGCAGGTCTTTCGCGCGCTCCCTCGCAGCTGATCGCGCCGGATGGCATTGCGGCCGAGACTGACTGAGCAATTTTGTAGGGGAATTAAGTGGTGAGCGTGGACAAGACATATCAGTTATTGGAACGGGAGCTGGCTAACGATGACCCGTGGCGGCTTGACGACAATCCGTACGAACGTGAGCGTCACACCCAATTGCTACGGCTATCGCTGTCGAACGGCGCCGTCTCAACCGGCCTCGAGATCGGGTGCGCGGCCGGTGCATTCACAGAGAAGCTTGCTCCTCACTGCAAACGGCTAACGGTCATCGATGTTATGCCGCGAGCGATCGGTCGAGCGGTCCAGCGGACCAAGAGGTGGTCGCATATCAGCTGGGCGGCGACCGATATTCTGCAGTTCTCGACCGAAGAGCTGTTCGACCTGATCGTGGTCGCCGAAGTTCTCTACTATCTCGAAGACATGACACGGATGCGTACCGCAATCGGCAAGATGGTGAAGATGCTTGCTCCAGGCGGGCATCTGGTCTTCGGATCTGCACGTGATGCCACCTGCAGGCGATGGGGCCATGTCGCTGGCGCCGAGACGGTCATCGCGATTTTGACTGAAGCGCTCATTGAGATCGAACGCGTGCAGTGCCAGGGGCAGTCGGCTGACGAAGACTGCTTGTTGGTCCGCTTTCGCAATCCGGGGCGATCTTCGATCCCTCCCAACGGCCGAGCTTGAAAGGAGCCACTATGCGTATCTGCGGTATCAAATTGACGCATGACGGGGCAGTCGCTCTGATCGAGGACGGCCGGGTGGTATTTTGCGTCGAGCAGGAGAAGCTGAACAACAATCCGCGTTATCAAACCATCGACAACCTGGATTCCGTTGTTAGCGCCTTGGCGGAGCACGGGCTGGATCCAAGCGATGTTGATCAGTTCGTCATTGATGGCTGGGATGGAGAGTTCGAATCGCAGTTTGAAGTCCTTAGTGGGACGACGACAATCAAGCTCAAGGGCGCGCCGTATGTCGAAGGCCAAGGCGATAGCCCCCTCACGTCCCGCGATCGCATCGGCCTCATGCTTGATGGGAAGCTATATCCCTATCAAAGCTATCCCCATGTCACCGGGCACGTAGCATCCGCATACTGCACCAGCTCGTTTGCCAAATCCGCACAATCTGCTTTCTGCTTGGTGTGGGACGGCTGCATGTTTCCACGCCTCTACTATGTCGAGCCCCACGGCATCCGGTTCATCGAGTGCCTGTTTCCGATGATAGGCCACGCCTATGCGACGGCAGGACATCACTTTGGACCTTACAGGCGGGCAGACCGGACCATCTGGGATCTCGGTATTGCCGGCAAGCTGATGGCCTATATCGCGCTGGGAGCGCCCGACGAGGACATTATTAAGACGTTTCAGGAGCTTTATCAGGCGCACTTTGCCACGGATGCTGATGGCGCCTGTCATAAGCTTGCACAGATCAACAGCTCACAACCGCCACTTGAAGCTCTACACGATTTCTTCGATGCGTGCGCACCGCGATTGAAGGCCAAGCAAGCCGAAGACGTCCTTGCGTCATTTCACGTCTTTCTAGAGCGTCTGCTGGTTCGCACAATTGCTGATGTTGTGGCGCGGCATTCGGATCTTGCGGGGGCGCGTAACCTCTGCATAGCCGGCGGCTGTGGCCTGAATATCAAGTGGAATAGTGCATTTCGTGCGACCGGCCTGTTCGATGTCGTGTGGGTGCCGCCCTTTCCGAACGACAGCGGCTCGGCCATCGGTGCTGCTTGCTCTGCACTGGCGGCACAGCAAGGCTTTAGAGCCCTGGAATGGTCGGTCTACGCTGGACCGGCCGTTCGTCCCAGCGAAGTCCCGCCCGAATGGGAGGGCGCGCCCTGCACTATGGGCGAACTTGCGGCAATCCTCGCGAGCGACAAGCCCGTGGTCTTCCTTGCCGGGCGTGCCGAGCTCGGACCACGAGCCTTGGGTGGCAGAAGCATTCTCGCGGCTGCAACCAGGGAAGGAATGAAAGATCATCTCAACGACATCAAACTTCGTGAGCATTTCAGGCCGGTAGCGCCGATATGCCTGGAGGATCGCGCGGCGGAGATTTTCAGCCCTGGAATACCCGATCCGTACATGCTGTTCGATCACCAGACGCGACCGGAATGGCGGAACAAAATTCCCGCCGTCGTGCATCTCGATGGATCTGCCCGCCTACAGACGGTTTCCAGAACCTCTCCGCATAAAGTGGCCGAGCTTCTCGTCGAGTACGAGAAGCTCACAGCCATTCCGCTGCTTTGCAATACCAGCGCCAATCTGCATGGACGCGGCTTCTTCCCGGATGCTGCCGCCGCGTGCCAGTGGGGACGCGTCGATCACGTATGGTGTGACGGCCTGCTTTGGACAAAAAAGCGCGCGACCCAAGCGGCGCGAACAACGTCCGTCGCGATGGCGTAAGCAAATGTCAACCGCGGCAGTCGACCTTTTCGAGGTGAGCAAGTCCTACAACGACAGGGTCGTCGTGGACGCCCTTTCGTTTACGGTCTCGCCGGGAGAGTGCTTCGGTCTGCTAGGACCAAACGGCGCGGGTAAAAGTACCCTTGCGCGTTTGATCCTGGGTGTTGCTTCGCCCGACGCAGGTAAGATCTGCGTGCTTGGCGAGCCGGTGCCGGCACGTGCGCGCCTGGCGCGCAGGGGCATCGGGGTTGTCCCACAATTCGACAACCTAGATCTTCAGCTCACGGTCCGCGAAAACTTGCTCGTTTTCGGGCGCTACTTCGCCATGAGCGCGGCCGAGGTTAAAGCGGTCACGCCGGCGTTACTCGAATTCGCCCGCCTGGAGAACAAGGCGGATGCTCGCGTCGCCGAACTGTCCGGCGGCATGAAGCGGCGACTGACGCTAGCTCGTGCCCTCATTAACGACCCGCAGCTCCTGGTGCTTGATGAGCCCACGACTGGCCTTGATCCGCACGGCCGTCACCTGATCTGGGAACGCTTGCGCTCGCTATTAGCGCGCGGCAAAACGATTCTTCTCACCACGCATTTCATGGAAGAGGCGGAGCGGTTGTGCGATCGCCTGTGTGTGCTTGAGCACGGCCGTAAGATTGCCGAAGGCCGGCCTCACGCGCTGATCGAGCAGCAGATCGGTTGCCAAGTAATCGAGATTTACGGCGGTAATCCGCATGAACTGCTGCCGCTGGTCAGACCCCAAGTGCAGCGCGCTGAGGTGAGCGGGGAGACGCTGTTCTGCTATGTCACGGATCCAGAGCAGGTGCGCGTCCGGCTTGCCAAACGCACGGATCTCCGCCTTCTGCAGCGTCCTCCAAATCTGGAGGACGTCTTCTTGCGGCTAACCGGTCGAGAGATGAAGGACTGAACGATGTGGCAACGTTTTGCGCCGGCGCTCCCTGCCAATCCATGGAACTGGATCGCGGTATGGCGCCGCAATTTTCTGGTCTGGCGGAAAGTCGCTCTGGCGTCGATTCTTGGAAATCTGGCCGAGCCGATGAGCTCTCTGTTCGGTCTCGGCTTTGGCCTTGGAATGATCATAGGTGGCATTGAGGGGACCTCATACATCTCGTTTCTGGCCGCGGGCATGGTCGCCACAAGCGCGATGGTCTCCGCAACCTTCGAAACGATCTATGCGGCCTACGCTCGCATGCAGACAAATTGCACGTGGGAGGCAGTACTCTGTACGCCCCTTACGCTCGGCGACATCGTTCTCGGTGAAGTGGCATGGGCAGCAAGCAAGGCCTTGCTTGCCGGGACGGCGATCACGATTGTTGCCGTCGCGCTGGGTTATGCAGAGTGGTCATCCATTCCCTATGCGCTACCAGCCATCGCCCTCACTGGCGTTACTTTCGCGAGCCTCGCAATGGTCGTTTCAGCGCTTGCACCGAGCCACGACTATTTCATCTTCTACCAGTCACTCATTCTCACGCCCATGATGTATTTGAGCGGGACGATCTTCCCAATGAGCCAGTTGCCGGGTTCATTTCAACGCATAGCGGCCTTGTTGCCCCTGACACATTCGGTCGATCTCATTCGTCCAGCAATGCTCGGTCGGCCGGTCGACAGCGTCGGCTTACATGTGGCTGTACTTTGCATCTACGGAGCATTTCCCTTCCTCGTCTCGGCCGCGCTGCTTCGGCGGCGCCTGATGCGGTGAGAACAAGACCTAAAGCGAAGCATTGCGTGTGCGAGATCGGATATCGGGCGTAACAAACTTCCGATTCGCGTTACGCCAGCGAGGCCTGATCGGTCCCGCGGCGAGGTGCGGCCGGCTCGCAAAGCAAGCGATACGAAATAGGCCAACAGGCCTCTCAGGATGAACGGAGAACAAGATGCTGTGTCTAGGATTGAGTGGCGGGCTCGACAGGGTCTATGAAAACCCGCTTGAACTACCGAACACGTTCCTGCACGACGGCGCCGCAGTACTTGTCAAGGACGGGCGCGTCATCGCTGCCGTCGAAGAGGAGCGTCTCAACCGGATCAAACACTCGAACAAGCTCCCGAGCAGTGCGATTGAATACTGTCTTGCAGCCGCTGGTGTGGAGCTGCGCGACGTCGATCGCATCGCGTTCTACGCCACCGAAGCCTATTGCAACGCGATGCTCGAACGGCTGTTTATCTCACAACCTGAGATCTCAATTCCGCTAAATGCCAATCTGCTATTACGGCACCTTCTAGCGGCGGAGTTCGGCACCGAAATTGATCCCTCGCGGGTGTCATTCGTAGGTCACCATCAGGCCCATGCCGTGAGCGCTCTGGCGATGTCGGGTTTTGAAGAAAGCCTGGTTCTCGCGATCGACGGTTGTGGCGACTTCCTCTCGGGTCTCTTGGCGGTCGGGTCGGGCACCGAAATGACCGAGCTGATGACGTTTCCAGAGAATAACTCTCTCGGACTGTTCTATCTGGAGACGATCCGATATCTCGGCTACGGCCTGTTCGACGAGTATAAGGTTATGGGACTGGCTCCTTACGGAGATCCCGCACGCTATCGCGAGCTCTTTGCCCAATTCTATGAGCTCTCCGCAAACGGTGGCTACCGCGTTCACCTCGACCGTATCGGCCCGGCATTGCTGCGCAATATCGATGTCCGGCGAAAGGGAATGCCGTTCACGCAACAGCATCGCGATGTGAGCGCATCATTGCAGGAGGCGCTGGAACGGATCGTGTTTCACATTCTTCGGCATTACCGTGAATCGACCGGAATGAAACGGTTGTGCCTGGCTGGCGGGGTGGCTCACAACTGCACTCTGAACGGAAAACTCCTGTATTCAGGCCTGTTCGAAGATATCTTCGTGCAGCCGGCTGCGCATGATGCCGGATGCGCATTGGGCGCGGCACTGATGGTGTCGAACGAGGCCGGGCAACCGGCGCCGCGCGAGCGACTACAGGCGGTTTATTGGGGGCCAGATGTCGGCAGCGACGACAGCATCGAACAGGAACTGAAGCGATGGGCTGGACACCTGGAGATTGAACGGACCACTGACGTCGCAACCAGAGCAGCCGAGTGGATCGCTGATGGCGCCGTGATCGGGTGGGTACAGGGCCGGTCCGAGTTCGGCCCTCGTGCGCTCGGCAACCGCAGTATTCTTGCGGACCCGAGGCCCGCCGCAAACAAGGACCGGATCAACGCGATGGTCAAGAAGCGCGAGAGTTATCGACCATTTGCGCCATCGGTTCTGGAGGAGGATGCGGGTGCGTTCTTTGAGTTGCCGGATGGTCGCGCAGAATATCCCTTCATGAATTTCGTCGTTCGCGTGCACGAATCCAAGCGTGCTTTGCTGGGTGCGATCACGCATATCGATGGTACGGCTCGGCTGCAAACGGTTTCCCGCACGAACAATGCCGCCTATTGGGAACTCATAAATGCGTTCAAGAGCCGGACAGGCGTGCCGATTCTGCTAAATACGTCATTCAACAACAATGCCGAACCAATCGTGGATTCCGTTGCCGATGCGATTACGGCGTTTTTGTCGACCGAGCTCGATGGCCTTGTGGTCGGGTCATTCCTCGTCAAGAAGCGGGCAACAACGCTCGAAAGCTGGACTGCACTCGCTGTATCACTGCCGCCCCATGTATCTCTGTACCGGGTTCGCGCTCATGCGGGCCGAGAACGCCAGGAGACAGTCTGCGAGATCCGCATGGGTCACTCGAGCCAGGACAGCGTGCGCGTTTCGCATGACCTGTTCGACATGCTGATGCAAATTGAGAAGGAAGCTGTTCTTGCCGATCTTCTCGCCAGGGTCACCTCTGACAGGACGAGGCGCGAAGCTCTCGTGAACGAACTGCGCGGGCTCTGGGATCAGCGCCGTATTCGGCTGCATCCGTCACAGACTGCGCGGTTGTAAAAGGTGAGCAATGCGCAAGAGGGCTCCGTGGACGCCTCTTGCATGACCCGCCAATCGCGGTGCCGTGGAAGATAGGCTTGCGGGTTAATCACCTTGCGTCGAGGTGACCAGCCGTCCATTGGCGTCGCAGATGAGTAGGTGCGCCACACAAGACTGATCTTGCGCAACGAGAAGGGTTTGATAACTTGACGAAGGAACGCTTTGTTATTTCTCGGAGGCGTACCGGCTTTGGTGATTGCCTCTGGTCGCTGGCGTCAGCCTGGTCGTACGCGCAGCGGACCGGGCGGACGCTCGTCATTGACTGGCGTGGTTCCTGTTACGTCGACCAACCGTTCAGCAACGCCTTTCCGGTGTTCTTCGAACCGGTTGAGGACATCGCTGGAGTGCGGGTGATTTGCGATGACCGGGTCAACCGGCTCTCGTTTCCCGGACCGTTCTTCCCGCGGTGGTGGAACAGGCCATCGATCGACTGCATCAATCGTCCGGATGAGCAGATCTTCCGGGAACGTGACGAACTGACCGAGCTGTTCCAGGCAAGAGAAGATAGCGAAGCCAATACCGTTGTCTGTGACGCTTGCCTGATGTGGCGTTGTGGCGAGGAAGCCGAACGACTGATCTTTCGGAACATCAAGCTGAGGTCTGAGATTCGAGCGCGGATCGACGCGTTGTATGAGGAACACTTTAGCGGCCATAGCATCATCGGCGTTCACGTTCGGCACGGCAATGGCGAAGATATCATGGAGCATGCGCCGTATTGGGCCGATTCGGAGCTCGCCCTTCGTCAGGTCTGCATGGCAATCCGTAAAGCCAAGGCTTTGCCATACCCGAAGCCTGTAAAGGTCTTCCTGTGCACGGACAGTGCACAGGTGCTCGATCACGTATCGTGTCTGTTTCCCGATGTCTTCGCCGTCCCAAAACGTTTCCAGGCGGATCGGGCAGGGCCCTTGCATAGTGCGGAAATGGGAATTGAAGGTGGAGCTTCCGCTCTCATCGACATGTATCTTCTTGCGCGATGCGCTACCGTGATCCGCTTTCCCCCCACCAGCGCCTTCACGCGCTATGCCCGTCTGCTCGTGCCGCGCATTATTGAGTTCGATCTGAGCAATCCGGAGCATTTGACCATAATCGATAACCCATACGAGCATTTCGCGGCTTCATGAAATGCCACGAATCTGCTCGAGCCTGAGGATGGTCGGCTAGATCATCAGCCTGATACTGCTGGCCTCGACCATCGAGTTTCGCAACCTATCGCAGAAACGGTGGATGGCGACTTCCGGCGGCAGGCGAGGCCTGACCGGCGCACGACCACGGATGCGGTGCGGGTGGTAAGGCGAACGCCTGCGAAGCGTAGGCCAATGCTGGCGAGCGCCGGCGGCCTTGCCCCGCGCAATGCTTCGGGTCGTCATGTGTAAGTCGAATCGTGCGGAAAGGTTATGGTCCTTATCATCGGCTGGCCAGACGGTGAAGAGCACGGCAATGGTGGTCCGGGCCGCCGAGAAATCTGACGTAGCAGACAGTCACGTCAGAATGTCCCGGCAGCAAGGAGGCGCGTCCGGTAGATGGATGGCCTTTGGAGGGCAATCCGTTTGCGTTGCGGTCAGCTCGTTTCTTGACGACCGCCTTGTTCATGCGCCGCTCGCAGAGGCCTTTCGGACGGATGTGTGATGAACGGCGCGGCCGGCGGTCCATCGATATTGCTCCAGAGCCGCATTGCGCCCGTGTACGACGGCTGAGAACAGCTTGGACGAACTGGCCATCGATCCTGATTTCCGCCAAAGACGGCTGATCTATCTCCGCCAAACCGAATGAGCCACAGACCGCCCGGGAGCTCGACGCCCATTGCTGCGGCGTTGCTGCTGTCGAGAAGCAAACAGGCCAGATGTTCGGAACCTGCCATTTTGGTCGTAAAAGTGCGCCCCTGGTGCCCTGCATGGCTCTGGCCCGGATCCTGCACCAGGTGCACAGCCGAGGGGAGCGGAAGGGAGCCGCGTGTGAGTCTAGGTCTACGAGATGACAAAGCGGTCGCAGCTCAGTCGTCGGAAACGGACCCTGGCGGTCCAATTCACGCCGATCGAGCGCGCCGCCCGCTGCGTAAGCGGAAGACGCTGGTATTGACCGGGGCATCGCGCGGTATCGGTCGCGCCACCGGAAAATTGTTTTCGGAAGCCGGTTGGCGAGTCATTTCTTGCGCGCGCCAACCATTCGACGCGGTGCGCTGCCCGTGGACCTCAGAGGACGACAGCTATATCAAGGTCGACCTGAGCGATCATCGGACGCTGCCGCGCGTCATTGCCGAGATCAAGGAGTGCCTTGCCGGCGCACCGTTGCACGGACTGGTAAACAATGCCGGAAACTCACCAAAAATGCCGAACGGTGCCCGGCTGACGTCGCTGGCGACCTCGGTCGATACCTGGATGAGCGTGTTCCACCTCAATCTGGTGGCGCCGATCCTGCTCGCTCAAGGTCTGTTCGATGAGCTAAAAGCAGCTTCAGGCTCGATCGTCAATGTGACTTCGATCGCCGGCTCGCGGGTGCATCCATTTGCTGGCACGGCCTATGCGACTTCGAAAGCCGCGCTCGCTTGTCTCACGCGCGAAATGGCACACGATTACGCCGCACATGGCATTCGCGTCAATGCGATCGCGCCCGGCGAAATCAAGACGGACATTTTGTCGCCTGACACGGAAGCGCATCTTGTGCCAAAGATCCCACTTCGCCGGGTGGGTACACCCGAAGAGGTCGCCAAGGTCATTTTCTTCCTATGTTCAGATGCGGCAAGTTATGTCACTGGCGCCGAAGTGCCGATCAATGGCGGGCAACACTTATAAGTGAATCCGCCCCCTGACGAACCTCGGCTAATCTGAGCTTCATCGATGGAAGTCATGTTGGCCGGGGCGAATCCGCGCAGCGAGTTGGACAGAATAAAGCGACAAATCTAGTCACTGTAAGTGCTGCCGACGTACCATGAAGAGGCGTGATCTCTCACCCCGCCCCGAGAACTGGATGTCAGATCGAGGGGGGCATCCAACACGAGTCCACCAAGTCCGATCAAGGTGATGGGGAGGATCAAGAAAGGAACGGAGAAGTCGTTATGCTGGACAGCGTTTCCCTGCGCGAAAACCCAAACTCAACCTCCGACGCGGACCCCTCCGCTTGTATTGTGCCGTCGCAAGAGAAATCGCTAAGCGCGATCTTTGAAATAGCGCACACGCTCACCGGCCTGTCCCGGCTCGAAGCCAAGCTGGAGAGCGTCATCGAGCGTCTGCCGTCGCTCGTGCAGATGCGGCGCGGCATCGTGTGTCTTTTCGATCATGACGGCGTGCCCGAGATCATCGTAGACGACGACCGGAGCGAAGGCCGCGATGAGCGCTGCGCAGTGCGCTTGGCACACGGAGCAATTGATCAAATCGTGACGTCGGGGCGGCCGCTCATCGTCAAGAATGTAGCGCTGCATTCGGCCTTCAGTCCTTCCGACGTCGAAATGCTAGATGCCGCCGGTAATACGCGTGTTGCTTTCATCGGCGTTCCCATAGACATTGACGAGAAAGTTGTGGGTACGCTGAGCATTGACCGCATCGCGGACAACGGGACATGCGCGCAGCTCGAGGATGACCTCCACCTGCTGACCATGATCGCTAGCCTTGTGGGTCAGACGGCGAAGCTGCATTGCTTTTTTGTGCGCGATCGCGGGCGCCTTATGGACGAGGAGTTCCGGCTGCAGAAGCAGCTGTCCGAGCTCAAGCCTCATGGGCGGGAGCGTAGGAAGGTTCAAGTGGACGGAATTATCGGCGAAAGCCCGGCGCTGCGCGCGTTACTTGAGAAGATCGAGGTGATTGCAAAATCCAACAGCACGGTTCTGCTGCGTGGCGAATCGGGTACCGGAAAAGAGCTGGTCGCGAAGGCTATTCACGAGCGCTCAGCGCGCGCCAAACGGCCATTTATCAAACTGAACTGCGCAGCCCTAACTGAGACGGTGCTGGAATCCGAATTGTTCGGCCACGAGAAGGGGGCCTTTACGGGCGCATTCAACGCGCGCAAGGGTCGCTTCGAGCTCGCCGACAAGGGAACGTTGTTTCTAGATGAGATCGGCGAGATCTCGGCGTCGTTCCAGGCGAAGCTCCTGCGCGTGCTTCAGGAGCAGGAATTCGAGCGGGTGGGCGGCAATCAGACGATCAAGGTCGACGTCCGCGTGATTGCAGCCACGAATAAGAATCTTGAAGAGGCGGTAGCAAGGAAGGAGTTTCGCGCCGACCTTTATTACCGAATCAGCGTGGTTCCTCTGCTACTGCCGCCGCTGCGCGAACGACGCACTGATATTCCGCTTCTCGCCGCTCGGTTCTTGAAGAACTTCAACAATGAGAACGGCCGTGCTCTGGTGTTCGATTCAAGTGCGATTGAGGTCCTCATGAGTTGCGGATTTCCCGGCAATGTCCGCGAGCTGGAGAACTGCGTGCAGCGGACCGCGACCCTGGCGCACGGATCGTCGATCGTAAGAGACGATTTTGCGTGCTGCCACGGGCAATGCCTGTCGGCCATGCTATGGAAGTGTGGACCGGAGGAAACGGCGCGACAGCCGAGCCCGACAATCTCACTGCCCGCGAGGCTGAGCATGCCGCCAACAGAAGCTGTAACAGCAGTTCAGCCGGTCAGTAGCGAGCTGACACCGCTGGGGCCACCCGGGCGACCGGTAGTGGGTGCTGCTGCGAAAGTCACTGATCGCGAGCGCGTCATCGCGGCCATGGAAAGATCCGGGTGGGTACAAGCGAAGGCGGCGCGCCTGCTTGGACTAACCCCGCGCCAGATCGGCTATGCCTTGCGAAGACATGGTATCGAGATCAAGCGCTTCTGAACAAAGCGTCGGGCTCGCTTCTCTCCCGTGCTCGGCCGACGGGATAGGAGTGCGTGACAAGAGGCGGTTGCCAGCTCTGGTGCATGAGGCGGATGCCAGCCTTATGCTTTCGTTGGGATTCGCTCGCCGGCGAAGCGTAAGGCCTCTTTACGTCGGACGGTCTTGTCATCGTCTGCTTGCAACGCATTCGCCCTATGAAACATGGCTTGGCGTCGCACCAGCGCGTGATCGCTGTGGCTCCGTTGCTGGCCGTTCCAGATCAACTGAGATCACGTCCGCTGCGCAGCCCGTCGCAGTCGCGACAACCGGCTCGCCGTCAGCCGCTAGTCATTGCATGCGTTCCTCATCGGCGAAATGCCTGGGGTGGTATGACACTTGCTATTGGTGGGGAGCCTGCTCAACATCTCAGGAGAAGCATATGCACAGCATCGTCTGCATCAAACAGGTCCCCGACTCCGCACAAATCCGCGTGCATCCCGTCACGAATACGATCATGCGTCAGGGCGTGCCGACAATCATCAACCCATATGATCTCTTCGCATTGGAAGCTGCGCTCGAGCTAAGAGATAAGTTCGGCGGCGAAATCACTGTCCTGACAATGGGGCCGCCGTCGGCCGAAGAATCTCTCCGAAAGGCACTGACATTTGGTGCCGATCGCGCTGTCCTGCTCACCGATCGTAGCTTCGCGGGCTCCGATACGCTGGCGACGAGTTACGCGCTGGCGTGCGCGATTCGCAATATCGGGAGGGAATACGGCCCACCGGACCTCATCTTCACGGGCAAGCAGACTATCGACGGCGATACGGCGCAGGTGGGACCTGGCATTGCAAAGAGGCTCGGGATCCAGCAGCTTACCTATGTTTCCACAATCAAGGCGTTGGACGTCAAGGTACGCACGATCGAGGCGGAACGGCGCTGCGAAGGAGGAGTCCAGGTGCTTCGTTCTAAGTTGCCTTGTCTCATCAGTATGTTAGAGGGAACCAATCAAATTCGCCGCGGTGCAATGATAGATGCCTTGAGTGCGGCCCGTGCCTCAATCGTAAAATGGAGCGCTCAAACTGCCGGTGTGGATGACATGGCCAAATGTGGTCTGAGGGGGTCGCCGACCGTCGTTAAGCGTGTCTTCGCGCCCTCCGCACGCGCGGAGAAGGCGACGTGGGTGGAAGCGGCCGAGCAGCCGGCGCAAGCGTTGATCGACGCCATGTTCAAGCGCAATCCTAAGCTCGAGACGGAGCTCGCACAGCTCGCGCGTGGTACTTCATCCGCGCAAGTTAGCGGCGCGTGAAGTCGCGGCTGATCGAGCCGGGCCACTAATGGCCTTGGTCGTGGTCATGCGTTGGCCCGTGGCTCGACTGCACAAGGCAGCATCGCCCTGGTCGAGGGCTCCTCGCAAAATACGATAAGGAGGGTGAACATTCGACTTGCGCATCCGAGCGCCGAGGCCGGTATCGGTCAAGATAGCAGAGGTCTCCTTACGCTATGGTTTGGCTGACCTGCGATACACCAGTTCGCTGGACGAATTCCTGCAGCCTGAAGACGTGTTTGGCAGTAAATGCCCGCTGATTTCACCGCTGGAGCTCGCGCGAGGTATGTATCCCTCACGCGAGCTCTGCCTTGTTTCACGTGACCGCAATGTGCGGGCATTATCACCTCGCCGTTCGACCACAGAACGAAATAGAGTGTGGCGATAATGCTCAGCCATTCCCGGTCAACATCAGCGTCAGCTCGTCCCGATACTGTTCCAGATCGCATCGGAAGAACCGTGACCGGCAGAGTGGGCCACGCACCACCGTGAGATCAGCGCAAGGAGAGTCACGCACCAAGTTCACTTCAGTCTTGGGCCGTCAAGGTTTCGATGGGCGCGCGTGCTATTGCGCGGTTACGGCCCTGTTAGACCGCTCGGGTCGCAACGGCTTAGCAACTCTCTTGGTGTTTCCTGGATAAATCGTCAGTGCGGCGATGATGCCGAGCAAAGCTGCAAACATCAACCAGAAGCCGGGCGATGCCTTGTCGTTGGTCCGATCGATCAGCCAAGTCGATGCGAGCGGCGTAAACGTGCCAAAGAGAGCTGCGGCGAGTGCGAAGGCCAAAGAAAAGCAGGTCGTGCGAACGTGCTTCGGCACGATTTCGACCAGAGCGCCCAACATGGCGCCGCTATAGGTGCCAAAATAGAACGAGAACATCATCTCCACTATCAGCATCTTGCCAAAGCTTGGCTCGGTCACAAGCCAAGACAACGCCGGATATACAGTCACCAAGGCAAGGCCGGCAATGGTCAGCAAGACCGGCTTCCGCCCGATTCTGTCAGAAATCGCGCCGCCAATTGGGTTCCAGATGAAATTCGTCACGGCGACCAAAAGCGTCACCAAGAGCGTGTTCTGCGAGGACAGCTGCAATACGTGCTTGCCGAACGTAGGCGTGTACACCGTGACGAAATAGAAGGTCGTGGTCGTCAGCATCGCGATCATCATGCCGAGAATGACAATGCGCCAGTTCGCAACCGTGGAGGCAAAGACCTCGCGGGCCGTTGGGTGATTCTTCATGACCAGAAACTCCGGAGTTTCCTCCAGCGTCCGGCGCAGGAAGAAGATAAGCGGAACGATCAAGCAGCCAAGGAAGAACGGGATCCGCCAGCCCCAGGCGGCAACCATTTCGGCCGGAAGTGCTTCGCTCAAAAAATATCCGATAAGAGCCGCGACAAAGATCGCAACCTGCTGGCTCGAGGACTGAAACGATGTGTAGAAACCGCGGTTGCCAGGAGTGGCAATCTCGGAGAGGTAGACGGAAACGCCGCCAACCTCAACACCGGCAGAAAAGCCCTGCAACAGCCGTCCGAACAGCACGATCG
>NZ_VSTH01000122.1 GCF_008123965.1 Bradyrhizobium hipponense | reverse complement strand
CAACTTTCAGCGATAGCTCCTCGAAGCTCCGGTCCTCTGACTGGTGTTCGGGATGGTCGACATTGGCGCGCTCGAGCGCAGTTTGATCGGGACGCAGGCGCTATTGATCTCGCGCTGCCGTTACGATCTTGCGCTCATACAGCTCGCTCGGCGGCGCTCCGCAATGACCTTCCGCTGATCGGGACGGGCTGCATCGCACCGTTCCACGTGAGCCGAGTTCAGAGCTCGCCAAGTGATCCGGCCAGTCAGGTGAACGGTATCGGCCTCGGCACTAAACTCTTCTTCAATCGCACACCGCGTCAGGTTTTAGACGAACACCTGCGATCGACGCTGCAACGTGGACGCAGGTGGCGCACCCGCGCCGCTCTTCGCCTACCGGTGGCATTCTCCTTACCCTCAATTGTCCCAGCGATCGAAGTAATGCCGAAGCACGCCTGTAGCTAGACGTGCAGGTGGCGGGCGACCTACAGGGGCGATGTCCGCTCGTTCGCGTCGAACGAACTTGTTCTGCCGAACGCAGGGAGAGCGGAAGTGAGAGGCATTGCGCTAGGCTGGAATGGACGTTGGGACACGTCATTCCAACGGCGCTTATCTTACTCTTATTGTACTCTATCCCGCATGATCGAGCGCAACCGCAAAGCCGCTGGCCGCAGGGTCAAACTGGATCCACCGGCCATGAGCTCGCGGCATCGTCCCGCTGCGCGTGTTTGGGTGATGAGTGTTTATGATGAGAGGACGGCAATTGTACCGATGTCCGCGCACGGGATGCTCGCCGCTCCCCTTCGCCAGGCCCTGCTTCACCTCCAGCTTTTGATCATTTCGGGCGACATGTTCTATCCAGGCAAATCGGATCGCGGGTGCAGGCGACAGTCGTGTTCTTTTCGAAAGTGTCGTGGCGCGTGGCGCGCCGGATGCCGCCGCCGTCAGCCTCGAGTTACGGCCCCTCACCACTGAGCCCGAAGAGCAACTTCGGTGCGGTAACATGATTTGCCTATCTTACCCAAAGCCTCTATGTCCGGCGCGCGCACACCAAAGCGATAATGTTCGAGGATGGAATTGAGTGAGTGAGTGAGCTTCCGGACGAGCAAGCCATTACCTCGACAGCTGGACTGCGCTCCGCAGCACTGATCCGGCACACGTCTGGGTATCCGAGTTATTGCTGTAGGAGCCGTCGCACGTCGTCCTTTCCCCGGGGTATGACCGCGCGGCGCCGGGGACGGCCGTTGACCCGTTTTGAGCGCCTCCATGTCCAACGGATACCGGAGCGATCCTTCGAGACTCGGTCCTCAATCGCGAGCAAAACGTGGCGAGCCACGCGAGATGCGCTTGCGTCGAGATCCATGCCGGGAATGGTTTTGAAGGCCGCCTTGCCTCATTCTCCCGACGCTTTGCGGCCGCGAACATGGGCGGTTGAAGAGCAGCCATCATCTTGTGGCATTCCAAAAACCGATGTCACCATGCGCGAGCAACGCCTTCGCGCCCACAAAGCCCTCTCAGCAGGACTAGCAGACCGTCGAAAAAGCTGTTAGGCGCCGAGCCGGTGGCCGCGCCACGATGTGGTGGTACGGACTGATCTGCGATAATTGACTGATCAATGGCCGGCTAGACGATAGACATCCAGCAAGGATTGCGACCGAAAGAGGCCCATCTGATCAGATCAGTACTGTGTCTGGGTCCGCCGTTCCGTGAAGCTGTGTCTCAAGATCGAGAGGGCTGCATGCACCTGCTTTCGCTTCTCATGCCAATCAGGCTGCAGATGGCTGCCGCTGCAGCACCATCCAGGAGAACTTGCACAGTTTCAGTTAGCGCGGCTTGGATAAAAGCAAGTAAACGCCGTGTTGCACAACGGCATCACGCGAACCCTCCTGTCACATTCTTTCGCACACGTCGCCGCTCCGTCTCCGTTTTGCCCCACCACAGCCAAATGGCTTCGTCACGTGCGGCACGAGTGCGACAATGAAAGGAGCCTACTCTTGGGTAAGTCGAATGGCGTCTACGATCCGGAGGATCTAGCGAGATTTGGAAATCTCTTTGATCAAACAATCGCATCTTTACCAACGTGCATGCGAACTGGCGAGAATCGCTTGGCGATTGCCAGACTTGTTATGCAACGCGCAGAGAGGGACGAATTGGCGCCGCTGGCAAACTTGATGCTTGCACTTGTCTCGGCCGCTTGAAACAGCATGCTCTCATTTCTTCTGCGGTTCGCAGAGAGACGCATCATCTAGATCATTGAAATAGCTTGATTCTTACGTGACGTCAGGTTGTAGGCTTGAAAATTGAGGACCATGACAAACGCCACACCACGACGGCGCCGATGGCGCATTGGAGAACTTGCAGAGGCGACCGGCGTAACGGTACGCACTCTGCATCACTACGAACATACCGGGTTGTTGACCGTCTCGGAACGTACCGATGGCGGTCACCGCATGTACGATCGCGAAAGCCTACAACGCGTCTCTCAGATTCGCGCGCTGCGTGAGCTTGGCTTCTCACTTCCTGAGATCCGCAAAGCAATCGAGGGGCGGACGTCTCTCACGGATCTGTTGCGCAATCATCTGGAACGGATTGAACTTCAAGTCGCGCGGACGACGTTATTAAGGGACCGATTGCGCAATATGACGACGCAAAGTGAGACACAAGTCAGTGTCGACGAACTCCCGGCCACGTTGGATGCAATGTCACGGATTGAGAAGCGCACCCCCTCGGCCATCTGCACATGCGCCTCTAACGCTAGCCGCGAAGATCGGTGGCGGAAGATTCGCGACGAGCTACGAAGCTGCATGGATCAGGACGAGCCTCCATGTAGTGAGCGGGCAAATGCAGTCGCGCGTCAGGCCCGTTCGCTCCTGACCGAGATCGCAGGAGTTGATTCGACTGTCTCAATGATACTCAAGGTGCTGACGCGATTGACCGAACCACACAATCTCGCCGGCTGGGATGCGAGCCTCATGCGATACCTCGATCTGGCCCTCGCCGCGCTGGAGGATCAGCTGGGACAGAATTGACGAACCCGGTTGCGCACGCTCTCGGTGTCGGAATGTCTCTAGACCCAATGAGTTGATGGTGACTCTTCAATTCTGACTGACAAGATAGTTGGCCTGTAGCGATTCGCCTCCGTCTCTCCATTGTCGGCACTCATTGGGTTTTTCACTCTTTGTATCTTTGGCCATCAACCTCCACGAGCACGCTTCGAAGTACTTGATTCGCACGTAGCGTCAAATTGTACCATCTAACGCATCGTCGCAGCGGCGGGGCGGACAGAGCCTCGGCTAGACCGAAGGAGACTCCAATGATCGGCATCACTTTTGAAAGCTCCCGGTGAGAGCCCTCGGCGAGAACAAGTCGGTAGATGATCGCCCGAGCCTTTCAGCGCGCCTCGTCGGCACATCCGTCGAGCACGGGAGATTGGCGAGAGTACCGGATACCGGCAGGATGCTCGATATAGTACTGTCAACTCCTAGAGGAATCTCTCCTGACCAGTCCCGTGGAACGTCCATTCGTCCGTGCCCGCGCGATACTTATGGATGAACCTAGCAACACTTGAGTCTGTCCGCACGACCTGAGTTCGATTCACACATCATTGCGCCGGACTGCTGGTCGCCGCGTCATACCAACGGCGAAGCAGACCAAGACGTGGCGCGATATCGGGAGCTCCACATGTCGATTCTTCGCGTCCATAGGCTTGCAGCTGCTGCGCTCCTTTCCTTGATCTTGAGTTCGAGCGCCTTCGCAAAAGATGTTTACATTGCGGTAGCGGGCCCAATGACGGGAAGCACTGCGGCGCTGGGCGCGCAGATATACGACGGAGCGGCCGCGGCTGTGGATTCGATAAATGCATCGGGTCTGCTGCCTGACACGAAGCTCATATTGAGGATTGCCGACGACGCATGCGATCCCAAGCAGGCCGTCGCTGTTGCGAATCGCTTGACAACTGAGGGGATCAAGCTTGTCGTTGGGCACTTCTGTTCATCCTCGTCGATTCCGGCTTCAGATATATACGCCGAAGCGGAGGTGATTCAGATCTCACCTGGCTCGACGAATCCCCGCCTGACAGAGCGTGGCCTAACCACGCTGTTTCGGATTTGCGGCCGCGATGACCAACAAGGCCGGGTTGCAGCCGAATACATCGTGCGGCACCACCAAGGCGCAAAGATCGGGGTCCTCGACGACAAGAGCACAGCAGGCAAAGGCATCGCCGATATCGTTGAAGCGCGGCTTCATGCAGCTGGCGAGCACATTATTCGACAAAGCTATGTTGCCGGCGAGAAGGATTACACCGCTCTGGTTTCGAGACTGAAGAGAGAGGGAATCCAGATCCTCTATATCGGCGGCTATTACAACGAGATCGGCCTCATCGTGCGCCAAGCTGCGGAGGCGGGGGCACGCCTGACCGTGATCGCCAACGATCCGCTGATGACAAGCGACTTTTTGGCCATTGCCGGCGACGCCGCAAATGGCACGCTCTTCACCTTTATGCCGGACCCGACGAATAATGCCGCAGGGGCAGCCGCTGTCGCCAAGCTCAAGGGTTCGAGACTGTCTGCCGCAGGTTACACGCTCTACGCTTATGCCGCCGTTGAAGCATGGGCCGACTCGGTCAAACGGGCCGGCAGCTTCGATGCCACGCGGGTCGCTGCGGCGCTACGCTCGGAATCGATCGAAACGGCCATTGGCACGGTTCGATTCGACCCCAAGGGAGACAATGCCGCTCCTGGCTTCATCGTTTACCGCTGGCGCGACAATACCGTGGAAGCGGTCGAGCAGAACTGATCTCCCGCCCCAACACCGCACGGAGCGTTCGAATGATGAACCATCCTCGACATAGCGATTACGCGCTGCTCACGTGCATCGCAGTCGCCACAGTCGCAGCATTTCTAGTCCTCGCGGCAATGCTATCACAGCTGTCATGCGCGCCCGTACGGCCGTCCGAAGAGTACGTTCCGATTCGCCTGGTGCCGCTGCAGTGAGAACCACTTCCGCATTCGTAAGGCCGACGAACATCGGTACCTTCTTCCAGCTAGTCACACTGATGCGCGCCTCGCTCTCGGGAGTGAGCTGTCAGCGCCTCCTCAGAAGGAACGCAGCTTGTGGCAAGATTTCAGTCGCGCGCAGTCTGTCCGCGGATTGCGCGAGTTCAAGCCAAGCGTTAGCAGCGCTGTTCGGCCGAGTGGACGTGGCGTTCTATCCCCTCGTGGAAACAGGTATTCGCTGGGATAACGCCGTGCGGCGCGTGTTCCGTGCTGATCGCTACCGGACTTTCAGACGGGCTCTGATCCGGTGCGGCGCTTAGATCTAAGCCCGCCTATTGAACCCGCAACATTCACATTCATGCACGCCTTGCGCTTTCCGGCTCCGAACATAGCACGCGCCACCAAGGCTCGATGAACGCCGCTAACTGCTCGCGTCAACAAAAGGGAGAACACCAAATTGGATGCCAAACTGCAAGCTATGCTTTCCTCGCTCTCGCCGATCGCTCGCGAATTGGATGCTCTCCCGTCCGGGCGGCCCACCCCGGACAATGGTTGCGTGAAACTGAACACGAATGAGAACCCATTTCCTTTGCCAGGCATCGTGATGCGAAGCGCAATTGCAGCTCTTGAGTTGCAATACCTCTATCCAGAAGACGACAATGTCAGCTTGAGACAAGCGGCCGCAGCTGCCTATGGCATTGCAACTGATCGCGTGATGGCTGGCAATGGATCGTCTGAACTCCTCAGTCTGATTTACAGAGCCTTTCTTGCCCCGGGGGACGGCATCGCAATGATGTCGCCCGGCTTCTCATTCAATCGCAAGCTTGCCATGTTGCAAGGGGCCCGCTTCATTGAAATTCCCTGGTCTAAACCTGACTGCTTGCCGATGGACGAGCTGCTTTTCGGTGCGGCTAAACATGCCAAATTCATTCTGCTGGCCAATCCGAACAATCCGACCGGAACCTTTGTTCCGCTCGCTGAGATCGAACGCCTCGTTATACGATCTGACCGATTGATCGTATTGGACGAAGCTTATGTCGATTTCGCACCCGAGGGTGGCCTACGCCTTGTTGAGCGCCATCCGAATCTTCTGGTCCTGCGCACGTTTTCCAAGAGTTATTCCGCCGCTGGCATTCGCGTCGGCTTCGGTTTCGGCCATCCCGAGCTGATTGGGCGGCTTCGCAATATCCAGAATGTTTTCAACATGAATGTGGTCGCGCATGCCGTTGGCATGAGCGTCCTTGCGCATCGCGACGCCTACGAGGAGAACCATCGCCACGTCAGGTTTGAGCGTCAGCGCGTAGCGTCCGCCCTCTCAGAATTTGGGTTCTCTGTAACGCCTTCCCACGCGAATTTCCTCCTCGCCCGTGTGCCCGTAGGCCAGAGTGGCAGATGGTGGCAGGCGGCGTTGGAAGACCACAAAGTCCTTGTTGGCTTCTTTCCGGATGCCGGCCTGGAAGAGTGCATTCGGGTTAGCATCGGTACAAAGCGCCAGATGGATGCGTTTCTTGCGGCTGTCGGCAGCATTCTTAAGAACGTGGGATGTCGTGGCTAATGGCCCGTTCCACTCATGTCACAGATCCCCGTTCGTAATCGATCCGGCCCACACTTGATGCAGCTTCGCAACGCAGCCGGAGTCAGTTTTGATCCAGTCGGCGCATTACGAGCTGTTGGGGACGTCTTCGCAGCCTATGCAGCGCATTGCCAGCGAGCGCATCTTGCCCCCCAAACCCAGCGGACACCGGTCCACTATATAGGAGATAACTGAATGAGAAACGTTCTTCCCTCAAACCTGACCTGCGGCATCTTTGATCATCTTGACGAGGACGGCCGCGATATCGCCCGGCAATACGCGGACCGCCTCGCGCTGGCGGAGGCCTACGACCGGCTCGGTTTCTATGCCTATCATCTGGCGGAGCATCATTGCACTCCCCATGGACGTGGTCCATCGCCGAACTTGTTTCTATCGAGCGTCATACAACGCACACGGCGACTTCGCGTTGGTCCATTGGTCATGCTGCTCAACCTCTATCACCCGCTACGTGCATTCGAGGAGATCTGCATGTTGGATCACCTGAGCAGCGGCAGGGTTGAGGTCGGCCTTGGTCGCGGCTCCCTACCGATCGAACTGAGCTACTTTGGGGTTGGAGCCGACGTTGCCTCGAGCCGTTACGAGGAAGCTTCCCAAATCTTCGTTAGCGCGATGAATGGCGGCCCGCTCTCATACCAAGGGCAACATTTTGCGCTGAACGACGTTCCTTTGACGCTTTCACCTCACCAGCGTCCCTGTCCACCGACATGGATTGCTACAAATCGGCCAGAGTCCGCACATTGGGCGGCGGCAAATGGCGCAAATCTGGCGTGCATGGGGCCTTCTTCTGCCGTTCGCAAGGTCACCGATCGCTATCACGCTCATCGAAACGCGGAGCGTGACGCCAGCGGTTCAGCACCATTTCTCGCATTGCTCCGCATGGTCGTAATCGCGAGCTCTGAAGCAGCCGCCCGTTCCCTCGCCGCGCCAGCCTACGAAACATGGCTCAAAAGCTTTAAGTTCCTGTACGAGCTCAATGACATCCCGCCTCCATCCAACCTGCCCCTGACCTTAGATGCCGCAATCGACAGTGAACTGTGCGTTGTCGGAACGGGCGCTTCAGTGCGCCAAACTCTTCTCGATCATTTGGAAGAGGCAGGGGCCAACTATCTTCTTTGCCAGCTCGCCTTCGGATCTCTGACACTGGATGCCTGCCTCAATACGGCAACTGCGATTCACTCCGAGCTCATAGCGGCAGACCGCTGACGGTGAGCCAACAGCGAATTCGGATAAATTCGCCATTGATCCAGCAACAAATGGCAACGCCGAGGCCGATGAGTACCGGAGCCGAATGCATCTATAAGGCCGCTCTTGCGGTCCAAAGGGCTCTTGCGCGGATTCGACCCTTTCGACTACATCACCGAACAGGCGGCGTAACGGCAGCGAACGGCCTGTCCTTCACTTTGCGTGCCTTAATACTGCCCGAGCAGTGGTTTGCTTGGGCAGGTAAGTCGGCTCACGCTCGTTTCGCTTTGGCGCGCCGGTTCGTCGATCGCATTCCACGCGAATCCAAGGTGCGGCTTATCGCCCGAAGGGCCCTGTCGTGAGGCGATCCCGGCAGCGCCCCACCCAGACGGAGGAGATCGCGCGTAAGCTCGCGATCGTGCTGGCGGAGTTGGCTTCGCTGCGCATTCTGCTGGCCGCGCACGGCATTAGCACCCCGCGACCTCTCGATGAGGACTACCTCACTGTTCAGCGGTTCGCAGCGATGAACCACATAAGCCCCGAAGCCGTGCTCTCTCGGATCCGCCGCGGCAAGTTGCGCGCGGAGAAACGCGGTGGCCGGTGGTGGGTGAAATGCACGGTTTGCACAGCATAGCCGTGCAGGGACGAGGACAGTAAGAGAGACGAAGTGAATCAATCCGAGATACGGACGCCGGCACAAGGAAATGATATGAACGTTTAAGTTAGCATCTCTTCTGAGCTCGACCAGACGGCCGATGGAGAGTCGAGAGATCGATCGAGGTCAACGTGGCGCACGACCAACACACCTCCGCCAGATCGGGAGGCGCGATCTCGATGCACCCATGCAATCAGGAAACGTGTGGGCGCCCTGAGCACCGGGTATCGGATGACCACCGTTGCGTGACCGGATCACTCAGCAATTCCGCCTGGTTAACAGAGCGATCCCGGTGAACAAGCGGGAAAGCATGGACGCCTGGCTGGAGAAGTCCAACTCCGATGCCGCTGGCGGCATTGTGGCAAACAGAACCCCCTCCGTGTCGGTTTTCGACGTGAGCCACCGCACGCGCCCGGGTTACGGCCTGGAGCAAAAGATAAATGCCTTGCTCGCAAATCGCACGCTTTGCGAGCTCCCCTGAGCAACCTGCGTCTCACGCCCCTGGAGCGTAGCAGAGAAATTGTATCCCAGTCATTCGCCTGTCTCAGGGGCGCCTCGCGCGCCGGTGTCAAACCGGAACAGATCTGATTTCGCTGGGATGGTCGCCAGAATCTGGCTGGAGAAGGAGATGGCAATGATGTCACCAAGACTGATGTCAGTCCTCGGTTCTATGGTAGCAGTCGAGCGTATGTTCTGGAAACTTCGAGAATTGATCGATGGCGACGGTTCGATCTCACCTGACGTTCGAGAGACGCTTCATGTAATGTTAGATGCAAAGCTTCTTTCCGCAAAAGATAAGATTATGAGCGACGCGCGCGCGGCGATCGACGCGACTCCTGATTTGCCGCCGGCGGTCCGCGACCGAGCATTCAGGTCGCTCGATTTTGCAACGAAAATGTTCATGACCAGCGAACCGCGCCGCATCCAGGATCCTCTTAGCCGAGTCGGTATCTGCAGCGCTAATCCCAAGATGCATTGATCCATGCCCGCTCCACCCATCGCCCGCCGCAACACCTGGTTGTGCACTATTGATGTTAGCCGAGGCGCTTCGATTGAGCTCCTGAGGAGCTTTGAAGCTGGTGGAACCGAGCGACAGCGACCTCGCTAATTGATAAATCTAGTGTCTGCTGGGGCCGGCACGCTTGGTTGGAACCTGCCGAAATGCTGCAGGCTCGGCTTTGTCTCAAGCATCCGGAAGCAGGCTCTCTCTGGCCATCTTTCCTCTGCGTCGAGCCAATATGCGAGTCCCCTCAGCTCTGTAGCTTAATCATCAGAAGGGCCGGTCACTCGTCATCATCGGGCAGTGGCGAGGGCTCGACTCTGTTCGTGGGAAGCAGTGTTCGATTTGATTCAACTCAAGCATCATGGTTTCGCGTTTTTGCGCGATGGCTTCGATGCTTGGCGATGACCTTCACCGAACCGAAGGTCGCATGTTGAGCCATTCTTCGGTATGCGCCTGATCAATTGGATCAAGAGGATCGGCTCACCCACCCGACGTTGATGGATCCCTCTTGGCCCATCCGCAGCATGGATACCTCCCATCAAAACAATAGATTTTACCAATATTCTCCGAATCCACATAGCTAGCCGCCGGCTATAGCAAGGATGTTCAGGATCAGGCGCGTGACGACGTATTCGCGATTTTCAACGCAATGTGCGGATGACGAGCAAGCACCAGCACATGATCCGGCGTCGCGTCGATCGTGAGTGCTTTGCGAGTCAACAAGAAATTGGAGTGTCTTTGATGCGGGCTCGTGGCCACAGCACATGCGTGCGCCGTATGGATATGGACCAAGGAGGCCCTCGCCGCATCGGCGAAGGCCGAACTGGCGGCCCTGCACTGGTCAGTCGACCCGCAAGACTGGTCTTGTCCCGGCGTCGAGTCGATTGTTGCCGCGGTGCTGGCCTCGATCCGGCCGGGGGCAATCGTGCTCCTGCACGACGGATGTCCTCCCGACGAGTTGGGACGCTGCCCTCATGCTGGTCGGCGCGACCAGACTGTGACGGCGCTCGCCCAGCTCGTTCCAGCACTGCATGACCGTGGATTTGCAATCCGGTCACTTCCTCAACCTCACTGAAATAGATCAATTCCCATGAGCCTGCTTGCCAACATCAGCACCGTTGCTGTTACCTCCTACGCGTTGCTCTCCAGCGTCCATAAGAGCGCGCAGGCGCTTTATGCGCTGCGAACCGACGCCTCACTGCCGCCGTATGAGCCGGTTGACACCGGTGCTCTGCCCAGCGTGGATGTCATCGTGCCCTGCTTCAACGAGGACCCGCGCACGCTGGCGGCCTGCCTGAAGTCTATCGCGAGCCAGGACTACCCAGGGCGATTGCAGGTCTATGTGGTCGATGACGGCTCTGCAAATGTCGGTGCAGTGGCCCCGGTCCACGCGAGCTACGCGTATGACCCGAGGGTCAACGTCATTCTGCTGCCAAGCAACGTTGGAAAGCGTAAGGCACAGATCGCCGCGATACGCCGGTCATTCGGCGATCTCGTGCTCAACGTCGATTCCGACACCGAACTCGCCAGCAACGTGGTCAGCAAGCTCGTACGCAAGATGCAAGATCCAACCGTCGGCGCGGCCATGGGTCAATTGACGGCCAGCAACCGCAACGACAGCTGGCTGACCCGATTGATCGACATGGAGTACTGGTTGGCTTGCAACGAGGAGCGCGCGGCGCAGACGCGCTTCGGTGCCGTCATGTGCTGCTGCGGGCCGTGTGCCATGTACCGCCGTTCCGCGCTCATGTTGCTGCTCGACCAGTACGAGACGCAGTTCTTCCGGGGAAAGCCGAGCGATTTCGGTGAGGATCGACATCTGACCATCCTCATGCTCAAGGCAGGGTTTCGAACCGAGTACGTTCCGGACGCCATCGCCGCCACGGTGGTCCCGGACAGGCTCTTGCCATATCTGCGGCAACAGCTCCGCTGGGCGCGGAGCACCTACCGCGACACGCTGCTCGGTTTGCACCTGCTGCCCGGCCTCGATCGGTACCTCACGCTCGATGTGCTCGGACAGAACCTCGGGCCCCTGCTGCTCGCCATCTCAGCGATTGCCGCGCTCGCTCAGCTCGCGCTCACGGGCAGCGTGCCCTGGTGGACCGGTCTGACCATCGTCGCGATGACCATGATTCGATGCAGCGTGGCAGCCGTTCGTGCCGGCGAGCTTCGATTTCTTCGCTTCTCGCTGCACACCCCGATCAACATCTTGTTGCTCCCGATGAAAGCCTTTGCGCTCTGTACCTTGAGAAACAACGACTGGCTCTCGCGCAGACCACCAGATCTGCTCGACGAAAGTGGAACGCATGGCAAACTTTCGTACCCTGCCTCCAAAACCGATAAACTGAAGGAGATTGTTTGCACGTCGCGCATTCAGCACCTTGAGCACGGCATTGCTCTCCAATTGGAGGTCGTGGCTCAACTGATCTGCCAGGACAACTTCGCGCTCGGAGCGGTCAAGCTGCTCGACGAACTCACAAGCGAACTGGTCGCGGCAAAACTGGAACTCGGCGCATTAAGCGAGGCGAGCGCCAGCAGGCGAACAGTCCCAGCGGAAAAACACGGTGACCTCTTCTATCCAGAAGACCTCCGTATCCTAGCTAAACTTTTCGACGAGGCAGTCGCCGCTTTACCGCCAGATCGCCGTACTATCGCCAATCGTACGCAAATCGCCAAACTTGTTCTAGCTCGTGGAACGACACGTGAAGTCAAATCCGACCCAAATCATGGCGCCTGCGTTCTTGGCGATTTGATTGATCACACGTTCAACTCTTCCTCTTCTAATCAAATCGAGGTTTCGCCTAGCACCTGGCGGAATTCTGCGTAAGGCGTAGGTTAAATCACTCTAACGGGTAATAAGGAGACATCACCCCAGTTTTCGATGACCGGCGGTCCTTTCGAAATCGCCGAGCGATGTGTATACAGGCAGCCTACTTTTCCTAACAGATTCGTCTCGTCAGCGGGCAGGCCGCGGGACAGGTGGCAGGACCACTTCTTCGGCATCCTCAAGGCAAGAACCCTGTAATTCAGGCCCTCGGTGCACTGCAATGCGACCGCCTGCAGGCCGCCCCGACGCAAATAGTCCAGGCGTCGTAACAGCACGCCGACTGCGCAGCAGAGATGGCTAGCCTTGTCCACCTTTCAGCTGCCGCCGAACGTCTTCTCCGTTCCGCCCAGGGCGGGTGGGGCAAGTCGCCGAGAGAAGCGCACCACTCTGACCAAACCACGGGTATCAGCCCATAACGAACCTCGTTTCCTGCAACGATCACGGCGTGGGCCGCTCAGCGCATCTGCAGACTATGCCTGGCTCGCGGGCACTGCTGCTGCAGGGCACCTCGAGTTAGAATAGATTTTGGCTGGGAGTAGCCGAAGGGACTTAACTCGTACGTAGCGTCACGTTGTAGGAACGCGGCATCCGCCGCCTCGCGCCGACCAACTAGTTAACCACCGATGGCGGGAGTGTGACGTAACACATCAAAGCAATCCTCCGGATTAGACATCCAGATGACCACAGCACTCTTTTTTCTCACTATGATCTTTTTCGGCGGCTTTGGACTGGGCTACGGTGTGCGCAGCTGGCGTTCCCGCAAGCGACGTGAGCGCGCCCGGCTCTATGGTGCTCTCTTTCATTCCGGCACTTTTGCTCCGCCGGCGCTCCGAGTTCCCGCACGCCGTGGTTCCTAACGCTGCATTCGGCCTTGCTCAAACAAGGAAATTGCCAATCCGCCACGCGAGGGCGAACGCCCCCCGCCGCCAGTTCGTCGCGCACAGATTCGCAAGGCAGCGTGGAGGCCACGCGCGTGCTCACGTGGAGTCAGTCCCAACAGCACGGTGTGACGTGTGACTGATCACCGATTTGACCCGAGACACTGAGCGGTGAAGACTGCGAGTCGGCCCTTCACGGATCGTCGGGTCGGCGGCGGTGGATTCGCAACCGGTCCCGGCCTGGCAACGTACCTCTGTGTGATCTTGGCATGTGCGGAAGCGATTGCCGGACCGAATTCCAATCAGCGCCGGTGCGAGCCCCGGAGAGGATATGTCTGGCACGCGAGCTAGCGCTTGAACTGAATGCGACGGCGAGCACGATTGCGGCAGCGTCGACAAGGAGCCCCTTTCACTCTCCTTCGGCATCTACAGCGCTTCGATGCCCGTCGCGGTCTGCCCTGGACGAGAAGAGAGATCCAGAGCCCTCGGCCGACTTCGAATTTCATCTCGCGTCAGGACCAACGCCGCGTTTACCGTGACCAATGCTTCCTGGCCGAGTTCGATTCGCTGAGCTAGCCTACCCAAACTGAGAGGTTTCGAAGGTGAGGCTTCCTTCGTAGAACTTGATCCGCGACAGTCAGTACAGCGGATGCATCATGAAGCGTAACGAGCGCCTCGCCGAAGTCCTTGAGAATAGCGCGTGTTTTGATGATGAGGCATGGGAGGTATGGGCACAGTGCCTCTCACCCACTGAGCGGCTGGCGTATATTCGTAAGCATCGCTCTCGCTTCCGGTTCGCAGATTATGATGACGTGATAGCTGTTGTACGTGGCCGGCGCTTCACCGGTTGCTCATCGCAGCTCCTTCGATGGCGCCACAGTATAAGAGCAAGGACGTTGCAAAGCGCTCTGCTCTTCTCGGTTGCGGTGTGGCTAGGTATCATCTGGCTTGCGGTGCGCTTAATTCGCTGAGATCAGCAGCCCGCTTTTCGTCAACACCTAACCTACTTGTGTTCGCACGCGACCGAGCACGACGCAGTTGGAGATGATCTGCAATGCCGCAACCTGACGCAGCGTTCGGTTCGAACATTCCTTTGGGCGCGAACGTTGCGATGCAGTTACAGCAATTCGCGCGGACGTTGTTAAGACGCACGAGGCTCGGGAGCACTCAAGACATGAGAGTAGAAATGAAGAACTTGTTGCTCGCGACTGTGAGCATTGTGGCGCTTGACGCGGTGGCGCCCGCATTTGGCGCGGATCTGGCTGCGCAGCCCGTCCAGCCTCTCTACACCATAGCTCCGCAGCCTGTCGCGGCTGCAATCTACGACTGGAGCGGCTACTATCTCGGTATGAACGGTGGCTTGGGCTCAAGCTCGAATTGTTGGGATTTCAATGGCGGCACGCCCGAGGGCTGTCATGACGCGACCGGCGTGACCGTTGGTGGCCAGATCGGTTATCGATGGCAGGTGGGCCAGATCGTGCTTGGTCTTGAAGGCCAGGGGAACTGGGCTGATTTGACCGGCTCGAATGTCAGTGTCGCGTTTTGGGATGTCAACCTGACCAAGATTGATTCGTTCGGCCTGGTAACGGGGCAGATCGGCTATACGTTCGACAACGTACT
The DNA here is from genome assembly GCF_008123965.1 of Bradyrhizobium hipponense. Classification (GTDB taxonomy): domain Bacteria; phylum Pseudomonadota; class Alphaproteobacteria; order Rhizobiales; family Xanthobacteraceae; genus Bradyrhizobium; species Bradyrhizobium hipponense. The sequence goes on along the minus strand of NZ_VSTH01000122.1, from coordinate 3,155 downwards.
GCTCTATGCCAAAAGCGGCGCCGCAGTCACGAGCAACACCTATCAGATAAGCTCGACCCTCAGGGGCGCGCAGCTCGGAAACAGCGAGCACGTTCTTTGGGGCGGCGCGTTGGGAGCCGGCATCGAGTACGGCTTCGCACCGAACTGGTCAGTTGGCCTCGAGTACGATCATCTATTCATGCAGCCTAGCACGGTGAACTTCGCCGCACCGGCTGGTGGGACCGATCGCGTCCGCCAGGATTTTGACCTTCTGACTGCACGACTCAATTACAAGTTTGGCAGTCCGATTCTTCTCAGATATTGATCTATCGTTCAATCGGCGGATCGAAAGCCCCAGCCCATGGCCGGGGCTTTCTTTGACCTGTTGGCCTAGTGTAGAGGCACACAGCATTTCGGGAGGCCGCGCTTGCTGCAACAAGCCAACCGTTCTCCTGGGCTAGTATGTCGTCGCAATCTGCGCCCCAAAAAGTTCACTTACGCGAGGGTGTCACAAACCAAAACGAACCGAGCAGATGAGGCCCGTATTTCTGAAGCTGCTGTTCGAGTTGGCAACGTGGCGCTAAGCGGGCCATTTTGCTCCGGGGCCCACTCGACCTCACGTTCACAGGGACTAACCCGTAAAGAGCGCGTCCGCAGAATAGGGGAAACGTGCGCTCTGGTTTCCGGCTCGATTGGGCAGCCAGATTGACGGGCAAGAGGAACATCCCAGCGTGCATGTCTTGGCCAGTTGCATGCGCGCCCATCCATGAGCGGGCAGCAGCACGGGCTCGAGGGGTCGGGCTACGCGCCAATGATTACACTTGCGCTGAAGTCACTTTGACCGCACGCTATCAACGATGCGGCGAATGGTCCGCCCTCATGTCCAGCCCGCGTCGGACTAACGGAGTTCGTGTGAACCTCTGCCGCTTTCGACCCACGACCAACCACCATCGGCAGAATACGTTTGTCTACCGATGACGATCGGGACGACACACTTGCCAGCCTATTTATGGCAACAGCGGCTGCATCTAAGGCGATATCGGAGTGAGCGCGCCGCTCGCCGCTATTATCAAGAAATGACATCGCTCGCCTCCCTTGAAGCATATATCAATTCAAATAAGACCAGGGCGAATCGCCTTGACGACGCAGTGGGTACGGCTGTTCGTCTCCAGCTTTCGCATTGCGTTCTTGAGGTGAAAGTTGACTGTATTCTCGCTGACCTTCAGAATCACCCCGATTTCCCAAGATGATTTTCCCTGTTCGACCCACCGGAGGCAGTCCTTCTCTCGTTCGGATAGAGCCACTTGCATTTGGCATCTGCCCTCCGATGAAGGCGCGATCTCTGCAAACGCATGATGAAACTGCCAAGCCAATGCGTTGAGATGACTGAGACGATGCTCAGGGTCGGCATCGTCGAAGCTAGACGCAAACGATACGACGGATAGCCGTCCGAATGGTCCAAACAGTGGTACGGTCACGCCATGCTTCAGGCCGGCCTCTCTGGCCTCATTCAACACACGCGTTTCGCCCGGTTGCAATTGATGTTGGTCGGCGAGTTGATCCCATAGAAACGGCGCCGATAGCATCGTCGTCCGCCGAACCACGGGGTCAATGGCATTGTACCTGCGTTCAGAATAGCGCTCGCACCAATCGGAAGGAAAGTTCACCGTCACCGCCGCTCGGCGATACTCTGGCAGGCGAGTCGGTCCCGTGTCGGTCAGTGACCCGTAAGCCACTTGACTGAAGCCCTGTTCGCTCGAACAGCTCACAAGCAGATCGAACAGCGCCTTGAGAGATCGCGTTTCTTTTGCACATTCGACGAAGCTAAATAAGTCCATTTGGCGCCTCGCGCCGCCGACTTAGGCAGGCCAGTACTGCGTGGTTTGACCGAACCTGTCTGAGAGGATTTCGGAGCCACTTCGGGCTCCTCTTGCTTGCGAAGTTCTCGACCGAATGCGACAAGCATACTTCTCGTCACGCGCTGCAGAGCGCTCTTTCTCCCGGTCGGATACTCGCTTGATGGAGCGGCTGTGCATGTGCTTCTTTCCGGACGGACCTGAAGCGATCCAGCAAGTGTCGTACCAGCTAATGCGCTCGCGAAATCTCGCACAATGACAAGCAATTTGGACACCGGCTCTAACGCCAGCGCAACGATCGCTGTCGCAATTGCGACATTCGTCGCAAGTGCGACAGCCTGCTGGCAATAGTTGGCAAGGCATCATATTCTGCACCAGCAAACTGCCGACCTAAGATGTTTAACTTTGGCCAGCCTCCCGCCTTGCGTGCGACATTGCTGCTCGACGAAGGTTTCAGGGCACGGTCACACAGAGCAAAACTGCAGCGGCTTCGCACTGGCCGATCATCCCCGTGACACCAGGTTTCGAGACTGCCGCACGGGCTCGTGCGAGTCCGCTGCCGCTGGATAGCGATACGCAGCCGCGGTTGCGATCCAACTTGCACAACTCGGATTTCAGGTGCGCGCGTCCGCGGGCGCATGTTCAGGCTAGCCGCGTCAGCGACGTCTCGCTGGTCCCGCAGATGAGCGCCAAGCCACACCGCTCGGCGATCCGTATCGGGATTTCGTCTGCGTGTTGCTGTCGAGCCATAGCAGGAGCACAACGACTGGGCGCGCCGGTATGACGTTCGCATCTCGGGAACGTCTAGATCTCTAGATCGACGGTTTCGGCGCCACATAATCGTTCCATGTGGCCCAGCCGGGATCAGATCGAGATGGGATTGCGCTTTTGCACACTTCTGAACGCCGGTTGTGAACCTCCTCCGGTGTAGTAGGCCAGATGAGCCAAGAGGTGTCGGCTAGAGAACGTCAACGTCGATTGTTTACGAACGACTACAAGGGGCAAGCAGTTGATCTGGTCGCATCGAGTGGCCGCTCAGTCGGGATCGGTAGTCAATGAGCTCACCCGACGGGATTCGGTGTTTCGGCTGCGGATTCCGGGGATTGCGGCCAGGGATTCCGATTGAACGCGACCATGCATTCCGATCGAAGGCGGCCACCTGTTCCGACGAAGGCGGCCGGGGTGTCGTTGCCGGCATGAGGAGTTGGGTCAGGTTTTCTTGGCTGCGTCAAGATTGGCGCGCTGCGCAGTGATCTTTCGCATGCTGTCTCCCTTGAGTGTGAGGCGGTGAGCATTGTGGACGAGCCGATCCAGGACGGC
>NZ_VSTH01000121.1 GCF_008123965.1 Bradyrhizobium hipponense | reverse complement strand
GGCCTTCGCCGGGACGACACCGAGAGTGTGGCGCCCCACTCACGCCATCCGGTGCATCGCGCAGATCTTGTTGCCGTCGAGGTCGCGCAAATACGCAAGATAGAGCTTGACCCCCGGACCCTGGCGAATACCCGGCGGATCCTCACAGGTCTTGCCGCCACTGGCGAGGCCGGCCGCATGCCAAGCGTCGACCTGCTCCGGTGAATTGCAGGCAAAGCCGATGGTGCCGCCGTTCGCCGCCGTCGCCGCTTCGCCGTTGATCGGTTTCGACACCGAGAACACGCCGGTCTTGGTGATGTAGAAGATGCGATGGCCGTCGACCCGGGCCGGCCGCACCTCCAGCGTGGCGAGCAGCTTGTCGTAGAAGGCCTTGGCCTTGTCGAGGTCGTTGGTGCCGATCATGACGTGCGAAAACATTTGTCCGTTCCCTTCTACGCTTACGACACCGGAAACCGTAGGGTGGGCAAAGCGCAGCGTGCCCACCACGACAGTCGAAAATGCTTGCGGTGGGCACGCCGCAAGTGCGGCTTTGCCCACCCTACGCAAATCAAAACGCCGTATAGCCGCCATCGATCACGAACGTATCCGCGGTGTGATAGGATGACGCCCTGCTCATCAGGTACACCGCGATGCCGCCGAAATCGCTGGCTTCGCCGAACCTGCGCACCGGAATCCGCGGCATCACGTTGGCGACGAATTTGTCGTTGGCCATGAGGCCCGCGGTCATATCGCTCTTGATCCAGCCGGGCAGGATCGCGTTGGCGGTGACGCCGTGGCGCGCCAGCTCAACACCGAGTGCGCGCACCAGCGCGTTGATCGCGGCCTTGGTCGCAGCATAGTGCTCGTTGCGCGCAGTGCCGAAGATCGAGGCGAGGCTCGATGTGGCAACCAGACGGCCGAAGGGATCGCCGGCATTGGAACGCTCCGTCATGTGCTTCGCGGCCGCCTGGAACGCATGGAAGACGCCGTCGAGATTGGTCGAGAACATCGTGCGCCATTCCTCCTCGGTGCGCTCGATGAAGGAGCGCCGGCCGCCGCCGCCGATGCCGGCATTGGCAAAGCAGCCGTCGACCCGACCGAAAGCGTCGAGCGTCGCCTTCATCGCCGCATCGACCGAGGCTGGGTCGGTGACGTCGCAGATGCGGGTATCGACCTTGCCGGGCAGCCCGGACAGGCTCGCGGCAGCGGTTCTGTTCTTGTCAGGATTACGTCCCCAGATCGAGACGTTGCAGCCCTGGCCGGCGAGCGCCTGCGCGATGCCGAGCCCGATACCGCCATTGCCGCCGGTGATCACGGCCACGCGGCCGGTGAGGTCGAAGAGATTCATGGCGCGTTTCCTGTTTTCGCTTGAGGCGCATCAGCCGCTGCGCGCAAGATTGCTTGCTATGCTCTTATCACCATGGACAAGAGCGCGCCAAAAATCAAATATGCGTCCGGGCAAAAGTAATTCCGGTCTGCGAAACATCGCAGGCGACAACTGACGAGGAAGCCATGCAGTTCAAACACGTCACGCTCGATTTCGATGGGGCGGTCGCGATCCTCAAGCTCGACCATCAGGAGGTGATGAACGCGGTCTCCGTGGACATGCTGGGCGGTCTTGCCGAAGCACTCGACGCCATCGAGGAGAAGAAGGACGAGGTGCGCTGCGTCGTGCTGACCGGTGTGGGGCGGGCGTTCTGCACCGGCGCGAATCTCCAGGGCCGCAACAACCAGTCGAAGAAGACCAAGGCCGGCCTGACGCTCGAGACCGGGTTTCATCCCTTCCTGCGCCGCATCCGCAATCTGCACTGTCCGATCGTCACCGCTGTCAACGGCCCTGCCGCCGGCGCCGGCATGAGCTTCGCGCTGCTCGGCGACATGATCCTGTGCGCCCGCTCGTCTTACTTTCTGCAGGCCTTCCGCCGCATCGGGCTCGTGCCGGATTGCGGCTCGACCTGGCTCTTGCCGCGCCTCGTCGGTCGGGCGCGCTCGATCGAATTGTCGCTGATGGGCGAGCGGCTGCCGGCCGAGAAGGCGTTGGAATGGGGACTCGTCAACCGCGTCTACGACGACGGCGTGCTGATGGAGGAGGCGATGAAGCTCGCGCGCGATCTCGCCAGCGGTCCGACGGTCGCACTCTCGCTGATCCGCAAGCTCTATTGGGACAGTCCGGAAAATTCCTTCGAGGATCAGCTCAATCTCGAATTCCAGTGCCAGCTGCGCGCCGGCGATACCCAGGACTTTCGTGAAGGCGTCGGCGCGTTCCTGGAGAAGCGTCCGGCGCAGTTCAAGGGCAAATGATCGAGGCGGAGCTTTCCCGCAGCGTCGTGCGCTGGTGCAATGGGGCGACCGGTGCCACCAGGGCGGCAAAGCTGTCCGGCGGCGCCAGCCAGGAAACCTGGCGCTTCGACATCGTGCACCCCGATGGTCCGATCGGAGCGATCCTGCGCCGTGCACCGAAAGGCTATGGCGCGGCGCCGACGCGTGCGGCGGGCCTTGAGGCCGAGGCGCAGCTGATGCAGCTCGCCTACGAGGCCGGCGTGCCGTCGCCGCGCGTCATGCATGTGCTGGTGCCGGAGGACGATCTCGGCACCGGCTTCATTATGCAGCGGATCGAAGGCGAGACCATCGCGCGCAAGATCCTGCGCGACGACGCGTTCGCGGCGGCGCGGCCGCTTCTCGCGCGCCAGATCGGCGGTGTACTGGCCGGTCTGCACCGGCTGCCGCTGTCAAAGCTGCCCGAGCTACGCCACATGACCGCAACGAAGGAGATCTCTGAGTTCGAGCGGGACTATCGCGGCCTGAACTGGCCCAAGCCCGTGTTCGAGCTGGCGCTGCGGTGGCTGCGCGACAATGATCCTGGTCCTTCGGCCGAGGAGACGCTGGTGCACGGCGATTTCCGCAACGGAAATCTCATCATTGGTTCCGACGGCATCCGCGCCGTGCTGGACTGGGAGCTCGCTCATCTCGGCGATCCCATGGAGGATCTCGGCTGGGTCTGTGTCAATTCGTGGCGCTTCGGCGAGATCGACAAGCCCGTCGGCGGCTTTGGCTCGCGCGAGGAGATGTTCGCCGGCTATGAGGCCGCCGGCCGCAAGGTCGATGTTGCGCGGGTAAAATTCTGGGAAGTGATGGGGACGCTGCGCTGGGGCATCATGTGCGGCGGCATGATGCAGCGTTTTCGTGAAGGGCCGGATCATTCGATGGAGCGCGCCATGATCGGCCGCCGCGCCTCCGAGACCGAGATCGATCTGTTGCGGCTGCTTGTGCCGCGCGGGAGCTGAAGCATGCAGGACGAACCGACACCGCCCGAGCTGACCAAATCGGTCGCCGATTTCCTTCGCAACGACATCGCGCCGTTGATCTCCGGCCATCAGGCCTTCAAGCTCCGCGTCGCCATCAATATGCTCGACCTGGTGACGCGGCAATTGACCCTGGAGGAGGGGAGTGACGCTGCGGAGGTGACGCGGCTGCGCGCACTGCTCGGAACGGACGGCTCCGTGACGGAGCTCAACCGCGTCCTCTCCGAACGCATCGCCAAGGGCGAGATCGACCTAGCAACGCCGGGTCTCGCCGAGCACCTCTGGCAAACCACGATGGACAAACTTGCGATCGATCAGCCGAACTACGCCTCGTACAAGCGCGAGCTGTCAAGAGACGGCTAAGCGCAGCCCCATCTTCCGTCATTGCGAGCGTAGCGAAGCAATCCAGAGCCTTTCCGCGGAGGCAGTCTGGATTGCTTCGCTGCGCTCGCAATGACGACGTTGAGGCAGAGGCGCACACTCTCTAGCTGTCATTCCGGGGTGTCGCGTAGCGACGAGCCCGGAATCCATCCATCTTCGGTCTCTGCGGCGCGATGGATTCTCAGATGCGCAACTGCGTATCATAGCTCGCGCCTGTTGGCGCGCCCCGGAATGACGAGGGAAGGAGAGCGCTACTTCCCCACCCATTTCGGCGGACGCTTCTCCGAAAATGCCTTCGGACCCTCGATATAGTCTTGCGACGCCACCATCGCCTTCACCGCCGGATAGTCCCGCTGCTCCTCGATCGCCTGCTCCAGCGAGACGCCAAGCCCCTTCTGGATGGTCTGCTTCGACGCGCGGATCGACATTGGCGAATTCTTGGTGATCATCTCCGCCCAGCGCAGCGCGCCTGACAGCGCCTCGCCCTGCGGCACCACCTCGTTGACGAAGCCGAGCTCATGGCCCTCCTTGGCGCTGACATGGCGGGCGGTCAGGATCATGCCCATGGCGCGCTTCAGGCCGATCTGCCGCGGCAGCCGGTGCAGGCCGCCGGCGAGCGCGGCGAGACCGACGCGCGGCTCGGGCAACGCAAAGGTCGCATTCTCCGAGGCGATGATCAGATCGCAGGCGAGTGCGATCTCGAAACCGCCGCCCATCGCGACGCCGTTGACCGCCGCAATGATCGGCTTGTCGCAGTCAAAGCGCGAGGTGAGGCCCGCAAAGCCGCCCTTGTCCCAGCCACGCTTTCCGCCCGCCGCCTGCCACTTCAGATCGTTGCCGGCGCAGAAGGCTTTATCGCCGGCGCCGGTAACGATCGCGACCCACTGCTCGGGGTCGGCGGAGAAATCGTCGAAGACCCGTTGGAGCTCGAAATGCGCATCCGTGTGCAGCGCATTGTAGACCTCGGGCCGCGACAGTGTGACGATCGTGATCGGCCCCTTGCGTTCTACTTTGGAAAATTTCAGCTCCATGGTCGCTCCCCGCATTTTCTCCTGAAGGAATATTGGTGCCATACTAGCGCGGCGGCACGGTTCAACACCATCGATTTGCGCAACGCGGTTTGCGCGCCTCACACACCTCGGCTTGCTTGACTTGCGCACACGCTTCTCACCTTAATCGCTGCGAAGCCGAGGCGCGCGTAGCGCCTTGACGCAAACCAAAAAATCATCCGGGAGAGAACAGTGGATTTCTCATTGCCTGCCGATCTCGTCGCCTATCTCGGAGAGCTCGACCGTTTTATCGAACGAGAGATCAAGCCGCTGGAGGCGGCCGACGACAACATCCGCTTCTTCGATCACCGCCGCGAATGGGCGCGCACCGATTTCGAGAATGGCGGCCTGCCGCGCCACGAATGGGAAGCGCTGCTGCGCAAGGCAAAGGATCTCGCGGATGCCGCCGGCCATCTGCGCTTTCCTGTCCCAAGGCAATATGGCGGCAAGGACGGTTCCAACCTCTGGATGGCCGTGATCCGCGAGCATTTTGCCGCAAAGGGACTCGGCCTGCACAACGACCTCCAGAACGAGCACTCGATCGTCGGCAACTTCCCGGTCGTCACCATGCTCGACCACTATGGCCGCATCGACCAGAAGGCGATGATCGACGGTTCCATCAAGGGCAAGTACCGCATCACCTTCGGTCTGACCGAGCCGCATCACGGCTCGGACGCGACCCACATGGAGACGCGCGCGGTGCCGGCGACCCGCGATAACGTCAAGGGCTGGATCATCAACGGCGAGAAGATGTGGACCACCGGCATGCACGTCGCCACCCATTGCGCGCTGTTCGCGCGCACCAGCGGCAATGACGGCGATGCCCGCGGCATCACCTGTTTCCTGGTGCCGGCCAAGAGCCATGGCGTGAAGATCGAAGAGTACATGTGGACCTTCAACATGCCGACCGACCATCCCCGCGTTAGTTTTACGGATGTGTTCGTGCCGGAGGATGCGCTGTTCGGCGAGGTCGGTCGCGGCCTGTCGCTGGCGCAATGCTTCGTGCACCAGAATCGCATCCGCCAGGCGGCGAGCTCGCTGGGAGCGGCCGTCTACTGCATCAACGAAAGCGTCAAATATGCGCGCGAGCGAAAGCCGTTCGGCAAGTCGCTTGCCGAGAACCAGGCGATTCAGTTCCCGCTGGTCGAGCTCGCGACGCAAGCCGAGATGCTGCGCCTGTTGATCCGCAAGACCGCCTGGGAGATGGACCAGCTCACCGAGGAGCAGATCGAGCGCACGCTGTCCGACCGCGTCTCGATGTGCAACTACTGGGCAAATCGGCTCTGCTGCGAATCCGCCGACCGCGCCATGCAGGTCCACGGCGGCATGGGCTATTCACGCCACAAGCCGTTCGAGCACATCTACCGCCATCACCGCCGCTATCGCATCACGGAGGGGAGCGAGGAAATCCAGATGCGCAAGGTGGCGGGGTTCCTGTTCGGATATATGGGGCCGGGGAAGCGTTGAGGAGTCGCTGTGCGCTATCTTTTCCCGAGTCGTCCCGGCGAAGGCCGGGACCCATACCCGCAGGGTGGAGTCGTAGCGCCGAGATGCAAACCGCGAGTCTTCGCCAAACCACGCCCTGTGGCTATGGGTCCCGGCCTTCGCCGGGACGACGAGTTGATAGAGCGTGCCCTAATTCACCCGCCGGTCCTTCCCCGCCCAATACGGCTCGCGCAACTGTCGCCGCAAAATCTTGCCTGACGGATTGCGTGGTAGCGCCGGCAGAAACTCCACGCTCTTCGGCGTCTTGAAGCCGGCGATACGCTCGCGGGTGAAGTTGATGATGTCGGTGGCGGTCGCCTGCTTGCCGGGCTTCATCACCACGACGGCCTTCACGGCTTCGCCCCATTTGTCGTCGGGGATGCCGATGACCGCGGCCTCGGCGACGTCCGGGTGATCGCACAGCGCGCTCTCGACTTCGGCGGGATAGATGTTCTCGCCGCCGGATATGATCATATCCTTGATACGATCGTGGATGTAGAGATAGCCGTCCTCGTCGATGTAGCCGGCATCGCCGGTGCGCAGCCAACCGTCGGCGCCCAGCGTCGCGGCGGTTGCGTCCGGCAGGTTCCAGTATCCCGCCATGTTCGAGCCCGAGCGCGTCGCGATCTCCCCGACCTGGCGCGGCGGAAGCGGCTGGCCGTCCGCATCGAGGATCGCGATCTCGACGCCGGGCAGCGCCTTGCCGGCCGAGCGCATCCGCTCCAGCCCCTCGATATGATCCTCCGGCGGCAGCGCGACGATCGTGCCCGTCGTCTCCGTCATGCCGTACATCTGCACGAAGCCGCATTTGAAGACTTCGATGCATTCCTTTAGCAGCGCGGCGGGAATAGGGGAGGCACCGTACAGCATGTACTTCAGCCGCGAGAAATCCACCGTCTTAGCGCGCGGCTGCCGCACCACGAACTGCATCGCCGCCGGCACCATGAACAGCTTTGTGATGCCTGATAGCTCGAAGAAGTCGAGCACCTTGGTCGGATCGAACTCGCGCGCGATCACGCCGCGAGCGCCGTGATAAAGCCCCATCACGCCCCACCCCGAGCCGCCGATGTGGAAGATCGGCATCGCCACCAGCGAGACGTCGTCGGTCGACCACCGGTTCCACTCCGGCTTGTCCTCGGCGTTGCCGGTCTGAACGAGATTGAGGAAGTTCGCGTGGGACAGCATCGCGCCCTTCGGCTTGCCCGTGGTGCCGGAGGTGTAGAGCTGGATCGCGATGTCCTTGGTGTCGATTGGCACCCTCGGATCATCGCCGTTCCGCACATCTCGCCAGGCTGTATAATCCTGCCATTCCGGCGCGCCGCCCTCGGTGGTGATGACGGTGCGCACGTCCGGCAGCTTGTCCATGATCTGATCAACGAGTGCGATGAACTCCGGTCCCACGAACAGCACCGGCGCCTTGCAGTCGCTGACGATGAAGGCGACCTCGGGTCCTGCGAGGCGCCAGTTCACCGGCGCCATCACTGCACCGGCCTTCATCGCGCCCATCAGAAGCTCGAAATAAATGTCGCTGTTCTTGCCGAGATAGGCGATGCGCTCGCCCTTTTTTACGCCTATCGCAATCAGCGCGTTGGCGACGCAGTTGGTCTTGATGTCGAATTCGGCAAAGCTGGTGGCGCGCCCCTCGAACTCAAAGGCAATGGCGTTGCCGCGGCTCTTCGCGCGCTCGCGCACCATGTCGGCGAGATTCGCCAATGGCTGTGTGGACATGTTTCTCCCGTGGCGTCTGTTTTTATGCCGCGGAGTGTGGCGTCATCCGTGGGCAAAGACAATACGGGAGGGCGACGCTCGATCAACATGTCGTCCCGGCGAAGGCCGGGACCCATAACCACAAGACGCAATTTTGCGAAGACCGGCCATGACTAGTCTTCGTCAAGCTACGTTCGGTGTTTATGGGGCCTTCGCCGGGACGACTACGGAGAGAGCTCTACCCCCTTGCAGCCCGATCCTTCTCGTTCTGCGCCTTGATGCTGTCGCGCGCCGTGGCCCAGTCGTCGTCGCTCCAGTCGCGGAGCTGGTAGAAATTGCCGCCCATGGCGAGCGCCTGTGCGCCGTCCATGGCGATGGTCTCGCCGCTGATCCAGTCGCAGCCGCCGGAGATCAGGAACACCGCGAGGTTCTGCAACTCCTCCATGGTGCCGACGCGGCCCATCGGGTTCATCGCCTTGGTGTGTGCGCCGGCTTCGTCGCCGGGTTTGATGCGCTTGCTCATGCCCTCGGTCGGGATTTCGCCCGGTGCGATGGTGTTGAGGCGGATGCCGTATCTGCCCCATTCGGCCGCGAGCGACATGGTCATCGCATGGATCGCCGACTTGCTCATCGCCGACGGCACGACGTAAGGCGAGCCGTTGCGCACCCATGTCGTGGTGATCGAGACGACGTTGCCGGGCTGCTTGGCCGCGATCCAGCGCTTGCCCACCGCATGCGTGACGTAGAACGTGCCGTGCATGACGATGTTGGCGACCGCATCGAAGCCGCGCGGCGACAGCTCTTCGCTGCGCGAGAGGAAATTGCCGGCAGCGTTGTTGATGAGATCGGTTAGGGGTCCCTCGCGAAAGATGTTTTCGACCATCTCGTCGACGGCGAGCGCGTTGCGGATGTCGACGCCGTGGCTGGTGACGCGGCCGCCATACTGATCCATCAGTTCGGTTGCGGTCTCGTCGCAGACGATCTTGCGCCGGCCGCAGATGTGCACTTCGGCGCCGAGCTGAAGGAAGCGCGATGCCATCGACTTGCCGAGCCCGGTGCCGCCGCCGGTCACGAGGATGCGCCGGCCGGCCAGAAGATTTTCCTTGAACATGGGTGTTTCCCCCGTAGGGATTGTCAGTTAATTGGTCGATTGACTAAATCCGGCCGCCGTCTTCCTGTAAAGCGGCACCGAACAAGAACAGGGGAGAATTCATCCATGGAAGTGCGCGTCTCGATCTCGATCTCGGAAGGCGTCGCCGATGTTCGCCTGGTGCGGGCGGACAAGATGAATGCGCTCGATCAGGCCATGTTCGAGGCCCTTGTCGCCGCAACCGACCGGCTTTCGAAGGAAAAAGGCGTGCGCGCCGTCGTGCTGTCCGGCGAGGGCCGTGCCTTCTGCGCCGGTCTCGACATGGGGCGTTTTGCCGCCATGAAGGAAAACGGCGGCAACGGAATTCCGGGTGGCGAAAATCGCGACCTCACCAAGCGCACCCACGGCCAGGCGAACTTTGCGCAGCAGGCGGTCTGGGGCTGGCGTCAGCTTCCGGTGCCTGTCATCGCCGCGATCCAGGGCGTCGCCTTCGGCGGCGGCTTCCAGCTCGCGCTCGGTGCCGACATGCGCTTTCTCACCCCCGATGCGCGGATGTCGGTGATGGAGATCAAGTGGGGCCTCGTCCCCGACATGGCGGGCACGCCGATCCTGGCGAGCCTCGTGCGCGATGACGTCCTGCGCGAACTCACCTACACCGGCCGCATCTTCTCCGCACAGGAGGCGATGGCTTACGGCCTCGCTACCCGCATCTGCGATGATCCGCGCGCAGCGGCGCTCGAAGTCGCGCGCGAGATTGCCGGCAAGAGCCCCGATGCGATCCGCGCGGCGAAACGTCTGCTGAACAATCTCTCAGTCGATCCGGGCCCCGCGCTGCTCGCCGAATCCGTCGAGCAGCAGAAGCTGATCGGGAGCGCAAACCAGACCGAGGCCGTGCGTGCCAATCTAGAGAAGCGCGCGCCGAGGTTTGCGGATTGACGATTTCGCCGTCATGGCCGGGCAAAAGCGCGAAGCGCGTCTTCGCGCTAGATGTCCCGGCCATCCACGTCCTTCGCTCACTGCGATGAAGGAAGAACGTGGATCACCGGGACAAGCCCGGTGATGACGACTAATTGGCACCGTCGCTAAAAGAACCAAGAAAAAACGTCACATGAGCGAAACGTCCGAATTCCGCGGCATCGTCTCCGGCGAACGCCGTCGCACCCATGCCGAGGTCGCCGATCGCGCCGACCGCATTGCTTCCGGTCTCAGCGAGCTCGGCGTCCGCCAGGGCGATTGCGTCTGCATGCTGATGCGCAACGACATCGCCTTCCTGGAGGCCGCCTACGCCGCGATGCGGCTCGGCGCCTATGGCGTGCCGATCAACTGGCACTTCAAGCCGGAGGAGATCAACTACATCCTGGAGGATACCGGCACCTCAGTGCTGATCGGGCACGCTGACATGCTGCACGGCTTGCACGATGCGATCCCGTCGGGCGTTACCGTGCTCAGCGTGCCGACGCCGCCGGAGATACTTTCCAACTACAAGATCGAACCCGATCATCTGGCGACGCCTGAGTTCGCGAGCGATTTCGAGTCCTGGCTTGCGCAGTACCAGCCCTATGACGGCCCGGTCGTGCCTCAGCCCATGAACATGATCTACACCTCCGGCACGACCGGCCACCCCAAGGGCGTGCGCCGCAATGCGCCGACGCCGGAACAGGCGGCGGCCGGCGAGCGCATGCGTGGGATGATCTATGGGCTCAAGCCCGGCGCCCGGGCGATCCTGCCGGGGCCGCTCTATCATTCCGCGCCGAATTCGTTCGGCATTCGTGCCGGCAAGCTCGGCGGCGCACTGGTGCTGATGCCGCGCTTTGAGGCTGAAGAGTTTTTGGGGCTGATCGAGCGCTTTGAGATCGACACCATCTTCATGGTGCCGACCATGTTCATCCGCCTGATGAAGCTGCCGGAGCAGGTACGCAAGAAATACGACGTCTCCTCGCTGCGCCACATCATCCATGCCGCGGCGCCCTGTCCGGCCGACGTCAAGCGCGCCATGATCGAATGGTGGGGACCGGTGATCTACGAATTCTACGGCTCGACCGAATCCAGCGCCGTCACCTTCGCGACCTCGGAGGATGCGCTGAAGAAGCCAGGCACAGTGGGCAAGATATCGCCTGGCGCCGAGTTGCGCTTCCTTGGCGAGGACGGTCGCGTGCTGCCGGTGGGCGAGATCGGCGAGATCTATTCGCGCGTGCCCGGGATGGCCGATTTCACCTACCACAACAAGCCGGAGAAGCGCGCCGAGATCGACCGCGATGGCTTCATCACCTCGGGCGACGTCGGCTATATCGACGAAGACGGCTACGTCTTCATCTGCGACCGCAAGCGCGACATGGTGATTTCGGGCGGCGTCAACATCTATCCGGCCGAAATCGAATCCGTTTTGCATGCCGTTCCCGGTGTGCATGATTGCGCGGTGTTCGGCATCCCTGACGCCGAATTCGGCGAGGCGTTGATGGCGGTGGTGGAACCGCAAGAGGGCATCGCGCTTGATGCTGGCGACATCCGTGCCCGGCTGAAAACCTCGCTCGCCGACTACAAGGTGCCAAAACACATCGAGATCCGTACAGGGCTGCCGCGCGAAGACTCCGGCAAGATATTCAAGCGCCGCCTGCGCGATCCTTTTTGGGAGCAGGCTGGACGTAAGATCTGACGATGCCGTAGCCCGAGGGAGATTTCTCGCAGGTCGTGTTATACAACCGGCATCATTGACTCTCGGATCATCCCATGGCTCCGGTTTCCATCCTGCTCAACCTGCTCTGGATTCTCATCGGCGGCGCCTGGATGGCGTTCGGCTGGCTGGTCGCTTCCGTTATCATGGCCATCACCATCGTCGGCCTGCCTTGGGCCCGGGCGGCGTTCAACATCGCGGTCTATACGCTCCTGCCATTCGGCTCAAAGGCGGTGCGGCGCGACGAGGTCACCGGGATGAGCGATATCGGCACCGGCCCACTCGGGGTGCTCGGCAATATCGTCTGGTTCGTGCTTGCCGGCTGGTGGCTGGCGCTCGGCCATCTCGTGACCGCTGTGGTCCTCGCGATCACCATCATCGGCATTCCCTTCGCCTGGGCCCATCTCAAGCTCGCGGGCATCGCGCTCTGGCCGATCGGCAAGGTGATCGTGCCGGCGTAGCTCTCGCGAGAAGCGCGAGCTGAAATTCGCCCCAAGTGTGCGCCGCCCCCAAGTTCATCTTGCGCTGCGACAAAAAACTTGCACACTCGTCCGGGCCAGGCAGCGGAGCTCGCCATGTCCCTCCAGACCGTAATATCCGACGCCGACCATCGCCCAAACCGCCCTGAAGACGCCCAGGCACTGGAGGCGGATGCGCGGCTGCGCGACGACATCCGCCTGCTCGGACGCATCCTCGGCGACACGGTGCGCGACCAGGAGGGGCCCGAATTGTTCGACCTGGTCGAGCGCATCCGCCAGACCTCGATCCGGTTCCACCGCGACGAGGACCGGCTCGCCCGCCACGAGCTCGAGCAGATCCTCGACGGCATGTCGATCTCCGAGACGCTGCGGATCGTCCGCGCTTTCAGCTATTTCTCTCATCTTGCCAACATCGCCGAGGACCAGAACAACATCCGCCAGATGCGCGCCAGCAAGGGGGGCGGTTCCGGCGTGCTGGCCGAAACGCTCGCCCATGCCAGGGGGGCGGGCATCAGTGCCGACCAGCTGCGCAGCTTCTTCAAGACCGCGCTGGTCAGCCCGGTGCTGACGGCACACCCGACCGAAGTCCGCCGCAAGAGCACCATGGACCGCGAGATGGAGATCGCAGCCCTGCTCGACCGCTGTGAGCGAGTCGCGCTGACTGAAGACGAAGCTGCGGCCAGCGACGAGCAACTTCGCCGCGAGGTGCTGACGCTGTGGCAGACCAATCTGCTGCGCCGGACCAAGCTCACCGTCCTCGATGAGGTCGCCAACGGCCTGTCGTTCTACGATTACACTTTCCTCCGCGAGGTGCCGCGGCTGATCAATACGCTGGAGGACCGGCTGGAGGAGGGCGGCGAGCAGACGGCAGGCGAGCTCGCCTCGTTCCTGCGGATGGGAAGCTGGATCGGCGGCGACCGCGACGGCAATCCCTTCGTCACCGCCGACGTCATGCGCGGCACGCTGCGGCTCCAGTCCAGCCGAGTGATGCAGTTCTATCTGAACGAGCTGCACGTGCTCGGCGCCGAACTGTCGATCGCGGCGCATCTTGCCGACGTGTCCGGGGAGCTGCGCACGCTGGCGGAGCGTTCGCCCGACACCTCGCCGCACCGGAGCGGCGAACCGTACCGCCTCGCGGTGTCAGGCATCTATGCGCGCCTTGCGGCGACGGCCGAAAAACTCCAGGTCGAAATCACCCGCCGCCCGGTCGGCAAGGGCGCGCCTTACGAGAGCGTCAAGGAGCTTCAGGGCGATCTCGATGTGCTGCATCGCTCGCTGATCTCCAACAATGCCCGCGTCATCGCCCGCGGCCGGCTGCGGCTGCTGCGCCGCGCGGTGGATTGCTTCGGCTTCCATCTGGCCCGGCTCGACATCCGCCAGAACTCGGCGGTGCACGAACGGACCATCGCCGAGCTAATGGACGCGGCGAACCCCGGCACGTCCTACCTCGCGCTCGGCGAAGACGCCCGCATCGCGCTGCTCAGCAATGAACTGCGCAGCACGCGCTCGCTGGTCTCGCCGTTCGTCAAGTACAGCGACGAGACCATGGGCGAGCTCAACGTGTTCCATGCTGCCGCGGAGGCGCATGCGAAGTTCGGCTCGGACGCCATCCAGCAATGTATCATCTCGATGTGCAAGAGCATGTCTGATATGCTCGAGGTCGCCGTGCTGCTCAAGGAGGTCGGCCTCGTCCATCCGTCCGGCCGCAGCGCCATCAACATCGTGCCGCTGTTCGAGACCATCGAGGACTTGCAGGCCTCGAGCGGCATCATGGACCGCATGCTCTCGCTGCACGATTACCGCCGCCTCGTCGACAGCCGCGGCAGCGTGCAGGAGGTCATGCTCGGCTATTCCGACAGCAACAAGGATGGCGGCTTCGTCACCTCGGGCTGGGAGCTCTACAAGGCCGAGATCGGGCTCGTCGACGTGTTCGAGCGGCATGGCGTGCGCCTGCGCCTGTTTCACGGCCGCGGCGGCTCGGTCGGCCGCGGCGGCGGTCCGAGCTACGACGCCATCATCGCGCAGCCCGGCGGCGCTGTGAACGGCCAGATCCGTATCACCGAGCAGGGCGAGATCATCTCGTCGAAATATTCCAATGCGGAAGTAGGCCGCAACAATCTGGAGATCCTTGCGGCGGCGACGCTGGAGGCAAGCTTGTTGCATCCGCGCCAGAGCGCGCCGCGGCGCGAATACCTGACCGCGATGGACGAATTGTCGAACCTCGCCTTTAGGGCTTATCGCGGTCTTGTCTACGAGACCGACGGTTTCGTCGATTACTTCTGGGAATCCACCGTCATCAACGAGATCGCGACACTCAACATCGGCAGCCGCCCGGCCTCGCGCAAGAAGACCCGCGCGATCGAGGATCTGCGTGCGATCCCGTGGGTGTTCTCTTGGGCGCAATGCCGCCTGATGCTGCCGGGCTGGTACGGCTTTGGCAGCGCGGTCGAGCAATGGATCGCCGAGCATCCCGACCAGGGCATGCCGTTCCTCAAAGAGCTCTACAAGGAATGGCCGTTCTTCCGCATGCTGTTGTCGAACATGGACATGGTGCTGGCGAAAAGCTCGATCGCGATCGCCTCGCGCTATGCCGAGCTCGTGCCGGATGAGGCCCTGCGCGAAAAAATCTTCGGCCGCATCCGCCGCGAATGGCATTCCTGCATCGAGGCGTTGCTCGAGATCATGGACCAGGACCGTCTGCTTCAGGGCAATCCGCTGCTGGAACGCTCGGTGCGCCATCGCTTCCCGTATCTCGATCCGCTCAACCACGTTCAGGTCGAGCTGTTGAAGGAGCATCGCGCGCAAAATCCGGACGAGCAGGTGCTGCGCGGGATTCAGCTCACGATCAACGGCATCTCGGCGGGGCTGCGGAATACGGGGTAGGGGGCGAGCAGCGAACAGAGGGCGTGCCGCAACTGTTCGCTACCCCAACCCGCTACTCGCTATGGCTTCATCGCGCCCTGCACACTGGTATACACAGCATAGAGCGAGGTCGAGCCGCAAATATAAAGCCTGTTTCGCTGCTGACCGCCGAAGCTCAGATTCGCCACTGTTTCCGGAATATGAATCTTGCCGAGCAAATCGCCCGATGGCGTATAACAGCGCACGCCGTCTTCGTTCGGATCGCCCCAGCCCACCGAACACCAGACCCGTCCTTCGGTGTCACAGCGGACGCCGTCGGTGATGCTTGGCTTTGGCATTTCGGCGAAGACCTTGCTGTTCGACACCTTCCCCGCTGCCACGTCGAGGTCAAACACGCGGATATGCGATGGGTTGTCCGGTCCGTCGGTGAACCCGGTCTCGCAGATGTAGAGCTTCTTCTCGTCGGGCGAGATGGTGATCCCATTGGGCTCTACAAAATCGTCGATGACGACCTTGACATCTCCGGACTTCGGATCGACCCGGTAGACGTTCTTCTTCGCCTGCTCTGGCTCGGCCTTGATCCCTTCATAGAAGCCGCCGATGCCGTAGGCGGGGTCGGTGAACCAGATCGCGCCATCGGCAGTAACGACCGCATCGTTCGGCGAGTTGAGTCGCTTGCCATTGAATTTGTCGGCAATGATGGTGATCGAGCCGTCGAGTTCGGTCCGTGTCACGCGCCGACCGCTATGCTCGCATGTGATCAAGCGTCCTTCGCGATCGATCGTGTTGCCGTTCGAGTTCATCGAGGGCTGACGGTAGACGCTGACGTGACCGTCGTCCTCCGAGAAACGCATGATGCGGTTGTTGGGAATATCGCTGAACAGCAGGTATCGCCCGGCCGCGAAATACACCGGACCCTCGGCCCATCGGAAGCCGGTTGCAACACGCTCGACCGCCATGGTGCCGGCAAAGGCCGGGAAGTCCGCGGGCCCGAACGTTGGCGGCCCCTTCTTGGCGGATTCCAGATGGGAGTCTGGGTAGCGGCTGCCGGGTAGCGGCCCCAAGGGCAATGGCGCCGTCGACCTCGTCGGAGCGCCGGTCTGGCCGAACGGCGTGACGGAGGCCGCCAGGGCTGCGTTCATGGTGACACCCGTCGCGGCTACCGCAGCCGCCGCGCCTTTCAGGAGAGTGCGGCGCGCGAGGCAAGGCTCACTGGTATCGGTAGAAATGGTCAGTGGTTTTGTCATAGTCACCTCCCTTTTTTGTTGGAAGGAAACCATTCGCCCCCAATCGGGCGTAATGCGGGCGATCTCCGGCCGGACAACCGGTGATCGCGACGCAACATTAGCTGGGATCCGGCTAGACGGGATCCCAAGGGAAGATGTCGGCTGAGCGGTCGAGCTTGTAGAACGAGCCCTTCAGCGCCGGCATGCCGTGTTCCGCGATTGACTGCGGCGTCCAGCCTTCGCTCCGATGCACCGAGCGCAGCGGCCTGTTCTGGCTGAACAGGAAGAGTTCGTTCATGCGCGCGCCGAAGATCTGCCCGGTGACGTCCTTGGCGGCATCGGAAAGCAGATAGGCGCAAACCGGCGCGATCTTCTCCGGTCCCATCTGCTTGATCTTCTCGACGCGCGCCTTCTCGGCTTCGGTCTCGGTCGGGATGGTGCCGATCATGCGGGTCCAGGCGAACGGCGAGACGCAGTTGGAGCGGACGTTGAAGCGGCCCATGTCGAGCGCGATCGATTTCGACAGACCGACGATGCCGAGCTTGGCGGCGGCGTAATTGGCCTGGCCGAAATTGCCGATCAGGCCGGAGGTCGAGGTGAAGTGCACGAACGAGCCGGACTCCTGCTCGCGAAAAATCCGCGCCGCGGCGTGCGAGACGTAGAACGAGCCCATCAAATGCACCTTGATGACGGCCTCGAAGGCTTCCACGCTCATCTTGTGGAAGATCATGTCGCGCAAAATGCCGGCATTGTTGACGACGCCGTCGAGCCGGCCGAAATGATCGGTCGCGGTCTTGACGATCTTGCTCGCGGGGATCGCTTCCGCCACAGATTCGAAATTGGCAACGGCGGTGCCGCCGCGCTTCTTGATCTCCTCGACCACCTCCTCGGCGGGCGTGGCGCTCGTGCCGGCGCCGTCGGCGGCGACGCCCGGATCGTTGACGACGACCTTGGCGCCTTCCGCCGCGCAAAGCAGCGCGATCTCCCGCCCGATGCCGCGGCCTGCGCCGGTGACGATGATGACCTTGTCTTGCAGTGATTTCGTCATGTGGGTTCTCCGCTGTCGATCCGGTGTTTCTTACCTCGCCCCGCTTGCGGGGAGAGGTCGGATCGCATCGCAGATGCGATCCGGGTGAGGGGGACTCTCAGCGAGTCCGAGTGCATAGAAGCGGTCACCCCAACCCTCTCAGCGCGAGCGAAGCTCGTCGCAGCCCCGTAAGAACGGGGAGAGGGAGAGGCAAGCAGCGCTACCTCTCGTTCGTAAACACGATCGTGCCTGATGCCGCGAACATGCCGCCGACGCCGTGGCACACCGAAATCTTCGCATTCGGCAGCTGCGCCGGCGCAATGCCGCGCATCTGGCGTACGCTCTCCTGAAGCGCGTACATGCCATACATGCCCGAGTGCATATAGGACAAGCCGCCGCCATTGGTGTTGAGCGGCAGCTTACCTCCAGGCCGTGTGTTGCCGTCGGCGATGAACTTGCCGGTTTCCTCATGCGGCATGAAGCCGAGGTCGCCGAGGCCGAACAGCGGCAGATGCGCAAACGCGTCGTAGATCATGAGATGGTCGACATCCCCATGCGTGATGCCGGCTTCCTTGAACGCGAGCGGCCCCGCGGTCTTGAAGGCGCGCGAGGAGTTGAACGTCTCCATCTGGCTCACCATCGGTGTCTCCACACTCTCGCCAGTGCCCATGATGTAGACGGGCTTCCGCGGAAAATCCCTGGCGCGGTCGGCTGAGGTCAGGATCAGTGCGCCGCCGCCGTCGGTGACCAGACAGCATTGCAGCAGCCGGAACGGATAGGCGATCATGCGCGAGTTGAGAACGTCGGCGACCGTGATCGGGTCCTTCATCATCGCCCGCGGATTCTTTGCCGCCCATTCCCGCTGCACCACCGCCACCGAGGCGAGCTGCTCATGGGTGATGCCGTAGGTCTTCATGAAGCGCAGCACGGGAATCGGGAACATGCTGGGCGGGCCGTAAACGCCGAATGGCGCCTCGAATTGGCCTTGCAGGCTGTCGACGGGGATCGAACGCGGCGCCTTGCCGATCATCGACTTGCCGCTCTCGGCATGGGTGATCAGCACGGTCTTGCAGAGGCCGGCCTCGATCGCCGCGGCGGCATGGCGGACGTGCAGCATGAACGAGCAGCCGCCGACCGAGGTACCGTCCACCCACGTCGGCTTGATGCCAAGATAATGGCAGACCTGCTGCGGCGTCTCGACCGCGGTGGCGAAGCCGTCGATGTCGGACAGCTTCAGCCCGGCATCGGCGATGGCATTGAGCGCCGCGTCCGCGTGAAGCTGAAGCTGCGAGGCGTTTGGGATGACACCGAGCTCGGTGGTCTCGGCGGCGCCGACGACGGCAACCTGGTTGCTGCGCATGGTCTATCCCTTCGCCGGACGGAAGACGGGGAGAGTGATCGCGTCGTCGAGCTTCTCGAAGGCGACCTCGAGCTTCATGTCGAGTTCGAGCGCTTCCGGCGTCTGCGGGCAGTCGATGATGTTGCTCATCATCCGCGGCCCCTCGGCAAGCTCGACCACGGCGATCGCGTAAGGCGGCGTGAATCCGGGCGCGGCGGGACGATGGTTGATCACGTAGCTGTAGAGGAAACCCTTGCCGCTCGCCTTGAAGGCAGAGACCTTGCGCGAGGCGCACGACGGGCAGAACGGGCGCGGCGGGAAGTAGACATGCGCGCAGGCATCGCAGCGTTGCAGGCGCAGTTCGCCCGCCTTGGTGCCGTCCCAGAAGTGCTGGGTCTCCGGCGTCGGTTTCGGTCGCGCGCGCTGCGGTTCGGCCATGTCGGCAAGTCCTCCCAAGGTTCAGGCTGTGAGGCCCGCCCGTTGCGATCTTGATGCGACAATTGACTATGGCGCGTCAACGGTCCAGCAACGCACATGCATGCCATCATGCGCACAATGCTTGTGTCGAACTGAGGCGGCGCTATAGATTGCGCGCGAAATATTCCGTGAGACAGACATGCCCGATTTTCCGACACTGGCGAAGCTCGCCGAAGACCTCGAGAGCGGCCGCACGACCTCCCGCAAGTTGGTCGAGGCGTGCCTCGCCAAGATCGCCGATCCGGCGGGCGAGGGCCAGCGCACCTTCCTCCGTGTCGACAAGGATGCGGCGCTTGCCGCTGCGGATGCTATGGATGGCCTGCGCAAGGTGAAGGCAGCGCCGTCGCGTTATGCCGGTATCCCGATCTCGATCAAGGACCTCTTCGACATCAAGGGGCAGGTCACGCGCGCCGGCTCCCGCGCGCTCGACGATTCCCCGCCGGCCGAACATGACGCCGCGACAGTTGCGCGGCTGCGCCAGGCCGGTTTTGTCCTGATCGGGCGGACCAACATGACCGAGTTCGCCTATTCCGGCATCGGCATCAACCCGCATTACGGCACACCGAAAGGTGCCTGGAACCGGGCCGCGGGACATGTGCCGGGCGGCTCGTCCTCGGGCGCGGCGGTGTCCGTGCTCGACGGCATGGCGCATGGCGCGCTCGGCACCGACACCGGCGGCTCCTGCCGGATTCCGGCGGCCTTCAACGGCATCGTCGGCTACAAGCCGACGCAACGGCGCGTGCCCCTCGACGGCTCAGTGCCGCTGTCGTTTTCGCTCGACAGCATCGGACCGCTGGCGCGATCGGTCAGTTGCTGTGCCATACTCGATGCAGTGCTGGCGAACGAGCCGATCGTCCCGCTGAGGCCGCGACCGGTCCAGGGCATGCGGCTCGCGGTGCCGACCACGATCGCGCTCGACAATCTCGACGCTGAAGTGGCCGAGACGTTCGAGCGCGCGCTGAAGTCGCTGTCCGGTCATGGGGCCATCATCGAGCGCATCGAGATGGCCGAGTTCCACGACATCGGGCCGATGAACGCCAAGGGCGGCTTTGCCGCGTCCGAAAGCTACGCCTGGCATCGCTATCTCCTCACCGCAAAGGGCGACGTCTACGACCCCAGAGTCTCCGTGCGCATCATGCGCGGCGAGGCGCAGAGCGCGGCCGACTACATCGACCTCCTCAACGAGCGCCGCTCGCTGATCGCGCGCGTCAATGCACGCATCGCGTCGTACGACGCGCTGGTGCTGCCGACCACCGCCAACACGCCGCCGAAGATCGCCGACCTTGCCGACGACAAGGCGTTCACCACCGAGAACCTGCGGGCCTTGCGCAATTGCACCCTGATCAACATGATCGATGGTTGCGCCATCTCTCTCCCAGCACATCGCGAGGGCGACGTTCCCGTTGGCCTGATGCTGGCGGGTAGCGGTGGATCGGATCGCCGTATTTTCGAACTTGCTGCCGGCATGGAGGCCGTAATTCGTGTTTGACCTGACTTTCACCGTCGACGCCCAAGACACCACAACGCCGCTGACGCTGGCGATCGACCAGGCCGTCATCGCCGGTTGGACCGGCCGCGATCCCGTCGCGCGCGACAAGCATATCGCGGAGCTGGAGGCCGTCGGCATCGCCCGGCCGGCCTCGACGCCGATCTACTACCGCGTCTCGGCGCGGCGGCTGACCATGGAAGACAGCATCGAATGCTGCGGCGGCGATTCCTCGGGCGAGGTCGAGTTCGTGCTGATCGGCTGGCAGGGCCGTATCTTCGTTGGCTGCGGCTCCGACCACACCGACCGCAAGGTCGAGGCCTACAACGTCACGGTGTCCAAGCAGATGTGCGACAAGCCGATCGCGCCGGTGCTGTGGGAGCTCGAGGACGTGATCGGTCATTGGGATAAGATGACCTTGCGTTCCTACGCCTGGATCAACGGCGAGCGCGTGCTCTACCAGGAGGGCACGCTGGACGCGATGCTGCCGGTTGACGACCTCATCGCGCGCGGCTTTGGCGGTGAGAAGCTGCCCGACGGCTGCGCCATGTTCGGCGGCACTTTCGCCGCAAAGGGCGGCATCCGCCCCGCCGACCGCTTCGAGTTCGAGCTGAAGGATCCCGTGCTGAAGCGGACGATTCGGCACGCCTACGACGTGGTGACGCTGCCGGTGCGGGGCTGACGTCTCTCCACCGTCATTGCGAGCGAAGCTCCCTCCGCCGTCATTGCGAGGAGCCCTTGCGACGAAGCAATCCAGACTCGTTTCGCGGAGGGACTCTGGATTGCTTCGCTTCGCTCGCAATGACGGGGAAGCAGTCGGAAATCGGGTGGCAGCAGAGGGGGCGTATTGCGAAGGTCGTAGTCATGACAGCAACAGCACGCAAATTATCCCATAAACCATCCGTCGACCTTGCCGCCCGCGTCGATGCCCTCGACTGGCCTCAAATCACCAGCGAACTCGATTCCCACGGCTGCGCAGTCCTGAAGGGCCTGCTCACGCCCGACCAATGCCGCGCCGTCGCTGCGCTCTACCCGGACGACCCGCACTTCCGCAGCCGCATCGTCATGAGCCGCCACGGCTTCGGTCGCGGCGAGTACAAATACTTCTCCTATCCGCTCCCAGATCTGATCGCGCAGTTGCGGCCGGCGCTTTATGCCCACCTGCAAGGCGTCGCCAATCGCTGGAACGAGTCGATGGGAATCGACATCCGCTATCCTGCCGCGCATGCGGCGTTCCTGAAGCGCTGCCACGAGGCGGGTCAGGACCGGCCGACGCCGCTGCTGCTGCAATATGAGGCCGGCGACTACAATTGCCTGCACCAGGACCTCTATGGCGAGCACGTGTTCCCGCTCCAGGTCGCGATCCTGCTGTCGGAGCCGGGACGCGACTTCACCGGCGGCGAGTTTGTGCTGACCGAGCAGCGCCCGCGCATGCAATCCCGCGCCGAGGTCGTGCCGCTCACGCAAGGCGATGCGGTGGCTTTCGCTGTGCATCAGCGCCCGGTGCAGGGGACACGTGGCACCTACCGCGTTAACCTGCGCCATGGCGTCAGCCGTCTCAGGTCCGGCCAGCGCCACACGCTGGGTGTGATCTTTCATGACGCCAAGTAAACCATGCGACAAGTAAACCATGCTGAGTGAGGCCGAGGATTGACGGCGGATTTGTTCGACAGTCTTGCCGAGGCGCAGCCGTCGCGCGAGGAGATCGCTGACGGCGCCGCGTTGTTGCGCGGATTTGCCAAGCCGATCGAGCAGGAGTTGATCGCGGCCGTGCATGCGATCGCTGCGCAGTCGCCGTTTCGGCGGATGACCACGCCGGGCGGTTATCAGATGTCGGTGGCGATGACGAATTGCGGTGAGCGCGGCTGGATCACCGATCACACCGGCTATCGCTACGATCCGATCGATCCGCGATCCGGCACGCCATGGCCCGCGATGCCACCCGTGTTCCGCAATCTCGCCCTGCGTGCGGCGGAGCAGGGCGGCTTCACAGGCTTTGCGCCCGATGCGTGTCTCGTCAATCGCTACGAACCCGGCACGCGGCTGTCACTGCACCAGGACAAGGACGAGCTGGATATGTCCGCACCGATCGTCTCGGTCTCGCTCGGGCTGCCCGCGACCTTCCTGTTCGGCGGCATGGCGCGCAGCGACAAGCCGCGCCGCTTTCGGCTGGTCCATGGCGACGTCGTGGTCTGGGGCGGGCCGAGCCGGCTCGCCTATCACGGCGTGGCGCCCCTCGCCGAGGGCGAGCACGCGCTGCTCGGGCGGCAACGGATCAATCTGACGTTCCGTCGGACCCGCTGACGCATTTCCTCCGGGCCACCTCTCGTCTAGGCTTGCCGCTCGGGGGGAGGCGGCGACATGACCAAGGCACAATTGTCAGCGGCGGCCGGCGCGAGCGCCAAGCGCGCCGGGGTGTATCTGGCGGTGCTGCAACTGGTGTTCACGCTGGGCTGGACGACTTATGCCATCTATTTGCCGAGACTTGCCGCCGAAGTCGGTCTCGCGCCGACGACCGTCATTCTCATCCTGATGCTCGATCAGGCGATCTTCACCATCGCTGATACCGCGATGGGCGTAGCTGCCGACAAGATTGCGCCCCGCGTCGGCAGGCTTGGTCTGTTCGTAGGCCTGATGGCGGCAGTCTCCTGCGCTGCTTTCGTGGCGCTTCCCTTCGTGGCCGGCGCTGGCGCTGCCGCACAGGCCGCGTTCATCGGACTGATCGTGGTCTGGTCGATCACCTCCTCGGCCTTGCGCGCGCCGCCGCTGACCCTGCTCGGCAGGTACCGCGCAAAGCCTCAGGTGCCGTTGCTCGCGGCCCTGGCGATGCTGGGTTATGGGATCGCGGGCGCGATTTCGCCCTATCTCGGCGTGGTCCTGCGCGAGCACGACGCGCGGCTGCCCTTTGTGATCTCCAGTGCCGTTTTGCTCCTCACGGCTCTCGCGCTGTCGCGGATCGAGTACGACGTTGCGCGCAACACCTCGCCACCGGCGCCGGCAGAAGCCGCCAAGCCGCTCGGTCTCGTCCCGATCGCTTTCATCGTTGCGATGGTGGCGCTCGCGCTCGGCTACCAGCTCCATTTCGCCATGAACAGCGCGCCGTTCTACCTCCGCTTCGCCAAGCCCGACCAATTGCAATGGCTGATGCCGGTGTTCTGGATCGGCTTCAACATCGCGATGTTTCCGGCGAGCCTGGTCGTCAAGCACCGCGGTGGCCTGATCGTGATGGGCGCGGCCGGGTTGTTCGGCGCGCTGGCGATCGTAACCGCCGAGCTCGCCGGCAGCCTCAGCGTTCTGACGGCGGCGCAATTCCTGGCGGGCGTCGCCTGGGGCTGCATGCTGATGAGCGCGGTCTCCGCCGCGCTCGCGATCGGCGCGACGGGCGCGGAAGGCAAGGTGACGGGCCTGGTATTCTCGGCCCTCGCGCTCGGCACGTTTGCGCGGATGGCGGCGGTTGCCGGCGGCTTGCAGAAGATGCCGGACTACGCGCCGCTGCTGCAGTGGGCGCCGGTCGCCTGCTGGTCGGTCGCAGGCGCCGGCCTGCTCGTGATCGCTGCCGCGCGGCTTCAGGGTGGCCTGATCGAAAAAACTAACTCCTCATCCTGAGGAGCGCGCCCTTCTCGCACGTCTCGAAGGAGAGGCCGAGATGCGGTGCCCGAGCCCTCATGTTTCGAGACGGCGCTCCGCGCCTCCTCACCATGAGGATCAAGGCTTCGGCGGGTGAATGAACGCCCACGGGCTCACTTCGGAGTCCCGCGGCACCTCGACCGAGATCAGGTACGGCCCGCCATGGGCCAGCGCCTTCTCCATCGCCGCCTTGAACTGATCCGGCGAAGTCACGCGCGCCGCGGCAACGCCAAAGGAGTCCGCAAGCTTGACGAAATCCGGGTTGACCAGGTCGGACGCCACCACGCGGCCGTCGAAGCGCTCGCGCTGGTCGCGGCGGACATTGCCGTAGGCGTTGTTGTTGAACACCAGCGTCACCACGGCGATGTTGAACTGTACGGCGGTGGCGAGCTCCTGCACGCCGAACATGAAGCCGCCGTCGCCGGTGATCGCTACCACCGCCTTGTCCGGATTGGCGACCTTGGCGCCGAGCGCTGTCGGGAAGCCCGAGCCGAGCGTGCCCTGATAGCCAGAGGTGATGAAGGTGCGCGGCTGGTAGATCGGAAAGCCGTACCAGGAGGCGAAGCCGACCTGGGACAATTCATCGGTCACGATCGCGTTCGCCGGCAGCACCTCGCGCAGGATGTTCAGATAAGCCATCTGCGGCTGGATGCGCTGGATCTCGACTTGCGCGCTCGCGGTAGCCTCGCGGATCTCCGCGCGGCGACCGCTGCTCTTTGCAAAGCCGACCTTCTTCACGGCTGTGACGAGATCGGCCGTGCCGGCCTTCGCGTCGGCGACAACAGCGGCATCGGAGGCGACCCGGCGCATCTCGGCCGGATCGATATCGATACGAATGGATTTCAGCCCGTTCGGCTGATACGGCCAGCGGAAGCCCGATGCCGGCAGTTCCGCGCGGGTGCCGATTGCGATCATCAAATCGGTCTTCGCCCACAG
The DNA here is from genome assembly GCF_008123965.1 of Bradyrhizobium hipponense. GTDB lineage: Bacteria > Pseudomonadota > Alphaproteobacteria > Rhizobiales > Xanthobacteraceae > Bradyrhizobium > Bradyrhizobium hipponense. The sequence goes on along the minus strand of NZ_VSTH01000121.1, from coordinate 20,317 downwards.
CTTGTAGGCGGCCGCCATGGTCAGCCCGAGCTCATGGGCGTTGGAGACGATGCCGCGGCCGCTGCGGAAGGCGACGACGGGCGCATCGATCATCTCGGCAAGTTCGAGGATCTCCTCGCGCGCCTCGATGGCGCCGCTGCCGACGAAGATCATCGGCGCCTTGCTGTTCCTGATGAGCGCGGCTGCCTGCTTGATCATATCAGGGTCGGGCAGGGGTGCCGGCAGCGGCTCCAGCACCCTTGCGGCCGCCGTGTCCGCGCGCTGCGTGAAGACGTCCCAGGGCATCTCGACCGAGGCGGGGCCGCGCCGTCCGGACGTCATCTCCTGGAACGCGCGCGCGACGACCGTCGGCGCGTTGCCGGGATATTCGATCCGGTCCGCCCATTTGACATAGGTGCGCAACGTTGCGAGCTGGTCCGGCATCTCGTGCAGATGGCCGCGGCCCCTGCCCAGAAACTGAGTCGGCACCTGTCCGGTGACGCACAGGACCGGCTCGTTGCAGCCGTACGCAGTCAGCAGCGCCGCGCTGGCGTTGAGCACGCCGGGGCCGGGCACCACGCTGAACACGCCGGGCCTGCCGCTGGAGCGCGCATAGCCGAACGCCATGTAGCCGCAGGCCTGCTCGTGCCGGGCGCCGATCACCTTGAGCTGGGCCTGATGGAAGGCGTCGAACAGGCCGTAGACCTGTGCGCCGGGCAGGCCGAACACGGTGTCGACGCCATGGGCGACAAGGCCGCTTACGATCGCTTCGCCGCCGGTGAGGGTGGTCATCGCTTAATTCCATTCGTTCGCTGATCAGGCTTCGTCGACGACGCCGTTGCGCAAAGCTCCGATGCCCTCGGCTTCGACCTCGACGACGTCGCCCGGTTTCAGATAGCGCGGCGGATCGAACCGCGCGCCGGCGCCGGTCGGCGTGCCCGTGACGATGATGTCGCCGGGCACCAGCGTCGCGAAGGTCGAGATATAGTTGATGAGGTAGCGGAACGGGAACATCAGCCGGCTGGTTCGGTCGTCCTGGCGCAGCTCGCCGTTGACGCGTGTGGTCAGGCGGATGTCGGCGATCTGCGATTCCTGCATGTACGGCACGAGCCACGGTCCGAGGCTGCCGCTCGAGTCGAAGTTCTTGCCTTGCGTGACGTTGAACTTGGCGTGGCGCAGCCAGTCGCGCACCGAGCCTTCGTTGCAGAGCGTGAGCGCCGCGAGGTGATCGAGCGCCGCGCTTTCGGCGATGTGCCGGCCGGCCTTGCCGATCACCAGCACGATCTCGCCCTCATAGTCGAGCTGCGCCGAGGCGCGCGGGCGCACCAGCGCCGTGTCATGGCCGACGAAGGACCGTGGGCTCCGCATGAACATGCTCGGATATTTCGGCGCCTCCTGGCCGTCTTTGTACTCGGCGTTGCGGTCGGGATAGTTGACACCTATGCAGATGATCTTTTCCGGCGCGGGTATCGGCGGCAGCCAGGTGATGTCACTGAGCGCATGATCCGGCGCGCGGCCAGCGGCTTCTTGCGCGAGGCTCGCGAGCTTGCCGGCGGCGATGACCTCGCGCAGCGTCGGATAATCCTTGGCGTGGCGCGCGGAGAGATCAACGATGCCGCCGTCCACGACGGCGCCATAGCGGGTTGCACCGTTGACGGAATAGGTGGCGAGGCGAGGGAGGCTCATGGGCAGCTCACTATTTCTCGTCGTCCCGGCGAAGGCCGGGACCCATACCGCGTGATCTACCGGTCGTGCGCAATGACAATCCCGAACGACCAACCTTCGTCAAACTTCTCCCTGTGGTTATGGGTCCCGGCCTTCGCCGGGACGACGGGAGAGAGTTCTTAATTGTCACAAGCATCAATCCGCCACCAGCACGTCGGCCACGAATTTCGGCTCGCGCACAGTCTGCCCTGCGAACGGCGAGCCCTGCTCGAACCACGAGCGCGGGGCTGGTGCGCCCCACAGCGTCTGACGGCGCGGGTCGCGCAGCGACCAGCGCAGCGGCTCGTGGTCGTGATCGCCGGTAAAGTAGTCGCTGGTGTAGAGCTCGAGCCGGTGGCCGTCAGGATCCCTGACATAGAGGAAGAACGCATTCGAGATGCCGTGGCGTCCGGGACCGCGTTCGATGTTCTTGACGAAACCCTGCGACGCCATGACGTCGCAGAGGTGGATGATGTTCATCGCCGTCGGCGTCCAATAGGCGAAATGATGCAGCCGCGGCCCCTTGCCATTGGTGATGGCGAAGTCGTGGACGTTGCCCTTGCGATGCATCCAGGCCGCGGCGATGCGCCCGTTCGGCCCGTCCTCCTCGGCATATTCGGTGAGACGGAAGCCGAGCCGGGCATAGAAATCGACGGTGTCCTGCACCTCGGCGGCAAAGACATTGAAATGGTCGAGCCGCTGCGGATGACAACCCCTGTAGAGATCGTAGCGGCGCAGCAGATGCGGCCGCCGGTCCATTGACGCGTAGAGTTCGATCCGGAAGCCGAAGGGATCGGTGAACTGCAGGGTACGACCCTGGAACGGCTGGTCGACGAAGGCGTAGCCAAGGCCGTTCTCGGACAGGAACGCAGCCGCCTTGTCGAGATCCTTGTCGTTGCCGACCTTGAAGCCGAGCCGGTTGCAGGCGGGAGCGGCCGCCTTGCGCAGCACCAGCGAGTGATGCTGATGCTCCTCGGCGCCACGCAGGTACACCACATTGTCGTCGGCGTCCTCGACATGCAGGCCGACGGTGGTCTCGTAGAACTCGCGGCTGAACTTCAAATCGGTCACGTCAAGCACGGCGTGGCTGGAGCGGATGATGTTGAACGGCGGCTCGAAGACGTGTTGCGGTACGGGCATTGCGTTTCCCCTCGGAGTCATTCCGGGGCGGCTCGAAGAGCCGAACCCGGAATCCATCGTGCAGCAGAGTCGGTGGATGAATGGATTCCGGGTTCGATGCTTCGCATCGCCCCGGAGTGACCGATTCCCTAAATTCCCAGTTTCGGAATCTTGTGCGTGCCCCGCGCCAGCGAGACGTGCTTAGTTTCCATATAGAAGTCGAACGAATAGTCGCCTCCGTCGCGGCCGATGCCTGAGGCCTTCATGCCTCCGAACGGCGTCGGCAGATGGCGGACGTTTTCCGAGTTTAGCCAAATCATGCCGGCCTCTAACGCGTCGGCGACACGCAACGCGCGGCCCAAGTCGTTGGTCCAGACATAGCCGGTGAGGCCATAGCGGATGTCGTTGGCGATCTCGATCGCATCCGCCTCGTCGCGGAAAGGAAGAACGGTGAGGAAGGGACCGAACACTTCTTCCTGCGCCACTCGCATCTTGCCATGCGCGCCGGTGACCAGCGTCGGCTCGACATAATGTCCGCCGCCGGGCCCGTCATAGGCTTTGCCGCCGACGGCGATCACAGCGCCATCCTGGCGCGCGACGTCGAAATAGGAACAGACCTTTGCCAGGTGCCGCTCGTGGATCAGCGGCCCGATCTCGGTCGCGGGATCGAGGGGATGACCGATCTTCAGCGCCTTCACCCGCGCGGTCAGCTTCTCGACGAATTTTTCGGCGATGCTGGCCTGGATCAGCAGGCGGCTCGAAGAGGTGCAGCGCTCGCCGTTGAGCGAGTAGATCATGAACACGACCGCATCGAGCGCGCGGTCGAGGTCAGCGTCGTCGAACACGATCACCGGGTTCTTGCCGCCAAGCTCGAAATGCACGCGCTTCAGCGTCGGCGCGCCCTGCTTCATGATGGCGGAGCCCGTCGCGCTCTCGCCGACAAAGCCGATTGCCTTGATCGCGGGATGCTCGGTCAGCGCCTTGCCGGCCTCTTCGCCAAAACCGTGAACCGTGTTGAGCACGCCATCGGGAACGCCGGCCTGCTTGACGAGCTTCGACAGGATATCCGCGGTCACCGGCGACCACTCGGCCGGCTTGTGCACGACGGTGCAGCCGGCCGCGAGCGCAGGCGCAATCTTCCAGGTCGAGAGCATGAACGGCGTGTTCCACGGCGTGATCACGCCGACGGGGCCGATCGGCACCCGCGTCGAGATATTCCAGTGCTCATCGCTCGGCGTGTTCTGGCCGTCGCGGGCTTCGCCGCATCTGTCGGCGAAGAAGCGGAAGTTTTCGGCAGCGCGGACTGCAGCCTTGGCCATGAAGCGATAGGGCTGGCCGGTGTCGATGCATTCGAGCACCGCGATGTCTTCGGCATTGTCCTCGATGGCGCCGGCGACCCGATGCAGCAGCTTCTTCCGCATCGCAGGCGCCATGTCGCGCCAGGATTTGAAGGCAAGCGCAGCGGCGGTGGCCGCGCGATCGACGTCCTCGGCGTTGCCGCGGGCGACGCTCGCGAGCGTTGCGCCGTCGACCGGGGACCTGGTCTCGAAGCTCTCGCCCGAGATCGAGGCAACGGTCTTGCCGTCGATCAAATGGCCGATGCCGTCGGCGCGGAGCTTCTTGAGCAGCGGCGCGACACGGTCGCGGTTGGCCTGGAACATATCGGCCTTCGGCGCGGGCTTATCCATGGGCGGCCTCCACTTTCAGGGCGTCGTGGATGTTGTTGCGCTTCCAGCTGGTATCCTTGTCGTTGATCTGCATGTCGAACGACAACGCGAATTTGCTGGCGGCAAAGACGGGATCGAGATGTCGGGAGAGCGCCTGGAACACATGCTCGCCGGCTTTCTTGCGGGTCGGAAGGTCGCGGCCCTCGCCGATGCGAAGCACCATGTCGAGAAAGCCGTAGTCCTGGCGGGCATCCGCAATCGCATAATGCTCGCACTTAATGGCACGGACGCGGATGCCGCCGAGCGGGAAGATGCCGGTCTCGACCGCCGCCTTGCGCACGAGCTCGCACGCCGCGCCGATGTCGAGGCGGCCCTCGAGATTGGCCGAATATTCGATCGTGAAATGCGGCATGGCGGTTTCACTTCCTGTGTCTTTTTGTTCGTCAGGCGAAGTAGCAGCTCACCGAACCGTAGGCGCCATAGTCGGCTTGAATTGTGTCGCCCTTGCGGGTCTCGATCGGGCGGATGAAGGAGCCGGCGAGCACGACCTGCCCGGGCTCCAGCGCGAGACCGAGCGGCGCGATCTTGTTGGCGAGCCAGGCGACGGCGGTGGCGGGATGATTGAGCACGCCGGCGGCAAGACCGGTTTCCTCAAGCTGACCGTTCTTGAAACAGAGCGCGCCGATCCAGCGCAGATCCGCTTCCGAGGGGCGGATCGGCCGGCCGCCCAGCACGATGCCGGCATTGGCCGCATTGTCGGCGATGGTGTCGAAGATCTTTCGCGTCGCCTTGGTTGCGGGATCAACGCGCTCGATCCGCGTATCCAGAATTTCCAGCGCCGGCACCACGAAGTCGGTGGCGTTGAGCACGTCGAACATCGTGCAGTCGGGACCGGAGAGACGCTTGCTCATGATGAAGGCGAGCTCGGCCTCAACCCGCGTCGCGATGAAGCGCCCGGTTGGAACCAGCCCGCCGTTGGCAAAGAACATGTCGTCGAGCAGCACGCCCGAATCAGGCTCGTCGATGTTGAGCGTGCTCTGCATCGCCTTTGACGTCAGGCCGATCTTGTGGCCCTTCACGATGCGTCCTTCGGCAATCTTGACATCGACCCACGCCTTCTGAATCGCGTAGGCATCGGCGATGCTGATGTCGGGGAAGTCCTGCGAGAGCTGGCGGATCTGCGTGCGGGTCCTCTCCGCCTGGTGCAGACGCTTCGCGCAAGCTTGGATATCGTCGTTGGAAAGCGCCATGTGATCTTACAATGTGTGATCTTACAAATCGTGGTGCTGGAGAAGTACTTAACATGTTAAGCGAATGCGTCAAACACAATTTGATCTTGCTGCACTGCAAACATTTTGCGGCCTGAAGGCGGGGTATCATGGCGAAGAGACCGGCTGATCCAGCGAACGCAGGCGCGACTGCCGCGCGGCAGGTGCCGATGCGCGACTTCTCGCGCTCGCTGCCGATGTCGCTGCTCAGGGCGCGCGAGGCGGTGATGCGGCAATTTCGTCCTTCGCTGCGCGAGCACGGCTTGACCGAGCAGCAATGGCGCATTTTGCGGGCACTTGCGGCGATCGAGGCGGCCGAGGTCACGGAACTCGCGCGCACGGCGTTCCTGCTCGGACCGAGCCTGTCGCGTATCCTGCGCGATCTCGAGGCGCGCAATCTGATCGAGCGCAAGACCGCGAAAGCGGACCTGCGCCGCAGCATGGTCTCGATCTCGGAGAAAGGCGTGAAGCTGATGGCTTCCGTCGCGCCGTCATCGGAGGCGATCTATTCCGAGATCACGCGACGCTATGGTGCACGCAAGCTCGCCGAGTTGCAGGACATGCTGGCCGAGCTCGAACGGAGTCTCGCCGAACTTGGTGCCTCCGACGAGGCAATAGCCGAGGAGTGAACCCAGATATGCGCGTGCGCGCGGCGAGAGCGATGGACATCGCCGCATTTTTTCGCTCAAAGTCCCCCAAAGCCGATCCGCTCAAGATCGGCTCCACCCTTGCCGGATGACACCTGGGCGGCGATAGTGAACACCGCCCGCGAGGTCGGCGTCAGCGAAGTCAGCATCCAGAGGGCGACTGCATAGGTCTTGCGTCATTGCGAGCGTAGCGCGGCGATCCAGTTAGCGGTAACAGCGGATCGCGCCGTCGTAGCGCTCGTCATGGTGACGAAGGTCCAACAAACAAAGAAGGAAGGCAACGTGGCGAACAAGGTCAAGGAAATCTGGAAGTCGGGCAAGGCCGTGGTCAACGCGTGGCTCGCGATTCCCTCCGGCTTCTCGGCCGAGATGATCGCGCAATGCGGCTTCGACAGCGTCACCGTCGACATGCAGCACGGCGTGCAGGACTACCTGTCGATGGTGCAATGCTTCCAGGCAATGGACAAGCATCCGATCACGCCGATGGTTCGCGTGCCCTGGAACGAGCCCGGCATCATCGGCAAGGTGCTCGACGGCGGCGCCTATGGCGTGATCTGCCCGATGGTCAATACGCCCCAAGAAGCCAGGAACCTCGTCTCCTATTCCAAATATCCGCCGAAGGGCGTGCGCTCCAACGGCCCGATCCGCGCCGGCATGTACGGAACCGCGGGCTCCTACCAGAAGACGGCGAACGACGATATCGTGCTGCTGCCGATGATGGAGACCAGGACCGCGGTCGAGAATATGGAAGCGATCCTCGATGTCGAGGGCCTCGATGGCGTCTATATCGGCCCGTCCGACCTCGGCTTCTCCTACGGCCTCGAGCCGAAGCTCGATCGCACCGAGCCGGAGATCCTCGCGATCTACGACAAGATCATCAAGGAGTGCGGCAAGCGCGGGCTCAATCCGGGCATCCATTGCAGCGGTGCCGAAGGCGCCGCGCGCGCCATCAACATGGGCTTCAAGCTGGTGACGCTGTCGAACGAGGTCGGCCTGATGACGACCTACGCCAAGATGCAGGTCAACGCGACCCGGAAGGATTCGGCCGGGAAGGCGTGAGCTCTCTCCTCTCCCTCTCCCCGCTCTTGCGGGGAGAGGGTTGGGGTGAGGGGCCTCTCTCAAAACGGACTGAACTAACGATCGAGCGCGCGGCTTGCGCTCACCCGGATCGTACCGGACAATGCTTCGCATCGCCGGGAGCGATCCGACCTCTCCACGTAAGAACGGGGAGAGGTGAAGTAAGAAGACCAAGGAGATACCCATGACCGTCAGCCCCGTCATCCGCCTGCATCCCGATGATGGCGTGCTGATCGCGCGCGCCAGCCTGCCGCCCGGAACGGTGGTGGCCGACGGCGTGACGACGGTCGAGCGCATTCCCTCAGGCCACAAGGTCGCGATCAAGCCGATCGCAGTTGGCGAGCCGGTCAGGCGCTATGGCCAAATCATCGGCTTCGCCACGGTGCCAATCGCGCCGGGCCAGCACGTGCACACCCAGAACTGCGGCATGGGCGACTTCGCCAAGGACTACGCTTATTGCGCCGACGTCAGGCCGACGCCGAACTTCGACCTGCCGGCGACCTTCGAAGGCATCCGGCGCCCGGATGGCCGCGTCGCTACGCGCAACTATATCGGCATCCTCACCTCGGTGAATTGCAGCGCGCATGTCGCCAGCCTCGTCGCCGACGTCTTCAAGAAGAATCCGTTCAGTGGCGACAATCCGCTGGCTGATTTTCCCAACGTCGACGGCGTGGTCGCGCTGACTCACAAGACCGGCTGCGGCATGACCCAGAACGAGCCCTTGGCGCTGCTCCGCCGCACGCTCGGCGGCTATGCGCGGCACGTCAATTTCTCCCACGTCATCGTGCTCGGCCTCGGCTGCGAGGTGAACCAGATCGGCGGCCTGATGGAGGAGCAGAAGCTTGCCGGGCGTCTGCGCGCCATGGATATCCAGGAGGTCGGCGGCACCCGCAAGACCGTGGAGGCGGGCATTGCCTTCGTGCGCGAGGCGCTCGCTGACGCCAACAAGGTCAAGCGCGAGTCCGTGCCAGCGAGCGAGCTTACCGTCGCGCTGCAATGCGGCGGCTCGGACGGCTATTCCGGCGTGTCGGCTAATCCAGCCCTTGGTGCGGCGAGCGATCTGATCGTGCGTCACGGCGGCACCGTGATCCTGTCGGAGACGCCGGAGACTTATGGCGCCGAGCATCTGCTCACGCGCCGCGCCGTCAGCCGCGAGGTCGGCGAGAAGCTGGTCGATCTCATGCGCTGGTGGGACGAATACACCGAACGCGAAGGCGCCGAGATGAACGCCAATCCGAGCCCCGGCAACAAGGCGGGCGGCCTCACCACCATTCTCGAAAAGTCGCTCGGTGCGATGGCCAAGGCCGGCACAACCAACCTCGTCGACGTGCTGCGCTACGCCGAGCCGGTGACCAAGAAGGGTTTTGTGTTCATGGACACGCCCGGCTACGACCCGGTCGCTGCGACCGGGCAGGTCGCCGGCGGCGCCAATCTCGTCTGCTTCACCACCGGGCGCGGCAGCGTGTTCGGCTGCAAGCCGGCACCGTCGATCAAGCTCGCCACCAACACGCCCATGTACAAGCGCATGGAAGACGACATGGACGTCAATTGCGGCACCATCCTCGAAGGTGCGGAGAGCGTCGAGCAATGCGGCCAGCGCATCTTCGATCTCATCCTGAAGACCGCCTCCGGCCAGCCGACCAAGAGCGAGAGCTTTGATTTCGGCAGCGCCGAGTTCGCCCCCTGGGTGCTTGGCGCGACCATGTGACGGACCCGGTAGCCCAGATGGAGCGGAAGCGAAATCCGGGACGATTCAATCCGCGGATGAAGAACCCCGGATTGCTCTGCGCTCCATCCGGGCTACGGCGGATACTTCGTAGGCACGTGCTGCCCGTTGTTAGTGCTTGATCGCGATCACCAGCGGTGTTCTGCTCAAAAAAGCTGCTGGAGTACCGCAACCCGTGTCGATCTACGTCGCATTACACCACGTCACACACTACAAATACGACCGTCCGATCGATCTTGGCCCGCAGACCATTCGGCTGCGGCCGGCGCCGCACACGCGCACGCCGATCCTGAGCTATTCGCTCAAGGTCACGCCATCAAATCATTTCGTGAACTGGCAGCAGGATCCGCAAGGCAATTGGCTGGCGCGCTACGTCTTCCCGGAGAAGACCACGGAGCTGAAGATCGAGGTCGATTTCACGGCGCAAATGACCGTGGTCAATCCGTTCGACTTCTTCGTCGAGCCCTACGCCGACAGCTTTCCGTTCGAGTATCCGCAAGATCTCAAGACGGAGCTCGCGCCTTATCTCGAGACCATCAAGCCCGACCGCCTGTTTGCGAAATATCTCGACACGCTCCCGCACGAAGCTCCGAACACCGTCAACTTCCTGGTCGATCTCAACAGGGAGCTGCGCGAGAGAATTCGTTACGTCATCCGGATGGAGCCGGGCGTGCAGACGCCGGAGGAGACGTTGTCGTCGTGCGCCGGCTCGTGCCGCGACTCCGCCTGGCTGCTGATCCAGGCCTTCCGCCATCTCGGGCTGGCTGCCCGTTTCGTCTCCGGCTACCTGATCCAGATCCGTCCCGACATCGATCCGATCGAGGGGCCGCCAGAGGTCGAGAGCGACTTCACCGATTTGCACGCCTGGGCCGAGGTCTACCTGCCCGGCGCAGGCTGGATCGGATTCGACGCCACGTCGGGCATGCTCGCGGGCGAGGGGCACATCCCGGTCGCCGCGACGCCGCATTACCGTTCCGCGGCGCCTATCTCGGGCGGCGCCGGCTTTGCCGAGGTCGAGTTTGCCTTCGACATGAGCGTCCGGCGCATCCGCGAGGCGCCGCGTATCACAAAGCCTTTCTCCGACGAATCCTGGACCCGGCTCAACGATCTCGGCGAGCAGGTCGACGGCGATCTCGCCGCGCAGGATGTGCGGCTCACCATGGGCGGCGAGCCGACCTTCGTCTCCGTCGATGATCTGGAAGCGGCGGAATGGAACACCGAGGCGGTCGGTCCGACCAAGCGCGCGCTTGCCGACGATCTGATCCGCCGCCTGCGCACGCGCTTTGCGCCCGGCGGCCTGCTGCACTACGGCCAAGGCAAATGGTATCCCGGCGAAACCCTTCCGCGCTGGGCGTTCGGTCTGTACTGGCGCAAGGACGGCGTGCCGATCTGGAAGAATGCCGACCTGATCGCCAAGATCGAGAATCCGCGGCGCGCCGCGGTCAAGGACGCCGAAGCCTTCATGCAGGGCACGGTGGCACGGCTCGGGCTCGATCCCGGCTACATCATGCCGGCCTATGAAGATCCTGCCTACTGGCTGCAGAAGGAGGGGGAGCTTCCCGTCAACGTCGATCCATCCGACTCCAAGCTGTCCGATCCGGAAGCGCGCGCGCGCATGGCGCGGGTGTTCGACGAGGGGCTGAATACGCCAAAGGGCTTCGTGCTGCCGGTGCAGCGCTGGAACGCGGAGGCGCCGCGCTGGCGCAGCGAGCGCTGGAATCTGCGCCGTAACCACCTGTTCCTGATGCCTGGCGATTCCCCGCTCGGCCTGCGATTGCCGCTCGCCGCGCTCGAATATGTGCCGCCCGATCGCTATCCCTACATCGTCGAACAGGATCCGATGGAGCCGCGGAGCAAGCTGCCGGTGTTCGGCCGCATGCAGCGCCTGGAAGCGCCGGCATCACGGGTCGCGCCGAAAGATCCCGATGCGCCGGAGCCGGTCCGCACCGCGATGTCGGTTGAAGTCCGCGACGGCGTGCTCTGCGCCTTCATGCCGCCGGTGGAGCGGATCGAGGATTATCTCGAGCTGGTCGCGGCCCTCGAAGCCACTGCCGAGGAGATGCAGCTCCAAGTCCATGTCGAGGGTTATCCGCCGCCGTTCGATCCGCGCGTCGACGTCATCAAGGTGACGCCCGACCCCGGCGTGATCGAAGTCAACGTCCAACCGGCAAAGAGCTGGCGTGAGGCTGTCGACATCACCGTCGGGCTCTACGAGGATGCCGCCAAGATTCGTCTCGGTGCCAACCGCTTCCTGGTCGACGGCCGCCACACCGGCACCGGCGGTGGCAATCACGTCGTGGTCGGCGGCTCTAGCCCGCAGGATTCGCCGTTCCTGCGCCGACCTGATCTGCTCAAGAGCCTGGTCCTGTACTGGCAGCGTCATCCGTCGCTTTCTTATTTCTTCTCCGGCCTGTTTATCGGCCCCACCAGCCAGGCGCCACGGATCGACGAAGCGCGCCACGACAGCATTTACGAGCTCGAGGTCGCGCTCTCGCACGTGCCGCCGCCGGGTTACCAGGCGCCGCTGTGGCTGGTGGACCGGCTGTTCCGGCACCTGCTCGTCGACATCACCGGCAACACCCACCGCGCCGAGATCTGTATCGATAAGCTCTATTCGCCGGATGGCCCCACGGGGCGGCTCGGCCTCGTCGAATTCCGCGCGCTCGAAATGCCGCCCGATCCGCGCATGTCGCTGGCCCAGCAGCTCCTGATCCGCGCGCTGATCGCAAAGCTCTGGCGCGAGCCGCAAGCCGGCAAGTTCGTGCGCTGGGGCACCGCGCTGCATGATCGCTTCATGCTGCCGCATTTCATCTGGGAGGACTTTCTGGACGTGCTCTCGGAGCTGAAGCAGTCCGGCTATCCGTTCGAACCGGAATGGTATCTGGCCCAGCTCGAATTCCGCTTCCCCGCCTTCGGCCGCGTCCACCATGGCGGCGTGACGCTGGAATTGCGCCAGGCGCTGGAGCCCTGGCATGTCCTCGGCGAGGAGGGTTCGGCCGGCGGCACGGTGCGCTACGTCGATAGCTCGGTCGAACGGCTCCAGGTCAAGGCGGAGGGGTTCGTCGAGGGCCGCCATGTCGTGACCTGCAACGGCCGGCGCCTGCCGATGACCTCGACCGGCCGCTCGGGCGAGGCCGTCGCCGGCGTCCGCTTCAAGGCCTGGCAGCCGGCCTCCGGCCTGCACCCGACCATTCCGGTCCATGCGCCCTTGACCTTCGACCTCATCGACACCTGGAACGGCCGCTCGCTCGGCGGCTGCGTCTACCACGTTGCCCATCCCGGTGGCCGCAGCTACGACACCAAGCCCGTCAATACCTACGAGGCCGAGGCGCGGCGGCTGGCGCGCTTCCAGGACCATGGCCATACGCCCGGGCCAATCCGGCCGCCGCCGGAGGAACGCACAAATGAGTTTCCGCTGACCCTCGACTTGCGAACGCCGCTCCTGCAATGAGTATGGGGGTAGGGCAAGGAGACTCGCATGGGCGAGCGCGCAGCCGAAGAGAACGACCAGGCGGGCAGGGCGTCCGGCCAGAGCCGCGTCGCGCAATGGGTTCGCGACTATAGCCGCCTGCCCGGCATCCCCGACGAATTCCTCGGCCCCGACGGGGCCCCGCGCGCGGTCTGGAGCCGCTTCCTCGATGCCTTCGGCGCGCTCGCGCCCGACGAGATCGAACGGCGCTTCGCCATGGCCGACCGGCATTTGCGCGAGGCCGGTGTTACCTACCGCGCTCCGGGCGATGCCGCAGATCGAACCTGGCCGCTCAGCCACCTGCCGCTCCTGATCGACGAGGCCGACTGGCGCCAGCTCACCGCCGGCATCAAGCAGCGCGCTGAGCTGCTCGAGCTGGTGCTGCGGGACATCTATGGCGAGGGACGGCTGGTTGCCGAGGGCGCGCTGCCCGCGGCCGCGATCGCCGGCAGCGCCGAATATCTGCGGCCCGTCTGCGGCGTCCCGCCGCCCGGCGGGCGCTATCTTTCGATCTATGCCGCGGATGTCGGCCGCGGGCCCGACGGCCGCTGGTGGGTGCTCGGCGACCGCACGCAGGCGCCATCGGGCGCGGGGTACGCGCTGGAGAACCGCCTGGTGCTCTCGCGCGCCTTCTCCGATCTCTACAAGTCGATGAAGGTGCCGCGCGTCGCGCCGTTCTTTGAGGCCTTTCGTGACTCGCTTCGCGCCACCGCCGACCGCGACGAGCCGCGCATCGGCGTGCTCTCGCCCGGCAGCTTCAGCGAGACTTATTTCGAGCATGCGACGCTGGCACGCTATCTCGGATTCCTGCTGGTCGAGGGCGACGATCTTGCCGTCAGCGACAACCGCGTCCACATCCGTACCGTCGCAGGACTTAAGCGGCTCGACGTGCTGTTGCGCCGCGTCGATTCCAACTCGCTCGATCCGCTCGAGCTCGATGCCTCCTCGCGGCTGGGTGTGCCCGGCCTGATCGACGTGCTGCGCAAGGACGGCGTCGTCGTCGCCAACATGCCCGGCTCCGGTGTGTTGGAGGCCCGCGCGCTGCTCGGCTTCCTGCCGGCCCTGAGCCGCCGCCTGCTCGGTGAAGAGCTGAAGATGCCGCATATCGCGACCTGGTGGTGCGGCCAACGTTCGGCGCGCGACGAGGTGCTGTCGCGGCTCGACGAAGTCGCGATCGGAGGCGCCTATCGGCGCGGCGTTCCGGGTTTCGACAGCAACGGACCGGTGCTTGCGAGCGAGCTCGATGCAAGCGGCCGCCGGCGCCTGGTCGACTCCATCAACGGCCGTGGCATGGACTATGTCGGCCAGGAGGTGGTGCGGCTCTCGACCATGCCGGTCTGGGAGCAGGGGCAGCTCACGCCGCGCCCCTTCGTGCTGCGCGTGTTCGCGGCCGCGACGGCCGATGGCTGGACCATCATGCCCGGCGGCTTCTGCCGGATCGCCGAACGGGCGGATGCGCGCGCGGTGTCGATGGGCGACGGCGCGCGCGCCGCCGACGTCTGGGTCGTCTCGGACAAGCAGGTCCAGGCCGCGACGCTGCTGCCGGCGACCGACAAGGTGCGGATCCGCCGCATCGCGGGCGTGCTGCCGAGCCGGGCTGCCGACAATCTGTTCTGGCTCGGCCGCTATCTCGAACGCGCCGAGGCGACGCTGCGCCTGGTGCGCGCCTTGAGCTCGCCAAGCGGGCCCAACAAGGGCACCTCGGCCACGATGCAGTCGATCGAACGCATCCAGCGCATGCTGGTGTCCTGGGGCGCGATTTCGCAAGCTTCGCGCGCGGCACCCGGGCGCATCGCCGCCGAAGCGCTGCAGGGCGCGGAGCGTCCCGGCTCGGCGTTGTCGCTGGTGCGCGCGTCACAGCGAACGGCGACCTCCTTGCGCGAGCGGCTGTCGCCGGATGCCTGGCAGGTCATTACCGAAATGGCCGAGCGGCTGGCTTACGAGGTCGAGGATGACGACAGCGTGCTGAGCGCCGCGGAACTGACCCTGCAGGAGCTGGCGAGCTTCGCCGGCTTAGCGCAGGAGAACATGAACCGCGCCGCGGGCTGGCGCTTCCTGGATATCGGCCGCCGTGCCGAGCGCGCGATCAACACCACGCGCTTCGCGCGCCAGTTCGCCTATGACGAGGCCTGCGACGAGGATCTCGATATCCTGCTGACGCTGGTGGATTCACAGATCACCTACCGTTCGCGCTATCTGCTGGCGCCGATCCTGGCCCCGGTGCGCGACCTTGCGGTGCTCGACGGCTACAACCCGCGCTCGGTCGCATTCCAGGTCACGATGCTGAACGAGCACATCGCGGCGCTGCCGAGCCTGAAGGAACACGGCCTGATCGAGCGGCCGCAGCGGCTCGCGGTCGCGGTGCAGGCGATGCTTGCGACCGCCGAAGCCGAGAAGCTCGAGGTCAAGACGCTGTTCGCGCTGGAGCAGGACCTGCTCAGCCTCGCCGAGGCAATCGGGCTGCACTATTTCCCGCATGGTCCCAATGCCAGCCGTCCGGAAAAGCTGACGGGGCTGGCGTGATCTACGACATCCGTCACGTCACCACCTACGAGTACGAGAGCGCGGTCAGCTTCGCCCGCTGCACGCTCCGGCTGGAGCCGAGGAGCGGCGGCGGCCAGGAGCTGATCTCACACAATGTCGAGATTCGGCCGCGCCCGGCGGAGCGCAACGTTCGGCGCGATTTCTTCGGCACGCTGACCGAGAGTGTGGTGATCGAGGCCGCGCATCGCACCTTGCGGATCGACTCGCGCTCGCGCGTGTCGGTGTCGCGCCAGACGCCGCCGCGTGACGCCGCGAGCCTGTCCTGGGAGGGCATCCGCGACCTGGCCTTCGAGGCGACGAGCCTCGGGCCGTCCTCGCCAGTGGGCTATGTCTTTGCAAGTCCCCTTGTGCCGGTGCTGCGGCCCGTCAGCGCCTATGCGGAGGCGAGCTTTGCGCCCGAGACGGGCATTCTCGCCGGCGCCGTCAATCTCATGCATCGCATCCGCACCGAGTTTCGCTACGATCCCAAGGCGACGGCGATCTCGACGCCGCTCGACGAGGTCTTCGACAAGCGTCACGGTGTCTGCCAGGACTTTGCCCATGTCATGATAGCTGGCTTGCGCGGGCTCGGTCTGCCCGCGGCCTATGTCAGCGGCTATTTGCGTACCATTCCGCTGCCGGGCCGGCCGCGCCTGCAAGGCGCCGACGCCACCCATGCCTGGGTGTCGCTGTGGTGCGGAGCGGAGCTCGGCTGGGTCGATTTAGACCCGACCAATGATCTCTTGGTCGCCAACGATCACATCGTGCTCGGGGTCGGCCGCGATTTCTCAGATGTCTCGCCGGTCGACGGCATCATCGTCGGCTCACCGAAGCAGAAGCTCGGCGTCGCCGTCGACGTGCTGCTGGTGGAGTAAGCGTGGTTCGCCGTCCCGGCGCGGCGGGCGCACCGCAGGGTGTATTGAACTGTGACAGCAACCGTGATGTTGCGAAGCGGGACGGTAACATATTTCCGGATTTTCGTCCCGGGGTTTGGTCAGTTCCTGAAGATGGGCTATGCTGGTTTTGCGTCGAGGACGCGAACGAGACGTCGGGAGTTGGCGTGGGACACCACCGGCAGGCAGGGCTGCATCCATGATCACGTTGCCGAAACTGGCAGCCGAAACCCTGGAGAAATTGCTGGGCTCGTTCATGCGTCGCCGGTACGACGAGACTTCCGCAAGCATCGTCGAGAGCGCGACCCGCACCGCGATGGAATGCATCGGCAACAGCGATGCGCTCTATCACAATATCGAGCATACCATGCTGGTGACGCTTGCGGGCCATTCCATCCTCAGTGGCCGCAGCCTCCATACCCACCTGTCGGCCGAGGATTACGTCCATGTCCTGATCGCCTGCCTCGCCCATGACATTGGCTACGTGCGCGGCCTGTTCAAAGAGGATGACGAAGACGGCTTCGTGATCGATGCAGCCGATACCAAGGTATCATTGCCGCGCGGTGCGTCGGACGCGAGCTTGATGATGTATCACGTCGACCGCTCGAAGCTCTATGTGACGCGGCGGCTGCGACATATCCCCGGACTGGATCCGGAACGCATTGCCCGCGCCATTGAGGGTACGCGGTTTCCGGCCCGGGAAGGCCAGGACTATGATGACGATGCCTCGATCCTGCGCGCTGCCGACTTCATCGGACAACTCGGCGATCCCAATTATCTGCGCAAGGCCAACGCGCTTTACTACGAGTTCGAGGAGGTGGGCATGAACCGCCAGCTCGGCTACGACTCGCCCGCCGACATCGTCAATCGCTATCCACAATTCTATTGGAACAGCGTCGCGCCGCACATCCAGACCGAGATCGGCTATCTCAACAAGACCGAGATCGGCCGGCAATGGATTGCCAACCTCTACAGCAACGTGTTTCGCGCCGAGCGAGAGATATCGCTGTCAGGGCCGCAGAAATAGCCCCGTAGCCCGCATGGAGCGACTTGTCCGCCGTAGCTCGAAGAGCGAAGGCGGAAGCGCAATGCGGGGACGCCTGCATCCGCGAATCCCGGATTACGCTGTGCGCTCCATCCGGGCTACAAAGCTACGGCCTCGCAAAGCTCCGTGAGCAAATCATGCAACAAGAAACGGTCACCACTGAGTTCCTCGAGATCGCCTATCGCGATTACAGCGCGGCGGGCGATGTGCGCAAAGCGGCCGGATGAGCTGATTTTGCCGCCGCCGGGAACTTTTCGCTGACAGCGCCGTCCGAATCCTGTGCTGAGCTGCGAAGGAGACGACCATGAACGAGGAGAGCAAGCCGAGCGGACCTGACCTGACCAAGGGCGTCTCGCTGACCGAATTCAAGCACGGCAAGCTGCTCGGCCATGTCGGTGCGGAGGATGTCTTGCTGGTGCAGGCGGGCAGTGAGATCTTTGCGATCGAGCCCTCTTGCAGCCACTACCACGGACCGCTTGCCGAAGGGTTGGTGGTCGACGACACCATCCGCTGCCCCTGGCATCACGCCTGCTTCTCCTTGCGCACCGGCGAGCCCACGCGTCCGCCGGCGCTGAACGCGCTGGCAGTGTGGGAGGTGACGCGCGACCGGGATCGGATCCTGGTTCAGAGCAAGCGCGAGATGCCGGCGCCCCCGGCGCCTCATCGTGCGGCGCCGATGCCGGAGAAATTCGTCATCGTCGGCGGCGGCGCGGCCGGATTCGCGGCGGCCGAGATGCTCCGGCGCGAAGGCTTTGCCGGCGCCATCACCATGCTGAGCGACGACGGCGCGATGCCGGCCGACCGGCCGAACCTGTCCAAGGACTATCTTGCCGGCAACGCGCCGGAGGACTGGCTGCCGTTGCGAAGCGAGGATTATTTTCGGGATGCAGGCATCGACCTCAGGCTCAACACCAACGTTTCCGCGATCGATCCGAAGACAGGCCGCGTGATGCTGGGCAATGGCGACACATTGCCATTCGACCGGCTGTTGCTGGCGACCGGCGCCGAGCCGGTTAGATTGCAGATTCCCGGCGCCGAACAGCCGCATGTCCATACCTTGCGCTCGGTCGCCGACAGCCGCGCCATCATCAAGGCGGCAGGTGGGGCGAGACGGGCGCTCGTGATCGGCGCCAGCTTCATCGGCCTCGAGGTCGCAGCCTCGTTGCGGGCGCGAAAGCTCGAAGTCCACGTGGTCGCGCCCGAGGAGCGACCCATGCAGCGCGTGCTGGGGCCCGAGATGGGCGACTTTGTTCGTGCGCTGCATGAAGAGAACGGCGTCAATTTCCACCTCGAGGACACGGTGGAGAGGATCGACGGCACGCGCGCGACGTTGAATAGCGGCGGTGTCGTCGAGGCGGACCTCGTCGTGGTCGGCATCGGCGTCAAGCCGCGCCTTGCGCTGGCCGAGCAAGGCGGACTTGCGATCGATAGCGGCGTCAGCGTCAACGAATATCTCGAAACCAGCGTGTCAAGCATCTACGCCGCCGGCGATATCGCGCGCTGGCCCGATCCGCATTCGAAGCAAAACATCCGCGTCGAGCACTGGGTGGTGGCGGAACGCCAGGGCCAGACCGCGGCGCGCAACATGCTCGGCGCCCGCGAGCGCTTCGATGCGGTGCCGTTCTTCTGGAGCCAGCACTACGATGTGCCGATCAACTATGTCGGCCACGCCGAGAGCTTTGACGACATCGCGATCGCCGGCAGCATCGCCGGCAAGGACTGCCTGCTGAAATACCGCAAGGGCGGCCGCGTGCTGGCGGTCGCTTCAATTTACCGCGATCTCGACAATCTCGAGGCTGAGCTCGCGATGGAGCAGTCGTAACCAGCAACTCGACGCAAGACCGTCTTGCCGAACTCCGCTGATCTGACGCGCTGACCAAAAGCAGCACGCCGTGCGTTTGCCTCGCGCGGACGATTGTCATCGGGGAGAAACCATGAAAGCCGCTCTGGTCCTGGCCGCAGCGCTGGCTGCCGCCGGTCTGTCCACACCCGTCTCCGCGCAAAAATCCTACGGTCCCGGCGTCAGCGACACCGAGATCAAGATCGGCAATACCATGCCCTATAGCGGGCCGGCGTCGCCGCTCAGCATCACCGGCAAGGTGATCGCGGGCTATCTCGACGAGGTCAATGAGAAGGGCGGCGTCAACGGGCGCAAGCTCAACTTGATCTCGCTGGACGATGCGTTCTCGCCGCCCAAGACCATGGAGGCGGCACGGCGGCTGGTCGAGAGCGATGGCGTCGCGTTCATCTTCGCGACCATGGGCACGGCGCCGAGCTCGGCGATCGCAAAGTACCTCAACAGCAGCAAGGTGCCGCAGTTGTTCTTGATCAGCTCGGCCTCGAAGTGGAACGATCCGGCCAACATGCCCTGGTCGATGGCGCTGCCCTGGGCGCCGAACTACACCAGTGAGGCCACGATCGACGTCGCCTATGCCCGCGCCAAGAACCCGAATGCGCGCTTTGCGGTGCTCTACCAGAACGACGACGCCGGCAAGGAATATCTTCGCGGCGTCAAGGAGGCGCTCGGCGCTGATGCCGACAAGGCGATCGCGATGGCCTCGAGCTTCGAGGTTGCCGATCCCACCGTCGATTCCCAGGTGCTGACGCTCGCGAGCACCAAGGCCGATGTCTTCATGATTTATTCGGTGACGCCGCGCGCCTGCGCGCAGGCGATCCGGAAAGCCCACGAGGTCGGCTGGCAGCCACAGCGATTCCTCGCCTCAGGCTGCGCCAACAAGGCCACCGTGATGGTGCCGGCGGGGGTCGATGCCGGCAAGGGCGTGCTCTCGCTCGGCTCGCTCAAGCCGTTCACGGCCGAGCCGAAGGACGATCCGGCGATGTCGGCCTATATGGATTTCATGAAGCGGCGCCTGCCCAATGCCGACGTCAACAACGTCGCTGGCCTCTACGGCTACACCGTCGCCGAGGCGCTGGTCGTCGTGCTGAAGCAGTGCAAGGACAATCTGACGCGCGAGAACATCATGGCGCAGGCGGCGAGCCTGAAGAGCGTGCCGCTGTCGCTGCTGATGCCCGGCATCACCCTCAACACCACGCCGCAGGATTTCCGCCCGATCAAGGACGGCTATATGCTTCAGTTCGATGGCAATGACTGGATCGTGGCGAGCGAGCTGTTGCGGGGGACGTGAGGCGCGCAGGTCGGGGAGCGGCCGCAGAAGCGGTGCACCCTCTCCCCTTGTGGG
>NZ_VSTH01000120.1 GCF_008123965.1 Bradyrhizobium hipponense | reverse complement strand
CGCGCGGCCGGACCATACATATGGGTCACGGGCTGCCTTCCCGAATGCGTTGGCGCCGCGGCCGCTGTACTCCAGATAGCTGCCGACTTGCTTCACCGCGCAAGTCGGCGGACTCGGGCCAAACCCGGTTGTACGCTCCCGCGCCTCATTTCGGCTGACAGATGCAAGGCAGTCCGATCGGACAACCCGTCAAAACCTCCGTGCAGAGGTACTAGTTTTTACGCGACTGTCCCGATTCAGAACACTGTGGTGGAATCGTCACAGCCGCTGCGAAACGACCATGGCCGCAGGCCTGCTTTTGTTCCGACAAGGTTCTGCCCTCATTGCCCACCGAACTTGAGGCCGTTCGGAGGGGCGCATCATGTCTCGCTTTGCACGTGCCGAAAGTGTCCGGATTTTCCTCGCAGCCTCGTGCCGCCAGCCGGCCGGGCTGCTGCTCGCAATCGTCGGCGCCGCCTCGCTGGCCGCTTGCGCGCAATCGCCGGTAGGCCGCCAGAAAGCCGATCTTGCCGGCGCCGGCCGGCAGGCCGCGGTCGAGCGTCCGCACAGGTTGCACGAGGTGGCGGCGCTGCATCCGCGGCCCATTAGCCGGGTGCGTGTGCCTGATGGCGGTGCAAGCGCGGCGCAGACGGCCGGGCACGGCGTTGCCAGCTTCTATTCCGATACGGAGACCGCGAGTGGCGAGAAGTTCGACAAGCACGAATTGACCGCGGCGCATCCGACCTTGCCGTTCGGCACGCGCTTGCGCGTGACCGATGTTTCCTCTGGCCGCTCCGTGACCGTCAAGGTCAACGATCGCGGACCCTATGTCCGCGGACGCGTCGTCGATGTCTCGCCTTCGGCTGCCGAGGCGCTCGGCATGGTCGACAGGGGCATCGTCAATGTCCGGCTCGACGTCGTGCAATGAGCACGGTCGATCGACGTCGACGCGCCGCGCTTAACCGGCTGTTAGCCGCTCTGACGCATTATGGTTGCCCGAACAAAATCGGGGCTCCAGTTGGGGTGCTTTTGGGGAGGCGGGGTTTGAATACGATCCAGTATCTCGAAGATCAGGCCGGGCGCGCCGAGCGGCTCGCCAAACGGATCACGGATACGCTGACGGTCGAAAAGCTACTGATCTTCGCAGGCGAGCGCCGCCGCGAGATCGAGGTCATTGCCGGCAGGCGTCGGCACGCTTAACTCCCGCAAACCATGCACCCCCGCCTTCGTATCGACGAGGACGATGCGCGATCAGGTATGGCTCTCGACGAAATCGCTGAGATAGTCGGGCAGCTCTATGCCGTCGATATCGCAGCGAGCCCGAATCTCACCGGCGACCTCGGTCGAGATATCCTTCATCCAATGTTCGAGCGTGTTGAAGGAGACTACCTTAATGGGATCGTTGAAGCAGCCGGCGACGAGATCGCGGATGGTCACTTCGATGTCGCTTCGCTCGATGGGGATCTCAGTCGCCTGATCGCGACGATCGATCACGACGAACAGGGTCTGGTCCGCGCCATAGGGCACCGTCGGATCGGGCGCGCTGGTTTCGATCATCTCAGGCACTCACGCCTTGGCTTCCGATCTCCAATAACGAAAAACTCCGCGAGATGGTTCCTGCCTTGCTGTGAAGCTGGTCGTGCGCGTGCGTGCAGATATGGCGTCCGCGGTGTAATCAGAGAAATTCTCTCAGGCGCGATAATTCGATGATGTGCTCGGGCGACAGGATATCCGTCACCAACGGTGGCTGCGGCGCCGTGTGAATCTCATATAGATGCCTTGTCGCCTCCGGCTTGCCCATGAATGCCGAGATGCATTCGTCGAGCGTCCCTTCGCTCACCTGGTAAGGCTCCCGGTCCGGCCTACGCTGGTTTGCCAGCGACGGCCATTTATGCAGCGCGGCGCGCGCGCCGAAGTCGACCTTGGAATCTGCAACTACTCCCATCGTCCCGCCTCACGCAAAAGAACCCCAGCACGCAAAATTTACGTGCCAGGGCTCACACCAATCGCTGCATCTCAACGCCACGGTTCGATAACGCTGCAGCCGGAACATGGTTCCCCGGCCGGCCCGTCGTTGTCAGCTCGCGGCGGCCGCTATCCTGTGCCCCGTGCTGGCCCGACCGTGGTCGTTCTCGTCGCCGCGCCGCACCCCAGGCGGAAGCCCGGCAAAGCGCCGCATTGCCTCAGCCATCTGCCCCCGGCCCTGGACGCCGGTGATCACCACGTCCACCATCGTGAAGGACGAATGGAAATGGCCGCGCGCCTTGAGCTGCTCGACTGGGACACCCGCGGCCGCCATTGCTTCGGCATAGGCAATGCCCTCGTCGCGCAACGGATCGAACTCGCACGTGACGACGAAGGCCGGCGGCAGGCCCGCGACCTTGCCGCGGAGCGGCGAGACACGTGGGTCGGTGCGGTCGGCCGGTGAGCAGTAGAGGTCCCAGAACCAGTACATCAGCGAGCGCGTCAGGAAATACCCGATCTCATTCTCGTTGTAGGAGGGACGGTCGAACGTGCAGTCGGTGACCGGGCAGACCAGGAGCTGGCCGGCGATCTCCGGCCCGCCGCGGTCGCGGGCGAGCTGGCAGGTGACGGCGGCGATGTTGCCGCCGGCGCTCCAGCCCGCAACCAGCACCGGGCCGGGCTTGCCGCCAAACTCGACGGCATGCTCGGCGATCCAGCGCGTTGCCGTGTAGCCGTCCTCGGCCGCCGCCGGGAAACGATATTCGGGCGCATGGCGATAGCCGACGCTGACGAAGATCATATCGGTGCGCCGCGCCATGTCGCGACAGAACGGATCGTCGGACTGTTCGTCGCCGAGCACCCAGCCGCCGCCATGGAAATAGATCACGACCGGATGCGGTCCCGGCGTCGCCGGCCGGTACAGGCGATAGTGCAGGGGTCCATCGGTGCCGGGCAAAGTGCCGTCGACGATGGCGCCGACCGGCCGTCCTGCAGGCCGGCTGTTGTTGAACTCGTTGACGAAGGCGCGCGCGCCCAGCGCACCCATTGACTCGATCGGCGGTAGGTTCAATTGCGCAAGCAGGTTCAGCACCAGCCGCACATCCGGTTGCAGGCGCACCACCTCGCCATCATTGCACTGCGCGGCGACATCGGGGCCGGTGAGCTTGAAGCCTAGCATGCCACGGCTCACGACCTCGTCGCAGATGCTGCGATAGGGGCCGACGCCGCCGGTATAGGGCATCAGCGCGCGCACCTTGCCGGGCACGTTGGCGCCCGTGTACCAGGTGTTGGCGAGCCGGTGCAGCGTCAGCGTCGCGCAGTCGGCCATGTGCCGGCCCCAGCCGGCCTGCGCCGTCTCGGTGGCCTCGATCGTGGTGAAGCCGGCGTCACGCAGTGCGGCAAGCCGGTCGACGACCCAGTCGACATGCTGCTCGATCGATACCGCCATGTTCGACAGCACCGACGGGCTGCCGGGACCGGTGATCATGAAGAAGTTCGGAAAGCCCGCGACGGTGAGCCCAAGATAGGTCTGCGGCCCCTGCGCCCAGACGCCGGACAGCGATTTTCCGTCGCGTCCGGTGATCGGATGCACGGCCCGGATCGCACCGGTCATGGCATCGAAACCCGTGGCGAACACGATGACGTCGACGTCGAAGCTGCGCTTGCCGGTGGTGATGCCGCTTGGGGTGATCGCCTTGACCGGCTCCTGCCGCAGATTCACCAGCGTGACGTTGGGCCGGTTGTAGGTGGCGTAGTAATTGGTGTCGAGGCAGGGCCGCTTGGCGCCGAACGGATGGTCGTGCGGCATCAGCGCCGCGGCCGTTTCCGGATCCTTCACGATCGTCCCGATCTTCTCGCGGATCAGCTCGCAGATCAGTGCGTTGCCATCGACGTCGACGCCCTGATCGGCCCAGAGCTGGGTCAGGATATAGACCAGATCGCCCTTGCCCCACGCCTCCTCGAACCGCGCGCGCCGTTCGGCGTCGCTCAGTTGCCAGCTCACGGCCATCTGCTGCGGATAGGGTACGCCCGCCATCGACCGGCGCGCCTGCTCGCGATAGGCCGCACGGTCGCCTTGCAATAGGCTCATGCGATCGGACGGCGCGGGACCATTATGCGCGGGCAGCGCGAAATTCGGTGTGCGCTGGAATACGGTCAGATGCTCTGCCTGTTGGGCAATCAGCGGGATCGACTGGATGCCGGACGAGCCCGTGCCGATCACCGCGACGCGCTTGCCGGCGAGATTGACGCCGTCATGCGGCCAGCGCCCGGTGAAATAGACCGCGCCGGTAAAATCCTTGACGCCGTCGATCTCCGGCGGCTTTGGCGCGGAAAGGCAACCCGTTGCCATGATGTAATAGCGGCAGGAGACCGGTGCGCCGTTGTCGGTGGCAAGATGCCAGCGCCCGTTCGCTTCATCCCACGTTGCTTCCGTGACCTTGGTCTTGAAGCGGATGTCGCGGCGCAGATCATAACGGTCGGCGACGAAGCCGAGGTAGCGCAGGATCTCGGGCTGGGTCGCGTATTTTTCCGACCAGGTCCAGGCCGTCTCGAGCTCCGGATCGAAGGTGTAGCTGTAGTCGATGGTCTGGATGTCGCAGCGCGCGCCGGGATAGCGGTTCCAGTACCAGGTGCCGCCGACGTCGCCGGCCTCTTCGAGAGCGACCACCGTCAAGCCGGCTTTGCGCAGGCGATGCGGAAGGTAAAGGCCAGCAAATCCGGCGCCGACGACTGCAACGTCAACCTGTTGAGCTGATCCACTCGCGGCCTTGGACTCACGTGCGGCAACCATTGCGTCAGGCATGGCATTTCTCCCGTGTCTTTTGTTTTGCCGGCAGGCTAACGCTGCAGGCTCGGCTTGTCATCAGAACAAGTGCAATCTTCGGTAGTCGTTCGCGGCGTGATCGTGGCCGCGCGAAGGTTGCGGCGATACACGCACCGCGATGCACAATCGCCGGGATTGTCCGGGCTAATCAGACCACATCCTTCTGTGTATGCTTGCGGTTACTAGCCACGCGTGCTGACCGGGCGTCATGACAGAGTTGAGTGAGCGAACCAAAGCGAACATGGACGTCGTGCTGGAGGAGACCTGCCGCCAGTTGCCGCATGGCGGCGATCACGCCAGCCGCAGGTTCATCGCCCAACGCCTGATCGAAGCGGCGCAATCCGGCCATTCCACACTCGGTGAGCTCGGCATCGTCGCGCGTCACGCGCTGGCGGAGCTGACCGGCAAGTCCGGTTGAGCACGGCCGGCAAGGCTTGCCTCGCCACCGGCCGCGGACGTAACCTCCCAAGGAACCTTTTCCGGGCATTGAGATCCCCGAGATGCGGCCCTTGCTTGCGCTCGTTGCGGCTTCCGCATTCCTCTGCTGCGCTGGCCCGGCCTTGGCTCAGCCGGTCGGCCAGTTTCCATTTGCCCTCACGCGGGAGGGACAGCTGCTCGGCGCCGTCGAGGGCGAGGTCGCGTCCTTCAAGGGGCTTGCCTACGCCGCGCCCCCGATCGGACCGCTGCGCTGGCGTTCACCGCAGGCAACGCCCGAAAATTCGGAGATGCGTACCGCGTACGATTATGGTGCGCCCTGTCTTCAGCCGTTGATGCCGGGCGCGAGTGAGGATTGTCTCACGCTGAACGTGTTTCGTCCCTTCGGTGTCGATGGGCCGCTGCCGGTCATGGTGTTCATCCATGGTGGCGGCTTCGTCAGAGGCACCGCCAACGATCTGCTGTTCGACGGCGCAAAGCTTGCACAGGCCGGCCTCATCGTGGTCACCCTGAATTATCGCCTGGGCGCGCTCGGCTGGCTTGCCCATCCTGCTTTGTCGGACGTCGGGTCCGGCAATTACGGCTTGATGGACCAGATCGCAGCGCTGCATTGGATCCATGACAACATCGCGGCCTTCGGCGGCGATCCGAACAATGTCACCCTGTTCGGCAATGGTTCAGGCGCCACATCGATCGCGCTGCTGATGCTGTCCATGCAATCGCGCGATCTGTTTCAGAAAGCCATTCTGCAATCCGTGCCTGGCCGGGCGCGTCTGCGCTCCGCGCAAGAGGCAGAGATGGTCGGGCGGCAATTCGCGACGGCGCTCGGACAGGAGACGGATTTGCGTACAGCTGAGCCTGCGAGGCTGCTTGCCGCCGAAAAACGTCTGCTCGAAAAATCGTCGCGCAGCTTCACACCCGCGGTGGATGGAAGTCTGGTGACGGAGAACATTGACGCGGGGTTTGCGGCGGGACACCAGAGCCGCATTCCCCTGATCATCGGCTCGAATGACGACGAGACGCGCTTTGACGGTGAGCTCGAGATCAAGCAAGAGCTTGCGTCTTCGGGCGAGAGCATCGACGCGCTGCGCGAGCTCTATCCCGACGTCGCGCGGCCGTCGGACCTTGCGGCAAGGTCCTACACCGACAAGGTCTTCTCCGAGCCGGTGAGACTGCTGGCCCGGCTTCACGCCGCAACCGGCGCGCCGACCTTCCGCTATCGTTTCGCCTATGTGCCCGAAGCGCGGCGCGGAAGTTCGGACGAAGGGCACGGCCGGGAATTGCAGTTCATCTTCGGCGTCGAGGGCGTGCCGGGCGCCGGCATCTTTTCGCGGCGGGATCGCGAGGTCGCAAGCCGCATCCGCGCCTACTGGATCAACTTCGCCAGGACGGGCGACCCCAACGGTGCCGACCTGCCGCACTGGGATGCGGTTGCGGATCGCGATCGCCTGCTGCTGATCGCCAACGATCGCATCGTGAGCGGCGACGACCCCTGGTCGAAGCGACTCGACCGGCTCGCGGGTGAGAGCAAGAAATGAGTTGGATTTACGCCGCGAGCTCGACGCGGGGCGCGGGCGTCAGCCGGTCTTCCTCCAGATAGTCCATCGCGCCGTCCTTTTCGACGGCATAGAACTGCTGGCCGTCCCTTGATCTGAAGGCGGCGCGGACGACGCCGCGGCGGCCCTTATCACTGTTGACCACGTCCCCCAGCGCAAACTTCTTCATCTCACGTCTCGCTCGTCTTCTGGCCGACTGCTTCGGCCACGCCCCAATTGTGGAAGCCAAATCGTTAACGGCTTGCTAACCATGCTGGTTTGCCTATGCTCGCCGCCGACCGCGCGGCAGCTACGTGCAAATTGCCAACGAGACGAGTCCCATGACGCGATTGCCGACCTTCTTCCTCTCGCATGGCGGCGGCCCGTGGCCGTTCATGGAGGACAGGCGGGTGCAATATGCCAAGACCGCGGAGGCGTTCGGCCGGCTGCCGCAGCTCCTGCCGGCGAAGCCGAAGGCCGTACTCGTCATCACCGGCCATTGGGAGGCCGAGGCGTTCACGGTATCGACGTCAGCACATCCGCCGATGGTGTACGACTATTACGGTTTCCCCGAGCACACCTATCACATCAAATATCCGGCGCCGGGCAAGCCCGAGCTTGCCGCGGAAGTGAAGGCGCTGCTCACGCGCGCCGGCCTCGATTGCCGGGAGGATGCCAATCAGGGCTTTGATCACGGCACCTTCGTGCCGCTCGGCCTGATGTACCCGAATGCCGACATGCCGATCGTGCTGCTGTCGCTGAAGTCGAGCTACGATCCGGGCGAACACATCAAGGCCGGGCAGGCGATCGCCTCGCTTCGCGATGAAGGCATTCTGATCATCGGCAGCGGGCTCACCTATCACAACATGCGCGGCTTCGGGCGGGCGGAGTCCAAGCCCGTGTCCTACGATTTCGAAGCCTATCTGAACGAAGCCATCAGCCATAAGGATGCGGCGCGCCGTAACGCGATGCTGGTCGACTGGCAGAACGCGCCGAGCGCGCGCCTTGCCCATCCGCGCGAGGACCATCTGCTGCCGCTGATGGTGGCCACCGGCGCCGCCGGCAGCGACATCGGCCATCGCGTCTTCGTCGACGAGGTCGCGAACGTTGCGATGGCATCGTATGTGTTTGGTGGATGATCTTCCCTGCCTCTACGCGACCGGACAATGCAAAAGGCGAAAACAACCCCATGCACAGTAGAACGGCCCAGCAAATAGAATGGCTTAGCACAATGCATTTGCCGGGCAGGATGATCGAGCCGCGCACCTAGGACGTTTGACACGACGGGCAAAACACCGGCAAAAAAGCAACCATGGCGAAATTCGGAGAGCGGTTTGGCGTAGCTTGATCCGCCCCACCGAGCTTCGAGCTCACCGGTATTTCAGCTTCATGAACAGGATGCCGCCGGCGAGCACCATGGTGATCGCATTGGCAGCGACCAACGGAGCGTCCCCGGAGAGCAGGCCGTAGACCAGCCAGAGCGCCAGGCCCACCACCATGACCAGGAACATGCCGAGCGAAATGTCCTCGGTCGAGCGGGTCTTCCAGACCTTGATGAATTGCGGCGCGTAGGCCGCAGTGGTGCAGGTTGCGGCGGCAAAGCCGAGCAGCTTGATTGCGAAGGGGTCCATGCCGGCTCTATAGCACTGGATTCGGCGATGGTCATGCCGTGTAACGGGCCGCCATGAGGCCGCGATAGAGTGCAGCATAGTCGCCCGCCCGGTTGCGCCACGACACGTCGGTCGACAGCCCACTCAACTGCAGCCGGCGCCAGGTCACCTTGTCGTGGAAGATGAGGTTGGCCTTGCGCAGCGTGCGCGCGAAAGCGTCCGCCGTTACCGGGCCGAACTTGAAGCCGGTAGCATCGCGGCCCGATCTGTCGGCCTCGCCGATATCGACGATGGTATCCTCGAGGCCTCCGACGCGGGCTACGATCGGCACGGCGCCATAGCGCAGCGCGCAGAGCTGGGTCAGTCCGCACGGCTCGAACCGCGACGGCACCAGCAGCGCATCCGAGCCGGCCTGGAGCAGGTGCGCCAGAATCTCGTCATAGCCGATCACGACCCCGATCCGTCCCGGATTCGCGCGCGCCGCGGCCTGATAGCGATCCTGGAGATCACGATCACCGCTGCCGAGCAGTGCGAGCTGCATGCCTTCCCCGAGGATGGTCGGAATGGCATCGAGCAAGAGATCGAGCCCCTTCTGCCAGGACAGCCGGCTGATGACGCCGAGCAGGGGGGCTTCGTCCGAGGAATCGAGATTGAACTGTTGCTGAAGCACCGCCTTGTTCGCGGCTCGAAACGTAATGTCCCCCGCGTCGAAGCGATAGGCGATGTGCGGATCGGTCTGCGGATTCCAGACTGAAACGTCGATGCCGTTGAGGATGCCGCTCAGCACGCTCGCGCGTGCGCGCAAGAGGCCGCCGAAGCCCATCCCGCCTTCATCGGTCTGGATCTCCTGCGCGTAAGTCGGCGATACCGTGGTGATGCGGTCGGCGAATTGCAGGCCCGCCTTCAAGAAGCTGATCCCGCCGAAATA
Source organism: Bradyrhizobium hipponense (assembly GCF_008123965.1). GTDB lineage: Bacteria > Pseudomonadota > Alphaproteobacteria > Rhizobiales > Xanthobacteraceae > Bradyrhizobium > Bradyrhizobium hipponense. Next base: position 3,096 of record NZ_VSTH01000120.1, on the reverse strand, counting down.
TTCGAGGCCGTTGACGTTGAAGGCATCCCAAGGCAAGCCGATTGCGCCGATCAACTCGCGCGCGAACTTGCCTTGATAGGCGATGTTGTGAATGGTCATCACGGTGCCCGGCCGCGGCCGATTGTCATAGTGCAGATAGGCCGGTGCGAGCCCTGCCTGCCAGTCATGGGCATGCACGATGTCGGGCACGAATGCGGGGATGAGGCCGTGGCCAATGTCGGCCGCCACGCGTGACAACGCGGCGAAGCGCACGCCATTGTCCGGCCAGTCGATGCCTTCCTGGGTGACGTAAGGATTGCCCGGTCGTGCATAGAGATGCGGCACGTCGAGCACGAACAGATCGAGCCCGTCATGCGAGCCTGCGAGCAGGCGGCCCGGTCCGCCAAAATAATCCGGCCAGCGCCGGATTTCATCGGCGTCCGAGAGCTGCCGCATCACGTCGGGATAGCCCGGCATCAGCGTGCGCATCTCGACGCCGTGGGCCTTCAGCGCGATCGGCAGCGCGCCGGCGACATCTGCGAGGCCGCCGGTCTTGACGACGGGGTAGACTTCGGAAGCGACCGCGAGGACGCGAACAGGCGTCATGTATTGAGCCTGTCGATCATCGGCTGGGTGATCAGCGAGATGCCCTGCTCAGTGGTGCGGAAGCGCTTGGCGTCGAGCTCGGGATCCTCGCCGATAACGAGCCCCTCCGGGATCTCCACGCCGCGGTCGATCACGACGTTCTTGAGGCGCGCGCCGCGGCCGACATTCACGTACGGCATGATCACTGCGTTCTCGACAGTGGCGTAGGAGTTGACGCGCACACCGGTGAACAGCAGCGAGCGGCGCAGCGAAGCGCCGGAGATGATGCAGCCGCCCGAGACCAGCGAGCTCACGGCCTGGCCGCGCCGGCTTTCCTCGTCGTGGACGAACTTGGCGGGCGGGGTGATCTCGGAGTAGGACCAGATCGGCCAGGCGCGGTCGAACAAATCCAGCTCCGGCACCACGTCGGTGAGGTCGATATTGGCCGCCCAATAGGCATCGACCGTGCCGACGTCGCGCCAGTAGGAGCCGTTGTCGTTACCGGATCGCACGCAGGAGCTGGAGAATTGGTGCGCGATGGCGCGGCCGTTCTTCACGATGTAGGGGATGATGTCCTTGCCGAAATCATGGTTCGAGTTCGGATCGCTGGCGTCGCGTTTGAGTTCCTCGAACAGGAATTTCGCGTCAAACACGTAGATGCCCATGCTGGCGAGCGAGACGTCCGGCTTGCCCGGCATCGGCGGCGGATCGGCGGGCTTCTCGAGGAATGACTGGATCCAGCCGTTCTCGTCGACATGGATGATGCCGAAGCCCGAGGATTCCGCGCGCGGCATTTCGAGGCAGCCGACCGTGACGTCGGCGCCGCTGTCGACGTGCTGACGCAGCATCAGCTCGTAGTCCATCTTGTAGATGTGGTCGCCGGCGAGCACCACGATGAAGCGGCAGGCATGCGATTCGATGATGTCGATATTCTGGTAGACCGCGTCGGCCGTGCCGACATACCACATGTTCTCCGACACGCGCTGGCTGGCCGGGAGAATGTCAAAGCTCTCGTTGCGCTCGGGCCGGAAGAAGTTCCAGCCCATCTGCAGATGCCGGATCAGGCTGTGCGCCTTGTACTGGGTCGCGACTGCGATGCGGCGGATGCCCGAGTTCACCGCGTTCGACAGTGCGAAATCGATGATGCGGGATTTGCCGCCGAAATAGACCGCGGGCTTGGCGCGCCGGTCAGTCAGCTCCAGGAGCCGGCTGCCACGCCCGCCGGCCAGGACAAATGCCAACGCTTGGCGGGCAAGGGGCTCAGGTCTCGCGGCATTCATGTCATCCTCCCACTCACGTCTCGGACCGAGGCCATTTGTCGCGAGAAACCCGTTCGGCGCGCGGCATTGGAACCGATAGTAATGCTACGAATAGTAAATCGGGAAGATGGTTGTTGGTTGCGCACGCGGGAAGCTTAATGCTTTGCGGGTGTCCCCCGCGCTTCATGCCGGTGTCATTTCGGCGAAGAGACGCGTCGATCCCCTCTGCATGCCCGCCCAACCGGCAACCCAACGATCGATCCGTGGACGGGTGCCTTGTGCGCTGCACGCAGATTCGAGGCTTTACTTGGCGCTGGGATGCCTGATCCTGGGCTCTGCAATCTTTTTTCGAATGAAACGTCAGACAGGGAGCAAGACGATGACGATCTGGAAAGCGGCAATTGCCTGTTCGCTGGCCGGCGCGATCATGGCCGGCCAAATCGAGCGGGCAGCGGCGGCCCCGATGCCCACCAATGTCGCGACCATGAAAGCCGCGGCCGGCGATGACGTCACGCAGGTGCGTTGGCGCGGTGGAGGTTGGGGCTGGGGCCTGGGCCTGGGCGGCCTTGCGGCCGGCGCGATCATCGGCAGCGCCATCGCCGGCGCGCCTTATGGCTATTACGGCGGACCGTATTACGGTGGCCCCTACGGCTATGGTTACGGCTATGCGCCGGCCTATTATGGATACGGGCCGGCCTATGCATATCCGGGCTACGGCTACCGCCGGTACTACCGGCCCTATCGCCCCTATTATGGATACTATCGGCCGTATCCCAGCCCGTACTATCGCGCCTATTGGTGAACGCGCGGCTCCAGCATGCTCCGGAAAAGTGTGCAGCAGTTCTCCGAACAGGTCATGCGTGAATAACGACCAAAACGCGATGACGATTCACCCCAATCTCATCGCGCCTTAGAGCGAGAACCACACGATCACGCTCATGCAGGCGAAATGCGCGAGCACGATCGCGGCGAGATGAAGCGGGCCGGCCTTGAGGCGAAGCCCGCGCATCTCGCCGCCCTTTGCCCTACCGGATTTGCCTATTGCCGCGAACACAGTGCGCTCCCTCTCCAGCTTGCGGGCAGAGCGATCGCATATGGATTTCACGAGGATTGTCCGTGGGCTTGCTTCGCCTCTCCCGCTTGCGGGAGAGGCCGACGCGCTCGCAGAGCGCGGCGGGTGAGGGCTCTCGCCAGGGCGGGATATCCTCCTCAATCTCAACAATCCCTACGCGGAGACACCCCCACCCCAACCCTCCCCCGCAAGCGGGAGAGG
>NZ_VSTH01000012.1 GCF_008123965.1 Bradyrhizobium hipponense | reverse complement strand
GTCGATCGCGTCCTCGAGCTTGCGCCCGAGATGATGGCGGCCTGATACGGCGGCATCGCCGCCGCCGGACTTGCAATTGGAAGTGCCCCCGCAAAAAGCGGGGAGGAAGCAGAGGTTCACATGCGAACTTGTCTCGTCGTTGATGATTCCAGCGTCATCCGCAAGGTTGCGCGCCGGATCCTGGAGGGCCTCGATTTCCAGATTCTCGAAGCCGAGGACGGTGAGAAGGCGCTGGAGGCCTGCAAGCGCGGCCTGCCCGACGCGGTGCTGCTCGACTGGAATATGCCGGTCATGGACGGCTACGAGTTCCTCGGCCATCTCCGGCGCATGCCGGGCGGCGACCAGCCCAAGGTCGTGTTCTGCACCACCGAGAACGACGTCGCGCACATCGCGCGCGCCCTGCACGCCGGTGCCAACGAATACATCATGAAGCCATTCGACAAGGACATCGTGACCGCGAAGTTCCAGGAAGTCGGCCTCATCTGAGCGACCGTCCGAAGGCCGAACGGAGCCCCCGGCGCTTGTTTTAACTGTACCGTTTCAGTCTGAGTTGGTGAGTAATGAGTGTTGCGTTCGCAGGAAGTTCGGCCACGAGCCCGTCGCGCGAAGCCGGGCCGCTACGCGTGATGATCGTCGACGACTCCGTCGTCATTCGCGGTCTGATCTCGCGCTGGGTCGGCGCCGAGCACGACATGGAGGTCGCAGCCTCGCTGCGCACCGGGCTCGAGGCCGTCAACCAGATCGAACGCATCAACCCCGACGTCGCCGTGCTCGACATCGAAATGCCCGAGCTCGACGGCATCTCGGCACTGCCGCAACTGCTGGCGAAGAAGCGCGATCTCGTCATCATCATGGCTTCGGCGCTGACCCGCCGCAACGCGGAGATCAGCTTCAAGGCGCTGTCGCTCGGCGCTGCCGACTACATTCCGAAGCCGGAATCGACCCGCGAAGCGTCCGCCGCCGACATCTTCCACCACGATCTGATCCAGAAGATCCGCCATCTCGGTGCGCGGCTGCGCAGGAAGGCTGCGGTCGCAAGCCCGCCGGTGGCGCCAGCCAGCCCAGCTCCCGCCGCGCGCGGACCGGTTGCGCGGCCTGCAGCGCCGGCACCCGCCGCGCATGCTGCGTCGTCGCTCTCATTGGTCACACGCCCGTTCTCGACCCAGGCACCAAAAGTCCTGCTGATCGGCTCTTCGACCGGCGGTCCGCAGGCGCTGATGTCGCTCGTGACCGAGCTCGGTCCGGTGATCGACCGCGTTCCGGTGCTGATCACCCAGCACATGCCGCCGACCTTCACCACCATTCTTGCCGAGCATCTGGCACGCTCGAGTCGCAAGCCGTCGAGTGAGGCGGTCGACGGCGAACCGGTGAAACCGGGCCGCATCTATCTGGCGCCGGGCGGCAGGCACATGCGCGTCGTGCGCAGCGGCGTGGACGCTGCGATCTCGCTCGACGACGGTCCCGCCGTCAATTTCTGCAAGCCCGCGGTCGATCCACTCTTCACCTCGGCCATCGACATCTGGCATGGCGCGATCCTCTCCGTGATCCTGACGGGCATGGGCTCGGACGGCATGCGCGGCGCCAAGGACATCGCCGCCGCGGGAGGCAGCGTCATCGCCCAGGACGAAGCCTCCAGCGTGGTTTGGGGCATGCCGGGCGCCGCCGCCAATGCCGGCATCTGTTCGGCGATCCTGCCGCTCAACCAGATCGGCTCCAAGGTCACTCGCCTGTTCGCGGGAGACCGCTCGTGACGCCCATGGACTATGAGTATCTGCGCAAGTTTCTGAAAGAGCGCTCCGGTCTCGATCTCTCCGCCGACAAGCAGTATCTGGTCGAAAGCCGGCTCTTGCCGCTGGCCCGAAAGGCGAGCCTTTCAGGCATTCCGGATCTCGTCCTCAAGATCAGGAACGGCGACGGCCGGCTTGCGAGCAGCGTGGTCGAGGCGATGACCACCAACGAGACCTTCTTCTTTCGCGACAAGATCCCGTTCGATCATCTGCGCGAGACCATCCTGCCCGGACTGATCCAGGCGCACGCGGCGCGCAAGTCGCTTCGCATCTGGTCGGCGGCTTCCTCGACGGGACAAGAGCCCTACTCGATCGCGATGTGCCTGAAGGAGATGGGCGCTTCTCTCGCCGGTTGGCGCATCGAGATCGTCGCCACCGATCTGTCGCAGGAAGTGCTGGAGAAATCCAAGGCCGGCGTCTACAGCCAGTTCGAGGTGCAGCGCGGCCTGCCGATCGGGTTCTTGGTCAAATACTTTACGCAGTCCGGCGACATCTGGCAGCTCAACGCCGACATTCGCTCGATGGTGCAGTTCCGCCAGCTCAATCTGTTGCACGACTTCTCTCATCTCGGCACGTTCGACGTGATCTTCTGCCGCAACGTGCTGATCTATTTCGATCAGGACACCAAGGCGGTGATCTTCGAGCGCATGGCGAAGTGTTTGGAGGCCGATGGCACGCTGCTGCTTGGTGCTGCCGAATCCGTCGTCGGCATCACCGATGCTTTCCGTCCCGTCGCGGACCGCCGTGGCCTCTACCAGCTCAATCCCGTTCGCTCCGGACGCCCGATGGGCGGATTGATGCCGCAGCCGCTGAAGATCGCCGCGGCGCGGTGATCTCTTATTTCCCTATTCCCTTGTGGGAGAGGGTGGCATAGGCGGCCTTCGGCCGCCGTCCTTAGAACGCCGATGCTTCGCATCGGCTATGGCGTAGCGACGAGACGGGTGAGGGGTTATCTCCGCGCTTGAACCTCTCGCATTGAAACGCGTGGATAGAACCCCTCATCCGGCGCTTCGCTGCCACCTTCTCCCACAAGGGGAGAAGGAAGAGCATCGTCCATCTCACAAAATCGCGTGCGGCAGGAAGCGCGAGCCGTTGCCGGTGATGGGGCTCTCGTCCTCGCGGATCGACATGCCGCACGGCTCATGGTTCACCAGCCAGCTTCCGATCACCGGATAGAAGTCTGAAAAGTTCGGCAGCGGCGCGAGCGCCTGGTGCACGAAGCCCTCAGTGCCGTAAGGGCCTGCGTGCGCGTCAAGCGGCACGCCGCCGCAGACCAACGTGACATTGGCGCCCTCGCGCGACAGCAGCGGCTTGCGCACGTAGGAGCTGCCAAGCTCGCCGGCGCGCGGATCGTCCTCGAAGAAGGCCGGCAGCAGATTGGGATGGTTCGGAAACATCTCCCATAACAGCGGCAGGATGCCCTTGTTGGAGAGCACCGCCTTCCACGGCGGCTCGATCCAGCATGTCCGCGCCTGGTCGAGCTTTGCGCCAAAGGCGTCGTGGAACATCCATTCCCAGGGATAGAGCTTGAAAGCGAGCGCGATGTTGCGGTCGTCGAGATCGACGAAGCCGCCGGCCTCATCGCGCCAGCCGATCTGCGCGATGTCGAGCAGCGTGGTCGATAGCCCCGCCTGGCGCGCGGTGTCCTCGAGATAGGCCAGCGTGCCGGCGTCCTCGTCATTGCCTGTGGTGCCGGTGAGATGCAGATGGCGGCCAGCGCCGATCGTCCTCCACGCTTCGATCAACCGCTCGTGGATGGAGTTGAACTGGTCGGCGCGCGCCGGAATGAGGCGCCGTTCGATGGCCTGCTCCAGCCAGGTCCACTGAAACACTGCGGCCTCGAAGATCGAGGTCGGCGTATCCGCGTTGTATTCGAGCAGCTTCGCCGGGCCTTTGCCGTCGAACTTCAGGTCGAGCCGGCCGTAGAGGCTGCGGTCGTCACGTGCCCAGCTCGCCGCGATCAGGTTCCAGAACACCTCCGGGATCTTCAATCGCCGCAGGTGGCGCTCGTCGCCGATGACGCGGCCGGCGAGCTCCAGGCACATCGCGTCGATCTCGCCGGTCGGCGTCTCGATTCCGCGCTCGATCTCGTCGAGCGTGAAGGCGTAGTAGGCCCGCTCATCCCAATAGCGCTCGCCGTCGATGGTGTGGAACGCGAAGCCGCATTGTTCGGCGGTCTGCCGCCAGTCGTCGCGTTCGCGGCAGACGATGCGTCGCATGTCTCAGCCGCCGCCGGAGAAGCCGTGGCCAAACGAGCCAAAGCCGCCACGGCTCACGCTACCGGAGCCCGAATCGGACGATGTCCCTGACGACGAATGGCCGGAGGAATCGCTGCTGAAGAAACTCGATCGTGACGACCATCGCGAGCCGCCGCTGCCACCCGAAGAACTGCGGCTGCTGCATGCGGTGCTCGTCTGCGCCGGCGCCGTTGCGGGAGGAGGGGGCTCGCAGCTCTGCCGCGGCATCAGCGTGTAGGCGGTGGTGCCGACCGCGATCGTGCCCATCACCAGCAGCGCAACCTGGCCGGAGCGTTTCACAGGCTCTCGCGGTGTTGGCGGCGGAGGCATCGGCCCGCGCTTGCCGAACTGTTTGCTGGGAGGCTTCGTTGCCATGTCAGTAGATCATGCAGGCGGCGTTCAGGAGGCCCGCGGCGAGCGAGGACAGCCCGAGCCAGATCGCCGGTGCAAGCTCGCCAGCGGCGATCTGCGCCGAAAGGTTCGGCACCGGCACCTTGACGAGAAAGAACACGACGATTTGGACGATCAGCGCGATCGTGGCCCAGATCAGGCAGTCCAGCACATTGGCCGAATGGGCAATCGCGCTGACCAGCGGGGCCACGAAGCCGAGCAGGCTGAGGCCGAGCGCAATCGCCGCCGCCGGGTCGTTGTTGCGGATGAGTTGGAACTCGTTGTGCGGGGTGATGCGGGTATAGACGAACAGATACGCCACGATCGCGATCAGCCCGGTGCAGAAATAGACCAGGAAAGCGGGCAGGCCGGCGAGTGATTGCAGGATCATCGTTCCCCCATCGTGCAGCGACCATTCGTCGGCGGGAGGAGGATAGCGGTTCAAATCTTAGAGGTGGGTGAAGCCGTATCGGCACAGTCGGTGCGACCTCTCCCGCCTGCGGGAAAGGTCGGCGCGAAGCACCGGGTGAGGGCTTTCTCAACACGAAGGCTCTCCCGATGCGGAGACACCCTCACCCCGCCCTCTCCCGCAAGCGGGAGAGGGCGAAGAGCCCCAAAAAACAAAACCCCGCCATTTGCGGCGGGGTCCAGGCTGGGAGGAGCAAGCCCCGAAGGGCTCGCGACGTAAACTGATCAGGCCGGAATGCGCTCTTCCTGCTCGTGCGGCTCGCGCAGCACGTAGCCGCGGCCCCACACGGTCTCGATGAAGTTGCGGCCTTCGGAGGCGTTGGCAAGCTTCTTGCGAAGCTTGCAGATGAAGACGTCGATGATCTTCAGCTCCGGCTCATCCATGCCGCCATAGAGATGATTGAGGAACATTTCCTTGGTGAGGGTCGTACCCTTGCGGAGCGAGAGCAGCTCCAGCATCTGGTATTCCTTGCCGGTCAGATGCACGCGCTGGCCGCCGACTTCGACCGTCTTGGTGTCGAGGTTGACGACGAGGTCGCCGGTCTGGATGACCGACTGGGCATGGCCCTTGGAGCGGCGCACGATCGCGTGGATGCGGGCAACCAGCTCGTCCTTGTGGAAGGGTTTCGTCATGTAGTCGTCGGCGCCGACGCCGAGACCCTTAACCTTGTCCTCGATGCCGGCGAGGCCGGAGAGGATCAGGATCGGTGTCTTGATCTTGGAGACCCGGAGCTGCTTGAGCACGTCGTAACCGGACATGTCGGGCAGGTTGAGGTCGAGAAGAATAATGTCGTAATCGTATAATTTACCGAGATCGACGCCTTCCTCTCCCAAATCGGTCGTGTAGACGTTGAAGCTCTCAGACTTCAGCATCAGCTCGATCGACTGCGCGACGGCGCTGTCATCTTCAATCAGCAAAACGCGCATGCCAGTTCCCCATAGTCGCCGCTCCTGGGCGTCAGGTCGGCCGCATTCGCGGCACTCAACAAAACGCCTTTGAACAACTGATTCGGATCCTGACGACAGATGGTTAACAAACTCTGATTCTGGAACGCAAGTCCCCTTGGTGCAATTTTTGTCGAATCGCCCTAAGGTCTTGCGCGTGAAGCAGCTTTCGTCACCCGATACCGTTCAAGTTCCACTTTAAGAGACGGGCCTAACCGACTCTCGCGACTCAGCCTTCTTTCTGAAGGGGAATCGCGCTCAGTCACAAAGACAGTGACGCAATGATTAACGATGCGGGTAAACACGAAGTTAAGCGCCGTTCAGAAATATGGCGAAACTTAAGGTTTGGGCCATGAAGCTCCAATTGATGAAGGCCTTAATGAAGACCCCACTCTTATGAAGGCTCTGGCCGAGCAGATCGGCGACATCGATGGTGTCAACATCTATGGCCGCGTGGTCGGCGTTCGCGGCCTGATGGTCGAGGTGGCCGGCCCGATTCACGCGATGTCGGTCGGTGCCCGGCTCGTGATCGAGACCGGCGCCAACCGTTTCATCCCCTGCGAAGTGATCGGCTTCTCCGGCAACAATGCCGTGGTGATGCCGTTTGCCGGGCTCGACGGCGTGCGCCGCGGCTGCAAGGCGGTCATCGCCAATGCCGCCAACCAGGTGCGGCCCTGTGCGGCCTGGCTCGGCCGCGTCGTCAATGCGCTGGGCGAGCCGATCGACGGCAAGGGGGCATTGCCGCAAGGCACCTCGCCGATGCCGTTCCGCAACGCGCCGCCGCCGGCGCATTCGCGCAAGCGCGTCGGCGCCCCGCTCGATCTCGGCGTGCGTGCGATGAACACCTTTCTGACCTGTTGTCGCGGCCAGCGCATGGGCATTTTTGCGGGCTCCGGCGTCGGCAAGTCGGTGCTGCTCTCGATGCTCGCGCGCAACGTCGATGCCGATGTCAGTGTGATCGGGCTGATCGGCGAACGCGGCCGCGAGGTGCAGGAATTCTTGCAGGACGACCTCGGCGAGGAGGGCCTGGCGCGCTCCGTCGTTGTGGTCGCGACCTCGGACGAGCCGGCCCTGATGCGGCGGCAGGCCGCATATCTGACGCTCGCGGTCGCCGAATATTTTCGCGACGAGGATCAGGACGTCCTCTGTCTGATGGACTCGGTGACGCGTTTTGCCATGGCGCAGCGCGAGATCGGGCTGTCCGCCGGCGAACCGCCGACCGCCAAGGGCTACACGCCGACCGTCTTCACCGAGCTGCCGAAGCTTCTGGAGCGCGCTGGCCCTGGCCTCGGCGTCGGCGCCATCACCGCGATCTTCACAGTGCTGGTCGACGGTGACGATCATAACGAGCCGATCGCGGACGCCGTCCGCGGCATTCTCGACGGCCATATCGTGATGCAGCGCTCGATCGCCGAGCGCGGCCGCTACCCTGCCATCAACATCCTCAAATCCGTCTCCCGCACCATGCCGAAATCGGCCGATCCGCAGTTCTGGCCGACCATCCAGCGGGCGCGCCAGGTCATGGCGACCTATGCCGATATGGAGGAGCTGATCCGGCTGGGCGCTTACCGGGCCGGCTCCAGCCCCGAGGTCGACGAGGCGATCCGCCTGCACGAGCCGCTGGAGGCCTTCCTGCGTCAGCGCAAGGACGAAAGCGCCTCGCTTGCCGACGGCTACCGGCAGTTGGCGCAAATCCTCGGTAATTTGGAAACGGAACGCTAACTTTGTCCCGTCATCATCCGTTCCACAGAGTAGCCAAGCCGGTCTGGGCCCAAATCGGCCCTGTGGGGAGACCGGTGTTGTCCCACGCGCAGCCAGGGGACTTCTGGGGAGTACGAGTCGATGAAGTCACGTGATACCCTTATTCGCCTGAAGAAGTTTCAGGTCGACGAGAAGCGCCGCAGGGTCGCCCAGATCGAGTCCATGATTGCCGACTTCCAGCGGATGTCGGTCGATCTCGAACGGGAGATCCAGACCGAGCAGGACCGCGCCGGGATCAACGATCCCTCGCATTTTGCCTATCCCACCTATGCCAAGGCCGCGATCCAGCGCCGCGAGAACCTGACCCGCTCGGCCGACGAGCTGAAGGGCCAGCTCGAGGAAGCCAAGGCCGCGCTCGGCGAGGCCTTCGAGGAATTGAAGAAGGTCGAGCTCCTGGACGAGCGCGACCAGGCCCGCGAACGGGCCGAGGAAAGCGCCCGCGAGCAGGCCGACCTCGACAGCATCGGCCTGATGCGTGCCCGCATGGGGGCCATCGCCTAAAGCGCAGCCAGCGACCAAGCCGCCGAGAATTTGAAAACCCGGACCCGCAAGGTCCGGGTTTTCGTCTTTGCTGTCCACAGCGTGACGCGCCCGCCCCTTGGTGGCGGGCTTTGCTGCGCGCTATGGTAGTGGGGATGAAGGCGGTGGCAGCGGCGGAGGTGTGTCCACTTCTCCCTTTGGGAGAGGTCGGCGAGGAGTGTCGGGTGAGGGATTACGGTCTCCCGTTCGCCCCGAGCCCCCTCACCCAATTTGCTGCGCAAATCGACCTCTCCCCGTCGGGGAGAGGTGAAGGAAGCGACGGGGCCGCGCGTTGGGGGACTGAATGCTGACGCCAGCAGAGCTGGTCGGGCTGATTGGGACGGTGGCGAAGGGCGATCAGGCCGCGTTCGAGCGGCTCTACGTCGCCACGCGCGCGAAACTCTATGGCGTCGTGCTTCGTATCTTACGCCGACAGGATCTCGCGGAGGAGGTCATTCAGGAGACCTACGTCAAGATCTGGAACAGCGCCGGCCAGTTCAATCCGGCGCTGTCATCGCCGATCACGTGGATGGCGTCGATCGCGCGCAACCGGGCTATCGACGTCGTGCGCAAGAAGACGGAAGTCTCGATCGAGGAAGAGCCCCAGGCGATGGAGGTCGCCGCCGAGAGTCCCGATCCGCTGGCGCGGCGAGAAATGTCCGAGGAGTTGAAGCGGCTCCTGGAATGTATCGGCCGGCTCGAGCCGGACCGTCAGAGGCTCGTGCTTCTCGCCTATTACAACGGCTGGAGCCGTGAGCAATTGGCGGAGAAATTCGCCGCGCCCGTCAACACCGTGAAGACGTGGCTCCGGCGCAGCATGTTGGATATCCGGGAGTGCCTCGGACTTTAGATGATGATGAGAGTGACTATGCAAGCGCGGCGTTCTCACGCCACCTCTCCCGCGGGGAGAGGTGAGGGACCCTGATGGCCTACACGGAGGACCATATCGCGCTCGCCGCGGAATATGCGCTCGGCACACTTGATGCCGACGAGCGCGCGCAGGTCGCGACCATGATGGCAGTGGACGAGGAGTTCGCCGCGATCGTGCGAGCCTGGGAATACCGGTTCGGCGTCCTCAACCAGATGGTCGGCACGATCGAGCCGCGGCCGATCGTGTGGGAGAATATCAGGTCCGAGATCGCGCGGACGGCCCATGCCGCGGAGCCGCCGGCGCTGCCGGAAGCCCCGCCGCCCCAGCCTGTACCGGAATCGTCCTCGGCGGACACCCCGTCGCAGGAATCTTCTTCGGAAGAGGTATCGCAGCCGGAGCCGCAGCCGCCACAACCGGATGCCATTCCCGACCTCGTCCCAATATTCATTCCGCAGGTCCATGCGCCGGACCTTGAGGTCGCGCGCGCGCCACCGGCGCCCATCGCTGACAATGGCAATGTGATCCGTCTCGAGAGCCGCGTGAAGCGCTGGCGTCGTATTGCCTCCGCCGTCGGCGCGCTCGCGGCCGCGCTGCTGGTGACGCTATCACTGCAGATCTTCCAGCCCGACGCGCTGCCGGGGCCTTTGCGTCCTGCGCCGCGCATCCAGACGGTCGAGGTGAAGGCGCCGCCGTCGCCGCTCACTGCGTCTGCGCAATATGTCGCGCTGTTGCAGGGCCAGGGCGGCGGCCCCGCCTTCATCCTCACCATCGACGGCGCGACGCGCAATTTCACGGTGCGCAAGGTCGGCGCGACACCGGAGCCCGGCAAGAGCTTCGAGCTCTGGCTGATTTCCGACAAGCTGCCGCGCCCGCGTTCGCTCGGCGTGATCGGTGCCGGCGATTTCACTGCGCGGCCGGTGCTCGGCTCCTATGATGCCGACGTCGTCAACGGCGCAACCTATGCCGTCACCATCGAGCAGGCGGGCGGCTCGCCCAACGGCCAGCCGACCTCGGCGCCGGTGTTTTCCGGTAAGCTGATCGAAACGGTGCCGCCCACACAGCCGCAGGCGCCGGCGAAGAAGTAGGATTCGCTGAAAGCCCCGCCGTCGTCCTGGCGAAAGCCAGGACCCATTACCCCGACGGCATGTTGTTGCAGCAAAACGCGGCCACAGCGTATCGTCGCAACGCAGGCCGGTGGTAATGGATCCTGGATCGGCGCTCACTCTGCACGCTTGTCCAGGACGACGCTGGAGTGGCATTGGGGGCTTCAACAAGCAATTTGGCGGCGCGAACCCAGCCTGTTCCTGTCGCCACGGTCCATCCCGTCGTCGCATTTCGACAAGCCCGAGCAAATCGGCCCTCCATTTGAACCTCCCCGCGATTCGCAGCGTCAAATCCGCGCAATCGAGTGTCGGCGTCGATTTTTGCGGCGCCCGAGAGGGGCGAGAAGTCAGATGGATGCAGCGAAGACGCCAGGCATCTTCATTCACCAATACGCAGGGCTGCCGCACGGCCCGGCATTCGAGCATTGGCGCGAGAGGGCCTGTGGTCCCTGCGGGCTCGATATCGGACCGAGCCATGGCGACAGCATCGATTGCCGCCTCCAGATCAGCGTGGTCGACAACATCGCACTCGCCGTTCCCGAAGGTGCCTCCGCGCAATATTCGCGTACGCAGAGCGGCCTGGCCGACGGCAATGACGATCTCGTGCTGATCTCGGCACATGCGGGCCTCGTCCGCGTGCGGCAGAACGGCCATGCCGTCGATCTCGAGCCCGAACAGATGATGCTGGTCGACATGAGCGTCACGGGCACCATCGGCCACACCGACGAAGATCGCTTCACCACCATCCGCATGCCGCGCCGCGCGTTGCTCGACATCAATCCGCGCGCCGAGGACAAGCTGTCCCAGGTGCTCTGCGACGGTGCGGTTGCCGAGACCGTCTTTCGCTATCACGCGCTCGCCGCCAATCACGCGCCGCATCTCGACGCCGTCGGCCAGCGTCTGACCGCGCAGCACATGGTCGATCTCGTCGGCCTCCTGCTTGGCACCGACGCCGAGCATGCAAGCCTGGCGCGTGGCAGGGGCCACGCGGCAGCGCGCCTCGAGCTCATGCGGGCCGATGTGATGGCCGGGCTTGGCCGCGCCGATCTCTGCCTGTCCGAGATCGCGACGCGCTCAAGCCTGAGCCCGCGGCAGGCGCAGCGCCTGTTCGAGCAGGCCGGCACCACCTTCACCGAATTCGTGCTGGAGCAGCGCTTGCTGCTGGCGCGAAAGCTGCTCGGCGATCCCCGCGCCAAGGCACGCAAGATCAGCGACATCGCGCATTCATCGGGCTTCTCCGATCTGTCCTATTTCAACCGCGCCTTCCGCAAGCGCTTTGGCGCGACGCCGTCGGAGATGCGGGAAGCTTGAGCTGCCTTCGATTTCGTTTGGAGGCCGGTGCTGGCGCTGTTGGTCCATCGGAGCGGATAGGCTATATCTGTCTGCGCGGGCAGACCGCTCGATCGCATATCGATCCCTCGGGAAAGCGTAGTAGACGGACATGGCGCGTATCGTCGTGCTCGGCGCCGGATTTGCAGGCCTGTGGGCGGCCATCGGCGCCGCGCGCAAGCGCGACGAGATCGGCAGAGCCGGCGACATCGACATTCACCTCATCGATCGCAACCCCTTTCACAATATTCGCGTGCGCAATTACGAGGTCGATCTCAGCGAGGTCGTCATTCCGCTTCCGCAACTGCTCGACCCCATCGGCGTCAGTCATGGTATCGGCGAGGTCGAGGCCATCGATTCCGCACGGCGCGAGATCGCGCTGGTCACGAGCAGCGGCGAGGAAACGCTGGCCTATGACCGGCTCGTGTTCGCGCTCGGCAGCGAAGTGATGCGCCCCGAAATTCCGGGCCTTTCCGACCACGCCTTCGACGTCGATAGCTATGCCGCGGCGCTTCGCCTCGAGGATCATCTCACAGTGCTCGGACGAAGCGCGCCGTCGCCTGGGCGTTCGACGGTCGTCGTGGTCGGTGCTGGGTTTACCGGTATCGAGGTTGCGGCCGAGATGCCCGACAGGCTGGCGCGTGCGGGTATCACCGGCAGCCGTCGCATTATCCTGGTCGATCCCAACGCCGCAGTGGGCGCCACCATCGGCGTGCACGCGCGCTCCGTGATCGAAACGGCGTTGTCGTCGCTCGACGTGGAGCTGCGGCTTGGCGCCCGCGTCGTGTCGATTGAGGCCGCCGGCATTCGCCTGAACTCCGGCGAGTTCATCGCCGCGCAGACCGTGATCTGGTGCGCCGGCATGCGCGCGAGTCCGCTCGCGGCGAGTTTTGCGGGCGAGCGCGATCGCCTCGGGCGCCTCCTGGTCGATCCCTTCATGCGGGTTGCGGATCTGCCCGGCGTCTTTGCGGCTGGTGACGTCGCCTCCAGCGTGGTCGACGGGCTGCATCCGACCGTCATGTCCTGCCAGTTCGCCCGCCCCATGGGTCGCTTCGCCGGCCACAATGTGGTGGCCGATATCCTGGGCTTGCCAATGCTGCCGCTGCGGATCGACTGGTACGTGACCGTGCTCGATCTTGGCAATTGGGGTGCGCTCTACACGGAAGGGTGGGACCGGGAGGTGCGGACGACGGGGCAGGCCGCCAAGGCAACCAAAGAGATCATCAACCGCAAGCGCATCTATCCGCCGCTCACCGGCAGCAAGGATGATCTTTTCGCAGCCGCCGCGCCCACAGTGCAGGCGCCGCCGCCGACCTATGGGGCGCGGTAGAGTCTGATGGGGTGCTTGTTGGAGGACGACCGCTGTGCCATTTGCTCCGTCATTGCGAGCGCAGCGAAGCAATCCAGAATCCCTCCGCGGAAAGATTCTGCATTGCTTCGTCGCAAGAGCTCCTCGCAATGACGAGTTTAAAGCGCGTGCGCTGGCAATGGGGTACCCCAGACATGAGAAAGCGCCCGTGGGGGGCGGGCGCTTTCTGTAGTCGACTTGGGGTTGGGGTCGTCTACATATCCACGTGGCGACTTTGGGGGGCTGGTAAAGAGCCGCGTGAATTCCTGAAACTCAAATCTCCTTAGCGAACGAGCGAAACGTTCGAGCTGGTGATAGCGACCGGCTTGCCGGCCTTCATAACGCGGGCGGTCTGGGTCAGACCTTCATCTGAACTCGTGCGCGCGGCGATACCGAGACCCGCCACCGCGATGCCGGCGACGAGCGCAACGACCACGATCTTCAGGTGGGTCGAACGATCCGCGCTGTAGATCGAGTGGTTCATGGAAGCCTCCTGCCGCCATCTACCCGAAGTAGTCACCCGCCAGTCCAGGCGGGTTCATGCTTCCGGTGCCCAACAACCTAGTATTGGGCGGATTCGTTCCCAAGGGGCGGTCACAAGAGCGTGACAGGACGTGAACTGCCGCGACCAAAAGCGGCGCCTGATCGTGCGATTTTACAATTATTTCAATGCGGTAATGTACATGCAAAGTGCCTGATCGGCTTTTGGTTCACAGGGCGCCAGGAACTCAAAAATCATTTGCCTGTGGCCGAAAAACATACGGCTTCTTAAGGCAAATCAGACGCTTCCGACCGTTTTCAACCTCGCCCTAGGGTGGATTTCTGCCTGCGACAGCACCGTGGTCTGGGCACGGAACCGCTCGACGAGCGAACGCACGAACGGACGAATTGCCGCAGACGTAACCAGTACCGGCGCCTCGCCTTCGCGGGCCGCGCGCTCGAACGCCTCGCGCACCGCGGTCATGAACTCCGACAGTTTCGACGGCTGCATCGCGAGGCTGCGCTCCTCGCCCTGGCCGGTGATGGATTCGGCAAAGGCCTGCTCCCATCGCGCCGACAGCGCGATCAGCGGGAGATAACCGCTGTAGGAGGTGTTCTGCGCGCAGATCTGCCGCGCCAGCCGGGCACGGACGTGTTCGACCATGGTCGCCGGATTGCGCGAGAAAGCCAGCGAGTCCGCGATGCCTTCGAGAATGGTCGAGAGGTCGCGGATTGAGATGCGCTCGGCGAGCAGAAGCTGCAGCACGCGCTGGATGCCGGAGACCGTGACCTGCCCGGGCACGATGTCCTTGACCAGCTCTCCCTGCTCCTTCGGCAACTCCTTGAGCAGCTTCTGCACCTCGCCATAGGACAACAGGTCCGACATGTTGCCTTTGAGCAGCTCGGTGAGGTGGGTCGAGAGCACGGTCGCCGCGTCGACCACCGTGTAGCCCTTAAGCGAGGCCTCTTCCTTCAGGCTGGCGTCCACCCAGGTCGCGGGCAGGCCGAAAGTCGGCTCGGTGGTGTGGATGCCGGGCAGCTGCACCTGGCTGCCGCCGGGATCCATGACCATGAACTGGTTCGGCCAGATCTTGCCGGTACCGGCGTCGACTTCCTTGATCTTGATGATGTAGGTGTTGGCCTCGAGCTGGACGTTATCGAGGATGCGCACCGACGGCATTACAAAGCCCATCTCGATCGCGAGCGAGCGGCGCAAGGCCTTGATCTGCTCGGTGAGGCGGTCGGTGCCGTCGGGACCGTTGACGAGCGGCAAGAGCGCATAGCCAAGCTCGATCTTGAGGTCGTCGATCTTGAGCGCTGCCGAGATCGGCTCTTCCTGAGCGGCGGCGCCCGGCGCACCGGGCGTGCCGGCGGGTGCGGCCTTGGCGGCTTCGTCGGCCTTGGCGGTCGCACGGTTGCGCTTGCGCGCCGACCAGGCCAGCGCGCCGGCGCCCGCGCCGAGCGCGAGGAAGGGGAGGGTCGGAATACCCGGCAGCGCTGCCAATACCAGCATGACCGCCGAGGACATCGCCAGCGCTTGCGGATAGCCGGAGAACTGCTTCATCAGCGCCTTGTCGGCCGCACCCGAAACGCCCGCCTTTGAGACGAGCAGGCCGGCCGCGGTCGAGACGATCAGCGCCGGCACCTGGGTGACGAGGCCGTCGCCGACGGTCAGCAGCGTGTAGCTGCGGCCGGCATCGGCAAAGGACAGGCCCTGCTGCGCCACGCCGATGATCATGCCGCCGACGACGTTGATGAAGACGATCAGCAGGCCGGCGATGGCGTCGCCGCGGACGAACTTGGAGGCACCGTCCATGGCGCCGAAGAAGCCGCTCTCGTCTTCCAGCGCCTTGCGCCGCTCCTTGGCGATCTTCTCGTCGATCAGGCCGGCGGAGAGGTCGGCGTCGATCGCCATCTGCTTGCCCGGCATGGCGTCGAGGTGGAAGCGTGCCGCGACCTCGGCGATACGACCCGAACCCTTGGTGATGACGACGAAATTGACGATGACCAGGATGGCGAAGACGATGATGCCGATGACGAAATTGCCGCCCATCACAAAGCTGCCGAAGGCCTCGATGACATGACCGGCGGCATCCGTGCCCTCGTGCCCGTGCGACAGGATCAGGCGGGTCGAGGCCATGTTGAGCGACAGGCGCAGCATGGTCGAGATCAGGAGGATGGTCGGGAAGGCGGAGAATTCCAGCGGCGCCTGAATGAACAGCGACGTCATCAGGATCAGGATCGAGAGCGTGATCGAGATCGCCAGGAATAGATCCAGCACGATCGCGGGCAGAGGCAGGATCAGCACCACCAGGATGGTGAGGATGCCGAGCGCGAGCGCGATGTCGCCGCGCTTGAGGACGTTGACGATCTCGGTGAGGGTGGGGAGGCCGGGCTTCGCCCCGCCTACGCCCTGTCCCGCGGTGACATCGACCATGGTAGCTGCCTCCCCGCGCGATTGTCGCCCGCGCGCCCCAAACGTCTGCGCGGCGGCCGATGGGCCGCCGTTTCGAAAGTGAGGCACCGCACTGGCGTCCACGGGAGCTCCCGTTCTACGCGGCTGACGACACTCGACTCCACTGGGCAATTTTTGCCCGGTGTATGGTTAGCAAAGGGTTAACGGGGGGCTGCGGCAAGAGTGCAGGGGTGTGGTTTCCGGTATCCAAAGGATGTCATTCCGGGGCGCGCATCGCGCGAACCCGGAATCCATCGTGCGGCAAGCGGTGTGGAGAAATGGATTCCGGGTTCGCGCCAAGCAAGTGGCGCGACCCGGAATGACACCGGGGAGGGGACCGCTATTTCGCCTTCTCGATCTTCGTCACAGTGTACCCCGCCGCCGCCTCCTCGGCCTCGAAGGTTACCTTGTCGCCGACTTTGACCTGCTTGAGCACCACGGGGTCCTTGACCCGGTAGACCATGGTCATGGGTTCATCCATGCCGAGGTTCTTGGCTGGCCCGTGTTTGAGCGTGATCTTTCCCGCGCCCTCGTCGATCTTCTTCACCTCGCCGTTGACGGACGCGGCTTGCGCGGGTGCGCCCGCGGTCAGGCCGAGCGCCAGTGTCAGGGCTGCGGTCATGCGGATGATCGGTTTCATGGTTCTCTCCATTGGTTATTTCACCGTGACGCGGCCGACCATGCCGTAGTCGCGGTGGTCGGGGATCAGGCAGGAAAATTCGAACGTGCCAGCCTTGCTGAACTTCCAGAGCACCTCGGTCGTCTTGTTCGGCGCGAGTCGCACCCCGTTGGGCTCGTCGTGCTCCATGTGCGGATGCTTCTTCATCACCTCGGCGTGTGCGAGATTCTCTTTGGTGGTGGCGAGCAGGAATTCATGATCCTCCTTGCCGACGTTGCGCAGCACGAAGCGGATCTGCTCGCCGCGTTTGACCTCGATCCTTGACGGTTCGTAGTTCATCTCGCTCATCGCGATCTCGATGATGCGCGCAGGCTTTTTGGGATCGCCTGGCTCGCCGGCCGAGAAGGATTCGTGGCCGTGATTTTCATGCGCGCGGCTGGGTGCAATCGAGAGCGCAGCCAGCGCCAGGACCAGTTTGATCGTCTTCTTCATTATCGTCTCCAGTTGGTGGTTCATCGAAACTTCACATCTTCATCTTGTGCATCGGCGTCTCCGGCTGCCGTGCAGGTTCTGCCGCCGGTGAGGCGACCTCGTAGGCGACGGTGCCTTGCGGGAACTGGTAAGGCCCGGGATCGCGGTAATCGTCGCGCGCCATTCCCTCGCGGATCTTCATCACCGTGAACATGCCGCCCATCTCGATCGGGCCGAACTGCCCGGTGCCGGTCATCATCGGCAACGTGTTGTCGGGCGCTGGCATCTCCATGTTGCCCATCGCCATGCCGGTCGAGCCCATCGCCATGCCGTCTGGCGCGAGCTTGCCGACGGCCTTCGCGAGATCCTTGCGCGACACGCCGATCAGATTGCGCATGTCGTGGCCCATTGAGTTCATCGTGTGATGCGACTTGTGGCAGTGGAACGCCCAGTCGCCGGGATTGTCGGCGAGGACGTCGAACACGCGCACCGCGCCGACCGGCACATCGGTGGTCGTCTCCGGATATTGCGCGCTCTCCGGAATCCAGCCGCCGTCGGTGCAGGTCACCGCAAAACTGTGGCCGTGCAGATGGATCGGATGGTTGGTCATGCTGAGATTGCCCATGCGCACGCGCACCTTGTCGCCGAGCCTGACCGGGAGCGGATCGATGCCGGGAAACACCCGCGAATTCCAGGTCCACATGTTGAAGTCGGTCATCTCGTTGACTTTCGGCAGATACGTGCCGGGCTCGACGAGGTAAGTGCTCATCACGAAGACGAAATCGCGGTCGACGGGACGGAAATTCGGGTCGCGCGGATGCACGACGAACATGCCCATCATGCCCATCGCCATCTGCACCATCTCGTCGGAATGCGGGTGGTACATGAAGGTTCCGCTCTTCTTCATCTCGAATTCGTAGACGAAGGTCTTGCCGGGCTCGATGTGCGGCTGGTTCAGCCCGCCGACACCGTCCATGCCGCTCGGCACGATCATGCCGTGCCAGTGCACGGTGGTGTATTCGGGCAGTCTGTTGGTGACGAAGATGCGGACCTTGTCGCCCTCGACCGCCTCGATGGTCGGGCCCGGCGACTGGCCGTTATAGCCCCACAGGTTCACCTTCATGCCTTCGGCGAACTCGCGCACCACCGGCTCGGCGACAAGATGGAATTCCTTCCAGTCGCCGTTCATGCGGAACGGAAGGGTCCAGCCGTTCAGCGTGACGACCGGGCGGTAGTCGGGGCCGCTAGCCGGATGTAGCGGCGGCTGCATCACCGCCTTATCCATATGCGGAGCTTCCGGAATGCTCGCGGCCTGGACCCGGCCTTGAATCGCGCTCGCGCTCACGAGCGCCGCGGTGCCCAAAAATCCTCGGCGGGAAAACATGTTGGCCTCCATCTCAGTGGCCGCCCTCGGCAGGTGCTGCCGCGGCGATGGTGGTCGGATTATCGCCGCCGGAGGCGGGCGAGCCGCCGCCATTGACGACAGTCTGCAACTCGGACTGCGCGAGGAAGTAGCTTTGCTTCGCATCGATCGCCCGGCGCAGCGATGCCAGACGCTGCCGCGCTTCGGTCAGTAGCGCGAAGATATCGACCTGCATGCTGGAGAAACGGATCTGCATCTCCTCGGTGATGATCTTTCGCAACGGCACGATCTCGCGCTGATAGTGGCTGGCGATGTCATAGGTCGATCGGTAGGTGCGGTAGGCATCGCGCGCTTCGGAGCGGACGTTGACGGCGCGCTCGGTCAGGCGATTGAAGGCGAGATTGTAGGTCTCCGCCGCCTGCCGCACCCGCACCTCGCCGCCGTCGAAGATCGGGATCTGGAACTGCACGTCGAAGCCGCGTTCGCGGAACGGCGCGCTGTCCGGATCCTGGGTCCGGCGGGAAATGCCGGCGAGATCAAGCAGCGTCACGAAGCGCGTCGCTTCGGTGAGGTCGAGCGCTTTGGCCAGCGAGGTCAGCTCGAGCCGCGCGATCTGCAAGTCGATGCGATGGCCGACGGCGTCGGCTTCGATGGATGGAAGCGTCAGTGGCCGGCGCGGCAATGGCGGGAGCTGAGTGGGCAGACGGAAGTCGAGGCCGTCGTCCCACAGCCCCATCAGGCGCGCGAGCCTTTCCCGCCCACTCGTCGCGGCCTGACGCGCGGTGGCGAGATCGGCGGTGGTCTCGGCGTAAAATACCTGCTCGCGGGCCTGGTCGAGCTTGTTGAGCGAGCCGGTCTCGCCGAGCTTGACCGCGAGCTGCGCGGTCGATTCCGCCGTCGATTTCGCGTCCGTCAGCAGCACCACCATCTCGTTGGCCGCGACAGCCCTGACATGGGCGCGCCGCACATCGGCGGCGAGCCGGAGCGTCGCCAGTGCCGCGCGCAACTGCGCCTGCCGGAAACGCTCGCGCGCGATGTCGGAACGGAACGGTAGCGTTGCCAGCGCCAGGATGTCGCCAACCACCTGGCGTTCGATCTCGCTCGCGCCATTGCCGCTGATGCGCGAAACCGAGAACACCGGATTGGGCGGCAGGCTCTGTTCGACGAGGTCAGTTTCGGCCAGCGCTAGCTCGTTATAGGCGGCTTGAAGTCCCTTGTTGTTGAGCAGCGCGATCTGCACCGCCGCGTCCGTGCTCAGCGTGCGCGACAATAGCCGGCGGACGGTTCCGCTGGCCGCCTCCGCGCCCTCAGGCGACCGGACGAAAGCCACGTCCTTGTGGATAGTCTGGCTGGTCAGGTCCGAGACCGCGGACATGCCGCTGTCAGGCGAGAAGGCGGCGCAGCCGGCAAGACCGGGTGCGGAGAGGCCGAGCGCAGCCAGCAGCAGGCCGCGCGCAAAATGGTGTGCCATGGCGCGCTCCTACGGGTGTTGCTTGGGCTGCGGTGCAACGCTGTCGTTGCGTTCGCGCCATGGTGCCGGTGTCGCGGGCCGCAGGCTGGTGTAGGGAGCGATGGTCGAGCGATAGCCGACAGGCGCGACCCTGGCTGCTGGATTGGCAGGGTCGGCGCTGGCGAGCGGCACGGCGGCCGGCATGCAGCCGGACAGCGCCAGTCCGACCGCGGCCAGCAGCGTCCATCCGAGTCGAAAGTGCCGTCCACGCGCCGAGAATACGGCGGTGGTTCTCGCCCCGAGAAGCGTAAGCATGAATCATCCCTGATCTGTCTGAGGACCACAGGCGTGCGCGCGCAGACGCACGACGCCTCAAGTCGTGACGATGTTCAGGTCAGACGATGGGAGGGCGGTAGAGCAGGGGCGGCGCCTCGCTGTGCACGCGAACGGCGACCTCCGGGGCGCAAGTGGAGATCGGCCGGATCGGCTTTGCGATATCAGGCAGATCGGCCGGCAGCGCCGTCATGCACATCGTCCCGCAGCACGGGCCCGGCTTGCCTTTGCCGTCGTGATGATGCTGTGCGGGCGCATCCTGCGCAGCGGCGTGGTCATGACCATGGCCCTTGGCATGATCATGCGCCGCGTTGCCCGCGTGATTGTGGCTTGTCTGATGATGCGCCGGCACAAGATCGCCCAGCACGGCGTCATCGGTCAGGCATGGCGCCGCCGTGCCCAAGGCAAGTGCCGCGGCCGGCGCGACGACGCAGAACAGATAGGCGAGGGCAACGAGCCATCCCACCTTCATCCGTACTGATCGCGTCAACCGAAGGAACATGCGTCCGAAATACCTGTCGCGCGCCATGATGCACACGCAGATTGCAAATTAATGTCAAATCGGGATTTCGCCAAGCACTTCTTACCGCAGTGCACCGCGCATGCCCAATATCGCGGCACAATGCTTGACCGTGGGACGATCACCGAACATGTTCCGCGCGTGCACGCGCCGAATCCAGGACAACGACCTGCTTCTTTCACCCCTGACTCCCGTCAGGCCTGGGTGCGGCTCATTATTGCGCTTCTGATCGGATCGATCGGCGCCGTCGGCATGTGGGCGGTCGTGGTCGTGATTCCCGTGGTGCAGGCCGAGTTCGCCGCCACGCGCGGCGCGGTGTCGCTGGCCTTCACCCTCATGATGTTCGGGTTCGGCCTCGGCGGCGTGATCGCCGGCAAGATCACCGACCGCTTCGGCATCGTGCCGGCGATGGCGATCAGCATCGCCTTCCTCGGCGTCGCCAATATGCTGGCCGGGCTCTCGACCATGCTCTGGCAGTTCGTCGCCGCCTACTTCCTGATCGGGCTCGGCACCTCGGCGACCTTCGCGCCGCTGATGGCGGAGGCTTCGCACTGGTTCGAGCGCTATCGCGGGCTGGCCGTGACCATCGTCGCCAGCGGCAATTACGTCGCCGGCACTATTTGGCCGCCGATCGTGAGCTTCGGCATGCAGAACTACGGCTGGCGCTACACCCACATCGGCATCGGCCTCGTCTGCGCCAGCCTGATGACGATACTTGTGCTGGTCCTGCGTTCGCAGATGGGTGACGACAAGGTCCGCAATCACGCCAACGCGGCGCCGCCGCGGATCGACCTCAAGCTTTCGACCAACACGCTGACGATCCTGCTCTCGATCGCCTCCATCTCCTGCTGCGTTGCCATGGCGATGCCGCAGGTCCACATCGTCGCCTATTGCGGCGATCTCGGTTTTGGCGTGGCGCGAGGGGCGGAGATGCTGTCGCTGATGATGGCCTGCGGCATCGTCAGCCGGATCGGCTCGGGATATCTCGCCGACAAGATCGGCGGCATTCCCACGCTGCTGATCGGATCGGTGGCCCAGGGCTTCGCGCTGGTGTTTTACCTGTTCTTCGACAGCCTCACCTCGCTCTATCTGATTTCCGCGATGTTCGGCCTGTTCCAGGGCGGCATCGTGCCGAGCTACGCCATTATCGTGCGCGAGGCGATGCCGGCCAGCGAGGCGGCAACGCGCGTCGGCATCGTGATCTTCGCGTCGGTGTTCGGCATGTCATTCGGCGGTTGGGTCTCCGGCGTCATCTTCGACGGCACTGGCTCCTACGCCGCGGCGTTCGCCAATGGCGTGGCATGGAATGCGCTCAATATCGGAATCGTCGTGCTGCTGCTGATCCGCTCGCGCATGAATTCCGTCAGGACCGGGCCGGGCTTTGCGACCTAGACCGCCTGTCCCGCCTTCAACAGCGAGCAGCCGGTGATCTTGTAGCTGCCATCGCTCTGCTGCTCGAGCGTGTAGAGCGCCTCCCAGGCTTCGCCATTGGCATCGACGATGTGGACGCGCTGCGCGATCCGGCTGCCTTCGATCTTGCTCTCGCCGAACTCAAAACTCTTGTGCCGGTAGACCGGCGCGTAGCCGTTTTGCACCATCGACATGAAGATGTCCGGTGCGGGGAATATTTCCCGGATCGCTGGCGCGGCGTAGGAATAGGCAGCCGCCGAATCATCGCGGACGAATGCCTGCTCCTGGGCGCGGATCACGCCCTGTGCCGCCGCGACATCGTCGGCCGCGCGTGCGGAAGTGCCACTCAGCAGCACAAATATCAGGACAAGGAGCGCATGCACGGCAAAACCTCGCTTGGTCATCCGGTCCAGCAAGGGTAGCGCCACGCGGATGTTCAGGCAAACGGCCTAATGTGACAGCGGATCGAGGAAGGGCGTGTCGACCGCGCTGACATAGAAGACCACGACCCTGGTCTCGCCGTTCGTCCGATTGTAGCCGGTCATCGCAACGTTCGGAGGTTCCACCAGTGCCTCACCGGCCTTCACCGTCAGCGGCGGCTTGCCCTCGAGCTCGAGTGTGAAGGCGCCTTCGAGCACGTAGACAGTCACCGGGAAGCGGTGGCTATGATAGGGCGTCTTGTCGCCCGGCTTGAACGATGCGGTCATCACCCGCACGGACTGCTTTTCGTCCTTCGGTAAGCCTTCAACCACTTGGCCAAGCACCAGATTCGGTTTGGCGATACCCTGTGCCCCGTGGTCCTGCGCGGCGGCTGCGGCCGACCATCCCAGAACGATTGCGGCACTGAGAACGAAATGGGGGCGCATCCGAAGTCTCCATATGTAAGTCGCTGAAAACATCAGCCTAGTTGCCGTCGTTCAGGCGCGGGAGCTGCAACATTGCGGCCAGCGGCCGCAGAAGTGCATAATCGTCTTATGTTCGACTGGAACGACCTCAAATATCTCCTGGCGGTCGCGCGGCACGGCAGCACCATTGCCGCCGGCAAGGCGCTCGGCCTCAGCCAGTCGACCGTGCACCGGCGGCTCGATGAGCTGGAGCGGCGGCTCGGCCGCGCTCTGGTGACGCGTCAGCCGAGCGGCTACCGCCTCACCGAATTCGGTCACATCATGCTGCCCTATGCCGAGCGGATCGAAGCCACCATCGACGACTTCCAGCGCCGGACGATCGACGCCGAGCAGGATATGAAGGGCGTGATTCGCGTCACCTGTCCCGAGCCGATCGTCGCCCGGCTCATCCAATCCGGTCTCGTCGGCGATTTTCACGCGCTGCATCCCGCGCTGCGCGTCGAATTCGTGATGAGCGACGGCTATCTCGACCTGTCGAAGGGCGAGGTCGATATCGCTTTTCGCTCGGGCGATACCGACGACGAGCTGGTCGGGCGCAAGATCGCCGAGTCGATCTGGGCGGTTTACGCCAGCCGCGAGTATCTCGACCGGCACGGCCCCCCGGAGCGTGTCGAGGACCTCACGCGTCATTTGCTGGTCGGGCTGGACGAATCCCTTGCCAATCACCGCGCCGTCAAATGGCTGAAGGAGGTCGCGCCCAATGCCAAGATGGCTGCGCGCGTTAACAGCGTGCTTGGCCTCGTTTCCGCGATCAAGTCCGGCGTCGGTATCGGTCCGCTTCCCGTCGCGCTCGGCGATGCCGAAGCCGATCTCGTCCGCGTCCTTGGCCCGATTCCGGAATTGACGCGGAGCTGGCGCATCCTGACGCATCCCGATCTCCGGCGCGTGCCGCGGATCGCCGCCTTCTTCGACTTCATCGTGCGCCAGCGCGAGGCGCTAAAGCCGATCCTGACAGGGTGACGCTAGCGAATCCGCTTTGCGGACGGCTTTGCTGGTTTGGCGGAGCGCACTTTCGCTTTGGCTGCTGTCTGAATGCACAGCCCATCGACGAACACGTCGAGCATCCGCAGCACCGAGGACTGCCAGCCGGGCTGGTCGTGCATGTAGCACATTCCGATCAGGGCCCTGAGCAGGTCTTCCGGGCTGATATCGGCACGCATCTGACCGGCCGCGACCGCACGGTCGAGCAGCGAGCCGATCGCCTTGGTCAACCGGTCCATCGAGAAGGCGGCGAGTTCCGACGAACTCTGGAAGGTTAGCGCCAGCGCGGCCGACATGCCTTTTTTTGTGGCAACGAATTCGACAGCGGACCGCAGCCAGCGGCGCAGCGCATCGACGGGGTCCTTGGCGCTTCGCAAATGCTCGGCGAGCTCGCTGAGCTGCTCGACCTCGCGCCGGTACACCGCCTCGTACAAGTCCTCGCGCGTCGGGAAATGCCGGTAGAGCGTGCCAATGCCGACGCCGGCGCGTTTTGCGACGGCCTCGAGGCTCGCCTCGGGGCCGCCCGCGTTGAACACGGTTTTCGCCGCCTCGAGCACGCGCTCGCGATTGCGCACGGCATCGGCGCGGGGCTTGCGGATCTGGTCGGCGTGGTCGTCCATGCCGGCAATGTAGATCACGAATTGGTTAGATTGAACCCTTGGCTAGGCTGCATCGCGTTGTCTGCGCACTGGCTTTTGACGAATTCCAAATATTTTCCGGCAACCCTTGTTAAGCGGAGGGCGCCTCCGTATCTTCGTCGATACGTTGGCTCGGATCGTGTCCGGTCGGCGCAGAAATCGACGGCGGCCACGGCGGTGGCGCGACGCGCGATCACTCATGTCCATATCTGATCGGAGCCTTGTATGAACCACTCCATCAGCCTCACCGTGAACGGTGCGCGGCGCGACTTCGTCCTCGACGATCCGCGCGTCACGCTGCTCGATCTCCTGCGTGAGCGCCTCCATCTCACCGGAACCAAGAAGGGATGCGACCGCGGCCAGTGCGGCGCGTGCACCATTCTCGTCGACGGCAAGCGCATCAACTCATGCCTCGCGCTCGCCATCAGCCACGACGGCGCCGACATCCTCACCATCGAAGGTGTGGCGCATGGCGACCAGCTTCACCCCGTACAAGCCGCCTTCATCGCCCATGATGGCTTCCAGTGCGGGTTCTGCACGCCCGGCCAGATCATGAGCGCGATCGGCATGATGCGCGAAGGCCAGGCCGGCAACGATCCCGAGCGGATCCGCGAATGCATGAGCGGCAATCTCTGCCGCTGCGGCGCCTATGCCGGCATCGTCGATGCCGTGCTGGAGGCGCAAGGACGCATGGACGAAACCAACCAGAGGCGCTCCGCATGAAACCGTTCGATTATGTCAGGCCGACCACGGTCGAGGAGGCCGTTGCCGCGGCCGCCCAGCCGGGCGCCGTCTATCTTGCTGCCGGCACCAATTTGCTCGATCTGATGAAGGGGAATATCAGCCGCCCGGATCGCCTGGTTGATGTCACCCATCTCGGAGGGCTCGACCGCATCGAGCATCTCCCCGACGGGGCGCTGCGCATCGGCGCGCTCGTGCGCAATGCCGATCTGGCGCATGATGCCGAGTTCGTACGGTCCTATCCTGCCGTGGCAGAAGCGCTGCTCTCCGGTGCCTCCGCGCAACTGCGTAACGCCGCGACGGTCGGCGGCAATCTGTTGCAACGGACGCGCTGCGCCTATTTCTACGACACCGCCAGCCGCTGCAACAAGCGCGCAGCCGGCAGCGGTTGCGATGCCCGCGATGGTGAGAACCGGTCGCACGCCGTGCTCGGCTGGAGCGACAGCTGCATCGCCACGCATCCTTCCGATTTCTGCGTTCCGCTTGTCGCACTTGATGCGGTCGTCGAGATCGAGGGCAGTAACGGCCGGCGCGAAATCGTACTTGACGAATTGCATCGCTTGCCCGGCGATACACCGGCGCGCGACTCCACGCTCGAGCCCGGCGACCTCATCGTCGCGGTGCGTCTGCCGCCGGCGGCACGCGGCTTCGCCGCGCATGCGGGCTACCTCAAGGTTCGCGAGCGCACGTCCTATGCCTTTGCCGTCGTCTCGGCCGCTGCTGCGTTGCAGATCGAGAATGGCAAGATCAAGCAGGCGCGGCTCGCGCTCGGTGGCGTCGCCGCAAAGCCGTGGCGCGCGCGCACCGCAGAAGACGTGCTCAGGGACGTCGCGCCGACGGCAGACGCGTTCCAGGAAGCCGCCTGGCGCGCGCTCGGTGACGCCAAGCCGTCCGGCGACAATGCCTTCAAGATCGAGCTCGCGCGCCGCATCGTGGTGCGCGCGCTGACACTCGCCGCGGCCGGTACACCGGCGCGCCTGCCGCCGCTGCCAGCCTCTCCCTTTGCCTCGACCTCCGGAGCCCTCCATGTCTGAGCTCAACCTCACCAGTGCGCCCGCCCATTTACGGCACGGCTCGAACATCGGCCAGCCGCTGACCCGCCGCGACGGAATCCTCAAGGTCAAGGGGCAGGCGACCTACGCCGCCGATAACCATCCGCCCGGCATGCTGTTTGCGGTGATGGCTGTGTCCAGCATCGCGCGCGGCCGCGTGACCTCGCTCGATGTCACTGCTGCCAGGCGCCATCCCGGCGTCGTCGATGTCATGACATCAGACCACAAGCCGCCGCTCGCGATCGATCCCGAGATCAAGACCAATCCGTTCGTGTTCCGGATGGAAGCGTTGCACAGCGACGAGGTCCGCTACGCCAACCAGCCGATCGCCGTGGTGATCGCGGAAACGCTGGAGGCGGCGACGGAAGGCGCGGCGTTGCTGGCGCCGCACTACGAGACCCTGCCCGCGCTGATCGGGCTCGATGCCGGCGACAGCTTCGTGCCGCCGGTGGTCGGTGTCGGCAATCCGACGGAAAATCACCGCGGCGATGTCGAGGCGGGTCTTGCTTCGGCCGAGAAACGGATCGAGGCCGTTTACGAGACGCCGCCGCAATATCACAACGCGATGGAGCCGCATGCGATCGTCGCCGCGTGGGACGGCGACAAGCTATCGGTCGACATGCCGACCCAGGGTCTATTCCTGTCGCGCGCCCGCATCGCCGAACTGTTCGGCATCGCGCCGGACAAGATCCATATCCGCAGTCCTTTCCTCGGCGGCGGCTTCGGCTCCAAGGGGCTGATGTCCGGCCCGCCGACGCTCGGCATCATGGCGGCCAAGCTTGTCGGCCGGCCGGTCAAGCTCGTGCTGCGCCGTGAGCAGATGTACGGCCCGGTCGGCCATCGTGCGCCAACGCGCCAGCGGCTGCGCATGGGTACCGACGGCGAGGGACGCCTGACCGCGCTCGATCACCATGCCAGGACCGTATCGAGCACGTTCGATGACTTCTACGAGCCCGCGGCCGACGCCTCACACACCCTTTATGCGGCTCCCGCGATCCGCACCTCGCACGACGCAGTGCGCGTCAACACCGGCACGCCGCTGTTCATGCGCGCGCCGGGCGAAGCGACAGGCTCGATTGCGCTGGAGAGTGCGATCGACGAGATGGCTTGGGCCTGTGGCATCGATCCGCTCGCCTTCCGCCTGAAGAACTATGCCGAGGTCGAGCCGATCACGGGCAAGCCGTTTTCCTCCAAGGCGCTGCGCGCCTGCTACGAGCAGGGGGCGGCGCGCTTCGGCTGGGCGAAGCGGCCGTTGCAGCCGTGGCAGATGCGTGACGATGCCGGGCTTCTGGTCGGCTGGGGCATGGGCACGGCGACCTTCCCGGCCTTGATGTTCCAGGCCGAAGCCCGCGCGGCGATCCGCCGTGACGGCACGGGTGTGATGGAGATCGGCGCGCATGACATGGGGCAGGGCGCCTGGACCGCGCTGGCCCAGATCGCGGCCGACGGGCTCGGGCTCGACATCGATCGGGTGGAGTTCAAGGCCGGCACATCGGACTTGCCCGATGCCGGCATTGCCGGCGGCTCTGCACATACCGCGACCGCCGGTGCGGCGATCCACACCGCCGGTGCAGCTGTGATTGCAAAACTCGCCGATCTCGCCGCGAACGATGAGCGCTCGCCCTTGTTCGGCGCCGGCAATGCCGGCGTGATCGCGCGCAGCGGAAAGCTATTCCGGCGCGACGACGAGAGCCGCGGCGAGAGCTACGCCGAGATCCTTGCGCGCGCGGGGCTCGCCGAGGTCGAGGCGCGCGGCACCGGCGCGCCGAATCCGGCATCGATGGAGGAATATGCCATGCATGCCCATGGCGCGGTGTTCGCGGAGGTGAAGGTCGATCCCGAGCTCGGCCAGGTCCGCGTCACCCGCATGGTCGGTGCCTTCGCCGCCGGGCGTATCGTCAATCCGCATCTGGTGAAGAGCCAGCTGTTCGGCGGCATGATCTGGGGCATGTCGTTCGCGCTGCACGAGGAGGCCATTACCGATCGGCGCAGCGGCCGGATCATGAATGCCAATCTCGCCGAGTACCACATCCCCGTGAATGCCGACGTGCCGCCGCTCGACGTGATCACAGTCGAAGAGCACGATCCGCACGTCAATGCGCTCGGCATCAAGGGCGTCGGCGAGATCGGCATTACCGGCAGCGCCGGCGCGGTCGCCAATGCCGTCTGGCATGCGACCGGCGTGCGCGTCCGCCGCTTTCCGATCCGGATCGAGGAGCTGTTGACACAGCTCTGACACTTCCGGCCTGCCGCCGCTTCAAAACGTCGGTGGCGTGCAGGCCGAGATCACCTCGCACGGCTTGCCGCCGACGCAGCGGAACCGGTGCGGGCGGCGGCTCTCGAAGTAATAGGCATCGCCGGGGTTGAGGATGCGCCGCTCGTCCTCGACGGTGACCTCAAGCTTGCCGGAGATCACGATGCCGCCTTCCTCGCCCTCATGCACCAGATGAACGCGCCCGGTATCGCTGCCGGGCTCGTAGCGCTCTTTCAGGATCTGGAGGCTACGGCCGAACAGATTGTCACCGATCTGGCGGTAGGAGATCGGCTTCTTGCCGACCTCGGTTAGCTCCTCGGCGCGGTAGAAGATCTTGCGCCGCGTCTCCGGCTCCAGCGCGAAGAATTCGGCAAGCCCCATCGGGATGCCGTCGAGGATGCGCTTGAGTGCGCCGACCGACGGGTTCATCTGGTTGGATTCGATCAGCGAGATCGTCGAATTGGTGACGCCGGCGCGCTTGGCAAGCTCGCGCTGCGACAGCTTCTGGCGTGTCCGGATGAATCGCAGCCGCCCACCGATGTCGACGCTCATGCCCAGTCCCTGTTGCAGGTGTTGCGGATCGCGCAAATATGGACCGGCAGCCCCAGTAAGATCAATGGGTTGCTGGCAGGCAGAAAAGGACTTGTTGTGCTTTTGAAGGCGTGGTTCGGCTAATGGGTCAGCAAAGGAGCGTGGCCCGTGACCCTTCATCAGATTCCGAACACCATCAAGACCGATTCGTTCTGGATGCCGTTCACGGCCAACCGGCAGTTCAAGAAAGCGCCGCGGCTATTCTCCTCGGCCGAAGGCATGCACTACACCACCGTCGACGGCCGCAAGGTGATCGATGGCTCCGCCGGGCTCTGGTGCGTCAATGCCGGCCACGGCCGCAAGCAAATCGCCGCCGCGGTCGAGCGGCAGCTGATGACGTTGGACTTCGCGCCGTCGTTCCAGATGGGCCATCCGCTGGCGTTCGACTTCGCGGAGCGGCTCGCCGAGATCGCGCCGAAGGGCCTCGACCGCATTTTCTTCACCAACTCCGGCTCCGAGTCGGTCGATACCGCGCTGAAGATCGCGCTCGCCTATCACCGCGCCAACGGCCAGTCGAGCCGCACCCGCCTGATCGGCCGCGAGCGCGGCTATCACGGTGTCGGCTTCGGCGGCACGTCGGTTGGTGGCATGGTCGCCAACCGCCGCGCGTTCGCGACCCTCCTGCCGGGCGTCGATCACATCCGCCACACCCATGATCTCACCCGCAACGCCTTCGCCAAGGATCAGCCGGAGCACGGCGCCGAGCTCGCCGACGATCTCGAGCGCCTCGTTGCTCTGCATGGTGCCGAGACCATCGCCGCCGTTATCGTCGAGCCGGTGCCGGGCTCGACCGCGGTGCTGCCGCCGCCGAAGGGCTATCTCCAGCGCCTGCGCGAAATTTGCGACAAGCACGGCATCCTTCTGATCTTCGATGAGGTCATCACCGGTTTCGGCCGGCTCGGCGCGCCATTTGCCGCCAACTTCTTCGGCGTCACGCCGGACCTGATGACGACCGCGAAGGGCATCACCAACGGCACCGTGCCCTGCGGCGCGGTGTTCGCGAGCCGCAAGGTGCACGACGGCCTGATGGTCGGCCCGGAGAACCAGATGGAGCTGTTCCACGGCTACACCTATTCGGCGCATCCGGTGGCTTGCGCGGCCGGCATCGCCACGCTCGACATCTACAAGGACGAAGGCCTGCTCACGCGCGGTGCTGACATCGCCGACTACTGGCGCGATGCGCTGCATTCGCTGAAGGGCCTGCCCAACGTCGTCGATATCCGCAATTGCGGCCTGATGGGCGCGGTCGAGCTGTCGCCGCGCGACGGCGCGGTCGGTGCGCGCGGTTATGACGTCATGGTCGACTGCTTCAATCGCGGGCTGTACTTCCGCATGAGCGGCGACTCTTTCGCCCTGTCGCCGCCGCTCATTGTCGAGAAGAGCCACATCGACGACATCGTGTCGATCCTCGGCGACGCCATCAAGCGGGTGGCCTGATAATTGCTCTCGCCGTTGCGAGTTGTTTCCTGGCAGCGGCGAGCGCGATGCCGCGGGAGTTTGACCAAGCGTGAAAGTTCTGATCCTCGGCAGCGGTGTCATCGGTGTCACCTCTGCCTACTACCTCGCGCGTGCCGGCCATGAGGTGACGGTCGTCGACCGTCAGCCGGAGCCGGCGCTGGAGACCTCCTTCGCCAATGCGGGCGAGGTCTCGCCCGGCTATTCCTCGCCCTGGGCCGGCCCCGGTGTGCCGGTCAAGGCGATCAAATGGCTTCTGATGAAGCACGGCCCGCTGGTGATCCGGCCGAAGTTCGATCCGGTGATGTGGGTCTGGCTCGCCAAGATGCTGCGCAATTGCACGAGCGAGCGCTACGCCGTCAACAAGAGCCGGATGATCCCGATCGCGGAATACAGCCGCGATTGCCTGCGCGATCTGCGCCGCGACATCGGCATCCAGTATGACGAGCGTTCGCAGGGCACGCTCCAGCTGTTCCGCTACCAGTCGCAGCTCGACGGCACCGCTGAGGACATCGCGGTGCTCAAGCAATACGGCGTGCCGTACGAGGTGCTGAGCCGGGAAGGCTGCATCGCAGCCGAGCCGGCACTGGCGGGCGTGAAGGAAAAGTTCGCCGGCGGGCTTCGGTTGCCGCAGGACGAGACCGGCGACTGCCATATGTTCACGCAGGCGCTGGCCAAGCACGCCCAGGCGCTCGGCGTCCGCTTCATGTTCAACGCCGGAATCGACCGCATCGTCACGGATGGCACCCGCGTCAGCGGTGTTGCGACCAGCGCCGGCCTGTTGCACGCCGACGCCTACGTCCTTGCGCTCGGAAGCTGGTCGTCGCGCCTGGTTGCGCCGCTCGGCATTTCGCTGCCGGTCTATCCGGTGAAGGGCTATTCGATCACGGTGCCGATCAAGGACGCTTCAGGCGCGCCGGAATCCACGGTGATGGACGAGAGCTACAAGGTCGCGATCACGCGGCTTGGGAATCGCATCCGCGTCGGCGGCACCGCCGAAATCTCCGGCTATTCCGACAAGCTCTACGACGCCCGCCGCGCCACGCTCGACCACTCGCTGACCGACCTGTTCCCGCGCGGCGGCGATCTCTCCAAGGCGACGTTCTGGAGCGGCCTGCGCCCGATGACGCCGGACGGCCCTCCCGTGATCGGCGCGACGAAGTACGCCAATCTCCACCTCAACACCGGCCACGGCACGCTCGGCTGGACCATGTCCTGCGGCTCCGGCCGCGTGCTGGCGGATATGCTGTCGGGCAAGAAGCCGGACATCGATGTCAGTGCGCTGACGGTGGATCGGTACGCGCACAGGTTCGGCTAAGGCTCTATCCGCTCGTTATTGCGAGGAGCCCTTGCGACGAAGCAATCCAGGGTGTCTCCGCGGTGAGAGTCTGGATTGCTTCGCTTCGCTCGCAATGACGATGTGGCAGCATTGAGCCCTCTTCGCCTCTCGCCGCTTGCGACAGGGGCAATCGCATTTGAGAGCGGTTTCCCTGCGGCCATCCTTCGAGACGCCCGCTCCGCGGGCTCCTCAGGATGAGGACGGAGTGCGCGGCAGCCGTTTCAACGGGCACCGATGCCGGTTAGCCTCATCCTGAGGAGACTGCGGAGCGGTCGTCTCGAAGGACGAGGCGCGCGCTCAGGCAGCCCTAAAAGGCCATATGCGATTGCCCTGCCGCTTGCGGGAAGAGGCCGGAATTTACGGCGAGAGGGAGAAGACTCAGTTCGCTCCCGTCACGCAGTTCACCCAGAGCACGACTGCCTTCGCATCCTGCGCCGGATTGGAAAACCGGTGCGGCCTCCGGCTGGCAAAGCGAAAGCTGTCCCCCGTCTTCAGCGACCATGTCTCGCTGTCCACCGTCAGCATCATCTCGCCCTCGAGCACGAGGCCGGCTTCCTCGCCGTCGTGGGTGTAGAGTTCGTCTCCGGTGGAGCCGCCGGGCTCCAAGTGTACCAGGAACAAATTGAGCCGGTTGTCGGCGCCGGCCGGACTGAGCAATTGTTTGGAGACGCCCGTGCGCCAGAGTTTCAGCTCGGGCCGCTGCAATCCGCGCGTCACCACCTGATCGGATGTGCCGTCGCCGTTCGGGCTCGCGCCGAACAACGCGGCGATGCCAACGCCGAGTACGTCGGCGAGCGTCGCCAGCACGCGGAGCGAGGGTGACGAAAGGCCGCGCTCGATCTGGCTGAGGAAGCCGATCGAAAGCGAGGTGCGCTCTGCGACCGTTTCGAGCGAGAACCGCCTGACACGTCTGAGATCGCGGATGCGGCTGCCGACCGCGACGTCCATCGCGGGCTCGGCCGGCTTCGCGCTAGCCTTGGTCTTCGGCTTTCGCGCCGGCTTTGCGGCGGCCGGTTTGCGCATTCTCTTGCCACCGCTCACGTCAAACCGCTTCCTTCATGTGCATGAAAACCGCTTGCGTCGGCCGCCAAAGTGTGACCAAATTTTCATATTGGTGAAAATAGGCCGAAACGGCGTGGCCCGCAACGTCTGAGATCACGACACGCGCGAGTACCGCCACCGGCCGGACCCAAAGGGGGATGCGATGCCGTTGAAGCGTTTTGTTCAGGCCGCGGTCGCGGCGCTTACGCTGTTCGCCGTTGTGCCGGTTTCGGCGCAGCAGGTCCTGAAGGTCGGCTCGACGCCGACCG
This sequence comes from Bradyrhizobium hipponense, assembly GCF_008123965.1. Lineage (GTDB taxonomy): Bacteria > Pseudomonadota > Alphaproteobacteria > Rhizobiales > Xanthobacteraceae > Bradyrhizobium > Bradyrhizobium hipponense. Next base: position 10,468 of record NZ_VSTH01000012.1, on the reverse strand, counting down.
GCATTCCCTTCACCTCCCTCGATACCAAGACCAACACCATCCAGGGCATCATGGTCGATCTCATCACCGAGATCGGCAAGGATGCCGGTCTCAACGTGCAGATCGAGCCGATGCAGTTCTCGGCGCTGATCCCGTCGCTGACGTCCAGCAAGATCGACATCATTGCCGCCGCGATGTTCATCACGCCGCCGCGCAAAGATGTCGTCGACTTCTCCGATCCGATCTACACCTACGGTGAAGGCCTGGTGGTGCCGAAGGGCGACACCAAGGCCTACGCCACGCAGGAAGATCTGAAAGGCGAGACCGTCGGCGCCCAGGTCGGCACCGCCTTCGTCGACGCGCTGAAGAAGTCCGGCCTGTTCGCTGACGTCAAGGCTTACGACACCATCCCCGACATCCTGCGCGACGTGAACACCGGCCGCCTCAAGGCCGGCTACGCCGATTACCCGATCGTCGCCTACAATCTGAAGCAAGGCGGCTTCCCCGAGGTGCGCCTGGTCGACGGCTACAAGCCCGTCACCGTCGGATCGGTCGGCATCGGTGTGCGCAAGGGCGAGACCGCGCTGCTCGGCAAGATCAACGCCTCGCTCGCCAAGCTCAAGGCCAACGGCACCATCGACAAGATCCTCGATAAATGGGGCCAGAAGGCGCAAGGCTAGTCGAAAGGGCTGATCGGTGAAGGCGGCCCGATGAAAGGCTTCTGGCACGACACCGTCGAGTTTTTCCCGATCCTGATGAACGGCGTCGCGCTGACGATCGTCGTCACCATCGGTTCGCTGCTGCTCTCGACAGTGCTGGGCCTGGTCTGGGCGATGATGCGGGTTTCCGGTATCAAGGTCCTGTCGACGATCAGCGCCAGCGTGATCAACGTGATCCGCGGCATTCCGATCATCGTGTTGCTGTTCTACCTCTATTTCGTGATGCCCGATCTCGGCGTTACGCTGTCGGCGTTGCAGGCCGCCATCCTCGGGCTCGGCATCGCCTACTCGGCCTATCAGGCGGAGAACTTCCGCGCCGGCATCGAGGCGATCGACAAGGGCCAGATCGAGGCGGCGCAGTCGATCGGCATGGGCTGGTGGCTCACCATGCGCCGCGTGGTGCTGCCGCAGGCGGTGCGCATCGTGCTGCCGCCCTATGGCAACGTCATGATCATGATGCTGAAGGATTCCTCGCAGGCCTCGACCATCACGGTGGCCGAGCTCGCGCTCCAGGGCAAGTTGATCGCGTCCTCGACCTTCAAGAACACCAACGTGTTCACGCTGGTGGCGCTGATGTATCTCACCATGAGCATCCCGCTGATCCTGCTGGTCCGCCACTTCGAAAAGCGGGCGGGCAAGAAATGATCGAGCTCACCGATGTCCACAAGAGCTTCGGCGCGAACGAAGTGCTCAAGGGCATCTCGGCCTCGGTGCAGAAGGGCGAGGTGGTCTGCATCGTCGGCCCCTCCGGCTCCGGGAAATCGACGATCCTGCGCTGCATCAACGGGCTCGAGAGCTATGACCGCGGCGCGATCAGCGTCGAGGGCCTGAAGGTCGACCGCGATGCGCCGTCGATCGTGTCGATCCGCACGCAGGTCTCGATGGTGTTCCAGCGCTTCAACCTGTTCCCGCATCGCACTGTCCTCGAAAACGTTGTCGAGGGTCCGCTTTATGTCAAGAAGGAGCCGCGCGCCGCTGCGCTCGAGCGTGGCCGGGCGCTGCTCGCCGAGGTGGGGCTTGCCGAGAAGGCCGACGCGCATCCGCCGCAGCTCTCCGGTGGCCAGCAGCAGCGCGTCGCGATCGCACGCGCGCTCGCGATGCAGCCCAAGGCAATCCTGTTCGACGAGCCGACTTCGGCACTCGATCCTGAATTGGTCGGCGACGTTCTCGGCGTGATGCGCAAGCTCGCCGATGATGGCATGACCATGGTCGTCGTCACCCATGAAATGGGTTTTGCCCGCGATGTCGCCGACCGCGTGCTGTTCATCGACGGCGGCGTCATCGTCGAGCAGGGACAGGCCAAGGCCGTCCTCAATCAACCCCAGCATCCGCGGACGCAGGACTTTTTGCGCCGCGTGCTGCATCCGCTCTGATCGGTCCTTGCCATGAACGCGCCCGCCCGCCTGCCTCTGCCGCCGTCACTTTATGCCGACACCGCCGTCGCGCCGGCCGCAACGCCGCCGCTCGACGCAGACAAGAACGTCTCCGTCGCGATCGTCGGCGGAGGCTTCACGGGTCTCTCCACAGCGCTGCATCTGGCCGAGCAGGGCGTCGAGGCCCTGGTGCTGGAGGCGCAGGAGCCGGGCTGGGGCGCATCCGGCAACAATGGCGGCCAGACCAATCCCGGGCTGAAGCACGATCCCGATCAGATCGAGGCCGACTTTGGCCCCGATCTCGGCCGCCGCATCATCGACTTCGCCTATGGCACCACGAACTTCACCCACGAGCTGATCCGCCGCTACCAGATCCCCTGCGACGCGCGGCAGAACGGCACGCTGCGCGCGGCCTACAATGAAGCGAGCGCGGCGGCGATCGACCAGACCGCGCAGCAATGCATCCGCCGTGGCATGCCGGTGAAGCTCTTGAACCGCGACCAGTTGCGCGAGATGACCGGCACCGATCGTTATCTCTGCGCCATGCTGGACACGCGCGGCGGCGATTTGCATCCCCTCAGCTACGCCCGCGGTCTTGCGCGCGCCGCGATCTCGGCAGGCGCGACCGTCCATGGCGAGACGCCGGCGCTGTCGCTTCGCCGCGACGGCAGCCGGTGGCGAATCGAGACGCCGCATGGTGTCGTGCATGCCGAAAAAGTGCTGCTCGCCACCAACGGCTTTACCGACGATCTCTGGCCCGCGCTCCGCCGGACCATCGTGCCGGTGTTTTCCTCGATCGCCGCCACCGCGCCGCTCTCCGACGAGATTGCCCGTTCGATCATGCCGGCGCGTCCCGTCCTCTACGAGAGTGGTCACATTACGGTCTATTACCGCATCGACCAGCAGAACCGTCTCTTGATGGGCGGTCGCGGCCCGATGCGCTGGATCAGCTCGCCCTCCGACGTCGCCTATCTCATCCGCTACGCCGTGCGGCTATGGCCGCAGCTCAAAGACGTTGCCTGGACCCATGGCTGGAATAGCCGGCTCGCCATCACCAGGGATCATTATCCGCACGTGCACGAGCCCGCCGAAAACATTTTGATCTCGCTCGGCTGCAATGGCCGCGGCGTCGCGCTCTCGACCGCGATGGGCGCCCAGCTTGCGCGCCGCCTGATCGGCGGTGCCAAGGCCGAGATCGACATGCCGATCACCGGCATCAAGCCGATTCCGATGCACGCGTTCTGGCCGGTGGGCGTGACGACAGCGGTGTTCGCAGGTCGGGTCCGGGACCGGTTGGGTATCTAAACGCATTGCGCCGCCCCTGTAGGGGGCAGCGTTTGTCGTTCCGATCAGAGATTTCAACAGCGGCCCTGCTTCCACAGGCCGGGCGGGCAGCCCATGCCGCGCCAGCCGACTTTGCGCCCGTGGTACCATCCCGGCGGCGTGCCATGATAATGGCCCATCGCGTGGCCGTGACCATGCCCATGACCGCCGTGGCCACTTTTGGCAACAGCTGGGCCGGTAAGCGCGAAGCCGGCCGCAATGATCAGCGACGCAGCGAGCGCAAGTTTCTTCATCATGTCCTCCACTGGGGCGAGCGCACTTGTCCATTCCACGAACGAACTGTGGACAGGTAAGTTCACTGCAAATGTGGAGAGAGCGTGACGCTCAGGCTTCCGCGACTGCATCAGCCCATGGCTGGAAGATCTCGACCGCGCCGGAGTTGACGTCGCCCTCGCGCATCACCACGCTCGGGCAGGCGAATTTCATCGGCAGCGCCTGCACCTGGGTCTCCTCGTAATCGAAGCGCGCCGCGAGCGCCTTGCGTACGTCCGTGGGCAAGCGGCTATCCCCGATCACGACTGCGCCCTCGCTGGCGTCGATGCGCGGCTGATGGATTGCCGTGTCGAGGTCCATGCCGAAATCCATCGCAAACGACGCCAGCTGCATCACCGCCGGCAGGATGCGGCGACCGCCGGAGGCGCCGATCGCAAGGCGCCTGCCGTCCCCGGTCTCGGCGATGACGGGCGTGTAGTTGGTGAGGCAGCGTTTGCCGGGGGCGAGCGAGTTGGTCGTGCCCGGCGTCGGATCGAACCACATGATGCCGTTGTTCATGGGGATGCCGGTGTACGGCGTCACATATTTCGAGCCGAAGGTCGAGAGCAGCGTCTGCGTCACCGCCGCCATGTTGCCGTGGCGGTCGACCACGGAGAAATGCGTGGTGCAGGCCGGCGCCAGATATTCCGCGCCGAGCGAGCGCTTGCCGTCGGCATCGCCCATGTCGCCCAGCCGCTGGCGATAGGCCGATTGCAGGGCAAGCGCGTATTCGGCATAGGCTGCCGCATCCGGCGTGCTCGCCGGCTTCAGGTTCTGCTGCAACAGGCGCAGCGCATGCGCCAGCGTCGGGCCGGCCGTGAGCTCCGGCGTCGCAAACACCTTGCCGCCACGATAGGGAATCGCCAGCGGCTCGCGCAGATGGGCGCGGAACGTGGCGAGATCCTCCACCGAGAGTGAGCCGCCGTCGGCGCTGATATCGGATGCGATGCTTTTGGCGAGGTCGCCCTGGTAGAAATCGCGCGGGCCGGCAATGGCCAGATGCGCCAGGGTCGCTTTCAATTTCTCCTGCGGCAGCCGCGTCTCGGCCTTGATGCCCCAGGGCGCGTTCGGCGGCAGGCCGTCGTTCAGGAAGGTTTCCGCACTGGCGGGATAGCGCCTGAGGTCGGCCGCAGTACTGGCGATCATGAGCGTCGTCCACCAGTCGACCAGCAAGCCTTCGCCGGCGATCGTCGCGGCCGGTGTCAGTAAATCCTTCCACGGCAATTTGGCGTGGCGGCGATGCGCCTCCTCCATGCCGGCAACGACGCCGGGCACCGCGATCGAGCCGGGGCCGTGAATGTTGCGGTCGTCCTTCACCCGCGGCCAGGGAAACAGGTCGGAGGCGGCGCCCTCGCCGGTGAGCGGATAGTCGGCGACGTGCAGGCTTTGCGGCGCGCGCATGCCGTAGTCGATCACCTCGTAGCGATTTTCCGTGGCGCGGTAGAGCACCATCGCGCCGCCGCCGCCCATGCCGCTCATCCAGGGCTCGAGTGCGTTCAGCGCGAAAGTGGTCGCGACGATCGCGTCGACGCAGTCGCCGCCGGCCGCCAGCACCTGCGCGCCGACCTCGGCCGCTCGCCGCGATTGCGCGGCGACGATACCGGACTTGGCCTTGATTGCGGGTTTGCGGATGTATTGGGCGCGGCTGAACTGGTGGGGCATGATGTCTGTCGTGGCTTCGTTGCGTTGATGTCGAGGCTCCACAATGGCGAAGCGCACGCACAATGCCACATCGCGGCCAACGAGAACATCCAGAGGGAGAAGCGACATGGCTGGTGTGAAACAAGCGCGGGATGGCGCGGCTACAGAGCCGTCGAGACGGGCACTTTGTCTCCGCGTCGTCATGGCGGGCTTGTCCCGGCCAGCGCTTCGCGCTTTTGCCCGGGCATGACAAAGTTTGCGGGAGCAGTGCTAAAAAAGAGACGAAGCCGCAGCGCTCAGAGCGGGCGGTCCAGGCGGCTGGCCTGATGCTTGGCGCGCCATTTCGGGCCAGGCCCGCGCATGTAGTGAAGTTCGGGACGGTAGGGATTGCCTGCGGTCCGCACCAGCGTCTGCCATTTGGCGGCCACGAAGCTCAGGGGCTGGCGGAGCAGGCTCAATGAAGTGAGCAGCACGGCATCACCTCAATGTGGCTTGCCGAGCATGGCGGTGAAGGGGACATCGAAAATCTCTTCGCCGTCATCGCCGCTGATATGGATCACCCAGTCGCGCCAGTCCTCGTTGCTGGGCGTCAGGATCATCGAGCGCATGATCTGAGCGGCGCGGTCGCGCGCCTCGGTCAGATTGGCGACAGCGGTGCCGTAGCGATCGACCAGCGTGCCTTCGGTATTGGAGCAGTGGAAATACATCTGAACCATATACGCCTCCTGTTAGAGAGCGGCTTGGACGGCAAACCGATACCATCCGAAACGACCGAAAGACATTCGGGCCAAGCCCGGTAAGGGAATCTACGGAGATTGGTCGGAACGAAGACCCTTGGAGGTTTAATCACAGCGGAGTGATGATCAACTGGACGGCGTCCTTGCAGCGTGGAACTCTGGACTTTCGACGGGAAAGTCCGGGAGATCGCCGTGAATCGCCTCATATTCTGGTGCGAGCGCCCAAGCCTGCGCGCATGTGTCGCCGCCTTCTTTGGAGCCTTGGTCTTTGGAGCATTGATCTTTGGAGTCCTGATCTGTCTCGCCTCGGTGGCGTCTTCGCAGCCGCTCCGCAAAAGCGGCTATGCGATCGGCACGGAAAGCTGCGGCAGCGGCGATCTCGGCTTTCCCAGAATCCCGATCGACATGAAGGCGGGGTTTTGCGCCGGTCTCGTCGCCAGCGAAGAGGATCATCTCAAGTTTCCGCGTTCGATCATCCAGGTGCCCGGCCACGATCTGTTCGTGGTCGCCGACATGGGCGGCTGGGGCCACACCGACGGCCGGTTGCTGCTGCTCGATCCGCATGCCGCCGAGGGCAAGCGGTTCAAGGAGCTGCTGACTGCGATCGAGTATCCATTCGGCCTCGCGATCGGCCCGGACCGGAAGCTCTATGCCGCGACCGCGGAGACGATCTTCCGGTTCGATCCGCTTGCGGACAATCCGCGCAGCACCGTCGAGACCATCATCCGCCATCTGCCCGGCCGGCGGATCACGCTGCCCGATGGCACCAGGCTCGACGAGAGCGCGCATCCGCTCAAGCAATTCGTGTTCGACAGGAACGGGCGGCTGTTCGTCAATGTCGGATCCCACAGCGACGATTGCATCACGCCGGCGCCGATCACCCGCGCTTGCGCGGCGACTGAAGGTGCCTCCGCGATGGCTGCGATCTGGCTGTTCACACCGCCTTCAGCCGGCGTCTTTGCGGCGTTGAAGCCGAATGATCCAGATCCGCCGCACGCAGTTTACGCCCGGGGCTTGCGCAATTCACTGGCGCTGGCGCTGCACCCGAATTTTCCCGATGCCGGCTACGCCTTCCTGCAAGGCGAGAACGGCCGCGACCTGCCTGATATCTTCAAGCCGAACGAGGAGCTCAACGCGATCGAGCAGGGCAGGCACTACGGCTGGCCCTATTGCTACGATCTGTCGACTTCGAGTCCCGAATTCAAACTCGTGCTGCAATCCGGGATCTACAAATCGCTCTGCACCGCCAATGCACTGTACAAGGCGCCGTTCTCGCTGATGCCGCCGCACGGCGCGCCGCTGGCGATGCTGTATTATCACGGCGCCAAATTCCCGGAGCTGGAAGGCAAGCTCCTCGTTGGCCTGCACGGCTATCGTCCGACCGGCAGCCGCGTCCTCGTCTACGATGTCGACGATCACGGCTTTCCGAGGCCAAGCCCGGCGCCGGTGCGTTACCATGTCAGCTGCGCGGCCGATCCGACCCACAGCTCTCAGACCGATGCCGGCGAAGTCGCCGCCGCGCCGTTCGAGGAGTTGATCGCCGGCTGGCACCGCGTCAACGGCGCGCGGCCGCAGGGCGCGCCGGTCGGCATCACGGTCGCGGAGGACGGCGCGATCTGGCTGGTCGAGGACAAGAACCAGACTGTGATCCGCATCGATCGCGCCGTGGGCGATGCCCCGGAGCCGCTGCCCTGCGACATGCGCAGCCAGGCGCTCATCGACGAGCTCGCGGCGTTCGTCGCAAGGGACGCGCAGAACCGCATCCGGCTGACCACGCTGCGCAAGGGACTGGTCGAAAAGCACTGCCTCGGCTGCCATTCCGATTTCGGCCTGAACGCCGGACAATCGGACGCCGAGAAGGACACCACCGTGCTGCGCTTCATGCTGTCGCAGGACGGCTGGATCTATCCAGGCGATCCCGCCTCCGGCAAGCTGCGCACGCGGCTGCGCGGTCTCGGCGCTGAGAAGCTGATGCCGCCTGGCGGCGAAAAACTGCCGAAGACCGAGCCCGGCTATGCCGGCCTGATCGAGACAGCAGACCTGCTCGTTGCCAAAATGGTTCCGGGCGTGCGGATGCGTATCAAGTCCGGCCCGCCGCAGCGAAAATTCTTCAGCAAGGCGAACAAGGAATGCGGCGAAATGCCGGCCGGCAAGGTCGTCGTCGTGACACAAAGGAGCGCTGTAGACAAACGCGGCTTCAGCCGATTCTTCCGGCTGGCCGATCCCTATTTGAATGGCGAGTGCACCGACGACGATGGCTATTACATCCGGCAGGAATTTCTGGTGCCTGTGCAGTAGCGTCCTTCTCGTTCTTGCGGCGGCACCGGTCCGGGCCGAAACCAGGCTGTTCGAAAGCGTGCAGGTGACGCCGCCCGGCGAATACACCTTCGGCATCGAGGGGCCGGCCGTCGATGTCGAGGGCAACCTCTTCGTGGTCAACCTCGGTAAGCCCGGCACCATCGGCAGGCTGCCTCGGGGCGGCGCGGCTTCGCAGCAATTTTCGGCACTGCCCGAAGGCAGCGTCGGCAACGCCATCCGCTTCGATCGCAACGGCACCATGTTCATCGCCGACTACAAGAAGCACAACATCTTCGCGATCGCGAAGGGCGCCGCCGAGCCGGTCGTCTGGTTTCACTCCGACGAGATGAGCCAGCCCAACGACATCACGCTCGCCCGCGACGGCACGATCTATGCAAGCGATCCGAACTGGAAGGGCCGAGAAGGCCACATCTGGCGCATTGCCAAGGCCGCTGACGGATCGGTGCAGGGGCAGGTCATGGCGGCGCCGCGCGCGATGGGCACCACCAACGGCATCGATCTCAGCCCGGACGGTAAGACGCTCTACGTCGGCGAATCCAGCAGCGGTCAGATCTGGTCCTACGCGATCAGCGGCAATGCGCTCATTGATGCAAAGCTGGTCAAGGCATTTCAACCCGATACCGTCGATGGCATCCGCACCGACGTCGCCGGCCGCCTCTACGTCGCGCGCATTCTCAAGGGCACGATCGCGCTGATGAAGACCAATGGTGCAGTCGAGCGCGAGATCGCGCTGAAGGGCAAGGAGCCGACCAACCTCGCCTTCGGCGGCAGCGACGGCAAGACCGTCTTCGTCACGCAGCGCCAGGGCGGCTTCATCGAGTCGTTCCGGACCGATCAGCCGGGCCGCGAGCACTGCCTTCAGCGCGAACGCTGCTGAACGCAAAGGACTCGAACTCGGTCTGCTTCCAGCGCAGAGCGGCGTGGCAGCAGCGGCACTCTTCTTGCTTGCATCTGGCCGCCGCGGGTATCAAGACATCCGTGGTACGTCAAAGAGCATGCGACCACGGAGTGTTGAGTGAAAGCCGTCCATACCGAACTGCACCGCAGCCACGATCCGCAATTCTTCCTGGTGCGCGGCGTCGTCAAGCGCACCACCGAGCAGCCCGAGCGCGCCGACCGGCTGCTCCAGGGGCTCAAGGACGGCAAGCATCAGCTGGTCGAGCCGACCAGGTTCGGGCAGGGGCCCCGCGCGCGCATTCACAGCCCGGAATATCTGTCGTTCCTGAGCGAAGCCTGGGACGCCTGGACCACGCTCGGCGATTCCGGCCCGGAGATGATCGGTAACATTCATCCCGTGCGCCATGCAGCGACCTATCCCACCCACATCGTTGGCAAGCTCGGCTGGCACACCGCCGATACCGCGGCGCCGATCGGCCCGGGCACCTGGGCCGCGGCTTGCGCGGCAACCGACGTCGCCGTCACCGCGGCGCAGATGGTGATGGACGGGGAGGATGCGACCTACGCGCTCTGCCGTCCGCCCGGCCATCATGCCTATCGCGACATGGCCGGTGGCTTCTGCTTTCTCAACAACAGCGCGATCGCCGCTGCTCATCTGCGGACCAGGCATGAGCGCGTCGTGATCCTCGACGTCGACGTCCATCACGGCAACGGCACGCAAGGAATTTTCTACGCGCGATCTGACGTCTACACGGTATCAATCCATGCCGATCCCGTCGCGTATTATCCTTACGTGTGGGGCTATGCCCATGAGCGCGGCGAGGGGCCGGGCCTCGGCACCAATCTCAACATTCCCCTGGCCATCGGCACCGGCGACGACGGCTATATCCAGGCGATGGATGTCGCGCGCAAGGCGATCGAGTCCTTTGCGCCCGGCGCGCTCGTCATCGCGCTCGGCCTCGATGCCTCCGAGCACGATCCGCTGAAGGGCCTCGCCGTCACCACGCCGGGCTTCCGCCGCATCGGCCAGACGATTGCGAAGATGGGCCTGCCGACCGTGTTCGTGCAGGAGGGCGGCTATCTCTCGGATATTCTCGGTGCCAATTTGACCTCGGTGCTGGCGGGATTCGAAGAAGCGCGCTGATCTTCGCCTCTCCCCTCCGGGCAGGGCGATCGCATATGGGTGGACGATGCGGCGACATCGGCA
>NZ_VSTH01000119.1 GCF_008123965.1 Bradyrhizobium hipponense | reverse complement strand
TATTTTAGCGCCAATGGGCGCAGGCCGGGACCCATACCGCGTGATCCGTCGATTGCGGGCGGTTGCAGTACCGAACGACGTGTCTTCGCCAAATTACTCCCTGTGGTTATGGGTCCCGGCCTGCGCCGGGACGACGGCTGACTATGTGGCGGGCATTTGCACCCACATCGTCATTGCTTCGCGTCTCTCAATGACGGTGATAAACGTGGACGCATGTCCAAAGCCACCCCCGCCACACGCGCTCTTTCCGCCGCCGGTGTTGCCTTCACCGTCCACACCTACGACTACGATCCCGACGCCGAGAGCATTGGCCTTCAGGCTGCATCCGCGTTGGCGGAGGATCCGGCGCGCGTGTTGAAGACGCTGATGGCGCTGGTCGACGGCAAGCCGGTCTGCGTGATCGTTCCATCCGACCAGGAAGTCTCGATGAAGAAGCTCGCCGCCGTCGTGAGCGGCAAGTCGGCGCAGATGATGAAGCCGCCTGAGGCCGAACGCGTCACCGGCTTCAAGGTCGGCGGCATCAGCCCGTTCGGGCAGCGGCGAGAGGTACCCACCGTGATCGAGCAGAGCGCGATGGCGCACGATCGGGTCTACGTCAACGGCGGTCAGCGCGGACTGCAGCTGCGGCTGAAGCCGCGCGATCTATGCGACGCAATAAAAGCGATAGCAGCGGATGTGGTTGCCTGACCCGTCTTGCCGCACCCGTCTTGCCGCTACTGCTTCTGCAACAACTTCAGCCGGCAGCGTAGCGCCTCGCGAATATGCGACCGTGCCAGTTGCTCGGCCCTGTCGCCATCACGCAGAGCGATGGCATCGATGATCGCCTGATGCTCGCCATGGCTGGTCGAGGGCCGGCCCGTCACCGTGAAGGTCGTGGGGCCCAGCAGTGCGATCCAGTCCTGCAACTCGCGCGAGGCGTTGTCGAGATAGCGGTTGCGCGCGGCGCGGCAGACCGCCTCGTGGAAGATGCGGTTGAGCCTCGCCATCTCGGCTGCGTCGGTCTCGGAGGCCTCGGTGAAGGCCTGCTCGATATCCCTGAACGCATCGATCTCGGGCGCCGAGGCATGCTCGGCGGCAAGGCGGGCGGCCGCGCCTTCCATGATCTCGCGCATCGCATAGAGCTCGAGCACCTCGGAAATGTCGAGGCTGCGCACGATCAGCCCGCGGCCGCCAGCGGGCTCGACGAAACCGCGCGCCGCAAGCCGGCCGAGAGCTTCGCGGACGGGCGTGCGGCTGACCTTGAGCCGCTGCGCGACTTCCTCCTCACGCAGGCGGTCGCCAGCGCGGTAGCTGCCGGCCTGGAGCGCTTCGCAGAGTGAGCGGAACACGGCTTCGCCCAGCGCGACGCCGGTGCCGCGCGCGATCGATCCCCCTGCCTTTGCCGGGCCTCTGGCCATGGTCCCTCGAAACGCGGGGCGCGTCCTGCCCACGCAGTGATGCCGCTTGCGCACCATTGTATATCATTGTATACAAAGATGCGCAATGACAGAGCGACGTGCTGGGCTCGTGTTGGGCAGAATGTCTCTAACTTTGTCGCATCGGGCGTGAGGCATGAGCAGCAAATACGACGTGCTGGTGATCGGCGGCGGCAATGCGGCGTTGTGCGCTGCCATCAGTGCGCGGCGCGGCGGCGCCTCCGTTCTCGTGCTTGAAGGCGCGCCGAAATTCTATCGCGGCGGCAACACTCGCCACACCCGCAACATGCGCTGCGCCCATGACGCCGCGACCGAGATTTTGACCGGCCCCTATACCGAGGACGAATTCTGGGAGGATCTCCTGCGCGTGACTGGCGGGCAGACCGACGAGGTGCTCGCCCGCCACATGATCCGGGAGTCCAAGGACATCCTGAACTGGATCGTGGATCAGGGCGTGCGCTGGCAGCCTTCGCTCGGCGGCACGCTGAGCCTCGGTCGCACCAACTCCTTTTTCCTCGGCGGCGGTCGCGCGATGCTGAACGCACTTTATCTCACTGCCGAACGGCTCGGCGTCGAGGTTGAGTATGACGCGGAGGTCACCGACCTCGTGATCGCGGACGGCATGTTTCTGGCAGCACGCCTCAAGCGGCCGATCAAGGGCGAGACCGAGCTCCGCGCGACATCGATGGTCGCCGCGGCGGGCGGGTTCGAGGCCAACATCGAATGGCTGAAGCAATATTGGGGCGAGGCCGCCGACAATTTCCTGATCCGCGGCACGCCCTATAACCGCGGCTCGATCCTGAAGATGCTGCTCGCCAAGGGCGTGCAGCAGGTCGGCGATCCCACCCAGTGCCACGCGGTCGCGATCGACGCGCGCGCGCCGAAATTCGACGGCGGCATCATCACGCGCCACGACTCCGTCGTGTTCGGCATCGTCGTCAACAAGCACGCCCAGAGATTCTACGACGAGGGCGAGGACATCTGGCCGAAGCGCTACGCGATCTGGGGTCGGCTGGTTGCAGCCCAGCCCGACCAGATCGCCTACATCATCTTCGATGCGACCGTCGTCACCTCGTTCATGCCGACGCTGTTCCCGCCGATTGCGGGGCAGACTGTGGCTGAGTTGGCCGGCAAGCTCGAACTCGATCCGGCTGCGCTGGAAAAGACCATCGCCGACTTCAACGCCGCAGTGCAGCCGGGCACGTTCGATCACACCATCCTGGACGACTGCCGCACCGAAGGCATCGTGCCGCCGAAGACGCATTGGGCACGTCGGATCGCGACGCCGCCCTATCTCGCCTATCCGGTGCGGCCCGGCATCACCTTCACCTATCTCGGTACGCGCGTGACCAAGGAGGCGCGCATGCTGATGACCGACGGCAAGCCGTCGGCGAATATGTTCGCGGCCGGCGAGATCATGGCCGGCAACGTGCTCGGCAAGGGCTATGCCGCCGGCATGGGCATGACCATCGGCAGCGTGTTCGGTCGGATCGCAGGACGGGAAGCGGCGAAACATGCACGGAACTAGGATTCTTGACGAAGCTGACCGACTTATGACGGTCTGCAATTCCTGCCGCTACTGCGAGGGCTTGTGCGCGGTATTTCCGGCGATGGAGATGCGGCGCGCCTTCTCCGACGGCGACCTCAACTATCTCGCCAACCTCTGCCACGCCTGCGGCGCCTGCTACGTCGACTGCCAGTTCTCGCCGCCGCACGAGTTCAACGTCAATGTTCCCAAGACGTTTGCGATCGCGCGTGCCGAGTCTTATGCGGCCTATACCTGGCCACAGGCGCTGTCCGGCGCCTTTGCGCGCAATGGTCTTGTCATCAGCATCGTCGCCGCGCTCAGCATGGCCGCCTTCATTCTCGGCTTTGCCGCCATGAACGACAGCGGCGTGCTGTTCGGCGTCCACGCCGGCCCGGGCGCGTTCTACAGGCTGATGCCGCACAACGCGATGGCCGCGCTGTTCAGCGCCGCGTTCCTCTATGCGATCTTTGCGCTGGTCATGAGCGTGCGCGCGTTCTGGCGCGACATCGGCGCGCCGATCGGCGGCCGCGCGGAGGGTGGCTCGATCCTGCAGGCCATCCGAGATGCCGGCGAGCTGCGCTATCTGGATGGCGGTGGCATCGGCTGCTACAACGAAGACGACAAGCCGACCGACCGGCGCAAGCTGTATCATCACCTGACCTTTTACGGCTTCCTGCTCTGCTTCGCCGCGACGTCGGTGGCCGCGCTCTATCACTATGTATGGGGACGCGAGGCGCCCTACCCTTGGTGGGACCTGCCGGTGGTGCTCGGCACGCTCGGAGGCATCGGCCTTATTGTCGGGCCGATCGGGCTGTTCGCAGCGCGGATGCGACGCGATCCCGCGCTGCTGGACGAGCAGCGCTACGGCATGGATGTCGGTTTCATGGCCATGCTGTTCCTGACCGGTCTCACCGGCATGGCGCTGCTGGCTTTGCGTGAGACCGCTGCGATGGGACCGCTGCTGGCGCTGCATCTCGGTGCAGTGTTCGCACTGTTCATCACTATGCCCTACGGCAAGTTCGTGCACGGCATCTATCGCTTCGCCGCACTGGTACGCTACGCGCAGGAGCGGCGGTTCGAGGCCTCTTGAGGATTAGCGGCTTTGCGCCGCGGCCACTTCGCGCGGCCGGCTTGCGACGAGGACGACGTCAGACCTCGCGGCGTCGAGCTGAACCCGGTTGCGTCCCTTTTCCTTGGCGCGATAGCAGGCGGCATCCGCACGCCGCATCGCCTCCTCGAGTGTGGTGTTGCCGTCGGCGAAGCAGGCTACGCCAATGCTGGCGGTCACCGTAAAGCAACGATCGTCCCAGGCGAAGCTGAACAGATCGAGCGAGGTGCGCAGCCGTTCGGCGACATCGACGGCGTCGTAAGGCGAGCACTGCGGCAGGATCAGACCGAATTCGTCGCCGCCGAGCCTGGCCACGAGATCATGCGACCGCCGGTCCTGCTGCAACAATTGCGCGATCTGGCGCAGCAGGCGATCACCCGCGAGATGGCCGCAGCTGTCGTTGACGTTCTTGAACTGGTCGAGATCGAGCAGGATCAGGCCCAGTGAGCCTTCTCTGGTATGGTCGAGCTCGCTTTGCGGGCGCGCCTCGAACGCGCGGCGGTTCGCGAGTCCGGTCAGCCAGTCATGCGAGGCCTGCCAGGCGAGGCGGTCCTTCTCGGCACGCAATGCGTCCTCGAACGCCTCCCGTTGCAGCACCAATCGTCGCGTGTGCCAGATCAGGAGCAGGATCAGCGTCAGGGCGGTAACGACGTTGACGAGCGTCAACGTCACCTTGATGGCGCGGGAGCCCTCGCCGAGGACGGTGGAGAAGCGCTTGGCATGCCCCGTGAACTGGCTGTTCAGCTCCGAGAGCCGCGACGACAGGTATCGCAGACGGTCGCTGTCGCGAATGGGACCTTTCGTCCACTCGGAGCGGATGACTTCGCCGAAGACGCTCAGCTCCAGCAGCATGGGATCGGTGGCAGCCCACTCCCGGATCGCGTCGCGGAGAAAACTCACGTGGCAGAAATTGCGGAACAGCCAGATCAGGCCGGGGACGTCGTCAGGATGGTTGCCGCCTTGCAGGAAGCCGATCCGGGCGGCCTCGACCTCGACCGGATCGCGCTCGAGCGCCCACCGCGCGAATTCGTCGCCGACGGGGACGGCGAGCGAGGTCTGATAGTCCGCGAACTGGCTAGCGTCGCCGGAATGCAGATAGAGATTGAGGAAATAGACGGCGTTCTTCTGCGAGCGCGACCACATCGCCTCGCCCGCGACATAGGCGCGGACCGAGGACATCACCTCCAGGCTGAAGCCGGCGACCGCCGCCTGGAGCACGACGACCATGACGAAAGGCGAGACGAGCTTGATGACATGAAGGAGACTGCGTCGCTTCGTCGACGTCGCTGTTCTGCGAAACACGTTTGCATTCCCCAAGTCGCTCAACGACCCCAGCGGAGCGTTCCGCTCATAACGCGGATACCGCGCGAACGGTGCTTAACTCGACCTGAAAATGCCGGAAGACTGCGTTGAAAGGTGAAGGCGTTGTGAAGCGGATGCTTGCAGATCATTGCAAATCCGCCCAACCGGAACTGATGCGGTATCTGCGAGGCGATGCCTCGAATGCGTGGCGCGCGGTTTACTCGATCGAGAGAATTCGGCTTGGGGCTAGACCAGTACGGGTTTGCGCACGCGGCCGGCGTCGCCGAAGACGCGCAGGTAACGCTCGATCTCCGAGGACATTCCGGTCGCCTTCTCCGGATTGTCGGAGAGCTTGACGGCCGGGCGGCCGTCGACCGACGAGACCTTGCAGACGATCGAGATCGGATCGAGATTGATCGAGGCGTCAGGCGGGCAGCCGACAAAATCATTGGTGAGATTGGTGCCCCAGCCGAAGGAGAGCCGCACGCGGCCGCTGAAATGCTGATGGGTGTCCTCGATCGAGCCGACATCCATCGCGTCGGAGAACACGAGCAGCTTCTCCTTTGGATTGCGGCCCTTCTGCTCCCACCATTTGATGATCTCCTCGCCGGCCTGGATCGGCGGCGCGCTGTCGGGACGGAAGCCGGTCCAGTCGGCGACCCATTCCGGCGCATCGCGCAGGAAGGCCTTTGTGCCGAAGGCGTCGGGCAGCGCAATCAGCAGGTTGCCGCCATAGGTCTGGCGCCACTGGTCGAGGATGCGATAGGGCGCCCAGCGCAATTCCTCGTCGTCCTTGGCCAGCGCCGCCGCGACCATCGGCAGTTCATGCGCGTTGGTGCCGATCGCTTCCAGATCGTTGTCCATCGCGAGCAGCACGTTGGAGGTGCCGATGAAGGATGGCCCCAAGCCTTCCTTGACCGCCTCCACGCACCAGCGCTGCCAGAGGAAGCCGTGGCGGCGGCGGGTGCCGAAGTCGGACAGGCGCAACGTCTCGAGCTTGCGCAGCCGCTCGACCTTGGTCCACAGCTTGGCTTTGGCGCGGGCGTAGAGCACGTCGAGCTCGAAGCGGCCGCGGCCCTTCATCGCCGCGCGCGAGCGCAATTCGTTGAGGATGGCGAGCGCCGGAATTTCCCACATCGTAGTGTGGGTCCACGGTCCGTGGAAATGCAACTCGTACTGGCCCTCGACCTTGCGCAGCTCGTATTCGGGTAAACGAAATTCCGCGAGCCAGCGGATGAAGTCCGCCGAGAACATGTGGGTCTTGCCGTAGAAGGTGTTACCGGCGAGCCAGATCAGCTCCTTCTTGGTGAAGCGGATGGTGCGGGCATGATCGAGCTGGGCGCGCAGCTCGCCCTCGTCGATAATCTCGCCAAGCCGCACATGGCGCGAGCGATTGATGACCGAGAAGGTCACCTGCTGACTCGGGTAGGACTCCCGAATCATCTGCAACATCAATAGCTTGTAGAAGTCGGTATCAAGCAGGCTGCGGATGATGGGATCCAGCCGCCAACTGTGATTGTAGGTTCGGCTCGCAATGTCGGTCACTGTCATGGGGGAATTCTAGCGTGGCCGCCGCGACGCAACCAGTGGGTTTAGCGGGGATCAGGTTTTCGCGGGGCCAGGGCCCGCGGCGGTCGCCGCCACGGTCTCGAGCTGGTTTCTGATCCAGCGATGGGCCGGGTCCTTTTGATAGCGCTGGTGCCAGACCATGAACATCGGCAGTTCGGCCAGCGTCTGCGTGCGCGAGGGCAGCGGAATGCGCACATGGGCGAAGCCGCGCATGACGCCGGAGGCCAGCAGGCTCGGCATGCTTGCGAGCATTCGCGAGCCGCGCAGGAAGGACGGCACGCCGGAAAAGCTCGGCACGGAGATGGCGATATCGCGGTGGAAGCTGTTGGCCGCGAGCCGGCGGTCGAAGTCGAGCCGTTCATTGTCGGTGTAGACCACCGTGATGTGGCGCGCCGCGAGATAGGCGCTACGACCGGTAGGCGCGGCACGCGCCTTCGGATCATAGTAACAGACGTAGTGATCTCTCAGCAGGCGCTTCTGCACGATGTCGACGCCGGACGGCGGCAGCGGCGTGATCAGCAGATCGCAGCGGTTTTCGCGCAGCATTGCCGGTGAGGGCGATTGCGAAGGGATCACGCGCAGATTCAGGCTCTTCACCTGCGCGGCGACATGTCCGAAGAAACGCGGCAGCAGCAGGTCGCGCTGGAAATCGTTGGCTGCGACCGCGAGCGAAAGCTGGGCGCTCGCCGGCTCGAAGCTGACGCCGCCGGCAAAGCTGCGCATCTCGTCGATCAGCGCGCGGGCCTTCGCTGCGAGAGCCTGGGCGTGCGCGGTGGCGACGATGCCGCGGCCGGATTTGGCGAACAGCGGATCGCCGGCGATCCGCCGCAGCTTGTTCAGGGCGTGGCTGACCGCTGACTGCGTCAGGCCGAGCCGCGTTGCAGCCGCTGTCACCGAGCCTTCCTCCAGGACGGCCAGGAACAATTCAAGCGCATGGCCGTCGAGCGCCAAATGATCGATTTCTTTCATGTAATTCATTATAATTGATCTATTTATCTTGAGAATAGCCGGCTCCATGATCTCCCGATAAACCGTGCGCCCAAACGGGGCGCCAGAGGGAGAGACAACGCCGATGAATGCCCAGGCGCCCGCCTTGCAGGATCCCCGCCTCAACCGTCCCGAGCCGTTCACGGCCCGCGATGGCGGCTTTTTTCAGCGCGACCGCTCGATCCACCCGCCGGCCCACGCGCCCGGCTACAAATCCTCGGTGCTGCGCTCGCCGCGCCAAGCCCTGTTGTCGCTAGAGAATTCGGTCTCGGAGATCACCGGACCGGTGTTCGGCCACAATGATCTCGGGCCACTCGATAACGATTTGATTCGCAACTACGCCAAGGACGGCGACCCCGTTGGCGAGCGCATCATCGTGCACGGTCGGGTGCTCGACGAGACCGGGCGAGGCGTGCCGAACACGCTGGTCGAGTTCTGGCAGGCAAATGCCGGCGGCCGCTACCGGCACAAGAAGGACACCTATCTGGCGCCGATCGATCCGAATTTCGGCGGCTGCGGCCGCGCGCTGAGCGACGACGCCGGCTACTATTATTTCCGCACCGTGAAGCCCGGCCCCTATCCTTGGCGCAACTACGTCAACAGCTGGCGTCCCGCCCATATCCACTTCTCGGTGTTCGGTTCGGGCTTCGCGCAACGCCTGATCACCCAGATGTATTTTGAGGGCGATCCCCTGATCCCGATCTGTCCGATCCTGACGACGATTCCGGACAAGGATGCGCTCGACCGCCTCGTGGCGCCGCTCGACCTCAACGCCTCGACGCCGTTCGACTCGCTCGCCTACCGCTTCGATATCGTGCTGCGCGGCGCCCGCTCCACCTATTTCGAAAACCGCGCCGAGGGGAACTGAGCCCAGGAGACCGAATCATGCCGCAGCCGCTCAACTATCTCAAGGAAACCACCTCGCAGACTGCCGGACCTTACGTCCACATCGGCCTGATCCCGGCTATGGCCGGCTTCGATATTTTCGAGAAGAACTTTTCCAACGTGCTGGTGACGCCAGGCAGCAAGGGCGAGCGCATCATTCTGGAAGGCAAGGTGCTCGACGGCAGCGGCACGCCGCTACGCGACGTGCTTCTCGAAATCTGGCAGGCCAACGCGGCCGGCCGCTACAACCATCCGGCCGACCGCTCCGCTGGCCGACTGGACGAGGATTTTCGCGGCTGGGGCCGCGCCGGCTCGGATTTCGAGAGCGGGGTGGTGACATTCGAGACCATCAAGCCGGGCGCGATCACGGACAAAGCGGGCCGCAGATGTGCGCCGCATGTCAACGTCTGGATCGTCGCGCGCGGCATCAATATCGGGCTCAACACGCGGCTCTATTTCTCGGACGAAGAAGCGGCGAATGCTGCCGATCCCGTTCTGAACCTGATCGAGCAGCCGGTGCGGCGTGCCACATTGATCGCAAAGCGCGGCGAGCGCGCCGGCAAGATCGTGTATTCGTTCACGATCAATTTGCAGGGGCCGCAGGAGACGGTGTTCTTCGACGTTTGACGATCTGGGATGTCCCGCAGGATCATTCCACCCGGTCACCTCGATCGATCGTTCCGCGCGCGAGGAATTGCGGTGGCTGACGCATCTCGCGCGATCCCGGCCGCTCGGCGAGGTCGCGCCCTACTCTTGCTTTCAGTTCTGCCAAATCAATGAAGACGTCCGCCTGCCGGCGCAGTTCGTCGGCGACCATGGGCGGCTGGGTGGCGAGCGTGGAGACGACCGTCACGCGGACGCCACGGCGTTGCAGGGCTTCGACCAGCGAGCGAAAATCCCCATCTCCCGAGAACAACACGATCTGATGGACGTGCGCGGCGAGCTCCATAGCGCTCACGGCCAGGTCCACATCCATGCTGCGTTTCACCTTGCGCCGACCAGTGTTGGCGTCGACGAACTCCTTGGCGAGCTTGGTGACGACGGTGTACCCGTTATAGTCAAGCCAATCGATCAGCGGACGGATTGATGAATATTCCTGATCCTCAATAACGGTCGTGTAGTAGAAGGCTCGAACCAGTGTGCCTCGACCCTGAAATTCGCTGAGCAGACGCCTGTAATCGAGATCGAAGCCGAGTGCCTTTGAAGTGGCATAAAGATTGGCGCCATCGATGAAGAGTGCGATCTTCTCAAACGAAGACATGGTGCACAAATCTCCAGTTCCGCGTGCGAGCCTGTAGGTTCGGCCCCTGAGGCTCAGTGTGTTGGCCGGAAGACACTCTAGTCGCCGATGTGCTTTGCTAGAAAAAAACGGCGCAGACGACCGGACAGGGGTGGCCGTCATGCGCCAGGTCAGGGAGGTTGATGCCACCGGCGCCAGGGCGGCCAATACAGCCACGCTAAGCCGTCCGCATTCCATGCTCAAGTGTACGGAAGTAAACGGCGCGTATCCCAAGGGTTCGTCGTTCTATACCAAGGTAGATGCAGTCGCTACTCGCCGCCATGGAGCTGCGCGCGGAAGGCGCGCGGCGACAGGCCGGTGGCAGCGGCGTAGACCCGGCTGAAATAAGCGGGGTCCTCGAAGCCGAGCGCATAGGCGATCGTCGAGACCGGCAGGTTGGTATAGACGAGGTTGCGCCGCGCCTCGCGGATCAGGCGGTTGAGGATCAGATGCGAAGCGGTGTCGCCGGTCGCCGTCCGCGTCACCCGGTTCAGATGGGTGGGCGTGATCGCGAGTGCTTTGGCATAGTCCGCAACGCTCCAGCGCTGCAGATGATGCATCTCGAGCAGGGCCTCGAAGCGCCGGAACAGGCCGGATTCGGCCGTGCCGTTGCCGCTGCTCTCGCCGACGAGTGCGCGCGCCACCAGCCCGATCATGGCGGCCGAGAGCGCCCGCAACAGATGCGCACGGCCGAAATTGCATGCGGCGTGCTCGGCAAAGATCTGCTTCATGGTGGCACGGATCTGCGGCGTGCCGCGCACCACCGCCGATCGCGATAGCGCGCCGCGCAGGCCTTCGGCGGCGAGCAGCGCCTCGTCCAGAATTTCCGCGGCGATGGTCAGCACCCAGCCTTGCGTGCCGGGGACGAAGCGGAAGCCGTGGACGTGGCCGACCGGCACATTGACAATCTGCATCGGCCTCAGCGGCACCACGCGGCCGTCGAGCGTCGCCTCGCCGCCACCGCGCTCGATCAGCAGCACCTGGTGCAACCGCGCGTGGCGGTGCACGGCCAGGGTCCAGTCGTGCAGCACCGAGCGGGACGCGATGGTCTCGCAATGGACCACATCGGGCAAATCGCCGGACTCGCCGAAGAGGTTGTAGACCCGGATCGCCGGGGCAGGGGCTGCGGCTCTCATGTTCGAATTGTACAAGACAAAGGCCGATCGCTCCATCGGTGCGCAGCGAAAAATCTGCAAAAAAAGCGCGAACGGGAGGATGTAAAAATGAAAGTGCAGGTCTGCATCATCGGCGGCGGACCGTCCGGGCTGCTGTTGTCCCAGCTGCTCCATCTCAAGGGCATCGACACGGTCGTGCTGGAGAAATACAGCCGCGACCACGTGCTCGCCCGTATCCGCGCCGGCGTGCTCGAGCATGGCTTTGCCAAGCTGATGCGCGAGGCACAATGCGGCGAGCGAATGGACCGCGAAGGCGAGATCCACAAGGGATTCGAGATCGCCCATGACGGGGTGCTTTCCCAAATCGATCTCTACAAGCATTCGGGCGGCAATTCGGTGCTGGTCTACGGCCAGACCGAGCTGACGCGCGACCTCTACGAGGCGCGCGACCGCGTCGGCGGCAAAGTCGTGCACAACGCCGAGAGCGTCACGCCGCACGACCTGACGTCGGCGCGGCCTTACGTGACCTACCGCGCGAACGGTGAATCCATCCGGGTCGATTGCGACTATATCGTCGGCGCCGACGGCTTTCACGGCATCAGCCGCAAGTCGATCCCGAAGGACGTGCTGCGCGAATATGAAAAAGTCTATCCGTTCGGCTGGCTCGGCGTGCTGTCGCGCACCAAGCCGGTGTCGCCGGAGCTGATCTATGCGAAGCACGAGCGCGGCTTTGCGCTGTGCTCGCTGCGGTCCCAGGTGCTCAGCCGCTATTACATCCAGGTGCCGCTGACCGACAAGCTGGAGGATTGGCCGGATGACGCGTTCTGGGCCGAGCTGAAGCGCCGCTTGCCGGACGAAGTTGCTGCGCGGCTGATCACGGGCCCCTCGATCGAGAAGAGCATCGCGCCCCTGCGCAGCTTTGTCGCCGAGCCGATGAGTTACGGCCGCCTGTTCCTCGCCGGCGATGCCGCCCACATTGTCCCGCCGACCGGCGCGCGCGGGCTCAACAGCGCGGCTTCCGACATCTACTATCTCTATCACGCCATGCTCGCGCATTATCAGGACGGCGACGATTCCGGGCTCAAGGACTATTCGGCCAAGGCACTCGCGCGGATCTGGAAGGCGCAGCGTTTTTCCTGGTGGATGACGATGCTGCTGCATCGCTTCCCCGACCGGCGCGACTACGAGGACAGGCTTCAGCAGACCGAGCTGGAATATCTCTTTTCGTCAGAGACGGCGCAGCGATTGTTAGCGGAGAACTATGTGGGACTGCCGTTTTAGGGAGGCCGGATGTTGCCCCAAGCGCTGGCGGTTCCCTTCTCCCCTTGTGGGAGAAGGTGACGCGAAGCGCCGGATGAGGGGTTCTATCCGCACATGGAGTTCGAGAGCGTAAGAGATTCACGCGCGGAGAGAGACCCCTCACCCGTCTCGCCGCTACGCGGCGAGCCACCCTCTCCCACAAGGGGCGAGGGTGCACCGGTGTCCCGGGCGGCGCCGCTACTTCCCTTCCAGCGTATTGACCGGTGCCCACTCTGGCGGAGGTGGATTTGCGGCGAGGGATCTTGCGCGCTTCGCGAATAGCGTCGATGCCGGATCGATCGTTGCCGTTTGCTCGAATGCATCAACCGCCTCAGCAAACTCCCGTGCACGCCAGCGTGCCAACCCTTCCTCGTAAGCCGCAGTCACCTTCTTCTGCTCTGCGCTCTCCGCGTCCTTCTCCGCCAACGGCTCGAACACCTTGATCGCCTCGCCGCGTCCCAGCACTCTGATCGCGTCGAGCTCGCGCCAGGCGAAGGTGTCGCCGGTCTGTGCGACCGTCGCCTCCGAGGCCATGATCGCGGTGTCGTAATATTTGTTGGCGCCTTCGAGCCGGGAGGCGACGTTCACGGTGTCACTCATCACGGTATAGTTGAAGCGGCGCTTTGAGCCGATATTGCCGACCACGGCTGCGCCGCTGTTGAGCCCGATGCGCTGCGACAAGGCGCGGCCGGCGAAGGCAGCATTGCTCGCGTTGAGCTCGGCGAGCTTCTGGTGGCACTTCAGTGCCGCGCGCACTGCGTTGCGCGCGTGCGCGGGATCGTCGGCGGGAGCGCCGAACATGGCGACGATGGAATCGCCGATATACTTGTCGACGTAGCCGCCATGGCCCTCGATGATGTCGGTCATCGCCGACAGATATTCGTTCATCAACGTCACCAGCTCGCCCGGCGTCATCGCCTCGGCGATGGAGGAGAAGCCGCTGAGGTCCGAGAAGAACATGGTGACGTTGCGCATCTCGCCGCCGAGCGCCGGCATCTTGCCGGATGCAACCATGGTGTCGATGACCTCGGGGGCGAGATAGAATGCAAAACTCTTGCGCAGGAAGCGCTCCTCGCGGTCGGCGACGATGAAGCGGTAGCCGATCATCATGGCGAGCGCAGCAAGGCCTGCGAGCGCAGGCTCGGCCAGCGGCAGCGCCAATGCATGAACGAACGCGCCGACAGCGACGGCGACGTAAACGGCGGTGAGGGCGAACCATGTGATCAGCGCGCCGCCCGGTGCGAGCATGCAGGCCGCGCAGCCAACGATCGCCGCGAACACGATCGTCAGAACGGTCCGCAGCGGAAAGCCGAGCTCCGTCACGGCATCGCGCTCGATCAGGTTTCGGACGACGGCGGCATGCACGAAAACGCCGGCAATGTCGTTGCGGGCCTTCTGCGCGGTGCGCGCCGGAGCCGGCAGGGCGCATCGCGCGGCCGGCGTCCCGTCATATCCGCCGGACAGGCGCATCGAGGTGAGCTTGCGGTCCTCGAAATTGAGGACGGTGCCGAGCAGCACGACCTTGCCGTCGAAGGCGCGGCGGAAGAAATCGCGGTCGCCCTTCTCGACGCATGCGCGCAGGTCGGCGAATGAATACGTCGGAACGTCGCGACCCATTCCTCGAAAATTGAGCGTCAGCGTGTTGGCTACGGCGCTCGGGATGGAATAGCCGGACAAGTCCGTCACGCCGGACGGTCCGATTTCTGGTTTGGCACCGAGCGCGCGGGACGCCAGCTCGACTGCCATGGCGGGGACCGGCCTGTCCTGGATGGAAAAGCTCAGCGGCATCCGCCGGATCACGTCGTCGGTGTCGGTATGGACATTGAGCGCGCGGATGTTGTTGCGCACCGCCACTTGCTGAGCGCGATAGGGCACGTCCGGATGATCGTTGCTCAGGGTATCGCCGAGCACGAGCTTGCCGCTGTCGGAGAGCTGTCGCAGGGCGATCAGGTAGTCGCGATCGAATCCCTTCATGCGGGCGCCGAGCGGCGCGTCGCCAAAGGGAATTTCCGACTGTTCGATCGAGTTCTTGAAGATGACGTCGAAGCCGATGACCTTGGCGCCGCCCTCGGCGATGCTCCCGAGCACCCGGCCGATCTCGCGTGTCCAGGTCTGCGTCGGCGATCCCTTGAACGGCGGGGTGTCGTAGGTCTCCCCATCGATCGCCACCACGACGACCGGCGATGTCGCGGGATCGCGGCCGTCGCCGATGAGCCTGCCGCGCAAGGCCGTGAGGATGTCGAGCGAGAGCCCTTGCAGCGTCTGAAGCGGCGGAGACGTGAAGATCGCGCCCGCAAGGAGCGCAATCAGGATCGCCGCTATGATGTCGCCCCTGCCGATCCGCCGCATCGCGCCGTCGCAGGCCTTCTATTCGAGCCGCAGCAGGCGGCCGACGATCGGCGTCGGCGACGAGGTGGCGCTGGCGTCGACCTGGAAGGCATAGCGCTTGCCGCCGAGGGTTGCGAGATAGCTGCCGCCCGGGGTCAGTGACTTCCCGGCTTTGGCAAAGTCATAGAACTTGCCGCGGACCATGATGTCGCTCTTGAGCGGCACGTTGATCGTGGGCTCCTTGCCGTCGGTGCGTTCGATGACCAGCGTGCTGCCGCTCTTGGCCTGGACCAGCGGCGCGACGCCGTAGATCGTCGGCAGCTTCGGCGGAACGGCGCCCTTGGTGTCAGACCGTACGGTCCGGAACGTGGTTGCGGCGCTCTGGTTGGCCTCGCGCTCGGAGAGCTGCGCCGCGTTGGTATCGCAGGGCACCTTGACGCGCTGGACGTTGCCAAGTTGCACGGTGCTCTGCTCGGCGCCAACGAGGACGACGCCCTCACTGATCGTCTCGCGCAGGCAGGATTTGAGATAGCCGAGCGTGATGCTCGCCTTCGGTCCGAGCTTGATGATCTTGCCGGGAGCCACATAATCCATGAACTCGACGCCGTCGACCTTGCCCTGCACCTCTTCGACGATCGCGGCCGGAGTCTCCGCCAAGGCGGGAGCCACAAGACAGAACGCGCTGACAAAGGCGCCGATCAGGCTTTTCATGGGTATTCTCATCCGATTCGACATGCTTTGCCGGTCCCCGTCCTGGTGCAATGCTTAGCAGCGAAGCGCCCAGGCAAGTGTGACCAGAATCACTCTTTGTATTGGTGCACTCTATCAGGAACAGGTTCAAATACGTGATGGCAGAAAGCGGAGCCGTTGCAAACGTCGCAATCGCGGCAATGCGTGCGGCGACCGGGATCGCGGCCGTCGTGAGGCCGAGACGACGGCGCTTACGATATCTCGGCCGGTAGTCGTCTGACGGAGAGGCTGCAATTTTAAGGCTTGATTTGTTGGGACGTTAACCGTGGCGGAATGCTCACTGCATCGGTCATTGTCGCGCCCCGGAGTTCGTCGCAAATACGGGTGAGTTTTGCGATGGATGTTTTTCATGCTGAGAGACGGCAAATACGCTGCATGGTTCAGGACCCCGCGTGGCCAGGGCACCGGCGTCGTGCATCTGACCGAGGGCCGGATTTCGGGCGGCGACAGCTTCTTCACCTATGGCGGCTCCTATCGGGTCGATGAGCTGCTCTTTTCGGGCGTTCTGACCGTGCACCGGTATGCCGACGGCCCGCCGAGCGTGTTCGGGCCGGACGAAGTCGAGGTCACTCTCTCGGGTGCGTGCAACGGCCTGGTTGCGACCTGCTCGGGGACCGCCAGGCAAGTGCCGGACGTGAAGTTCGAGGCGACGTTGATTTACAGCCAGGAAGATCAGCCCGCCGCCGACGCCAGAGGCGCCGTCGTGAGGCTCAATGCCGACAAGCTGCCCAAGGGCCTCGACAGCCGTTCGAGACCGCGCCACCCGGCTGTGCCGGGATCGCCGGGGTCGGAACGGAATCGACCATAGGCCACACGTCACCCGGCTTTGATCGACCTCGTTGTCAGGGCTGCCGGAGCGGATGCGCCTTCTGGTGCCAGGCCCAGGCGGTGCGGATCACGTTGGGCAGGTCGGAATGTCCAGGCACGAAGTTCAGCACTTTTCGCGCGGCGGAGGGATCGGCCACAAGATAAGTGGGATCGCCGGCGCGGCGCGGCTTGACGGTGTGGGGCACCTCGCGCCCGGTCTCCTGCTTGATGGCGGTCAGGATTTCGCGTACGGAAAAGCCGGAGCCGGTGCCGAGATTGAAGCTGCCGCCGGCATGCCCCTGTTCCAGCAGTTTCAGCGCCGCGACATGTGCCGCGGCGAGATCGGTGACATGGATGTAGTCGCGGATCGCGGTGCCGTCGGGCGTGTCGTAATCGTCGCCGAACACCGCAAAGTCGACGTGCCCCTGCAACGCCATCATGGCGCGCGGAATGAGATGGGTCTCGTTGTCACGCAGCTCGCCGATGCCGCCGGCCGGATCGGCGCCGCTGGCGTTGAAATAGCGCAGGCAAAACGCGCCGAAGCCGTAGGCTGCGCGGTAATCGGCGAGCATGCGCTCGATCATCCATTTCGACGCGCCGTAGGGGTTGATCGGCGCGCAGGGAAAATCCTCTGGCAGTTCCTTGGAATCGGCGTTGCCGTAGACGGCTCCGGTCGAGGAGAACACGATGCGCGTGCAGCCCGCCTTGCGCATCGCCTGCAACAGCGACAGCGTGCCCTGCACATTGTTGATGTAGTATTTCTGCGGATCGGACATGGATTCGCCGACGAGGCTCGCCGCCGCAAAATGCATCACCGCCGCGACCTTGTAGTCGGCGAAGGCGCGCGCCAGCGTCGCTCCGTCGAGCAGATCGCCGGTGACCAGCGGACCGGCCACGAAGCTGCGGTGCCCGGTGGAGAGATTGTCGTAGACGACGGGTTGATAGCCGGCCGCGGCCAGCGCGCGGCAGGCATGCGAGCCAATATAGCCCGCGCCCCCTGTGACGAGGACGGTCGGTCGGTCGGTCATGTCACCTCTAAAACGTTCTGATCGAGGCATCCTAGAGCAGAATCAACAATGATCCAAGCAACTGTGGTCGTGAGCAAATCCGCAGCGAGCACGATTGGCGCATTTGCGAGCCATTCGGCCCGCGGCACAAGCTGCCTACACGTTGGCGTGAGATTGTCCTCGCTATCGAGAAGCTAAAAGGATTCCAGCGGTCGCGCGGAGGTCTGCTTCTTCTTAGCTTTGCATTGACGCTGTTGCCGCGAAAACGACACGCAATCGCGCGCGGCAACCCTGCCTTTACAGGTGAAATCTAGGTTCTGGTTGATAACAAGGGACGGACAGGGACATGCCTCAGATCTGGATGACATATGACGAACTTGCGACGCTCAGCGATTGCACGCCTGCAGAAGCCAGAATGCGGGCCATCCATTTGTCGCTCGACCGTCGCAAAAGCCGCGATGGCGCAACCCGTGTTAAACTGGATCTGGCGCTGACGGCCAAATTCTTTGCATCTGTCCGCGATGCCGATTTTGATCTGGATAGCGCCATCGGGGCGCTCCGGGCTACGCATCGCCAGATGGCAGAACTGCTGACGCCGAACGAGTTCCTCAGCCGACGCGGGTCAGCCTAATCCGCTGCATGCAGTCGTCGAAGGGGGGTGCGTCGGGAGCCGAGATTCTCGCGATAGTTGTCCAGGATCAGGCGGAGATTTGCACCTGGATTTGCTGGGAAGTGGTACGCAAACATTCACATTGCTGCGAATCCGGGCGGCGAACTTCGCGGGCAGGTGGGGCCTGCTGGCTTCAGGCAGGGGGTCTGGGTAAGAAGGCCAAGATCGTCTGGGCGAGGAGCACACCGACGGTGCCGCCTGCCGCTTTCTGCAGCACGTCCAGGACGCCGGGATCGCGATCGGGTGTGAGCGCCTGCAGGAGCTCCAGCCCCATTGCGACCGCTATGACAAGCGAGCAGGCCACAGCGAGCCGTCCGGGCAGCAGGAACGACAGAAGAAAGCCCAACAGCCCGTAGGCGCTGAAGCGCTCGATCACAACGACCCAATAAGCCTCGTGATGTCCCATCAGCGCCGGCCTCCCCGCAAGCCTTGCCAACGTGGCGTAGGCGATGAGGGCGAGGCAGATTCCCGCAGCGGCAAACAGGTGATTTCGGCGCATGGTCCAGCATAGCCGGTCGAGGAGTGTTTCGCTTCGAAAGACGCGAATATCGTTAAAGTGCTTGCTGCTTCTCCAGCGCGCGGCGGAGACATTCCGCGGATGGGGGCTGTCTCAGCGAATGGTTCGAAATCGGTCAGGCGACTAACGCGCTGCCCTCGATCGAAGATGCGGCCATGCGCCAGCGGCCTCTGCCGCATTCGACGCATCGCTTCCGACCCTAAGACTTCTTACCTGTCCTCGATTTCAACGAAAGACCAAGGCGCAAGGCCATGCGCTTGATCGCATCGGGCGAGCGCCCGAGCTGTTTCGCCGCCTCCTCCAGGGAAGCCGAAGACTTGGCCAACTCCATTAGCCGGCGGTCTTCCTTGAACGACCAGGGCTTGCGCGCCATAACCGAAATCATCCTCTCGTCGAGACAAAGACAAAGCCGCCAAGCGGACCCATGTGCGCTCGGCGGCTTTGCTTGGGTGGGGCCGGACCTTGGGGAAGCCCGGTGCGGAGATGGATATGCGATCCACGGGACTTCGCAACAAGCAACGCGAATTAAGCTAACCGCTCAACCTTACCGGGGCAGGATCGCGAGTTTGCATCCGTATAATCACGGAGATCTCCGCACACCGAGTCCAGTTCGAGCGTGTTGATGGCCGCAGTCGAGAATGTCCCGTTGTGATTTCCAGACGTCGCAGCACCAGCGCGTTGGCGAGCAAGCCCTGCCCATGCACAGTGAGTCAGCAGAAGCGTGGGACATAAGGTTGCCGCGCCCCGAAATGAAGCTCCAGCTAGGGTCTTGGTAGCTGGATTGTCAGAGGGCAGCTATCAGTTCTGCCGCGAGACGATCCATAAGAAGCAGTGTGAAATCAACTGTGAGATGGTTTGCGTCCCTATAAACAACGATGCCGTCACGAATGGCCGGACACACCAAGTCTGTGCAAATTGACGATGTTAGGTCGATCATGCGCGCGTTGTTGATGGACGAGACGACACGTTGCTCAGCTTCGATCACTTCATCACTTATAGTGAGCGATAGACTACGGCTACAGGTGCTGAATGGTAGGCCTCGCCATTCCGCCCGAGCGAGACAATTCCCGACCGGGTGGTAAGGAGTGGGATTGTCGCGGACCACGATTAGTTTGGCGCCGAGTGGTTCAAGCTCCTTAAGCGCTCTAAATAATCCACGCTCCCACGTCTCAATGCTCACCGCGTGAGGTCCCAGATTGGTGAATGGTCCCTTGACGTTCCCGCTCGAAAACTGCGCCAGCAGTATCGCGTCGGGGCTATCTTGATTTTTTATCATAGCGATTGTCTGCTCGCGCCAGCTTGCGCACTGGGGCGAAAGACGACGAAGTCGCAAACTGTAGACCGTGGAAACGGGAATATCAGCGACAGGGCAGGAGGCCCTTAGATAAGTGATAAGCCGCCATCCCTTCTGTTCGGCAATAGCTGTAAGCGCGGTTGTCCATTGATCGGCGTGAGAATCTCCCAACAGAACAATTGTCTTCGTATAGCTCGATGGGCCGAACACGCAACGAATTGGCTTCTGTGTCGTGAACCCGGCTAGACAACCACTCTCACTCGAAAGTGAATACTTGGAGGTTGAGGCAACTATGGTCGCTTGCGCAGCATCCGTAACATAATGTGCAATCGTGAACGAAAGGACGCCGGCAACTGTGGCGATTAGCGTAAGGGCACCGCCCATGGCAATTGATCGTGAAGATCGTTGTGCCAGCCAGTAACTAGCTCTGATCGGGCGTTCGAGCCAAGCGAAGCTGAGCGAGGAGAGAACGACTGTCATCACAAAGAAAAGGCAATGGGCCAGTGCCGTACCGCCAAGAAGTACCGTACCAAGCACTGCAATCGGCCAATGCCAGAGGTAAATGGCATAAGATCGGGCACCGAAGAATTGAAATGGATGCATCCTAAGCAAAGCGGACGGTCCAGCAGGGTTGTCCCCCGTAAGCAGCAACAGCGCTGTGGCGAACACTGGAACCATTGCAACTACGCCCGGGAACGGCATGAAGCCGTCGATCGCAAAGAATGACAGGATGAGAACCGCGAATGACAACCATCCAACGATCGGCCCACTCGAGCCAGGCTGCCTCATCCAGTGCTCGAACGGCCTTGTTGCGATCAGAGCTCCTGTTCCGAACTCCCACGCTCGAGGGGGCGCCAGATAGAATGCCCAAGCTTGCTTGCCATAGGTCAGGTAGATGCAAGCGGCGAAGGATCCGAACACCACGATCGATAAAGCTATCAGCAGGACCTTTTGGCTGAAGCGGCCGACCATTAGGAGAAACGCCGGCCAAACCAAATAGAATTGTTCCTCGACCGACAGTGACCACGTATGAAGAAAGGGATTGAGCGAACTTTCGGGCGCGAAATAATTCGTTGATTGGCGAAGGAGCCAAACGTTGGCTGCATAGAGCGCGGAAGCGGTGGCCGATTTGGCCATTTCCTTCTGTTCAAACGGCGCTAGCACGAAGTATCCAATGATCAACGTTGCTACCGTGACCACGAGGGCGGCGGGCAAAAGCCTCTTAGCTCTGCGACCGTAGAAGCCAAGAAAATCGAGCTTCCCGGTCGCGGCTATCTCCCGAAGCAGAAGTTGCGAGATCAGGTAACCTGATATGACAAAGAAGACGTCGACACCGACAAATCCGCCGGTCACGCTCGGAACTCCGTAGTGAAAGGCAACGACCGACAGAACTGCGATTGCCCTGAGCCCCTCGACATCCGCTCTGAAATGGGCCGCCGCGCGCGATACAGGTTGCATGTCTGTTACTGACTACATCGCATCAAAAAAAGCAGGCGTATTCAGCACTGCGCAATTCGTTCGCAGTTTGGCGATTTTCGGCTATTCGTGGGGCGGCGACCGGGCAAAGACTCTTGTTGGAGAATTGGCCCGGCGGGTCACAATGGGAGCCCGTCGCCCCGTGTAGGTGTCGCTCGATAGAGCGGAAGCGTCGGGCGTGACCCGAGGTGCTCAGAAGAAAGCAGCAGATCAGCTCCGGAAGCCGTCAAGTCGCCATGTCCGGTGACTTCAGCTTTAGCCTCCATAACGCACACTCGCGGCCCTTGTTGGAGAGTCGACTAAGGGTCATGAGCGCCGGTTGGCGGCTCCGCCGTTTCTTCCGGTCTACCTCGATGAGCCGACAACAGGGACGCTGGCCGGACCTGCGCCTTCGGGCCATACGAACGGCCTGCCGGTCCGGCTTGCGATGACACCCGGCGAGGCTCACGATAATCGGCTTGCTGGAAAACTCCTGTCTCGCATAAAGCCTGGATCGATGTTGCTTGCGGACCGTGGCTATGACGCCGATTGGATTAGAGAACTTGCGATGAAGAAAGGCGCATGGGCGAACATCCCGCCCAAAAGCAGTCGCAGCGAGCCGATCTGTTTTAGTCCTTACCTATATCGCTCCCGCAATCGAGTTGAGAGGTTCTTCAACAGGATCAAGCAATGTCGTCGGGTGGCGACCCGTTACGACAAGCTTGCCGCCAACTACCTCGCCTTCGTTCAACTCGCCTCAATCGCACGCATACGACGAAGACCGCCTGATTGACGCATGCGCGCGGGCACGGCGAGCTCTATGATGGCTTGCGTGAAGGTCAGGCGGCCTGCTGACCGGCGGGCTTGTCGGCTTGGCGCAGGAGCTTCCATTCCCAGGGCAGCAGTTCGTGCAG
>NZ_VSTH01000118.1 GCF_008123965.1 Bradyrhizobium hipponense | reverse complement strand
GCCCATTGGCGCTAAAATAGGATTTGCGCATTGGATTCACTTGTGATTCCAAATTGGGATGGCACACGAATCGCTTGTGAACGAAGACTGGGCGGGTGTTGTCGTCCGGCTTGGTGGGGCGGAGGCCCTCAACGTTAGCGCGCGCGAGACGAAGGCGTTTGTTCGTCCGCGGGGGATCAGGAATGCGGTCGATTTGCTGCGGCTGATCCTGGCGTATTGTCTTGGCGAGCGAGGTCTGCGGTTGACAGCGGCATGGGCAACGTCGGTTGGCCTTGTCGATATCTCCAACGTGGCCTTGCTGTATCGCCTGCGTCACTGCGGAGATTGGCTGACGCAACTGATAGGGCAAGCGCTGGCGAGCGGCGCGCCGCAGGCGAGCCGTGGCCGCCTGATCCGTATTGTTGACGCCACGACGGTCCCCAAGGCCGGGACGGGCGGCAGGAACAAGAACGCGGTGTGGCGTGTCCACAGCGCGTTCGATCTTCCGCGGGAGCGCTTTGGTCACTTCGAGCTGACCGATCAACGAGCGGGCGAGACGCTGGATCGGATACCGGTGATCGCTGGCGAAATCCGTCTTGCCGATCGCGCCTATTTGCAACCGGAGCGCATGGCGCATCTGCTCGATGGCGGTGCGGACTTCGTAATCCGCTCCGGTTGGAAGGGCGCACGTTGGCTTGATGCCAATGGTGATCTGCTTGATCTTACTGCCGAACTGCGCAAGGCCACGACACGCGGCCTGATCGACAGGCCGATTTGGATAAAGCGCAAATCTGGCGCGCCGCCGCTCGCTGTACGTCTGGTTGCCGTCAAGAAGCCGGCGCACGCCGCCGCGACCGCACGACGCAAAGCGCGCCGGACGGCACAGAAGGGAGGCCATCAGCTCTCCAGGCAAACACTCGATGCCGCAGATTGGGTGATATTGGTAACCTCGCTCAAGCCAAAGGAGTTCTCAACGAGTGATGTCCTTGCCCTCTATCGGCTGCGATGGCGCATTGAACTCGGCTTCAAGCGGCTCAAGAGCCTGATTGGCCTGAAGGGACCTCCCGGAACCGATGAGCGGTCCGCCAGACCGCACATCCTTGCCCATCTGTTGATCATTCTATTGCTCGAGCCGCTGCTGGACGAACTCGAGGACTCTCCCCGCTTGGCTCAGGCCGCCTGACCAAGCCCGCAACGTGGCGCCTGCTGCGTCAGCTTGTTCTAACGCTGCGCCAGTCCATCATTCCCCAGCCCACAATCGCTCTCCTCCGCACCGCCAGCTCTGCTCTCCAGCGACATCTACGCGAGCCGCCCAGACGCAAGCGACGCTACCAGGCCATGATCAAACTATTTTAGCGCCAATGGG
>NZ_VSTH01000117.1 GCF_008123965.1 Bradyrhizobium hipponense | reverse complement strand
CAGGTGGCCGCCGTCGCCGTCGCGCGCAAGCTGACCGTCCTGTGCTGGCATCTGCTGACGAACGAAGAGGATTACCTCTGGGCCCGGCCCAGTCTTGTCGCTCACAAGACGCGCGGCATGGAGTTACAGGCTGGCCGAGCGCAGAAAAAAGGCAACACGCGCGGCCCTGCCTACGCGCACAATATCAAACAACTCCGCGATCAGGAGATGCACGTCGCCGAGCAAGCGCAGAGAAGGTATGAGCACTTTGTCGAAGCTTGGCGCCCGCGCCCGCCAAAAGAAAAGGCGCGCGGGCGCCTCAACCCGGCAGGACACAGATAGGGCTGCCCGGCGACGCTTACAGCCGACGCGCCGCTCTTCGCCACGAGGTCACCCGCGCACGACAATAACAATCGCCGTTCGGGCTAGTTCCCATCCCCCTGGGACACTGGGCCGGTGAGTCATTGTTGCTGCCGATCCGACCGAGGATGCCGCCGTGCTCGGGCCGGTCAAGGCCGAGCCTTGCGGTGGCCGCAAACTGCGGCCAGCCTTGACCGCCCCTGCGCGCGGCAGCTGCGAGAAGGGCGGTCGGGACGGAAGAATGCCGGCGGCGCGGTCGAACAAAAGAATGCATCTTCCGGAGCCCGCTAAAAACTGCTTGTCGATCTCATCCGTGGAGTGCAGCTTGGTCCGGTGCTGCGCAGGGAAGGTCATGTAGGCGAGCACATCGGTCTCCGCCTCGTCGAGAAAGCCGGCAAGCTTCGGCAGCTTGGGGCGGAGCTGGTCGGCGACCTTGCGCCACTGCGTCTTGGCAGCCTCGGCATCGTCCTGCGCAAACGCGGTGGCGATGAAGGCGGAGACGACGCGTCGCCCGCTCTTGCCGGCATGCGCCAATGCATTGCGCATGAAGTGGACGCGGCAGCGCTGCCAGCTGGCGTTGAGCACCTTGGCCACGGTCGCCTTGATGCCTTCGTGGGCGTCGGAGACGACGAGCTTGACACCGCGCAGGCCGCGCCGGGCGAGCTTGCGCAGGAACGCGGTCCAGAACGTCTCGGCTTCGGACGGACCAATATCCATGCCGAGAACTTCGCGCCGGCCGTCACTGTTGACGCCGACCGCGACGATTACCGCAACCGAGACAATCCGCCCCTGCTGGCGCACTTTCACGTAGGTGGCGTCGATCCACAAATACGGCCAGTCGCCTTCGATCGGGCGGGTGAGGAACGCCTTCACCTTGTCGTCGATCTCGCCGCACAGCCGGCTCACCTGGCTCTTGGAGATGCCGGTCATGCCCATGGCCTGCACCAGATCGTCCACCGAACGGGTCGAGACGCCCTGCACGTAGGCTTCCTGCACCACTGCTGTGAGCGCCTTCTCGGCCATGCGGCGCGGCTCCAGGAAGCCTGGGAAATAAGAGCCCTTGCGCAGCTTGGGAATGCGCAGCTCGACCGCGCCGGCACGGGTCTCCCAGATCCGGTCGCGGTAACCGTTGCGCTGCGCAAGACGCTCGGGGCTCTTCTCGCCATAGGCGGCCCCGGTCTGGCCCTCCACTTCCAGCTCCATCAGGCGCTGGGCGGCAAAGCCGATCATCTCGCGCAGCAGATCCGCATCGGGGGTCTTCTCCACGAGCGTCCGCAGGTTCATCATCTCATCGGTCATCGGTGGTTCCTCGAATCAGGTTGGTGTCAGCAACCCGACCCTACCGGCGAACCGCCGGTGACCACCGCAAAGCCGCCCGCCCGCTACGGCGCTATTGGGGGCGCGCGTCCGGGCGGCTTTGCTCTACCGAGCTACACCATCACCCGGGACACGACCAGGACTTCTGCGCGCAAGTGCAGTTCGACGCGCGAATACGGAGCTCACGAAATGCGAGTGCCTGCTCTTGGAGCCTTGACGCAAGGGTGATCGAAACAAGAAAAAGACCCAATCATCGACAGCTCCTTGGGGTCGGACCACCGCGTCTGGACTGTGCGCTACAATTCGCCGCCAGCGGCCAGATTTTATTGATGGACGAGCCGGCGCTCCGCGGCTGCCGCTACACATCTGTACGAGAATCCGCGTGAACCGAGAACGGCTCCGCTAGGCACCGGGCGGCCACGAATAGAATTACGCCACCGTCACCCGCCCGTATTTTTACTCCGCTTTGCTTTGCATATCTGCTCTGGACTACGCGCCTCATCGCGCATCCGATCTCTCCAAAGACAACGAGCGACCATCCGACCGCTTGCCCCCTCCCATCCTCAAAGCTGGGATAATCCGGACAATGAGGAAATCTGGTTTGAGTTGGCGCGCACCATCGGACGTCAGATCGCACAGGATGAAAATCACGGCTCGGAGCAGCCGATAGAGGACCGGCATGACGACAGCGTCATCGAAGAAAACGGCCGTACTATACGCGCGCTATTCGAGCGACATGCAAAAAGCGACCTCGATTGACGGTCAGCTATTGCTCTGCCGGAAGGTCGCATTGCGCAACAACCTCGATGTCATCGGCGAATTTGTGGATGCCGCAAAATCTGGTCTTACCGAAGGTGCGCGGGACGGCTATCAGCGCTTGCTTAACGGTGTGCGAAACCGGAACTTTGACGTCGTCGTCGTTGAGCACTTCGACCGCTTGTCGCGTATCCCGCAACCATCCAGCGTCTCTAGCAGGTTTTCGAGTTCAACGGCGTTGAGCTGATGGATCAGAAAGGGGTCTATGCGACCGCCACTGACATCAGCATCGCAAGTCGGTACAACACGATTTACAAGCCGCAGCTCACCGAAAAGGTTCGGTGCGGCCATGACAACGCTGTTGCCAACGGAAGAATTCCTGGCTCATACGCCTATGGTTATCGGCCAAGGCCGGGCGCGCCGGGCGAACGCGTGATCGATGAGAACGAAGCAAAGATTGTGCTCCGCATCTTCACCGAATATGCAGCGGGCCACTCGACCCGAACTATCGCCGCTGATCTCACGCGCGAATGCGTGCCCTCACCAGAGGTACTGTCAGAAGAACAAGGCTGGTCGCACCATCTGGAATCATCAGTGCAACACAGGCGGTCGGCATGGTCGCGGCATTATCGGCAACGATCTATGTATTGGCGAGATACATTGGAACGTTCGCTCGACAATTCTCAACCCGGAGACGCAGAAGAAAACAGAAGCGCCGCAATCCAGAAGAACGCCACATCATAGTCAAAAAGCCAGAACTGCGGATCGTTCCGCAAGTGCTCTGGGATCGAGCGCAGAAGGTTCGTAGCGCGCGCCGTATCTATGTTCGGACCGACTGGCAAGCCGCGGCGTCGCGCCGTGATCCCGCGCAACAATGAGGACCCGCTTGCCGGTGTGCTCCGGTGCGGCGTCTGCAATGGCCATATGCGAATCGCTCAATCCTCGCGTAACGGTGCACCCCGCGCGGCATGCGCGAGCGCGCATCAGCGGGGCACCTGCGAGCACACCCGTAGCTTTGACATGGACGTTCTGCTCGAGGATGCCTCCGCCAAAATCCAAGTGGAATTGCTTTCGCCGAAAGCCATTGAAGAGGCGATGCGTGCTTGGAAGGAGGAGCGCAAAAACGATCGGAACAAGGGCAGCGAACACGCTAAGCTAGAGCGTCGACGCTGCGTGTTGACTACCGAGATCGAACGCCTGTCATATGCCATCGCAAATAGCCGTCGGAAGCCGGACGAGTTGCTCAAGCGGATCGATGAGTGCGACCTGGAGCGGGAAAGCATTGAAGACCGCTTGCGGCTGCTGGGCGGTCGCGGCGAAAATGTGATTGGCTCGATCGCCCGAAATTCAGTGACCGATACCTTTCGGAGGTTAGAAGGCTGATCACCGCGCTCAAGACCAATCCGAAGGCGATCGAAACTCGCGTCGCCTTCCGCAACTTGATTGAAGGCATAGTAGTGCATCCGGTTCGCAAGCGGATGCCCTATGAATATACCCCCTACCTGAACAGCTCCGCGCCTTACGGCAAGAACCTGTTCCCCGAAAACCGCAGCAAGGAGCGAGAAATCAGCACGTTTGCCTACTACCGATATCGCAACAGGATACTAACTGCTTGATTCCGTTGGGGCGCTGGAGGGCGATAGCGTGAACAAGCGTAGATTTTTCTACGCCCCTTCCATGGCGAGCCGCAGCGCCTTCGGGATCCGCTTCAGTATTCACCTAGTCTCATGCACGTGCCACTGCCCGCGCAGCACGAGCGGTTCGCCGCCGTGCTGCGCGGGCACTACGGCTATTATGGAAGGCGGCACAATTATCCAGCGCTCAACGGCCTCTACCGCAAAGTGCGTCGGACCTGGCTGCGTTGTCTGAGGCGGCGGAGCCAGAAAAGTCGGCGCATGCCGGATCGCGCGCAGCCGCGATCTCGCTATCGATAGCGGAGATGACGTCGTCGTTGGGAGTTCAGTTTGCGCGCCGAGCGCGCGACACTTTGATCGTCCGCGACACAATGCGATCAGGCTTGCCGGCATTCAGCCCTCCTCGCATGACATCTGTCCCAAGCATCGGGCCGGCTGGAAACCAACGACGGCGGCCGCCAATTATTGTTCCAACCACCTTCCCATTTCATTGCGATCTGTCTCTTTGCGAGGCGCAACCATGGATTTGAGAATAGATAGGACTGCGGTCGGCGCGTGTTTCAAACTCAGCGAGCTCGGAACAATTCGTCGCCCAGACCTGGCTGGCAAGGTTGGCGTCGTTGTCGATATAAGCTCCCGTACGACCGGCATCACCGTTCTGTTCGATGGTGCCAAACGACCAACCGTTTTGCATAGGGATTACATTAGCCCCAGCTCTGACGAGGATTTCCCATAGCCGTGCGCAGCTTCAGTGCGTCCTCGCTGCATCGGGGGACATCATCCGCATCGCGGATGCTGAGAAAAGCGCTTGCTGTTTTAGGGGTCGAGGCGGCCAGCCGCGCAGTTATCGTCTCGACAGCATTCTCGGGATCTCGCAGCCGCAGACGTCTTTCTCACCGCGTTATCCGATCGAGCTGACATCGACGGGCCTCAGTCAATTCCTCCAACATCGCGACCCGCGGAAATACGGCCCCGCGAGCTTCGATCCGACGCCGATCGCGGGCATCCAGTGGGGGCCCAACCTATGTTTTTCGCTGCACGGTGTGCGGCAAGCTTGGTACGCATCCGGCGGAGGCCGCAGGCTGATTGTATTACTCGGGCGGCCAGCGCTTGAGCCAAGTCGGATTTTCTTTCGTGCATCAGGACGAGCTCGATCAGATCTTCGATTCCGAAGTCGGTGAAGGCCATGACGCCGTGTTCGCCGGCGCCATAGACCCAGATGACGCCGACCTCGGGATTTGGTCGCTCCGGCCCCTGAAACCGGGAGGCCTATTTAGGAAATAGTCTCGCTTGCCAAACGCTTTCTCGGCATATTGATCGATCGAAACGATGATCGCTTGGCCGTGCTGGCGGCAGGCGTCGAAGCGGCCGGGTACTCCTGGTGCGGCCGCGCCGCGACAAGCGTTGGATGTTCTGGCGGGCGCCGGCGCGGCCGCGAAACGGCGGAGCATTGCCTCTGGCGCGAGTTCAAGCCTCCAGTATGTGGCGTTGCAAGATTTAGGCAAGCGCGAGGCGGCGAGTTGTCGTGCGTTTTGTGTGCAACGTTGTGTTCGCAACAATTGGCGGATAGCAAACAAGTGCGGGTTGGCTTTCGGAAGAGAAAGCACGCGCCACGCTTCGTTTTGCGTCCGGCTGTTCGCAGCGGTCCGTGGGCGGAAGCATCAGGCGATTGGCCCGGCTTTTGCTCCCCTGCTTGCCACGGCGTGCGGCTCCCCTGCTTTGTCGGGATCGACCGCTGCAGAATGCGGATCTCTAATGCGTGCCCAGATCACAATCGCCTCGGAGCCACCTGCGAGCTTCACGCTGCACAACGGCCTGCAGGTGGTGGTGATCCCCGATCACCGCACGCCGGTTGTGACGCAGATGATCTGGTACAGGGTTGGCTCCGCCGACGAGACCGCCGGCAAATCGGGATTGGCGCATTTCCTCGAACACCTGATGTTCAAGGGGACGGCCAAGCATCCGCCCGGCGAATTCTCCCAGACCGTTCTGCGCGTCGGCGGCAACCAGAACGGATTCACCTCGCCCGACTACACCGGCTATTTCCAACGGGTGCCGCGCGAGCAGCTTGGTGAGATGATGGAATTTGAGGCCGACCGGATGACCGGCCTCATTCTCAAAGATGAGGACGTGCTGTCCGAGCGCGACGTGGTGCTGGAGGAATTCAACATGCGCGTCGCCAACGATCCCGATAGGCGGCTCACCGAGCAGATCAGGGCGGCGCTTTACCTCAACCACCCCTACGGCCGCCCCAATCTCGGCTTTCGCCAGGAGATCGAGAAGCTCGACCGCGACGACGCGCTCGCGTTCTACAAGCGCTTCTACGCGCCGAATAACGCGATCCTGATCGTCGCCGGCGACGTCGATCCCAAGGAAATCCGCCCGATGGTGGAAAAGAATTTTGGCGACATTCCTGCACAGCCCGCGATCCCCGCGAAGCGCGTGCGGCCACAGGAGCCGACGCCCGCGGCACCCCGCACCGTGACGCTCTCCGATCCCCGCGTCGAGCAGCCCACCTGGTGCCGCTCCTATCTCGTGCCGTCAGCTA
This sequence comes from Bradyrhizobium hipponense, assembly GCF_008123965.1. GTDB lineage: Bacteria > Pseudomonadota > Alphaproteobacteria > Rhizobiales > Xanthobacteraceae > Bradyrhizobium > Bradyrhizobium hipponense. The sequence goes on along the minus strand of NZ_VSTH01000117.1, from coordinate 3,120 downwards.
CCACTGCGGCCGCAGGCGAGAGCCCTGCGCTCGACGTGCTCGCGCAGTTGATGGGCGGCGGGATCAACTCCTATCTCTACCGTGTGCTGGTGATCGACAAGCAGCTCTCCATCAGCACGAGCACGGGCTACCGGCGCACCTCGCTTGATGCCTCGCAATTCATGATTTCGGCTACGCCGAAACCTGGCGTCGAATTCGTCCAGATCGAGGACGCGATCGACAAGGTGATCGCCGACCTCGCGCAAAATCCCGCGCGCGCCGAGGATCTCGAGCGCGTCAAGACCCAGTTGATTGCGCAAGCGATCTACGCCCAGGATGACCAAGCGACGCTTGCGCGCTGGTATGGCACCGCGCTCACCACGGGACTCAGCATCGACGATATCCGAAGCTGGCCGGACCGCATCCGCGCCGTCACCGCCGAGCAGGTGCGCGAGGCCGCGCAGAACTGGCTCGACAACAAGCGCTCGGTGACCGGCTATTTGATCAACGATTCTGCGCCCAAACCCGAGGAGAAGCGCTCGTGACCTATTCTCTCACTCGGCGTGCCGTCCTCGGTGGGGCCTCGCTCGCGATCGCGACGCTCGGCTCTGCACCATCATTTGCTGCTACCAAGATCCAGCGCCTGCTCTCGCCCGGCGGCATCGAAGCCTGGTTTGTGCAGGAGGCCACCGTCCCGCTGATCGCGATGAAATATGCCTTCGGCGGCGGCGCCAGCCAGGATCCGGCTGAGAAGCCCGGCGTCGGTCACCTGGTCGCCGGCCTGCTCGGCGAAGGCTCCGGCGATCTCGATTCCAAGAGCTTTAACGAGCGGCTCGACCGCCGCGCCATTGAGCTGAGCTTTACCTCGTGCCGTGACCAGTTTCGCGGCTCCTTGCGCATGCTCAAGGACAACAAGGATGAGGCTTTCGGCCTGCTGCGGATGGCGCTGACCTCGCCGCGTTTCGATGCGCCCGATGTCGAACGGATCCGTGCGGCGGTGCTCTCGACCCTTCGGCGTGACTCCACCGATCCTTCAACGCTCGCCGATCGCAAGTTCTTCGAAGTCGCCTTCAACGATCATCCTTATGGCCGCCAGGCCGGAGGAACGTTCGAGAGCGTGCCGAAGATCGACGTCGCCGATCTGAAGGACTATGTCCGCCGCGTGATCGCCGAGGACACGCTCAAGATCGCGGTGGTCGGTGACGTCGATCCAGAGACGCTTGGCAAACTGCTCGACAAGACCTTTGGCAGCCTGCCGGCAAAGGCGCAGTTGACAGAGGCCGCCGATGTAGTTGCGGCAAAGCCGCCGCAGCGCGTCTTCATTCCGCTCGACGTGCCGCAGACGGTCGTGAGCTTCGGCGGTCCGGGCGTCCGCCGCAGGGAGCCGGACTTTATGGCGGCCGATGTCGTCAACCAGATCCTCGGCGGCGCCGGTCGGTCGTCGCGGCTGTTCCGCGAAGTCCGCGAGAAGCGTGGGCTCGCCTATTCCGTCCGTGAGACGCTGCTCTGCATAGATCATTCCGCGCTGTTCGTCGGCAATACCGGCACCCGCGCCGATCGCGCCGGCGAGACGGTTGAGGAGATCGACAAGCAGGTCCGCCGCATGGCCGAGGAAGGCCCGACCCAGCAGGAGCTCGACGAGGCCAAGTCGTACCTGAAGGGCTCGCAGATGCTGGCGCTGGATACATCGTCAAAACTCGCGCACGCGCTGCTGCAATGCCAGATCGACAAGCTGCCGATCGACTATATCGAGAAGCGTAGCGCCCTCGTCGACGCGGTGACGCTGGAGGACGCCAAGAAGGTCGCACAGCGGCTGTGGGGCCAGGGCCTGCTCACCGTCATCGTCGGCCGTTCCCTGCAGGCCGCAGCCCAGCCGGCTGCCGCGCCATCAGCCGCAACGCCGGCAACACCCGTGAGGTGACATTCGGTGCGCGTTAAGGACAAGCTGTCCTATAGCCGTTATTTGGCCGACGTCCGATCTGCCTACATCAAGGGGCGGCCTCACGAGAGCGCGTCACTTCAGCTAGTCGTTACGCATCCGACGACTGCCGCGCAACGATTACGCGCGCGCATAGACGGTCTGGGTTATGATGGTCGCTAGCCAGTTGAGACGTTCAGGTTGCGACGGACCGCTGATCAGAGTTTTTTTCGACCGCGCGTAGCCTTTTCCATTCCCAAGGAAGCAACTCGTGCAGGCGCGAGGCAGCAGATCGGCGATACGGGCCAGAACATCGGCGAGCCAGGCTTGCGGGTCGACATCGTTGAGGCGTGCAGTGGTGAGAAGCGTCACCATGACAGCGGCGCGGTCTGCCCCGCGCTGAGACCTGGCAAAGGTCCAATTGCGTCTTCCGAGAGCGATACAGCGCAGCGCTCTTTCCGCAGCGTTGTTGGTCAGGCAGATTCTGCCATCATCAAGGAAGCGGGCGAAGTCGGCCCAGCACTTGAGCATGCAGTCGATCGGCTCGCGAACCTCGGAGGAGCGCGAGAGTGTGGCGCGTTCGGTGGTCATCCATTCGTGCATCGCATCGAACAGCGGCTTGCTCTTTTGCTGTCGCACGCTAAGCCGCTCGGCGGCGGTCAAGCCGTTGATCTCGCGCTCGATGACGAAGAGTGCATCGAGGCGTCTGAGCGCCTCCAGCGCTATCGGGGAGATCGGCTTACCCTTCTTGAGCTCCCGGGCATTTTTGCGATGTCGGCCAGCTCGAAGAAGCGCCGCCGCGCATGGGCGAAGCAAAACGCAGGCGTAATCGGCAGCACCTTCCTCTGCGGGTCGAACAGCGGCTCGAAGCCGTTGTAGCAATCGGCTTGCAGGATACCGGCTAATCGCGAGGTGGCGGTAATGTGAAGGAACGCCGCCGGATGCGGGATTGATACTGTTTTTGATTGACGTTCCTTCGCATTATTTCAGAGCGTGTCGAGCCAGGCGAGCAGACTCGTATCCCGCTTCCATGACGGGGGATGTCGTGCCGATTCCGGAGCACTGACCTGTTCCAGCGCCTTTCGCTTCGTTTCCAGATTGGCCCTGGCATAGTGATTGGTGGTGTCGAGGCTCACATGACCAAGCCAGCTACGGATAACGGTGACGTCGACCCCCGCCGAGACGAGGTGTACGGCGGTGGCATGTCGGAAGCTGTGCGGCGT
>NZ_VSTH01000116.1 GCF_008123965.1 Bradyrhizobium hipponense | reverse complement strand
CCCTCCCCGCAAGGGGGAGGGGAGCCCTACCAGCGTGCTCACCTCACGGCGTCATCGACACCAGCGAGAAGTCGATGAACCAGCTCTTCGGCTGCACCACGCCTGTCACCTTCGGGCTGATGGCGCGGGGGCCGACATCGTGGGCGATGTAGAGGAAGGCTGCGTCGTCGACGGAGGCCGCGTGCAGTTCGGCGAGCGCGGCATCGCGTGCGGCTGGATCAAACGTCTGCCGCGCCTTCTTCACGAGATCGTCGAACTTGGGGTTGTTGATGAAGCCCCAATTGTTCGAGACCGGCGGCGCCATGCCCGATTGCAGGAAGCGCACCAGCGCGAAGAACGGGTCCATCGCCGCATAGGTGACGTTGGTCGCGTTCGCGCCGTTGGCAGAGGCATCCTTGGCGCCGCGGCGCCAGTTGGTGAACAGCGTATTCCATTCGATGACGTCGAGCTGCACGTCGAAATAGCACTCGGCCAGTGCTTGCTGGAGGTATTCGTTCATCGGCAGCGGCTGCATCTGGCCCGAGCCGGACGCCGAGGTCTGGGTCTTGACCGTCAGCTTCTTGTTCGGGCCAAAGCCGGCCTCCTGCATCAGCTTCTGTGCCGCCGCCTTGTCGTACTTGATCTCGAAGGTCGGCTTGCCGCGCCAGGGATGGCCGGGCTCGAAGGTGCCGGTCGCGGGCACCATCAGGCCGGCGAGCAGGCCGTCCTTGAGACCTTCGCGGTCGACGCAGAGGTTTGCGGCCTTGCGCACGCGGATGTCGTTCCAGGGCGAGCCCTCGACACGCGAGAACTGCCACGGCCAAACATGCGGCTGCTCGTTGGCGTAGAGCTTGAAGCCGCGCTGCTTGAGCTCGGGCAGCGCGTCCGGCGCCGGCGCCTCGACCCAATCGACCTGTCCGGAGAGCAGCGCCGCGGTGCGCGCGTTCGCTTCCGGCATCGGCAGCAGCACCATCTTGTCGACCTTGGGCACGCGCGCCTTGTCCCAATAGCTGGCGTTCTTGACCAGCTCAAGCCGCTCGCGCGGAGTGAAGGCCGCCATCTTCCAGGGACCAGTGCCCGCGGCGTCCTTGGCGAACGCGGTCCAGGCAGACTGCGATTTGGCCTTGGCGTCGGCGCCTTCCGCCTTGTCATAGAAGTGCTGCCACTTCGCCGGGCTCGCCATGAAGAGGTTGGTGAGGTTGATCGGCAAGAAGCTGTCGGGCTCCTTGGTGGTGAGCTCGACCGTCATGTCGTCGATCTTCCTGGCGGAGGCGAGCGTCGGCATGCGCGAGGCCGTGACGCCGACCTGGCTGGCGTCGAACTGCGGCGCGTCCTGCTTCAGCACCTTCTCGACGTTCCACACCACGGCATCGGCGTTGAACGGCGAGCCGTCATGGAAGGTGACGCCGGGACGCAGCTTGAAGGTCCATTTGGTCTTGTCGGCATCGTCGACCTTCCACTCGGTCGCAAGGCCGGGGATCACCACGCTGGCCTTGTCGGCCGAGGACAGGTCCCACCCGGTCAGCGCGTCATACATGGTGAGGCCGGTGAAGCGGTTGCCTTCAAAACCTTGGTCGGGCTGACCCAGCGTGCGCGGAATATCGGCAGCGGTCATGCCGACGCGCAGCACCGTTTCGGCGCTGGCCACGCGCGGCCATGCGGCCGCGCTGCCGAGCGCCAGCAACGCGATCAGCGCCGCGCGGGTCTTGTTTTTCTTGATCAGCATCGTCTCAGTCCTCTTCCGGCTTTCAATGACTAAATTTGATGCAAACGTATGCAATGGCTATGCCAATGGGAAAACTTATTCTTCAAATTGCTCCTGCGACGACAAGTCCTTGTGATCCGACGTCGGCGAAGGCACCGCGCTGCCTATTCTGGCATCAAGATTGCAAGTTTGGCCTCGAATTCTCGCTTGAACTCTTTCTGGGGGCTCTGGACCATGCGTTTCCGACTGTCGACCTGTCTCGCCGTGCTTGCGCTGGCGTTATCCGCAATGCCAGGGGGCGCCGAGACGGTGGTGCGCTACGGCATCTCGATGGCGGACATACCGCTGACGACCGGCCAGCCCGATCGTGGCGCCGGCGCCTACCAGTTCACGGCCTACACGATCTACGATCCCCTGGTCGCCTGGGAGATGGACGTCGCCGACCGGCCGGGAAAGCTTGTGCCGGGCCTCGCCACCGAATGGAAGGTCGACGGTAAAGACAAGACAAAATGGCGCTTCACGCTGCGCAAGGGCGTGACGTTTCACGATGGCAGCGAGTTCAACGCCGACGCGGTGATCTGGAATCTCGACAAGGTGCTCAACGACAAGGCGCCGCAATTCGACAAGCGGCAGAGCGCACAGGTGAAGACCCGCCTGCCCTCGGTCGCGAGCTACGCCAAGATCGACGACTCCACGGTGGAGATCACTACCAAGACGGTCGATTCCTTCTTTCCCTATCAGATGCTGTGGTTCCTGGTGTCGAGCCCAACGCAATACGAAAAGCTCGGCAAGGACTGGGACAAGTTCGCAAGCCAGCCCTCCGGCACCGGCCCATTCAAATTGACCAAGCTGGCGCCGCGCGAGCTCGCCGAGCTCACGAAGAATCCGGACTACTGGAACAAGAAGCGCATTCCCAAAGTCGACAAGCTGGTGCTGGTGCCGATGCCGGAAGCGCTGACGCGCACCAACGCGCTGCTCGCCGGCCAGGTTGATCTGATCGAGACGCCGGCGCCGGACGCCGTGCCGCAACTCAAGGCGGCCGGCATCAAGCTCGTCGACAACGTCACGCCGCATGTCTGGAATTATCACCTCAGCGTGCTGCCGGGCTCGCCCTGGACTGACATCCGCCTGCGCAAGGCACTCAACCTGGCGATCGACCGCGAGGCGGTGGTGGGCCTGATGAATGGCCTCGCAAAGCCCGCCAAGGGCCAGGTCGATCCATCGAGCCCCTGGTTCGGCAAGCCGAGCTTCGAGCTGAAATACGATCCCGCTGCGGCGAAGAAGCTGGTCGAGGAGGCCGGCTACTCCAAGGCGAAGCCGCTCAAGGCCACCTTCATCATCGCGCAGGGCGGCACCGGCCAGATGCTGTCGCTGCCTATGAACGAGTTCTTGCAGCAGAGCTTCAAGGAGATCGGCATCGAGATCGACTTCAAGGTGGTCGAGCTCGAGACACTCTACACACATTGGCGCAAGGGCGCGGCCGATGAGATCAACGCCGGCATCACCGCCAACAACATCGCCTATGTCACCTCGGACCCGCTCTACGCGATCGTCCGCTTCTTCCATTCCGGCCAGATCGCGCCGGTCGGCGTCAACTGGGGCGGCTACAAGAACCCGAAGGTCGACGCGCTGATCGACGAGGCCAAGCAGACCTTCGATGCCACCAAGCAGGACGAGCTTCTGGCCCAGGCGCACGCGCTGATCGTCGACGACGCCGCGCTGGTGTGGGTGGTGCACGACACCAACCCGCACGCGCTGTCGCCGAAGATCAAGCAGTTCGTGCAGGCCCAGCACTGGTTCCAGGATCTGACGACGATCGGGGTGGAGTGAGGCAAGCTGCGCGCCCGCCTCAATGGACGCGGTCGTCGCGGCCTTCGCCGGGACGACCGCCGCGAGCTATTGCGTGCAAACGCCTCAACAGACTCGTCATTGCGAGCGGAGCGAAGCAATCCAGAAATGCATCAGCGGAGACACTCTGGATTGCTTCGCTCCGCTCGCAATGACGGAGTGTGGGCAACGGCGGAGCCCACACACTCGCAGCCTTACTTCGTCAGCAGCGCATACGCCCCGGTCCAGCCCTCGGGCGGCGGATTGATCTGGAAATCCTTGATGCGCACTTCGTAGAGCTTGAACAGCTTTTCCAGCGTGTCGGCATCTTCGCTGCGACGTCCACGCTCGATCGCATCGAGTGCGCCCTGCCAGTCGCGGTTGCGGTAGCAGCCGAGCATCTCGATGGTGACGTTGCGCAGGCGCTGGAAGGCGCCTGAATTCATCACGTCAGCGCGGCCGACGATGGCGTAGATCACCTCCGGCTCGGTCTTGCCCTTGACCATGATGAAGTCGAGCTCGAGGATCGCGAACCTGTCCTTGGCGGCGAGCGCGGTCCTGGAGCCGACGATGATCGGAAAGCCGTATTCCTTCGACTGCCCTTCCAGGCGCGAGGCCAGGTTGACGCTGTCGCCGAGCACCGAATAGTTCTTCTTCAGGTCGGAGCCCATGTTGCCGACCACGCCGATGCCGGTGTTGAGGCCGATGCCGACGTTGAGCGGGATGTAGACATGCCCGCCGTCAACGGCTTCCTGCTCGCGCTCCTTGTTGACCGCGTCGATCCGCTCGAGCATCTGGATCGCGGCTTCGCAGGCGTTGAGCTCATGCTCGGCGTCGTCGAGCGGCGCGTTCCAGAACGCCATGATGGCGTCGCCCATGTACTTGTCGATATAGCCCTTCTGATCGATGATCACGTCGGTCAGCGGCGTCAGGAAGCGGTTCATCAGCGCGATCAGGCCCTGCGGATCGTGCTTGTAGGTCTCCGAGATGGTGGTGAAGCCGCGCACATCGGAGAACATGATCGTCATCTCGCGCTCTTCGCCGCCGAGCACCAGCTTTTCCGGCGACTGCGCCAGCTGCTCGACCAGCACCGGCGACATGTATTGCGCGAACATGCCGCGGATCTGCACGCGCTGCCGCTGCTCGCGCACGAAGCTGGCAAAGATCAGCGTCAGGTAGATCGCTGTGGTCGACAGCAGCGGATAGGTGAAATCGATGAGGTAGCGGTACTGCGCGTAGAAGAACCAGGACACCCCGACCAAAATGGCGGCAAACATCGCGCCGGCAAGCACCAGGCGCACGGGCCCGAGATTCGGCGTGAAGATGATGACGAGAAGGCCGATGACGAGGGCCGCGAGCAGCTCGACGCCGAGCGCATAGTTGGGCTGGGAGATCACCGCGGCGCTCAGAATGCTTTCGAGCACCTGGGCATGGATCTCGACGCCCGGCATGGCCCGCGACACCGGCGTGGTCTTGATGTCGTTCAGCCCGGCTGCGGACGTGCCGATCAGCACCAGTTTCCCCGCGATCTTGCCCGGTGACACGCTGTTGTCGAGCACGTCGGCTGCGGAGACGTAGATCGAGGGATCTCGGCGGGCGTAATGCACCCAGAGCTGGCCGTTCTTGTCGGTCGGGATTTCCACGCCCTTGAGGCGGATGGCCCGAATTCCGGTCTTGTCGGCCCTAACCAGGAGCGTCGGCGTGCCCGTGACGACCCGCAGTATTTCGAGGCTGAGCGAGGGCATGATGTTGCCTTGTGCCCGCATGATCATCGGCACCCGGCGGATCAGACCGTCGCGCTCGGTCCTGATCGAGAACAGGCCGCGGCCTGCGGCGACTTTCTCGATCTCGGGCACGTTGCGGAGCAGGCCCGGGAATTCGAACAGGAAGCGTTCAGCCCCGTCCTCCCCGAGCGTCGCCACACCTGTGAACGGAAGCGACTTGTCGAGCTCGGACAAGACATCTGGAAGCCCGGTCTCGCCCAGCACCACGCGCGAGCGCTTGATCGCTTCGGCTAGGATCTGGTCGTTGCTCGGCAATTCGCGCAGCTTGGCGCGGGTGGCCTCGTCCAGATAGCGCATCTGGCTCGCGACCAGATCCGGGTTGAGGCGATCGGCTTCCGAGAACACCACGTCGAACCCGATCGCGACCGCGCCGTTGCTGGTCAAGTTCTGGATCAGGTCGGCGATGCGCGTGCGTGGCCAGGGCCACTGGCCGAGCCTGGTCAGACTCTTATCGTCGATGTCGACGATGGTGACCGGCCGCACCGTCTTGTGGCGCGGATCGATCAGCTGAAACATGTCGAAGGTGCGCAGCCGCAATTCCTGGATCGGCGGCGGATCCCAGACGCGCAGCCCGGCAAACACGACCAGCAGCGCAAGGCACATCAGCCGCGCAAAGCCGAGCTTCCGTGCAAACCACCGCCGCAGGATCTTGAGACGTTTCATCTGGGTTGGATTTCCTGCCTCGCATCACGTCCAGTGGGCCGATCATGGATCGTCCGTGCGCGATTGGCTATTCCCTGGCGGTGGGGGATTATGGATTTTTTGCCGCGGTCGAGATCGGCGCGGGGTGGTGGGCCCCCGGCGTTCACTAGGCGTGGAAGATGAAATCGCTGGCCTTGAGATTCGCAGCCACCACGCTCTTCAGGAGGAGAGTTTCCTGCTCCGTGATCGGACCCTCGTCCTGCGCGATCTGCTGGTGCCAGGTGATCAGCGTATCGCCCGACTGCTGCTGGGTGATCGCGAGATTGCCCATGGAGCCGACGTCCGAGAACTGGCGCAGGTCGATCTTGTCCAGGCCCATCGCGAAATCGGTAACGGTGTGCGTAGCCGCCCCGGCCGAACCCGACGCAAATACGAACTGATCCTTGCCGCCACCACCGGTGAGCGTGTCGCCGGTTTCGGTCGCGAAGATGACGTCCTTGCCGCTGGTGCCTTGCAGGCTGATGCCCTGGCTCGTGTCGCCGGCCTCGTTGAAGATGAAGTTCACGGTGTCGAACCGGCCGGTGGTCGCATCGGTGACCGTCAGCGTGATCTGATCGGTATCGGGCGGCGCCTGACCCGGATCGTAGGTGATGCCATTCTCGAAGCCGAGATTGATGCCGCTGAGCGAACCCGACGCCGAGGCGGGATCGACGCTGCTGCCAGGCGCATGCGCGGCCACTGCCGTGACCGTGAAGGTATCCGTCGCGGCGCCGGGATCGGTGTCGATGACCGCGAGGTTGGTGATGAGATCGGTGTTGGTCTCGTTGCTGTGCCAGACCTGTAAGCTCTCGGTGTCGATCACGGGTCCACCGACCTGATCAACGGTGAAGGACACCGTCGCGGTCGCGGTCTTGACGCCGTCGGAGATCGTGTAGGCGAAGCTATCGGAACCGAAATAATCGGTCGCCGGCGTATAGGTGATGATGTTGCCGTTGAGCGTGACTGTGCCGCCATGGGCGCTTTGACCGGAGAGATCGCCGACAGACGTGACGATGATGGGATTGCCCGCGGAATCGGTATCGTTGGCGAGCAGCTGTGCCGTGGTCAGCGTGGTCCCGACATTCTCCTTGAATGCGACCTGGCCCTGCTGGCCACCCCATTCCTCGACGTAAGCGCGGTTGTCGAAATACGGCGGCACGTCATTCCAGTCGGCGCCCCTGTCCTCGATCACCATATAGCCGACAGTATCGCTGCCCCAACCGTTCGGCTCGCCATCCCGCCATGCGGTATAGGTGAAATCGGAGCCGGCCTCAGGTCCTGTTGCCCATGTCCAGTGACTTGACGTTTGCAGATTGGTGTCGAGGCTCTGGCCGCCGCTCCACACACCCCATTGGACGTCGTCCCAGCCCGGCAGATTGGCGATGAAATCTGCCTCGTGCTGGCTGGTGACGGTCCCCAGATAGGCGCCGTCCCCGTTCGCATTGGCATTCGCCTGATCCCAGGTCACTTCCGAAGTGACGATGCGGTAGTAGTGACCGTTCTCGGCGTCGAGTGACCAGCCGGCAGCGGCAGACGGCGGGACGTTGTTGCCGAGCGTGTCGTCGTTGGCGACCAGCACGTCGGGCGGAACCGTCACATCGATGCTGACTGACGCAGCCTGGTCCGAGACCGGCGCCGTGCCGCCATGGCCGATCCCGACGCTGGTGATATCGATCGAGACCGGGGAACAATCGGCACTGGTCCCGCCGGCGTAGGTATCGTCGAGGGCATGAACGTCGAGCGAGCCGGGCGTGCCGCTGAAGCCGTTGGCCGGGACGAAGCGGACCAGTGTATCGGTGCTCAGCACGAGCGCATTAGTTTCGCTGACGCAGGCAATGTCGATCCACTGATCGGTGCCTGCAATCTCGTACTGCCAGACGCCCTGATCCGAAGTGGCATTGTCGGTGCTGACCGCGACGGCCTTGAAGCTCGCGCCGTCGTCGGCGTCGTGGAACTTACCAGTGAAGAGAGCGCTGACCGCGGTCCCACCCGGATCGGTGTCATCTCCACTGACCGAGGCCAGTGCCGCGTCACCCAGCGTCGGCGCATCGTTGCTGCCGGCGATGTTGAAGGTGATAACGCCGTTACCGGTGCCGGTCGGCGTGTGGCCGTCGTCGGGCACGATCGTGTACTGCAGCGACAGCGTGTGACCGGCGGCGAGGAAGTCGAAGGCCTCGCTGCCTGAATTGAAGTCCCACGTGAACTGGGCGTGGGTGGCGGTGCCGTTGAGGATGTCGCCGGGCTGCACGGTCAGATAGTTCAACAGCGTCGCGCTCGAGGGTTCGCCGACATAGTCGGTCTGGAGCACGCCGTCGAGATAGATATCGAGATGGTCGACCGCGACCGTCACGTGATCGGTGGCATCGGCATCCGACACCGTCAGCGTGCCCTGCTTCGCCAGTCCCGCATTCGTCTCGGGCAGGTCCGCGCCGGAATGGTCGTTCGTTTCGGCCGTGATCGCGGGCGCATCGTTCTTGCCCATGATCGTGACCGTGACCTCGGCTGTATCGGTCTTGCCCTGGTGGTCATCAAGCGTGACGGTAGAGACGACCTTCGCGGTCTGGCCCTCGCCGAGGAAATCGAGCGCGCTGTCGGCGATCGAATAGCTCCAGCCGACCGTGCCGTTGTTCTTGCCGGCGGTCTGGAGCGTCAGCGCTTGCTCAAGCGCGGCGGTCTCATCGGGCGTCAGCGTCAGATGCGTGGCGTGGTCTGCGTCGAGCCAGGTCACCGTTTGATCCGTAATCGCAACTGTCGCCGTCGGCCGCTCCGTCAGATCGACGTCGCTGAACTCGATCGTACCAGTCGCCGCCGGTGCCGGATCGGTCGTCGATGAACCGGTGGTGTTCAGGAGTTCGCTGAAGCCGGTGCTCTGCGCCACCGGGGCCGCGTCGAAGTGCGGCGCGTCGTCGGCTTCATTGAGCGTGATCAACGTGCCGCCGTGACCATCGCTGCTGCCGGCAAAATGCGCGTCACTGTAGTCAGCACCGACGAGCTTCAGCGTGATTGTGTGGCCGTACAGATCGCTCACGACGAGATTGCCGGTGACGGAATCGTAGGTCGCGGAGGTGCCGCCGTCATACTTGATGGTCGACAGGTCGATCGTGTCGGTCGCGGACAACTCCGCGATCGATCCGCTAAAAGTCGACGTGTCGATCTGAAGCTTGGCGCCGTCGCCGGCGAGCGCGATCGTCTGCGACACCGAGCCCTCGAGCGTCAACAGCGCGCCAGCATCGACCGTGACCGAGCCCGAGCCCGACAGCGAGCCGAACAGCGTCAGGTCCCCGTCATGGACCTCGATTGTGCCGGCGTTGGCGATGGTGCCTGAGATCGACGCCGTACCCCAGCTATCGATGTCGTTGCAGTTTTCGATGCTCAGCCCGGCCCCGGAGATCGAGGCGCCGTGCAGATCGATGGCACCATGGTTGACGATCGAGGACGCATTGCCGAAGACGCTGGTGCCGGCGACCGTCCAGATGCCACCCGCTTGGTTATTGAATGTGGCGGTAGCAACCGAGATATTGCCGTTGATGTGGCCGGCGTTGTTGATCACGATGGCGCCGCCGGCTTCGACGATGGCGTAGGTCGTGGACGTCACGTTGGAGGCGACTGCGGGTCCGATCGTTCCGGTGGCGGAATTGTCGATATGCACGGAGCCGCCGGCCGTGTTCTCCTGGATGTAGATCGCCGCGTGGGCGTTCGGCGCCACGATCGAGCCGGTATTCGTGATAAAGGTCGAGCCGCTCGCACCGGCCTCGTTCTGCGTGACGCTGATGCCGGCGAGGCTCGTGCTGGTGATACCGCCATGATTGATGATGGTGACGTCGCCGGCGCCGGTCGCAATGGCGGAGATGCCGACCGCTCCGGTGGCAGAACCATTATTGGTGACGCTAACGTCACCACCGCCGTGATCGAAGGCACCGATCGCGGTGCCCGCCGCAGCGATCGACGACGTCGCGCCGGTCGTAACCGTGACGTCGCCGACGCCCCAGGTGAACGCCTCGATGCCGTAGCCCGCATCCGCGGTAATCGTCGCGTCGCTGGTGACGATGACGTCGCCGTTGACCGCGTTCGAGAAGGTGCCGATGCCGCCAGGCTTGTAGCCGGCGATGATCCCACCCGGCGTGGTGCCATCGTTGTTCGAAGTCGAGCCGGAATGGATGGTGCCGTGCGCCTCGACCGAGATCGTGCTGTGCGAGCCGCTTCCGATCGCGGTCGCGAAATTGACAGCGACGATGCCCGAGCTGCCCGAGGTGATGCTGTCGCCGTTCGTCAGGGTGATGCTGATGTCGCCCGCATCGATGCTGTAGGCCCTGATGCCGTAGCTCGTCGCGCCCGAGATGGTGACATTCGCGCCAAGCGCGATCGTCACATCGCCGGTGCCGCCGCTCAAGGCAGACGCGTTGATGCCGATACTCTGGGAGCCTGCGACGGAAATCGCCGTTCCGGCAGAGCTGTTCACCGTGACGTCGCCATTCCCGTAATTATAGGCGTTGATGCCGTAACCGGCCGCAGCGGTGATGGCGGCATGGTTGTTGACGACGACCGTGCCGTTGACGCCGGTATTGGCGTTGGTGCCATTGGTGGCACCGGTGTAGCCGGCCTCGATGCCGCCCGGTAGATTGCCGCCGAGGTTCAGGCTGCTGCCGGAATTAATCGCGCCGTAGGCATTGACGATGATGGTGCTGCCGGATGCCGCGCCGAGCGAGGTCGACCGGTTGATGGCGACGATGCCGGAGCTGCCCGAGGTGACGACGCTGCCAACCTTGGTCGTGACGGTCTGGTCGCCGGTTCCATAGCTGCGCGACCGGATGCCGTAGATCGAGCTGCCCGTGATCACGCCGCCGGCGTTGATGGCGATGTCGCCGTTGCCCGGTGTGACCGCATCGATGCCGTAAGCGCCGCCGACCGCGCCGCCGAGCTGGGTGATCGAGATGTCGCCGTTGTTGGCGGCGTTCAAATTCTCGACGAGGACGCCGACCGAATTCGCGCCGGTGCCGGTCGCCTTTCCGGTGAGATTGTTGACCGTGATATTGCCGACGCCGGTTGCACTGTCGCGCATCGTGATGCCGGGGCCGGCGAGACCCTTGATGTCGCCGGCTGCCGTCAGCGAGATATCGCCGGTGCCGTTCTGGACGACGACGACGCCATTGGCCGCGCCGGTCAGTGCGCCGGTGGGCGTGAGAAAGACATTGGCGGGCGCGCCGAGCGTGCCGCCCGACGCGGTGAAGTCGAGTGCGTCGCCGCTGGTGCTGGTGATGTCAGCCGCACCCGTGATCGTGAAAATGCCGCCGTTCAACGAGTGCCCGGCAATGGTGCCAGTAAAGCTCTGGCCCGCGACCTTGTCGAGCTGCAGCGTATCGGTGCCGCCGGCGAAGGTAATGGTCTGCGCATTCGCGCCGGCGAGCTCCAGCGTCGCGCCGCTGTCAATGATCAGCGACCCGGCGCCGGTCAGGCCGCCCGCGAGGTCGAGCGTGCCCGCCTGAATTTCGATGCTGCCGCCGGCGTTGTCGACCGCGGCCGTGATCTTGTTGAAGCCCGAGACGCTGTAGAGATTGCCGGCGTTGTTCAGGTTTCCGTCATTGATCGTGACCGACGAGAGGTAAAGCTTCGACGCGCCGCCGACCAGAACGATTCCGTCCAGATTCGTGACCGTCAGGCCAGTCAGCTTGAGCGTGCCGCCGTTGATCGCCTCCAGAGTTCCGGAGTTGTTGACGGGATCGCCCGAGATATCGAGCACCGCGCCGGCGCCGTTGACTTCAATGAGGAGATTGTTGGTGATGGTCGTCGGGTCGATCGACAGCGTGCCGCTGGTGACGTCGATCGTGCCGTTGTTGGTGAAATCGGCGCCGTTGATAGCACTGGTGCCGGTCGATTCCAGTGTGCCGGAGATCGTGACGGTACCGCCGTTGATGGTCGCGCCGGCAAGATCGAGCGTCGAGCCGGATTCGACCGAAACCGTACCGGTGTTGGTGACCGCCGTCGCGATCAGCTTCAGCGTGCCGTTATTGATCGCGGCCAGCGTGCCGGTGTTGGTGACCGCCTCGCCGTTGATATCGAGCTCGGCGCCATTGGCCTGGATGGTGCCGCCGACGTTATTCGTAATAGTGGTAGCCGTTCCCACCAGCGCCAGCACGCCGCCGATCGCCTCGATCAGGTAGCTGTTCGAGATATTGGCGTCGGTAATCGTGGTGAAGCCGGAGGAATCGAGCGTTCCGGAGACGGCGAGCATGCCGCCAGTCAAGCTGGCGCCAGTCAGCGTCAGCGTCCGGCTCGCATCGAGCTTGACGGTGCCGTCGTTGGTGATCTTGGTGCCGGACACCGCCGCATCGCCAAGCGTCAGCGTAACACCGCTCTCCACCTTCACGTTGCCCTTGTTCAGGGTCGCATTGCCGTCGATCGTGCTGTTGCCGGTGACGTCGATCGTGCCGCCCAACGCGTCGCTGTAATTCTCGATGGTGCCGCCAGTGATCTCGGTACCGGACAGCGTCAGCGTCTGCCCGTCGTCGATCTGAACGCTATGACCGGTGTTGGTAAGGACATCGTTGAGCAGCGTCGCCGCGCCGACGATCTCCAGTGTGCCGGCGTTGGTGATCGCACCCTTGGCAGCCGCAGAGGCCCCCTGGATCTTGGCGTTGCCCCCGAGCTTGACGGTATTGTCGAGCTCGATGCTGGCATTGTCCGTGATCGTCGAGCCCGATACCGTGATGCCGTCCAGCGTCAGCTTGGCATCGGCAATGACTGCACTCGTGCTGAGCGTCGCGCCGCCGTCGATCGTGCTGGCGCCGGTGACATCGATGGTGCCGTTGCCGTTGACGCCGCCGCCGCTGATGGTGGCCCCGCCGAGGGTCAGCACCGCATTGGCATCGACAACGACGTTGCCGATCGGGTTGGCGACGGTCGCGCCCTGGTCGATCGTCAGCGCGCTGTTGGCCAGCACTTCGATCGTGCCGGCATTGGTGATCGCCTCGCCGTCGAGCGCGTTGCCGATGCCGCTCACGTTCAAGACAGCACTGTTCTTCAGGATGCCGCCGCTCAGCACGGCGCCGCCGGTCAGGTCGATCTCGCCGTTGCCGGTCACCACCCCGGCGCCGCTGATCGTCGCGCCATTGACTGTCAGCTTGCCGTTGGCATCGACCATGACGTTGCCGGTGTTGGCGATCACCGAGCCCTGATCGATCGTCAGCGCACCATTCGCCAGCACCTCGATCGTGCCGGCGCTCGCATTCGTGACCGTCTCGTGGTCCAGCGCGTTGCCGGTGCCGCTAACCTTGAAGGTGGAATTGTTGTTGAGGATGCCACAGCTCAGCACGGCGCCGCCGGTCAGGTCGATCTCGCCGTTGCCAGTGACCGTGCCGGTGCCGTTGATCGTGGCGCCATTGACTGTCAGCTTGCCGTTGGCATCGACCGTGACGTTGCCGGTGTTGGTGACGGTCGAACCCTGGTCGATGGTCAGCCAGCCATTCGCCAGCACTTTGATCGTACCGGCGGAGGTGTTGGAGACGGTCTCATGGGCGAACTCCACCGCCCCCTTGACGTTGACCGTGCCGGAATTGTTCAGCGTACCGTTCTCGATCAGGCTGATGCCGTCGAGCTCCAGCATGCCCAGAATGGTGACGGTGCCGCCATCGACCGTCGCGGTATCGATGATCAACGTGGAGCCGGCATCGGTCTTGAGAATGCCGCCGGCATTGGCGATGTCGGCCAGCGTCTTCAGCGTGCCGCCGAACAGCTCGATCGTGCCGGAATTGGTGATCGTGGTGCCGCTGGCGAAATCACCGCCGCCCTTGAGCGTCAGATATCCGGCATTGGTGAGCACGGCCGTGTCCAGAATCTCGGCCTTGCCGCCGATGGACATGGTGCCGGTCGCGGCGTTGGTAAAGATCGAATCGGCGCTCATGTTGAGCGCGCCGGCGACTGTCAGCGAGCTCTGGTTGATCACTTTCGGGGGCGGGCCGCCGAAATCGTTCATCGTGATCGATTTGGCGTAGGCCGCAGCGTCGATCGTCACCGGATAGGACGGCGTCAGGCCGTGCAACTGATCGGTGATGACGATGACGTCGTCATCGATGGTCGGGACCGTGCCTGTTTCCCAGTTCGCGGCGTCCTTCCAGAAACCGCCGGAGGGAGCGCCGGCATGGTCCGTCGCGATCCACACTACCGCAGGCGCGTCGGTGCCCGTGATCGTGACGGTGATGGTCTGCTGCGCGGTCGCGCCTTGGGCGTCCGTGACCGTCACCGTATATGTCAGCGTCAGCACTTCGCCCTTCGGGATGAAGTCGGCGAGGTAGACGGGCAGATCAGCCAGCGACCAATTGATGGTGCCGGTACCGCTGCCCTTGCTGTCGGCGCCGGCCGCAATCGCAACCGACATCGCGTTCTGGAACGCCGCCAGCGGGCCCGGCGGCACGGTGCCGTCCGGCAGCGTGGCGCCGGTCAGCTTTACGGATACCGTATGCGTGTCGGTGAGGTCGACATCCTTGAAGGTCAGCGTGCCCGAGGTCGGCACCTTACTGGAGAGCGGGCCGCCCGGCACGCTGGTGCCGCCTTCGAAGGTGATGGTCGGAAGGCCGGTGGTGATCACTGGCTTGTCGTTGGTCCCGGTGATCGTGATGGTGATCGGGATGAACTTGCTCTCGGGGCTCACCGCGAAATTGGTGTCGATGCGGACGATGTAGGTCAGCGTCAGCGTTTCGCCGGCCGCCAGGAAGTCGAAGACGTTGTCGGGGATGGTGTAGGTCCAGACCGCCGAGCCGATGTTGGTGTTGGCGGGATCGGCGACGACACTGATCTGGATCTGCGTCGCCGCGATGTCCTGCTTCTGGAGCCCGGAAAGCGAGCCGGTGACGTCCTGCTGGCCGGCGTTCTTGTAGACGTAGTTCGGCGCGTCGGCGAGGCTCACGCTCACGGTCGGCCGGTCGCCCAGGTTCTGATCGATGAAGGGGATCTGGCCCGAAATAATGTCGGAATCTGCAGTATCGCCGGTCTTGTCCGCGCGCTCGGTCAGCGAAAACGCCTGCTTCACATTGCCGCTGGAATCGAGGCTTTGCACCAGCGGCTGGCCGGGAATACGGGTGGCGGACGGCGTGGAATTGCCCGGCCCCTCCGATCCCTGCGGATTGAGGTTGACGAATGTCGCGATCACGACGGGGCCGGCCCCCGACTTGAACACCAGGTCTTGGCTGGTCTGCGTGATCGAATCGGTGAAGTTCGAGGTCAGCTTGGTATTGGTGTTGTTGTCGGTGAACTTCAGCGTGAACACGTCCGTGATCAGCTTCTGCACGTCCGGCGACATCAGCGCATTGCTGATCGAGACGTTGCCGCCGCTGATCTGGATCATCTGGCCGGCCTGGTTGACCGTCGCGATCGGCAGCAGCGTGACCTTGTCGAACAGGATGTAGGAGCCGGTGGTGCCGTTCGGCTCGACCAGCACCTGGAAGCTCGCCTGCGGCTGCGGATCGCCGCCGCCCGCTGGAACGACGAAGTTGATCTGGGTCAGCACCGCCGTGCCACGGATGCCCATGGTGGCGACCGGCGTGTCGACCTTCATGTCGCCGTGCTTGGCGGTCTCGCCGGCGACGAAGGTGATTGTGCCCGCGACCAGGCTGAGCAGCGAAGAATTGCTCGACCCGTTGGGGTCGTAGACCATCTCGTTCAGCACCATCCGCGCATTGGAGGACAGGCCGAACACCGTGCCGTCGATGAAGGTGATGCCGAGCGTCGAATCTCCGCCGGTCGAGACCACATCGCCCTTCTCGACGTTGTCGCCATTGTTCAGAACGACCGAGACGCCGTTGCGGACTGCGGTCGCGCTGCCGGAGAGCTTGGTGACGTGACCGATGACCTGCGCGGCGGCGGCGCCGGGCGCGGCCTGCGCATATTGCACATGCCCCGTGAGCGCATTGACGACGTCGCCGGTGAGGTGTGCGCCATCCGGCGACGAGATCGCCGCGCGCTTGTCGCCCCTAAAGTAATCGTGAACGACGAACTCGCGACCATCGTGGGACAGCACGAGATCTGCGCCGGCGCGCTTGAAGTCGCCGTGAAAGATCAGGTTCGGATCGGGAATAACGAACGCGCCCTCGGGCACGTGTCCGTGTGCCTTTGCGATAAAAGGCTTGGCCGCAAAGGAATCGGCATGGACATGGGCGAGCGAGTGGGAACCCTCGCCGTCCAAGGAGATCGCGGCGTCAAATTGGCCGGCGTAATTCAACGGGGCACCGTAAAAAGAGTTAATATCTAAATAAGTATCGACCGCTTAAACTTGCATATCACTACCAAGTCCTTAGCGATACCTCTATTGCTTGTGTGATTTAGCGTGACGAGCCCCCGGGAGACGCCACCTGGACTCGCTGATCCAGCGAAATTCAAGTCATTCTTGCAATAGCTGCAGGTAAAAGCTCGCTTGTTCGCGCGCATTTTGCTGCTCCCCATGTATTCCGCTGTATAGAGCAACCTGCGGATACTTCTGTCATCTGTCCTTCGCAGTGCCCTGCAACATACTGCGGCAAATACGGAACAAAAACTGTGACCCAGCTAACAGAACCCGCGAAATACGGACTGTTAGCCATGGATGCAGAATCGGCGGGAGCACAACCGTAGCCTGCAATTTTCCCCTGATTCGCGGCACTCAGCGCCTTCCTAGCCGTGGATTTGTAAAAATTTTACACAATCTGGCGAGGCTCGTTTCAGCCTGCCCCGCGGTTTTGGCTCCCCTGCCGGGCGCGTTAAGCAGAACCAAACGGCCGATCTCGCACTATCTCCGCGCAAGCAACAAAGCCCGGCATGTACAGGTCGAGGGGGACCTGGCGAAGCCGGAAGGGGATGTCAAATGGAGACCGCGGCTCACACGCGCGCCTGGCGCGCAATCCTTGTCCTGTGCGGATTGATCCTGTTCGGATCGGCCGCCGACCTTCGTGCTGGCACGCTGCTGTCGCCGGGCGCGGGGGTTCTCGTGCGCAAATCCGCCGAGCCCTTCGGCGTGTTTGCCTTCGCCATCTCCACCGGCAGCCTGCAGCAGAAATGGTTCGCGCTGAAAGAGAGGCTCGACGGCGACATGGTGCAGCTCGCGCTGTGCGACGGCGATCGCGACAATTGCGCCTCGCCTGCGGCGCTGAAGCTGCTCGCCATCGTCGACCAGGCCCGTACCCGTGACGGCCGTGCGCGGCTCGGCGAGACCAACCGCGCCATCAATCTTGCGATCCGCGCGACAAGCGACGGTGCCGACGATGTCTGGAACTCGCCGCTCGCGACCTTCCAGCGCGGCGCCGGCGATTGCGAGGACTATGCCGTCGCCAAGCTGGCCGCGCTGCGGCTCGCAGGCGTCGCCGCCGAAGATCTCCGCATCGTCGTGGTGCGCGACACCCGTGCCGGCGAAGAGCATGCTGTTGCCGCAGCCAAGCTCGACGGCCATTGGCTGATGCTCGACAATCGCCGCATGGCCATGATCGAGGACGACGATGCACGGAGCTACCAGCCGCTGTTCGTGCTCTATCGGTCCGCCGTGATGAAATATGTCGACGAACCGGTGCAGTTCTCCGCCCTGGACAGCCGGCCCGTATCGATGGTCGCGGCCAACGCCGAGGCGCGCTGAACTGCCGCCGTAGCCCACAAATTCATATCGCCGCGCGATCCGGGACGCTAGCATGGCAAGAACCATGCTGGGGGACGACCGGAATGCGGTTCATCGTGCTGACTGCGCTTGCGCTGCTGGCCTCGCCGGCGGCACCGACCGCCGCGCAATCCGGCCGATCCGAGCGCACCATCGCCGACAAGCTGCCGCTGTTCGCCAAGAACAACTGCCAGCAGAACCACAATCCCGCCAATCAATTGTTCTGCGGCGATTCCGAGCTCGCCGCCGCCGCAGAAAAGCTGAGCGCGGCGATCGAGGCGCGCCTCGCCCGCCTGCCCGATCGCCTGCCCGCGATCGAGGAAAATGCGATCTGGATCAGGCAGCGCAGCCTCGGCTGCGGAATCATCGGCCAGGCCGCGGTCCGCTACGACGATTTCGACCAGGTCAAGTCCTGCCTTCTCAGGATCACCGAAGAGCGCGCCGCGATCCTGCGCGATCCGGATTTCGATTGTCTTGCAGCCAACACCGCGGCCGGCGCGCTGATCTGCGCAGATCCGTCGCTGGCGCTGATCGAGACCGAGCTCAACAGCCAGGTGCTCGGTCTGATCGGCAAGCTGGATCCGACTGCGGCCCGCTTTGCCTTCGCCGAATATGGCCGATGGACCCGGGAGCGCGACCGCGAATGCAATCTCGTGGGCAAGGACAACGTACCGCTTCAGGAGCTTGAGTTCGCAGAAGCCTGTCTCGCCGACAATCTGAAGCGAAAGTCTGACGATGTCCGCAGCGCCAAGGGCGATCCGAAGAAGGTGTTCGGCCGGCAGGTCACAGCGCGGCTGCCCGACACCGACGCCATCGACTTCTGCGCCGCGCGAATCCATGCCGCCAATTCGTGCGGCAATTTCCTCCGCATCAACCGCGTCTTCGCTATCGACAGCCAGGTGACGGACCAGGATGCGCAGGTCACCGGCGAGATCGAGATGGTGGTGCTGGCCCCCTTCGCCGCCTGTAGCAAGGTCGCGTCCTCCTGCACGGGCACCTGCTGGGACGTCAGGACAGGTCATCCGCAGCCGGGCGCCGGCAACAGGGAGCGCTCCGCAGAGGCCTTCAACGTCACGCGCCGGCTCAGGATCCAGCGCACCTTCGCCTTCGTGAAAGCCGCCGACGGCTGGCGATGCCGCGAGGACGAGCTGGCGCCGGTAAATTCCGGCACCGCGGGCGGGGGATCGTAGGTCTCCCACCCTCCCCTGGAGTAGCCGCAAGCGGGGAGAGGGAGAAGTTCGTCACCTCATCCCCGCCCGCCGAAATCCCTCCAGATAATGCTCCCGATCCTCTTCCCGCAGCATCGGCAGCTCGCTTGTGATCCAGGCGAGTGAGACTCCTGGCTGGGCGCGGCGCAGTCCGTCCAGCGCGGAAGCGGCGCGCGCGGGATCGCCGAGCATGCCGGCGGCGGCCGTCAGCACGCGGTGTGCGCCGACGAAATCGCTGCGCTGACGCAGCGACTCGCGCGCCATTTGCACGGCTCCCTCATAGTTGCGGCCGATGAACTGGGCGTAGGCGGCGACGCCGCAATAGATCGCCGCCATCGGATCGCGTGGGCTCAGCCGTAGCGCGCGGCGCGCGGCGGCATCGCCGTCCTGCCACCGGCCCGCGTAGCACAGCGTCACGCCGTGAAAGGCGTGCGCCATCGCGAAATTCGGATTGAGCGCGAGCACCAGCTCGAACTCCGCCAGCGCATCGTCGAAGCGGCGGCGAAACAGATAGCTATAGGCGAGGCCGTGATGCGCCCAGGCATCCTCGCGATCGGCCTCCACCGCCGCAAGCGCCGCGGCTTCCGCGACCGGCACGCTCGCGCCCATGTCGGCCCAGCCCATATGCGCGCCGAAAATATGACTGGTCGCGAGCAGGCCCAGCCCCTTGCCATAGGCCGGGTCGATGGCGATCGCCTGTTCGAGCAGCGCTTGCGCCGCTGCATTGTCCTCGCGCGTGACCCGCCAGTAATGCGACAGCGCGCGCATCACAAGGTCCCAGGCATCCAGGCTGCCCGGCGGCTTCTGCTGCGCGCGAAAGCTTTCGGCGGCATAGAGCTGCGGCTCGATCGCGGCGACGATCGCCTCGGTGATCTCGTCCTGCACGGCGAAGACGTCGGCGAGGTCGCGGTCGTAGCGCTCGGCCCAGAGATGGCTGCCGGTCGAAACGTCGTTGAGCTGCGCCGAGATACGCAGCCGGTCGCCGCTCCGCCGCACGCTGCCCTCGACCACGTAGCGCACGCCGAGCTCGCGCGCGATCTCGTGGATGTGCACGGGCCGGCCCTTGTAGACAAAGGAGGAGTTGCGGGCGACGACGAAGAACCAGCGCAGCTTCGACAGCGCGGTGATGATGTCCTCGCTGATCCCGTCGGAAAAATAGTCCTGCTCGCGGTCGCCGCTCATGTTGGTGAAAGGCAGCACGGCGATCGCGGGGCGGTCAGGCAGCGCGAGCGTGGCCTGCGGCGGCGTCATCCCACGGCCCGGTTCCGGCACGGCCGCGACGCACTTGGTCTCGACGTCGCCGACGAACCGAAAGCCCTTGCGCGCGATGGTGCGGATCAGCGCCTGGCTGGCGCCGTTGTCGCCGACTGCCTTGCGCGCCGCATTGATCCGGCTGGTCAGGGTGGATTCGGAGACGCTGCGTCCGTGCCAGATCTTGTCGATCAGCTCATCCTTGCTGACGACACGGTCGCGGTTTTCCATGAGGTGGACCACGAGGTCGAAAACCTGCGGCTCCACGGCAACGGGAACCTGCGCGCGGCTCAGCTCGCGCAAATTGGTGTCGAGAAGGTGATCCCGGAATAGGAACTGCACGTCGAAAACTCAGGCCTCATGCCAATATCAGGCAATTACAAAAGAAAATGATTTCGACCTAAGTCTGTGAGTCCACCGAGGCGCGGCTTGGTTCACCGCAATCGCAAGATGGCTGCCATGCCATTTGCGGGCAGGAATACAACTGATGCGAGAATGTGGCGGCTCCGGCCAAATCGTCGGGCGACTTGATCCGGGCCAACGGCCCCGATCAACCACCTGCGCGCCACAGAACCTCCGTTGTCGGTAACTCCGTCATTCCGGGCCGCGGAAACGCGAGCCCGGAATCCATCGCGCAGCACACGGAGCGGAGAAATGGATTCCGGGTTCGCGCCAAATGGCGCGGCTCCGGAATGACGAGCGCAGCAGTGCTGCGGAAGCTTTGGCGGGGCGGCAGGACAGCATTACACGACATTCAATGTGTGGCGGTCCGCGAAAGTCCATTGCCGAACAGCTTCGCGCGCGTAAGCTGCACCGATGCATACAAAGCATACCAACCACAAAGAAACGCCCATGCCCGCATTTCCCGCTTCAACCACCGTCCTCGATTCCATCCTGTTCCGCGACGCCTTCGGCACGCCGCAGATGCGGGAGGTGTTTTCTGACATCGCGCTGGTCTCGCGCTATGCCGAGGTCGAGGTGGCGCTGGCGATGGCGCAAGCCAAATGCGGCGTGATCCCGCGGGAAGCCGCCGACCAGATTGCTGCGCGCACCGACGTCGCCGCGTTCGATTTCGATCTGTTGCGGGAGGAGACCGACATCGTCGGCTATCCGATCCTGCCGCTGGTGCACCAGATGGTGGAGCAATGCGGCGATGCCGGCCGTTACGTGCATTGGGGCGCAACCACGCAGGATATCATGGACACCGCCGTGGTGCTGCAACTGCGCGCAGGGCTCGAGATCATCGAACGGGACATTGCCGCGCTGCGCGGTATCCTCGCAGACCTGTCAAAGCGATATCGCGACACGCCGATGGCGGGCCGTACCCATCTCCAGCAGGCCTTGCCGGTGACTTTTGGCTACAAGACCGCGATCTGGCTTGCGATGTTCGACCGCCACGCCGAACGTCTGGCACAAGTGAAGCCGCGCGTCCTGGTCGGCCAGTTCGCCGGTGCGGCGGGCACGCTGGCCTCGCTTGGCGACAGGGGCTTTGAGGTGCAGGAGGCACTCTGCGCCGAGCTGAAGCTCGGCGTTCCCGCCTCGACCTGGCACGTCGCCCGTGACGGTTTTGCCGAGGCCGTAAATTTTCTCGCCCTCGTCACCGGCTCGCTCGGCAAGATCGCGCTCGACATCATGATCATGGCCTCGACCGAATTCGCCGAAGTCTACGAGCCCTTCGTCAAGGGGCGCGGCGCCTCCTCGACCATGCCGCAGAAGCGCAACCCGATCTCCTCGGAACTGATGCTCGCGGCGTCCAAGGCGGTGCGCCAGCACGCCGGCCTGATGCTGGACGCCATGGTGCAGGATTTCGAGCGCGCCACCGGTCCCTGGCACGCCGAATGGATGGCGATCCCCGAAAGTTTCGTGCTGACCGCCGGCGCCCTGCACCAGGCAAAGTTCGCGCTCGCGGGGCTCGTCGTGGACGAAGCGAAGATGAACGAAAATCTCGCCATCAGCCGCGGCCTGATCGTCGCGGAGGCCGTGATGATGGGGCTCGCGCCGCAACTCGGCCGTCAGGAAGCGCATGACGTGGTTTATGACGCCTGCCGCCAGGCCAATGAAACCGGTTTGAGCCTTGCCGACGCGCTGTCCGCTGATCCGAGGATATCGAGCCGAATCGATCGCGCTGCCATCGAGGCGCTCACCTCACCGAAAAATTACCTCGGCCTTGCTCCCGCCATGGTCGACCGCGTGTTGAAATCGGCAACGCGTTGAAAACCAAAATGCGTGAAACTGCGTATCTTCTGCGCATCTCAAGATGCTCGCACTATTGCGGCTGGGGATGCTAGACTTAAATGAAACAGAGACTTTCGGCAGAGGACCCGGCATGACCGATCAACGCATCACCTCGACTCCCATCGACCCTGTGAAACTCGACCGGTTGGCCGAAGTGGCGGTGAAGGTGGGCCTGGGCTTGCGGCCGGGGCAGGACCTTCTCCTGACGGCGCCGGCGATCGCGCTGCCGCTGGTGCGGCGGATCGCCGTGCATGCCTACAAGGCCGGCGTCGGCATCGTGACGCCGATCCTGTCGGACGAAGAGATGACGCTGGCACGCTACCGTCACGGCCATGACAACAGTTTCGATCGCGCCGCCGGCTGGCTTTACGAGGGCATGGCGAAAGCCTTCGCCGACAACACCGCGCGGCTCGCCATCGTCGGCGATAATCCAATGCTGCTGTCCGGTGAGGATCCCTCGAAGGTGGCGCGCGCCAGCAAGGCCAATTCCATGGCCTATCAGCCGGCGCTGGAGAAAATCGTCAATTTCGACACCAACTGGAACATCATTGCTTATCCGAGCCCGTCCTGGGCCAAGCAGGTATTCCCCAACGATTCCGAGGAGGTCGCGATCGGAAAGCTCGCCGACGCCATCTTCGCGGCGTCCCGCGTCGATCGCGAGGACGCGATGGCCAACTGGGCGAGCCACAATGCGGTGCTGCGCGAGCGCACCAACTGGCTCAACGGCCAGCGTTTTCGCGCGCTGCAATACGCCGGTCCCGGCGTCGATCTCACCATCGGGCTTGCCGACGGCCATGAGTGGGAGGGCGGCGCGTCGCTCTCCAAGAACGGCATCAGCTGCAATGCCAATATTCCGACCGAGGAAGTGTTCACGACGCCGCATTGCCGGCGGGTCTATGGCCATGTCGTGAGCTCGAAGCCGCTGTCCTACCAGGGCACGCTGATCGACAACATCGCGGTGCGTTTCGAGGACGGCAGGATCGTCGACGCCAAGGCCTCGCGTGGCGCGGAAGTTCTGAACAAGGTGCTCGACACCGACGAGGGCGCGCGCCGGCTCGGCGAGGTGGCGCTGGTGCCGCATTCCTCGCCGATCTCGCAGAGCGGGCTGCTGTTCTACAATACGCTGTTCGATGAGAACGCGGCGTCGCACATCGCGCTCGGCCAGTGTTATTCGAAATGCTTCGTCAATGGCTCGCAGCTCACGCCGCAGCAGATCGCGGCGCAGGGCGGCAACCAGAGCCTGATCCATATCGACTGGATGATTGGCTCGGCCGAGACCGACATCGACGGCATCCTGGCCGACGGCAGCAAGGTCCCGGTGTTCCGCAAGGGCGAGTGGGCGAAGTAAGCTCTTCACCTCTCCCCGCTGGGGAGAGGTAAGGCTCTCGGCAACAGACTTTCCTGGACTCTAGCGCGGCTCGCCTCACGCCACCGCGGTGCGCAGCATTGGATTGCTGTCGATGCTGAACCGGTTGAACAGCGTCGTGAATGGGCTGCCGTCGGTGGCTCGCACGATGGCGTCGGAGGCCGCGACCGCATCGTATAGCGCGCCGACCGGATCGCCCGCTTCCGGCAAATCGAGCGCGTCGCGGATGGCCTCGCGGGCCTCGTTGACGTCGTCCTCGTCCTCGATTGTCGCCTCCAGCGCATCTGCAGCCCGCCGCATTTCCGCAAGGTCGCCGCCGGCCGAGAATTTGAGAACAACCAGCCAATAGGGTCGGGCGACGACAAGCTGGACGAACGCCTCGAACGTGCCTGCGATGATCCCGGCGCGGCCTTCCGACGAGACGTAGAGCACATCCTGTGACGGTAGCAGCACGAAGGCGCCGCCCGAGCCATCGCTGCCGACCTGCCGGGCCTTTTCGATGCCGTCGATGGCAAACCATGGCTCCTCGTCCGGCGCGAACAAGACGTCGAAGCTGCCGAGCCACGCGACGGCCTCGCAGTTGGCGGTCAGGACCTCGGGGGTCAGGGGCATCGGCGCGGCTCCATCTTGGTGCATTCGCGCATTTTGTCGCACCCTGGAAAAGATGGGTTCATGTGCGCGAATTTGCAGGGAAATCGCGACGTTAACCGCTTCCCCCATGCAACTTGCGGCTGTTTTTTAGGGCCTGCGTAAGAAAGAATTAAAAGCCGGCTACTAGCGTTCCCGACATCTTTTGAAACAATCCGGGCCGAGACCCGGCCATATTATTATCCCCCGGGGGAAGAAGATGTCGCGCGCATTGATTGAAATCGGTAATTGCAATGTGGATCTCGAGCTGCGGCCGATCGAGCCTTCCTGGATCATCGAGGGCAATCCGGTCTCGCGCTCGCGCGTCCTGTCCACCAGCGCCGATGGCACGGCCCAGACCATTATCTGGGCCTGCACCGAAGGCCGCTTCAACTGGTACTACGATATCGACGAGACGATCATGATCATGGAAGGATCGATCGTGCTCGAAAGCGACGGCATGCCGCCGAAGCGCTACGGCCCCGGCGACGTCATTTTCTTCCGCGACGGCGCCCATGCCAAATGGCATGTCGAAGGCCACGTCAAGAAGATCGCCTTTTGCCGCAAGACCAATCCCGTGATGATCGGTTTCCTGATCCGCGTCGTCAACAAGCTCAAGCGGATGTTCGTCTCGCCCGGCACGCGTCCCGCGACTCTGATGGGTGCCGGCTAGAGCTCAAACTATAACGTTTCAAGGACGCTTCCCAGCGGCTACGACGGAAGGAGGGGCGGGATGAAATCCTGGCCCCTCTTTTCGCGATGGCCCTACCCGATGCGTCGCTTCGCCCTCACGCCCACCACCAGCCGCCAATCCATCGCCGCGCCCGGCTTGACCTCGCCAAGCCAATGGAAGGAGTCGCCGGCGATCTCGGTAAAGCTCCAGCGCGTCAGGTCACCAGATTCGGTCGTGCCTTCCTGCACGATGTCCGCGCCACGCGGGCGACCGATCTGCTGGCGGAACACGCTGCGCCCGGGATCGAACCAGGCTATCCGCCACGCATCGATGGTCGGGTCGTAGACGCGCAACGTCGTGCCGTACCAGTTGCCGGCGACCGGAAATGCGGGGGTGCCGGCCGGGCGCGGGATGATCCAGACATCCTGGACGGCGCGGCCTTCTAGCACCCAGCCGAAATGGATTTCGCCGGAGGCAGTGTGCTTCGTTCCATCAGGTCCGTGGGCGGTGATCTCGGCGTCCCAGTCGCCGACGAAGCGGCCGTAAAGCTGAAGCGCTGCTTTGTGCTCCGGATTCGGTCCGCTCGCATGTAATAATCTCGCAAAATCGCTCATGTTGATCTCCTATTGCAAGGAGATCAGCACGAGCGAGCCGCGGCCGGCTTGGAGAAAATTGCGTGTCAGACCCCATCGAGGATGATCACAGTCGGCGTCGACGGCAAGCCATCCCGCGACACCCGGAAACTGCGGTCCGTGCGCCGGTCGATCTCGAACTGCTGGCCGATGCGGCGCATGAAATCTTCGAGCGGGGTGGCGAAGCGGTGCATCGGCAGCACGACCGAGGCGCGCAAGCGTTTGGTGATCTCGGAGATACCGTCGAGCGACATGGTGTAGGTGCCGTCGATCGGCACCATCACGATGTCGAGCCGACCGATCTGGGCGAAATGGCTGTCGTCGAGCTTGTGGTGGAGATGACCGAGATGGCCGATGCACAGGCCGGCGACCTCGAAGATGAAGATCGAGTTGCCGTCGCGGATCATGTCGGCGCCGGAATCGTCGCCGAAATAGCGGCGGATGTCGGTGGTGACGTTGCGGATGAAGGTGTCGCCGATCCGTTCAGAGACTATGGCGGGCTTGCCGTCCTCGCCCCAGCCATGCAGCACATGAGGAATGCGCCGGTCCGGGAATAAACTGTAGTGGGTGCTGTGGGCCCGGTTCATGGTGGCGACGTCGGGCAGCCGGCCGACCTGATAGGCGCCGCTATAGTCGGTCGCGATGCGTACGCCGCCCGGCGTGTCGATGAAATAGGTGGAATGGCCGGCATAGGTGATCTCGACCTCGGCCGCATTCGCTGCCCGCCGCAACGCCACCGGCATCGCGCGCGGCGCCGCATTCGCCATCGCCAGGCACTCGCTGCGCTGTGGCTGCTGGGCGAGGGTGGGGGTGAGGAAGGCGCAGAGCAGCGCAAGGGCCGTCGAAACAAGTCGCCACATGAATCCGTCCCCGATGACGCGCGGGGAAAGTCTAGCGTGCAATGCAGCGCGTGGCCAACAGGGCGCGATCAAGAGCGCGTCAGTGTCGCATCTCTATTCCCGTCGCGGGCTGAACTTCCAGGTGATGGCGATCAGGCTCGCGGTGATCAGGCCGCTGATGAGGCCGGCGAGAGGCAGGGTGAGCAGGAGCGCGGCGGTGGCGGCCCAGCCGATGGACGAGAAAGCTTCCGCGAAAGTTGCAAGCCGCGACGAGGTCTGGCGGCGGCGAAACTGGCTGCGCCGGGCCTGAACCCGGAACCAAAGCTGGATCGCGGTGGCGGAGGCCGCGCTGATGATAACCGCAACCCCAGTGATCACAGCTTGGTAGGGTGAGGCGGAGGCCAGCGCCGCGACCAGCGGGCTGAAGATGACGGCGACCGCAATCAGCACCACCTCGATCTTGGCGCGGCTGACGCTGGACGGCGTCAATGGTGCGGTCGCGACCAGATCGGGAGCGTCCTCCCCCGAAATCGTCAGCCAGGCGAGTCCGCCGGCAAGTTGTCCCGCCGCCATGACGATGACAGGCGAGATCAGCGTCAGCGCCGCAGAGCTGTCGGCAAAGCTGCGCCAGAGCAGGAGCGCCGGCGGCACCAGATAGAGCAGCTGCATCAGGGTTTGCGAGATCAGCCAGGGATCGCGCCACAGCAGCATGAATTCCTTGCGCCGCAGCGCCTGCTGCCGCGATCCGCCGCGAAAGCGACGCTCCTTCGCACGTCTCCGGCCGGACCTGCCGTAAGCGGCGGCATCGATTGCGGTGTCCGCAAAGCGGCCCGAGAAGATCGCCATCACGCTTCCGAGCAGCACGAGCCCAAGCGCCAGAAGCAGCAGCAGCGCCTCGCTGTCGCCCATGGTCGCCCGCGCGGGCCACCACCAGATGCTGTCGACATCGGGAGCATGGTCGGCCACCGTACCGGAGGTCAGGATGGTGAAGCGCGACAGCGTGCCGTAGGACATGATCGCGGCGACCTGGAGCGCAATCACGAAGCCGGCGCCGATGATCGCGGCCAGGATCTGGGCCACGA
The DNA here is from genome assembly GCF_008123965.1 of Bradyrhizobium hipponense. GTDB lineage: Bacteria > Pseudomonadota > Alphaproteobacteria > Rhizobiales > Xanthobacteraceae > Bradyrhizobium > Bradyrhizobium hipponense. The sequence goes on along the minus strand of NZ_VSTH01000116.1, from coordinate 8,504 downwards.
AGCGCGTCCGCGCCGGGCCGATCAGCCGAAACAGGAGGATGGTGACGGCAATCGCGATCGCAGTAGCTGACAGGCCCATGGCGACGACGACGCCGAAGGCGGTCAGCCATCGCGCGCCACCGCCGATCACCAGCACGTCGATGAACGGCGTCGAGAACAGCAGCGCCATCATCGTGATCGCCAGCGCGATCGCGGCAATACGAACCGAGAACAGATTGGCCAAGGTCGCGGGCGACGACATGATCAGGTCGAGGTCGGCGCGGGCGTAAAAGACCCGCGTCACCGATTCGATCGCCTGCGACAGCATCAGCGTCCAGGCCAGGAAGATCGTCGCCGAGATTACGATCAGGGAGGATTTGTCGAGCGGCAGTTGCAGATCGGCGAAGCGGCCGATCACCGCCCAGGCCGGCACGTGCAGGAACGCAGCGAAGAACAGCAGGCCAATGACGGCGGCGCGGGTCCGCTTGCGCCGGCCGCCGGTCATCATGGCGAGCCATTCGCGCCAGGCGAGCCGGAGCTCGTGGCGGGCAAACCAGGAGAGCGCGGTCGCCGAGCTCATGCGGCAGCCTGGAGCGTCACCAGCGCAATGAAGAGATCTTCCAGGCTGGTGTCGGCATGGCCGTTCTGCTGGCGCAGCTCGGTGAGCGTGCCTTCGGCGACCAGGCGCCCCGATGCGATCACGCCGATCCGGTCGGCCATGCGCTCGGCGACTTCAAGAATATGCGTGGTCATGATCACGGTGCAGCCGGCGCGGACGCGCTCGCTCAGAAGTCCCTTCACATGGCGGGCGGAGACGGCGTCCAGCCCGGTCAGCGGCTCGTCGAGGATGATGAGGCGGGGATCGTGCACCAGTGCGCCGGCCAAAGCGACCTTCTGGCGCATGCCCTTGGAAAAGCCCTCGCAGCGCTCGTGCCGGTGAGCCTCGAGCCCGAGCGAACTCAACAGCTCCTGCGCGACCGGTTCCGAGACGGTCGGCGCGATGCCCCAGAGCCCGGCGACGAATTCGAGATATTCGAGCGGCGTCAGCTTGTCATAGATCATGGGCTCGTCGGACACCCACGCCATCACCTGCTTGGCGGCGACCGGATCATCGAGCGCATCGATGCCGAAGATCGACACCGCGCCGGCATCGGGCCGCAACAGCCCTGCAACCATGCGCAAGGTGGTGGTCTTGCCGGCGCCGTTGGGGCCGACCAGCGCATAGAATTCACCCGCGTGAATGGTGAGATCGAGGCCATCGACGGCCAAACGGTCAAAACGCTTCGTTAACCCTCGGACTTCGAGTGCCGAGTTGTCCGGCTTCATGACGGCCACACCATCCGGTTTTGCATCGCCCGCGACCATGACTTGAAGATGTTTCGGCACCGTGAATCTACGGCCGACAAATTCCGTCATCCGGTTTGGACTAAAGGCAAGTCACCGTTTGTTGACAGCGCTTGGCGGTTCAGGCTGAATTGGTTTCGGACAAATGGCGCTAACGCGGCGAAACGACTGCGTAGCGGCTGGACACAAGATGCGACGAGGCGGTCACGAAGAACCGCTTGTTGTGTCGGGAGGATGTGCGGCGATGCTGGATTTCGTTCAGCAGCTGGTCAGCGGTATTGCGCTCGGCTGCGTCTACGGCCTGATCGCGCTCGGCTTCGTGCTGGTCTACAAGGCGACCGAGGTCGTCAATTTCGCCCAGGGCGATTTGATGATGCTGGGCGGCTTCTTCGCCTTCACCTTCATCGGCATGATGGGCCTGAACTACTGGGTCGGCTTTGCCGCCGCGGTGGCCGCCATGGCGCTGTTCGGCATGCTGGCCGAACGCGTGGTAGTGCGGCCGATCCTCGGCTATCCGCAATTCTCCATCATCATGGCGACGATCGGGCTCGGCTATTTCCTGCGCTCGGTTTCCGGCATGATCTGGGGCACCGACGATTTCAAGATCGATACCCCATTCAGCCAGGGCGTGCTGCGGATCGGCTCGCTGGTGCTCGCCCATGACAAGCTCTCGGTGATATCGGCCACCGTTATCCTCTGCGCACTGCTCTATCTCTTCTTCAACAAGACCACGCTCGGTACCGCGATGCGGGCGAGTTCCGAGAACATGCTGGCCGCTTATTACATGGGCATCCCGGTCAAGCGCGTGGTGTCGATCGTCTGGGCCATCAGCGCGGCGGTCGCGACCTGCGCCGGCGTGCTGCTGGCGCCGATCACCTTCATCCACTCCAATGTCGGCCTCGTGCTCGGTCTCAAGGCGTTTCCAGCAGCCGTGCTCGGCGGCTTCGGCTCGATCCCCGGCGCGGTGGTCGGCGGCGTCCTGATCGGCGTGATCGAGAGCATGGCGGGCTTCTATCTGGCCGAGGGCTGGAAGGACGTCGCGCCCTACATCGTGCTGCTCGCCGTGCTCTTGCTCAAGCCTGAAGGTCTGTTCGGCCTTCACCTCCGCAAGAAGGTCTGAACGCGATGCGCTTCCTGTTCAAGACCGACTATGAGGACGACATCAGGCTGTTTCCGCATTCGGGCTATGTTGTCTCCTATGGGGTGCTGCTCGCAGCGCTGCTGATCGCGCCCTACGTGCTTTCCAGCTATCTGATGAGCCAGCTCGTCTTCGTCTGCATCTATGCAACCGTCGGCGTGGCGCTGCTGATCCTGACCGGTTTTACCGGGCAAGCCTCGCTCGGGCATGCCGCCTTCCTGGCGATCGGCGCATACACCGCAGCGTATCTCCAGAAGTACAATGTGCCGTTCCCAGTGTATTTCCTGGCCGCAGGCGCCCTGACCGGCCTGATCGGCGCGATGGTCGGCTTCCCGGCGCTGCGGCTCCAGGGCATCTATCTCGTCATCGCCACCATCTCCTTCGCCTTCATTGTCGAGGAGATCCTGGCGCGCTGGGAGAGCGTCACCAACGGCAACGAGGGCATGCGCGTCAAGGCGCTGTCGCTGCTCGGCGTCGCGGTCTCGCGCGACAGCCCGACCTTCTATTTCCTCTGCCTGGCCGTGCTGGTGCTGACCATCGTCGGCACACTCAACCTGCTGCGTTCGCCGACGGGGCGCGCCTTCGTCGCCATCCGCGACAGCGAGACCGCGGCGCGCAGCATGGGCGTCAATGTCGCGCTCTACAAGGTGAAGTCCTTTGCGATATCGGCGGCGATCACCGGCTTTGCCGGCGTCCTGTTCGCGCACAAGCTCTCCTTCATCTCTCCGGAAATGTTCACGCTGCAGCTCTCGATCGAGTTCATCATCGTGATCCTGATCGGCGGCACTTTCAGCCTCCACGGCGCGGTGCTCGGCGCGATCTTCATCGTGATGATCGATCCCTTCCTGACCTACCTGAAGGACGACATGCCCGGCATCATCGCGGGCATCGCCGCAACGTTCGGGGCCGGCACACAAAGCGCGGCAAACGTCCACTCCAAGGTCGCTGCGTTTGCCTCGCTCAACGGCCTGAAGGGCGCGATCTACGGCATCATCATCGTGCTGTTCGTGCTGTTCGAGCCGCTCGGACTCTACGGCCGCTGGCTGAAGATCAAGCTCTTCTTCCAGCTGTTCCCGCTCTACAAGCGCGCCACCTTCAAGCGGCAGAAGATCTATGTGAAGTCGGAGCGCAACCGATGAGCTATTTTCGCGCCGAGAATCTGTCGCTGCATTTCGGCGGGCTCAAGGCGGTCGATGCGGTGTCCTTTGCGCTCGAAAAGGGCGAGATCCTTTCGATCATCGGGCCGAACGGCGCCGGCAAGAGTTCGATCTTCAACCTGATCTCGCGGATCTACCAGCCGACCTCGGGCCGCATCTTCTTCGAGGACCAGGACATCACGGAGCAGCCGCCCTACGACATCGCCAGGCTTGGCATTGCCCGCACCTTCCAGAACATCGAGCTGTTCGAGAATGCGACTGTGCTTTCCAATCTCCTGGTTGGGCGCCACCGGCATTCGACCACGCAGCTCTGGCAGGAGCTGTTATTTCTGCCGAGTGTGCGGGCCAACGAGAAGCTGCATCGCCGCCGCGTCGAGCAGGTCATCGAATTCCTCGATCTCGAGCCCTATCGCGACAAGCTGATCTCGGGCCTGCCTTACGGCGTACGCAAGGTGATCGAGCTGGCGCGTGCGCTGTGCTCGGAGCCGAAGCTGATCCTGCTCGACGAGCCCTCGTCGGGGCTCAACGTCGAGGAGACCGACGACATGTCGTTCTGGATCCGTGATCTGAAGAACGAGCTCGGCATCACCGTGCTGATGGTCGAGCACGACATGTCGCTGGTCAACCGCGTCTCCGATCGCGTCATCGCGCTGAACTATGGCCGGGTGCTGGCGATGGGCTCGCCCGCCGAGGTGCAGCAGCATCCCGACGTCGTCGCCGCGTATCTCGGAGCCTGAAGCGATGGATGCCGCCGTGACCCCCGAGATCATCCTGAAGCTCTCCAACATCGAGAGCTATTACGGGCCGATCATGGCGATCCGCGGCATCTCGCTGGAGGTGCCGCGCGGCCGCATCGTCACGCTGCTGGGCGCCAACGGCGCTGGCAAGACCACGGTGCTCAAGACGATCTCGGGCATTCTCGACCCGCAGAAGGGCGCCATCGAGTTCATGGGCAAGCCGATTCAGCGCATGGAAGCCGACAAGATCGTGCGGCTCGGCCTCAGTCATGTGCCGGAAGGACGCGAGGTGTTCCCGTTCCTCTCGGTGCGCGAGAACCTGACGATGGGCGCCTATCCGCGCCGGGATCGCGTCGGCGTCGCGGAAGATATGGAGCGGGTCTATGGCTATTTCCCCCGATTGAAAGAGCGCATCAACCAGCCGGCCGGCCAGCTTTCCGGCGGCGAGCAGCAGATGCTGGCGATCGGCCGCGCGCTGATGAACCGGCCGACGCTTCTGCTGCTCGACGAGCCCTCGCTCGGGCTGTCGCCGATCCTGGTGAAAGAGATCTTCACGATCATCCGCCGCGTCAACGAAGAGCAGGGCATGTCGATCCTGCTGGTCGAGCAGAATGCCAAAGTGGCGCTGGAGACGGCGCATTACGGCTATGTGCTGGAGATCGGCCGTATCGTCATGAACGACACCTGCGACCGCTTGATGCATTCGAAGGACATTCAGGAATTCTACCTTGGCGCCAAGGAACAGGGCGCGCGAGGCGAGCGGCGCTGGAAAAAGAAGAAGACTTGGCGTTAGGGCAAGACTTGGCGTTGGAGCAAGATTTGGCGTTAGAGCAAGATTTGGCGTTAAATGGACTAGCCCATCCGCAAGAACAGACCGCCGGCAAGGCAGGCAGCGGAGAGGAAGCGGCAAGGAGGGAACGCGTATGGCCGGAACGGCGGTGCTGACGGTCGCCGACACGATCGCACGGAGCTTTTTGCGTGCGGCGGAGACGCGCGGCGACCGGCCCGCGATCCGCGAGAAGAAGTTCGGCATCTGGCAGCCGACCAGTTGGCGCGAGTGGCTGGAGATATCGAAAGAGATTGCCTACGCGCTGCATGCGACCGGCTTCATCGCCGGCGACGTCGCCTCCATTATCGCCAACGCGGTGCCGGAATGGGTCTATGCCGACATGGGCATCCTGTGCGCCGGCGGCGTGTCCTCCGGCATCTATCCGACCGATGCGTCTTCCCAGGTCGAATATCTCGTCAACGATTCCCGGACAAAGTTGATCTTCGCCGAGGACGAGGAGCAGCTCGACAAGGTGCTCGCCTGCCGCGCGTGCTGTCCCAGCTTGCAGAGGATCGTCGTGTTCGACATGGAGGGCCTCAGCGGTTTCTCCGACGACATGGTGATGTCGCTCGACGAGTTCCGCGCGCTCGGCCGCAACCACATGGTCGGCCGTGAGGCGCTGTGGCAGGACATGATCGACAGTCGCGCCGCGGGCGATCTCGCCGTTCTCGTCTATACGTCCGGCACGACCGGCCCTCCCAAAGGCGCCATGCACGCCAACCGCAGCGTCACGCATCAGATGCGGCACGCCAACGATTTCATTCCGGCGCGGGAGGATGACGACCGGCTGATCTTCCTGCCGCTCTGCCACGTCGCCGAACGGATCGGCGGCTACTACATCTCCGTTGCGCTCGGCTCGGTGATGAATTTCGCCGAGAGTCCCGAGACGGTGCCGGACAATCTGCGCGAGGTGCAGCCGACCGTCTTCCTCGCAGTGCCGCGGATCTGGGAGAAATTCTATTCCGCCATCACCATCGCCCTGAAGGACGCCACGCCGCTCCAGCGATGGGTCTACCGGCGCGCCATCGACGTCGGCTATCGCATGGTCGATTGCCGGATCGAGGGCAAGACGCCGCCGCTGGCGCTGCGCCTGGCCAACCGCCTCGCCTACCAGCTCGTGTTCCGCAACATCCGCCGCATGATCGGGCTCGACCGCTGCCGGATCGCGTTCACGGGCGCGGCGCCGATCGCGCCGGACCTGATCCGCTGGTATCTCGCGCTCGGCATCGACATCCACGAGGTCTACGGCCAGACCGAGAATTGCGGGGTCGCGACCATGATGCCGGCGGAGCGGATCAAGCTCGGCTCGGTCGGCAGGGCGGTGCCCTGGGGCGAGGTCGCGATCTCTCCCGACGGCGAGATCCTGATCAGGGGCGAGTTCCTGTTCATGGGCTATCTCAACCAGCCGGAAAAGACCGCGGAGACCATCGATCAGCGCGGTTGGCTGCACACCGGCGACGTCGGCGTCATCGACAACGAAGGCTTCATCAGGATCACCGACCGGATGAAGGACATCATCATCACCTCCGGCGGCAAGAACATCACGCCCTCGGAGATCGAGAACCAGCTCAAATTCTCGCCCTACATCTCGGACGCCGTGGTGATCGGCGACAAGCGGCCGTATTTGACCTGCCTCATCATGATCGACCAGGAGAACGTCGAGAAGTTCGCGCAGGACCACGACATCCCCTTCACCAACTATGCCAGCCTGTGCCGTGCGATGCAGGTCCAGGACCTGATCTGGCGCGAGATCGAAGAGGTCAACGGCAATTTCGCTCGCGTCGAGACCATCAAGAAGTTCTATCTGATCGAGCGCCAGCTCACCCCGGAGGACGAGGAGCTGACGCCGACCATGAAGCTGAAGCGCGGTTTCGTGAACAAGCGCTACGCCGCCGAGATCGACGCGATGTATCGCGCACGGGCTGTGGCTTGAATTATCTTGTTCCAAAAAAAGGCGAAGGAGCGATGGCCCCGTCCTTCGTACAACATGGGCCTTATGGAGAGGAGACGACAATGTCGAAATCGTTGAGGACGTTCGGCCTTGCGGTAGGCGCGGTAGCGCTCACCTGTCTGCCGGCCGCAGCGCAAACCAAGGTCACCAATGAAGGCATCTCGGGATCCGAGATCGTCATCGGCACCCATCAGGATCTGTCGGGTCCAGTCAAAGGCTGGGGCGTGCCGGTCTCCAACGGCATGAAGATGGCGGTCGAGGAGGTCAACGCGGCGGGCGGCGTCAACGGCCGCAAGATTCGGCTGGTCGTCGAGGACAGCGGCTACGATCCGAAGAAGGCCGTGCTGGCTTCGCAGAAACTGATCGAGCGCGACAAGATATTCGCGATGGTGGGAGCAATGGGATCGCCGACCGTGCTCGCCGCGCAGGATATCCTGCTCGACGCCGGGGTGCTTCAGCTCTTCCCGCTGACGGCGGCCGAGTTCACCTTCAAGTTCGATCCGGCCAAGCCGCAGGAGCGGCTGAAGTTCAACAACCTGCTGCCCTATGTCGAGAGCACGCGCGCGGCCGTGAAATACATGATGGAGTGGAAGAGTTTCCAGAAGCCGTGCATCATGTACCAGGATGACGAGTACGGCAAAAACGTGCTCGACGGCTTCAACCAGCAGCTCACCGCCATGAAGGTGCAGCCGGCCTCGATCACAAGCTACAAGCGCGGCGCCTCCGACTTCAGCGCCCAGGTCGCGAAGATGAAGTCCGACAGCTGCGACCTCGTCGTGCTCGGCGCGATCCTGCGTGAGCCCATCGGCGCCATGACCGAGGCCAAGAAGCTCGGCTGGGAGGTTACCTTCCTTGGCGCCACGCCCACCAATGTGATGGAGGTACCCATGCTCGGCAAGGAAGCCGTGGAAGGCCTCTACGCTGCCGCCCTCTTCGAGATTCCTTACGAGGACACGGCCAAGGGCAAGGTCAAGGACTGGCTCGCCACCTACAAGAAGACGTTCGGCACCGATGCCAACACCCAGGCCATCATCGGCTACAACGCGGTGATGACGTTCGCCTTCTATGCGCAGAAGGCGGGCAAGGATCTGACCGGCCAGAAGATGCTGGACGCGCTGGAATCCGGCGACAAGTTCATCGACATCTTCAACTCGCCTCCGACGAAGTTCTCCAAGACCGACCATCTCGCCAGCACCATCACCCAGGTGCAACAGGTCAAGGGCGGCCGCTGGGTGCTGGTGAAGGACAACCTGATGTTTTGATGTGGTGCGATTTCACCCTCCCCTGGAGGGGGAGGGCTATCGCATCTGGATTTCACGCGGATTGTCCGCGGGCTTGCTCCGCCTCTTCCGCTTGCGGGAGAGGCCGA
>NZ_VSTH01000115.1 GCF_008123965.1 Bradyrhizobium hipponense | reverse complement strand
AACGCAACTGTAATGTTAGGTCTGCTTTCCCCTCGCGGAACGGCGCTTACGAGTACACGCCCTAGACCGGCCCCATGAACATGATTGGACTGCTCTCGGTCGGACCCTGGACGCAACTCGCGCAATCGAAAACTTCAACATCGTGCGCCCATTCTGCGAGGATGATTGCGAGAGTCCGCCAGCGTACCACGAGGATAGAAAGGACCAGGCTGCGCTGAAGGCTGGCCTCGATGACGTCAACAAAGCGCAATGGTTGAGCGCAGCGAACATAAAACGTAGCTATACCACGGCCAGGGCAGCCTGAGACCTCCGAGCGATTGAGAGACAGGGCCGCGGAGGCGGCTCATCTTGCCACCTTTCCTGCGGTCGACGTATCGCAAACTCTTCCGGTCATCCCTATGTTGCCCTCATGAAAAAGATCGGATTCCTCTCGTTCGGACACTGGACGCCCTCGCCGCAGTCGCAGACGCGTTCGGCCGCGGACACGCTGCTGCAATCGATCGAGCTTGCGGTGGCGGCCGAGCAGCTCGGCGCGGATGGCGCCTATTTCCGCGTGCATCACTTCGCGCGCCAGCTCGCTTCGCCGTTTCCCCTGCTCGCCGCGGTCGGCGCGAAGACCAGCAAGATCGAGATCGGCACGGCCGTGATCGACATGCGCTACGAGAACCCGCTCTACATGGTGGAGGACGCGGGTGCCGCCGATCTCATCGCAGGCGGGCGGCTGCAGCTCGGCATCAGCCGCGGCTCGCCCGAGCAGGTAATCGATGGCTGGCGCTATTTCGGTTATCAGCCGGCCGAAGGCGCGAGCGATGCCGACATGGGCCGGCGTCATGCCGAGGTCTTTCTGGACCTCCTGCGCGGCGAGGGTTTTGCAAAGCCCAATCCGCAGCCGATGTTTCCGAATCCACCCGGACTGCTGCGGCTCGAGCCGCATTCGGAAGGCCTGCGCGAACGGATCTGGTGGGGCGCGGGCTCGAACGCGACCGCGGTGTGGGCTGCCAAGCACGGCATGAACTTGCAGAGCTCGACGCTGAAGAACGACGAGACCGGCGAGGCCTTCCACGTGCAGCAGGCCGCGCAAATCCGTAGCTATCGCGCCGCGTGGAAGGACGCTGGCCACACCCGTGAGCCCCGCGTGTCCGTCAGCCGCAGCATCTTCGCGCTGATGAACGATCGCGACCGCGCCTATTTCGGCGGCGAGCGCGAAGGCGAGGACCAGATCGGCTTCATCGACCCGCGCACCCGCGCGATCTTCGGTCGCAGCTACGCGGCAGAGCCCGATGTACTGATCGAGCAGTTGCGCCAGGACGAGGCGATCGCAGAGGCCGATACGTTGCTGCTGACGGTGCCGAACCAGCTGGGCGTCGCGTACTGCGCGCATGCGATCGAAGCGATATTGACGCATGTGGCGCCTGCGCTGGGGTGGCGGTGAGGCCATCCGGCTTCTCGCACTCCGCTGTTTCCCTCGTCATTGCGAGCCAACGGGTCCGCGCGCGGCGCGGCCCGACGACAGGCTCCGCGAAGCAATCCAGACCGTCACCGCGGAGAGATTCTGGATTGCTTCGCTACGCTCGCAATGACGGAGGATGTTGAAGCGACACCGCGCCTACGAAGGTTGATGTAGGGCGAGCCCCGCGATGCCGGGCCCGCATCGATTCAACCAAGAACTCATCTCGCCCTGGCGGTGGCGCCACCCTGATGTCAGGCGGACGCTTCGGCTGGCTCCGACATCGTCACCCGGTTCTTGACGCTGGGACGCTGCTGCATCCTTGCGTACCAGGCTTGAAGCGCCGCGCACTCCGCGGGCACCGGCAGCTTCAGGAGATCGGCAAAGATCAAGCCGCCGATGAGGGTGATGTCGGCCATCGAGAAGGCCTCGCCGGCGACGAAGGGCTGGTTTTTCAGAATGCCATCGAAGTAATGCATGCCCCGCAGCGCCTTGTCGCGCTGGCGGAGGCCCCACTCGGCGTTCTGATAGATCTCGACGTCGGGACCAAGCCCCGGTGTGGCGTGGTGGAAGTAGACGCTGATCGCGTCGAGCAGCTCCAGCTCGGCGCGCTTGCTCATCATGTGGATCACGCCCCTTTCGCGCGGTGTCCTGCCGGTGAGCACGGGCGCGCCATCGAGCGCGTCGAGATATTCGGTGATGGCGGTGCATTCGCCGATGAAGGTGCCGTCCTCGAGCTCGAGCACCGGCAGCGTGCCCGAATAGTTCTTGGCCAGAAATTCGGGCTTCTTGTGCTCGCCCTTCCAGAGGTCGACCGTCACGAACGCAACGCGCGGCCGCAAATTCTTCTCGGCCAGAGCGATGCGCACGCGCGCGGGGTAAGGACCGGTGGGCCAGTCGTAAATCTTCATCATTGGACGGCTGCCTTCTCTACCTGCCACATGGTAGATAACCATAGCCCTTCAAAACCCGGCGGTCAAAACCTATCTGTCACTTGGTAGATAACGAGGCGGTGAGGCGGCGATATGAGTTCCAGTGCGCGCGAAGCCATCCTGGCGGCCGCCAAACGGACCGCACAGGCGCACGGCTATGGCGGCCTAAACTTCCGCGATCTTGCCGCTGAAGTCGGCATCAAGGCCGCCAGCATCCACTATCACTTCCCGAGCAAGGCCGATCTCGGCGCAGCGGTCGCCCGGCGTTATTGGGAGGACACCGCGGCGGCGCTCGAATCCATGCTGGCCGAAAACTCCGATCCCCTGCGCTGCCTGCAGCGTTATCCCGACATCTTCCGCAAGGCGCTCGAGAGCGGCAACCGCATGTGCCTGCACAGCTTCATGGCGGCCGAGCATGACGATTTGCCGGACGCGGTGAAGCAGGAGGTGCAGACCTTTGCCGACGTGAATGTCGCCTGGCTGAGCAAGGTCCTGTCCGCTGCGGCGCTGGCCGGTTCCGAGCAGAGCGAAGGGCGCGCCCGCGCGATCTTCGCCGCCATCGCCGGCGCCCAGCTGCTTGCGAGGAGCCGCTCGGATCTTGCGCTCTACGACGCCTTGATCGCCAGCTACCGCGCGGCCGGCCTGCTGCCGGCGTGACGGATGGGTGCGCCGCGTGTCTAGGCGACGTGCGTCGTAATCCTGGAGTGGCGGCGCGGCAGGATTGCGTGCACCATGGCCGCCGATTCGAACTTCGTGGACGCCTGCGGTCGCGGCGCCCATCTTGGTGCCGAGCACGATTTCGGGTGTCGAGGGAGGACATCATGCGTAAACCCGAATGCAATTTCGGCTAGCGTTGGCCGAAATGCATCATCATGCCGTTTTTCACGATCTCGTTCTGGTCGCGTTATCGATCCTGATCGCGGCGCTCGCCTCCTATACGGCACTGGACCTGGCGACTCGCATGCGAGCCGCTTCGGGGAGGGCCCGTCGATCCTGGCTGCTTGCCGCTGCGATCGCCATGGGCGGCGGAATCTGGTCCATGCATTTCGTCGGCATGCTGGCCTTCAGCCAGCCCGGACTTGAGATCTCGTACGATCCATTCCTGACCCTGCTCTCGCTGGCCATTCCGATTGTCGTCGCCGCCGCGGCCTTTGCCGTTGTCGCAGGACGCCCACAGGCGCTGCTCGTATCCGGTTTCGCTATGGGACTTGGCATCTCCGGCATGCACTACACCGGCATGGCCGCGATGCGAATGGCGGCCATCACAGAGTACGAGTCCCGCTGGGTTGTGCTCTCGATCCTGATCGCGATCAGCGCCTCGGTCGTGGCGCTCTGGCTAGCCTTTCGCAACACCAGCGCGGTCCAGCGCCTGTTCGCGGGCCTGGTCATGGGCCTTGCGATTTCCGGCATGCACTACGCCGCGATGCAAGGCGTCATGTTCCTGCCGACGACCGCCGCGGCCCAGGAGGCCGGACATCTCGCCGTCGGCCAGGCGCCGCTCGCGTTCCTGCTCGCCGGCATCACCATCCTGATCCTGAGCATCGGGATCGCGGCGGCCGTCTATGATAGGGCGTCCGCGGAGCGCGCCCAATACGAGGCCGACACACTGAGGCGCAGCGAAGAACGCTTTCGCCTCCTTGTGGAAGGTATCGCCGACCACGCGATCTTCATGCTCGACCCGGACGGGCGGGTGGGCAACTGGAACCTCGGCGCGCGCCGGCTGATGGGCTATGGCGACGACATCGTAGGGACGAGCTACAGCATTTTTCATACCGAGGAAGACCGCGCGGCCGGGGCGCCTGGGCGCGGTCTCGTCGACGCTGAGCGGGATGGGAAGTTCGCCATCGAAGGCTGGCGCGTGCGCAAGGACGGCAGTCGCTTCTGGGCGGAGGCGGCGATCGTCGCGGTCCGCAACGAAAGCGGCGCCATCGCGGGTTTTGCGAAGATCGTGCGCGACGTCAGCGAGAGGCGGCGCGCGCAGGAAGCGCTGGATCGGGCGCGCGAAGCCCTGATGATGTCGCAGAAGATGGAAACCATCGGCCAGCTCACCGGCGGCGTCGCCCACGACTTCAACAATTTGCTCGCCGCCGTTCTCGGCAGCCTCGAGCTTCTGAAGAAGCGCCTGCCGCCGGGCGATCCGAAGATCCAGCGCCTGGTCGAGAACGCGATGCAGGGCGCGGTGCGGGGCGCCTCCCTGACCCAGCGCATGCTCGCTTTCGCGCGCAAACAGGACCTCAGGCCGGCGGTGGTCGATGTCCGCGACCTCGTGCGCGGCATGGCATCATTGTTGAAATTCGAGCCCGGAATTCGTGTCGAGACGCTGTTTCCGATGCACCTGCCGAAAGTGACGGTCGACGCCAACCAGCTCGAACTGGCAGTGCTCAACCTTGCAGTTAACGCGCGTGATGCAATGCCGGACGGCGGCCTGATCACCATCGCCGCGCGCGAGGAGCAGGACGGAAGCGGTCGTTCGACCAGTGGCTATGTCGCGCTCTCGGTGAGCGACACCGGCTGCGGCATGGACGATGAGATCCTCAGGCACGCCCAGGAGCCGTTCTTTACGACCAAGGGCGTCGGCAAGGGCACCGGGCTCGGCCTGTCGATGGTCCACGGACTTGCCGAGCAGTCCGGCGGCAGGCTGGTCTTGAAGAGCCGTCCCGGCGAGGGCACGACAGCCGATATCTGGCTGCCGATCGCTGAGGAAACCGCGGCGCCGGAGCTGCGCGCAGAGGCGCCGGCGCCGGTTGCCCGGGCCAGCCGGCAGCTTTCCGTGCTGGTCGTTGACGACGACCTCTTGGTGCTCGAGAACACCGCAGCGATGCTGGAGGATCTTGGCCACATCGTGGTCGAGGCGCGCTCGGGCGATGAGGCGCTGGCCTTGCTCCGCCGCACGCGCACCGTCGACCTGGTCGTGACCGACTACGCCATGCCCGGCATGACCGGACTGCAGCTTGCCAGCGCTGTCGCCGCGGAGCGCCCCGAGGCGGTCATCCTGCTAAGCACGGGATACGCCGACATTCCCAGCGATGCGCGATCCAGCCTGCCGCGCCTGTCAAAGCCATTCGACCAGGCCGCACTTGCAAGGGCTATCGAGGCGGCGATGGACGAACAAGAGGCAACCGGATCCATCGTCGCCTTTCGGCCGAAGAGCGCATGAGTGGTGCGGTGATGAACGGCGCGCCGCGGCCGATGAAGATGGGCCCTATTGCTTTGCCGTGGTGCTATGACGCCGTGTGCGGGTCCGCACTGTGGATGCGATGAATCCCCGGAGCATCAGCGGCGGCCGCCGGAGCGTCGGTTCATTTCCTCCAGGAGGTCGCGCATCGCATCGAACTGCGTGCCGAAGCCTTTCCAATCTCCGGCCTTCAATCGCTCCACTGCTTGATTGTAGCGATCGAGCGCCTCTCGTGACTGACTTGGCGCCGGGCTGGTCGAGGGCATCTCTTCGGTCGTGCTTGAGACTGCCGGCGCGGCGCCGGATTCCAAGAACAGCGCTGACAAGGCCTCAGCCAGCGTCTCTTTCATCACGACGTGTTCGCCATAAGCTGCGATCACACGCTTCAGCTCCGGCAGATGCCCTTGCTGTGCCCGCAAATAGAGCGGCGATACATAGAGGATCGAGTTCTCGATCGGAATCACAAGCAGGTTTGCACCGCGTATCACCCGCGAGCCCATCTGGTTCCACAGCGTGAGTTGTTGTGAGATCTCCGTATTCTGATTGATCCGCGCCTCGATCTGGAACGGCCCGTAGACAAGCTTCTCCTTGGGGAACTCGTAGACGATCAATTTGCCGTAGTCGGGCGCGTCGCAGCGCGCGGCGAGCCACGCGATCATGTTGTCGCGCCGACTCGGGACCATGGGAAGCATGAGGAAGAACTCCGCCTGCGCTTCGCCAGGTAACCGCATGATGATATAGTAGGGGGTCATCGTCGAGACGCCGTCGCCACCCGGCTGGCGTGGAAACTGCCATAGATCCTCGCGATTGTAGAAAACGTCGGCTGCTTCCATGTGGTACACTTGATATAGTCGCGCCTGAATCAGGAACAGGTCCTCCGGATATCGAACGTGCTTCTGCAAGTCCGGTGGCATCGCCGTGAACGGCTTGAACAAGCTCGGAAAGATGCGCTGGTAGGTCGCCGCAATCGGGTCGCCTGAATCGATCAGATAGAACTCGACGGTCCCGTTATACGCATCGACGACAACCTTCACCGAGTTGCGAATATAGTTGAGATCGAAGTCCCGCACAGGCTGCGCGGCGGGGAAATAGGAACTCGTCGTGTAGGCGTCCTGCATCCAGAACATCCGCCCGCCGCTGATGACTAGATAGGGATCATGATCGAGCCTGAGGAACGGCGCGATCGTGCTCACCCGTTCCTGGATACTGCGCCGGATCATGATCCGGCTGTCGATCGTGATATAGTTCGTGAGCACAAGATTTGGGTCGTTGAAATAATAGGAGAACAGGATTCTTCTGCCCATTGTCCCGATCGGAACGCCGCCGGCGCCGTCGTAGGCCGCATAGGCGTTGTCTTTCCCTTTCGGATAATCAAACTCCGGCGTGCTGCCCTTGACGATGACGTAGTCGTCGCTCTGTTCGCCGAAATAGATGCGCGGCTCGCGGATTTTGGGACCGCCGTCTGCGACAGGAGGAATATCCCGCAAATAGAGCAGCGGCAGTCCTTCAGTGCTCTTGCGCGTGACCGGGCTCATCACCGCGCCATTGCCGTGCGTGAACAGCACATGGCGGTTAACCCATGTCTGGGCGTTCGACGGCAGCAACGAAGGCCGCAGTTCGCGGGCCGAGAGCATTACGCTCTGGTAGGAGCCATCGAGCCAGTATCGATCAACGTCAAGATCATGGAATTTGTAGTAGGTGCGAATTTCCTGCAGCTGCGCGTAGGTATCCGACAGGGGCAGCCAGTCCCACAGCCTTATGTTTTCGATTGTCGCCTTGTTGGATTCGAGTACCTCGGGGGTGAGCTTCTGTTCGGCCGCAAATGGCTTGGCTGCGATCTGATCGAGATTGTATGCCTGCCGCGTGAGCGCGATATTGCGTTCGATGTAGGGCCTCTCCAGCTCCAACTCGCTTGGTTTGACGAAGAACTGCCGGAACAGCACAGGGACAGCACCGGACAGCACGAACGTGCCGACGCCGACGAGCACGATCGCCACGGCGGGGAGCCGATAGGTGCGAACCCGGACGTTCGCCCACGCAGCAAGCGCCGCAATGATCGAAAGTCCGATCATCAGCCACAAGCCGGGCAGCCCAACATGCACGTCGGTGAAACTTGCGCCGACAACTACGCCGTTGTCGCCATAGAGCAACAGATAGCGGTCGAGAACATAGGACCAAGCCTTCACCGCGAAGAGACAGCCGAGCAGCGCTGAACCATGAGCGATCGCTGTCGGCGATATTGATCGGTGGTTGATGTCGTATTCGATGTCGCCACGCGCCCAATAGATCGTTCCGGCGAAAAGCGCGCTCAGAACGAGGGTGAGCAGCATCCAGTTCTTGATGAGGATATAAGCGGGCAGCGAGAAGAGAAAGAAGCCGATGTCCCTGTCGTAGAGTGGATCGGCCATGCCATAGGGCACTTGATAGAAATACTGCAGCAGGACGCTCCAGTTGCCGGCTTCTGGCGCCGCGACCAGCAGGGCGAGCAAACCCGCACCAGCCGCGATGACCCTGGGCCATTGCAATTGATCGCGCATGTACGCGAACAAGTCAGATGGCGGCGCGTTGCCCGCCAGTTTCGACAAGAAGGCGGCAACAGCTTGTGTCGGCTGCCGCTCGGTGAGACGCAGGGCAAGCAATCCGTTCAGCCAAAGCATGGCGGCGGTTGCCGTCAAAACGGCCACCAACAGCACGGCTTGGGCGCCGATGCTGGTCAAAAAGACAGGCAGATAACCGATCGAGGAAAACCACAGCCAATCGACGAGGAAATCGGTCGCGAGCTTGAGCAGGATCAAGCAAATCCCGACGACGAAGGCCGCAATGATGAGCCTCACCACGGCGTTTTGCCTTGGTGCCTTCCGCTCGGGTCCAGTGATCCCGATCGTCATGGTCGTATGATAGCGGAAATGAAGGACGCTTGCCGCTTGATTCATGCTGGGGATTGCGTGTCAAAGCGGACGGCGCTTTCCGCAGCTTCTGCGCACAGCCAGGGCGGTTGAGAATTGGGCCAAGATGCCTGCCCTATCGGCGGATCCGAACGCCGCGACGATCTCTGCTGCAAGCAGGGACTGGAAACATACCCAGCGCGAGAAGTGGAGGTGTTGCATTGCACTCCCGGTCAGTGACCCAGTGACGAAGAATTGAAGCTGGGAGATGACAGGCCTATGTTGATCTATGATCACGCAGCCGCCCATCGTAAGGCGAGGTTCTGCTGGAAGACTTACGGCGGATGGTCTGCCTACCGCATCGGAGGTCTGTCATGTCCATCGCTCCCACACTGCAAAAATATCTGGCGGCTGAAAACATCCAATACGACGAGATCCAGCACGAACCCAGCATGTCGTCCACTCGTACGGCTCAGGCATGCCATATCTCCGGCGATCGTCTCGCCAAGGGCATCGTGTTGCGGCGCGACGACCAATACATTCTCGCCGTTGTGCCCGCATCGCATCACATTCGCCTGTCGGATCTGCGGACAACGCTCGGCAACAACGTCGATATGGCGAATGAGGCCGAGATCGATCAGCTGTTCCGCGACTGCGCACACGGCGCAGTTCCTGCCGTTGGCAAGTGCTACGGGCTCGATGTCATCGTTGACGATAGCATCGAGACACAGCCGGAGATCTACATGGAAGCCGGCGATCATGAGACCCTGCTTCGTCTCACTCACGCGCAGTTTGCGCACCTCACGGCGAACGCGCCGCATGGGCGCTTCAGCGCACACGTCTGACCACCTCAAATCCAGTAGTGGAGATCTGCCATGAAAGTCAAAGAAGTGATGCACAAGGGTGTCGACTGGGTCAGCCCCGACACCCCGATCACCGAGATCGCGAAGTTGATGCAAGGGCACGACATCGGCTGCATTCCGATCGGCGAAGACGACCATTTGATCGGGATGGTGACCGATCGCGACATCGTCTGCAAAGGTCTTGCGAACAAGAACTTCAATGCCGCGCGCATGACAGCGCGGGATGTGATGACTGAAGGCATCCATTGTTGCCGCGAGGACGATGACCTCGCAAAGGCGGTGCATCACATGGAAACACTGAAGGTCCGCAGGCTGCCGGTCATCAACAAGAGCAAGCGGATGGT
The DNA here is from genome assembly GCF_008123965.1 of Bradyrhizobium hipponense. Lineage (GTDB taxonomy): Bacteria > Pseudomonadota > Alphaproteobacteria > Rhizobiales > Xanthobacteraceae > Bradyrhizobium > Bradyrhizobium hipponense. Next base: position 23,847 of record NZ_VSTH01000115.1, on the reverse strand, counting down.
CGGCATGATCAGTATGGGCGACATCAGCCATTCCGCATCAAGCGATTTGCTGTCCGAGTGCGTCAAGGGCGTGTCGGCCCATCATTGAAGCAACGCCGGCTCGATTTCGGAACTTGGTCGGATCGCTCGCAGACCCGCGCGGCCGGTGAGCGCGGCCGCCATGGCCACGCGGCCAAGCACGAAGCTGCTCCGCCGTCTTCTCGCCCCCATTGTCATTCAGGGAGTTGAGCGGGGCGGCGTTATGGTGGGCAAAGTTCCCAAAGGTTCCGTGTGATCGTCCGACGTCTTCCGCAACACGACTCTCGTCACTCTCTTTCGCGCCGCGCGCTCCTGGGTGGGCTTGTGTCTGCAGGCAGTGCGCTCACGCTCGGAGGATGCGCAGGCCTGAGCGCGACCGGCGCGCGCTACGACGCGTCGTCCCTTTCCGTTGACCCCACATTGCTCGTCGCTACCACGCGCAAGCCCGTGAACGGCGGTCGCACGAAACCCTGGTTCGGGCCGGAGCGCGCGACCAGAATGACAGTCGCGCAGGCAAAGCTGGTGGTGCCGGACGAGAGCCGCCTTTCTCTCGCCTCGGTCGGACTTGGCGATTGGCGGCTTGATAGGGTCGAACCGGTGTCGGCCGAAATTGGCGATCTCCTGGCGCAGGCCGGCGGGGGAGGAGACGTGCTGATCTATGTGCACGGCTTCAAGCAGACATTCGAGACCGCGGCGCTCGATGCCGCCCATCTCTCCGATGGGATCAGGTTCCGCGGCCGGACCATGGTGTTCGCCTGGCCCTCCAAGGCAGGACTGTTCGACTACGCCTATGACCGCGACAGCGCGATGTGGTCCCGCGACGATTTCGAACGCGTGCTCTCTTCCCTCGTGTCGGCTTCAGGCGGCGGCCGGGTGCACATCGTTGCGCACAGCATGGGTACCATGCTGGCGCTCGAAAGCCTGCGGCAGCTCTATGCGCGATACGGCGACACTGTTACGAGCAGGATCGGCGCGGTCGTGTTTGCCGCGCCTGATATTGACATGGACGTGTTCTCGTCGGCGATTCACCGCATCGGTCCGCTGGCCGGCAAGATCACCGTGATCGCCTCAACGAACGATCGCGCACTGGCGTTGTCGGGGCAAATCGCAGGTGGAATGACCAGGGTCGGCGCCGCCGAGAAGGCTGCCATCGAGCAGCTCGGCGTGCGCGTGGTCGATGCTTCCCAGGAAGGCTGGGGCCTCATCAACCACGATCTGTTTCTATCGAATGCGGAAGTGCAGCGGGTGATCCGCCGCTCGATCGACGGTACGGCCGCGTAAAGAAGGCATCTGCACCGGGCCATGGGACGTGGGCGGTCAGCATCAAAGCTCCGAGAGCCAGCCGGAGTACACTGTCGTGCTAAAAGACCGGTTCGGTCCAAGCCATGATCGCCTGGCTACGCCCTGCCGGCCCCGCGTCAGCTGGACAAGACTCGCGCTCCGCTCGATCCGCTCCGCCGGCTTCCTGGTTGCCGAAATTGTTCGACTGTCGCTTCTGATTTATTGTCAGGCGACACTTTCGACGGTTTCCCGCGGTTCGCGGGAGGGCTGTCGCTGGCATGATCCCGAGGCGCGGGGAGGACGCCGATGCATCCGCACAATCGCAAGAAACTCGAAGACCGAGTGAGGAGAGCGGCTGAGGCGGCCCTTGCAGCCCGGAAGTATGTGAGTCCGGTTGATGTGCTGGTGGGAATCGGATGGCTCGATCCCGGTGCACTTAAGCGTTGGCAGCAAGGACAGCTCGGGTATCTCGAGGAAGCCGTGCAAACCAATCTGCCGCGCATTTCCGAGGCTATGAAGCTGTTTCGGTCATGGGCGGCCGCGAAAGGGCTGAGGCCAAGCGAGACGGCCTACATCGCGCGGACGCCGGCGCGGCAGATGCTGCGCTTCAGCAAGAGCGGTGATCCGGCCATCGAAAAGCTGTACCGCACTCATTGGATATCGGGCGACCTTCCGGAGAAAAAGCAGAAGCGCCTGGTGGAGAGGGCGAGCCGTGCGCCTGAGCTTGTCGTGATCCAACCGCTCAACGACGCCTGGAAATGCCACCGCTGCGCTGGAACGGGCGATTTTCTCATGATGGAGGCGCCTGGTCCCGTATGCCTGCGATGCGCGGGTCTTGACGACCTCGAATTCTTGCCCGCCGGGAATGCGCTGCTCACGCGTCGAGTCAAGGCGAACAGCGCCCGGCATGCGGTGGTGGTGCGCTTCAGCAGGAGCCGGCGACGCTATGAGCGACAAGGCCTGCTGGTCGAACACCGCGCTCTATCGGAAGCGCAAACTGAACTGGAGCAGCACAACCGCGAGTGTTCGTGAGTGTCTTAACGCGCGATTGTCTCGGGCAGGAGCCCCATCAAGCGCAGGATCGGCAGGTTTTGGAGTGCCCAGTTTTGTACTGAAATGGCGCGCCAAGGCGGATGGAGATGGGCACTATCGCTTCGCCATGGCGCTATGATGCAGCAGCCCGCAAACCGCCCCCCCCCGCGGACTTGCGCTATGCGTCACGGACGCCGCCTTCGATCTTTGGAGGGTGGTTAACCTTCCCGGCATGTCCCACATCGCGTGCCCGATCTTGAACCCTTTGGGCAGTCAGATCGTCCAAGACATTACGGTGCGGCTTTCAGAACAAGCCAACTGACTAGACATCACCAAGATGCTGACCCGATCAAATTTGCACTGTCTGATCGTCCGGGCAGCTTTGATGGTAGGCCCAAACGTTCGATGCAGGAAGCAAGATGGCGGCGGCCCATGAGCGGACGGACGGCTTGGCCCGATGGGTCGTGCTCGTCGCTTTACTTTGCCTTGCGATCGTTCTGATCTGCGTATGGGTGTTGACTCGCGACTACTGGATTCCCGCTGTCCTCGCTTCATCGGCGGTCGGTCTGGCGGCTGGTATCGCCTGCCACGAATTTGGACATTTGCTGTGCGCCCTGCTCCTGTCGGTGCCGGTCCAATTGGTTTCGATCGGCATCGGCCCAGTGCTGGGACGCGGCCAAATAGGCAAGATCCGGTTCGAGTTGCGTGCAGTGCCTTGTGCGGGCTTCGTGCGGTGCTGCCCGCAGCCGATCGTCCGCAGGTCTATGCTGTTATTTCTGCTCGGCGGAGTGCTGGGAAATGCCGCACTTATCGGCCTGGTGAGCGCACTCGCTCCGGCAGTCGTGCCGGACCCGGGGCACGATTACCTCAGGCCAATCGTGCTCGTCCAATATTACTTCATCATCGTGAATTTGGCGCCCTTTTGGACCACGGCGGGCGGTGTCCGGACCGGCACCGATGGCCTGCAGCTTCTGCTGCTCGCGGCCGGAACCATGCGCGGCGCGCCCCGGTAGATTTCCGGCATGTTCGCCAGTGCAATCATGGGAGCCTATGCAGGCCTCCTCGTATACTTCCTATCTTTCTCAGGCTGGTTGTCGAACTCCAACGCCTGGAGGGTTGCGGGATCGATTGCAGCAGGCGCAATGCTGGCCTTCTTCGAATTACGGGCCCGGCGCAAATCCGAGAATTCGAGGCGAGCTACTATTCCAGGGTAGCGGTGTAACGCGAACTTGTCCGCGGCGCCGTCGCGCGAACAGGCCATCCTGGCCCTTTGCTGAGAGAGGACGTGATCCCGGCGACCGGCAAGACCAAAGCCGAGATTGCACAGCTTCTCGGCATTTCACGGCAGCATCTCTAGGATGTTTTGCGCGAGCGCAAGCCGTTCTCTCCGGCGGTTGCGGTTCGACTCGGCAAGTTGTTTGGCGATGGCGCCGGGGTCTGGGTGCGCATGCAGGCGGCTTACGATACTTGGCACGCGGAACGCGAAGAGGATGTGAGCGGCATTCCCACGCTCCGTCCCAGAGCCGCATAAGCGTGGGCGCCGCCCTAGCGACACTGCAATAGGCGCATCACTGGCTGCAATTGGCTCCCCGCGCCTATCCGCGGCTGCTTTGTTGTAAGAGATCGTAAAATGGCGCGGCATTCAGAGCAAAACCACGAACTCATATGTAATTGAAATTACTATATAAATTCAAGCTGCTGGGGAGAAGCGAAGCACTGAAGGCGACCACATCCCCCCAACTGTTTCCGGCGAGTTTATGATGGACGTGGTTTAGCGACCCGCGCAACGGCCGCGCTCGGAGTTGCCCAGCACCAGAGCCAGCTGGGTTAGAGGCCAAATTCGAGACTGGCGTATGCCCCGAGGGGCGGCTCGTTGGCCGACCGCGAGGTCGCTTGTTCGCAGCTGTCCGGTTTTCCGGGAGAAGCGAAAAGCGGACGCTAGCTCTACTACTGGTTTACCGTGGGTAAGCTTTATGCAATGAACGATGTCACCGCTCGAACGAATGCCGACGCCTTGACCGAGAGAAGCCTCCCTCAAACAAAGACTCGAGAAAGCCCGCCACGCACGGATGTCGGGACGATAACGCTCCATTGGGCGACCGCGCTCGCTTTCGTCGTAAGCCTCGTTACCGGCATACGCATCGCAGCGGACGCGCTGCGCGCTCCCTTCTCGAAATGGCTCGCTCCGGTCCTGCCTCAGGGCGAGATCTTTTCCTGGCATTTCCTCGCGGGGCTCGCCGTCTTCTTCTGCGGGTCGGCCTACGTCGCCTACCTCGCGCGCGGCGGCCTCGTCGAGCGCAACAGTCTCAAGAAGACGCGGATCCTCGCGATGCGCGCTCCGGCTCGCCTCAAGTGGGGAGCCGTCAACATCATCCTGCACTGGTTCGTCTATGCGCTCGTGATATTCCTCACGGGGACGGGCGTCATGATGTATCTCGGCTACGGCGGCTGGTGGGCTTATCTCCACTCGACCGCCGCCTTCGTCGCGCTCGTCTATATCTTCGCGCATGTCGCCGCGCACTATCTCTATGGTGGCTGGCTGCAGATTTTCCGCGTGTTTCGGCCGACGCCGCTCGCGATCACGAAGGCCGTGCGGCCAAGGCCTCTTCTCGTCGCAGCTGCAATCGGGGTGGCAGTCGCGTGCGGCGTCGCCGGGCTCGACTGGGCGACGCGCGATGCGCTCGTCGTCGCGCGGGTGAGCGACGCGCCCAAGCTGGACGGCGCCATGGGCGATCCCGCCTGGTCGCGCGCACGCCCCGTCTTCATCCGCACGCAGCAGGGTGCCAATCTCGACGGATCGGGCGAATCGCTGGTGGAAGTGCGCGCCCTGCATGACGGGCAGAAGATCTATTTCGCCTTCCGCTGGGACGATCCCACGCGCTCCCTTCGCCGCATTCCGATCATCAAGAAAGAGGATGGCTGGCACGTCCTCGACGAGCGTGCGGGCCTGCAAGACGCCGTCGACTTCTACGAGGATAAACTGGCGGTCATTTTCTCCGATAATCCATCGCTTGGCGGCGCGGGCGCGACGGATCTCGGCGCCAACCCGCTGCCCGGCAAACCGATGCCGATCAACGGCCGGGGCTTCCACTACACGACGGATGGCAGCTACATAGACATGTGGCAGTGGAAGGCGTCGCGCGGGGGCATGCTCGGGCGTGTCGACAGCCAATATATCGGTCCGCCCTACGCCCCGACCTTGGACGAGCAAAATTACGATGCCCGCTACCAGGGCGGCTATTGGAACAAGCCCGGTCGCACTCTTTATTCGTATAACTTCAAGTTCATCCACAGGAACGACAAAGGGCCCGTCACGGTTCTGCGGCTTCCCAAGGACTGGAAGGCGCAGGTCGCAGCCCTTGGCAAATTCGATCTCAATCCCAACAGCAGCGACGACGAAAACGGCCGCTGGTACATGTTCGACCGGGAGAGCGAACCCTACACTCCAGAGGCCGACGCGAGGATTCCCATTGGCACGATCCTGCCCGGCGTGATCATTGCCGGCGACAACGACGGAGAGCGGGCCAATGTCACCGGGGTTTCAAGATGGAGCAACGGACATTGGACGCTCGAGCTGACGCGCAACATGAAAAGCGATGGCAGATATGACAAAGCCTTCGTGCCAGGCCGCGATCTCTACATGTGGGTTGCTGTCTTCGACCATGCACAGACGCGGCATGCGACCCATAACCGCCCGGTGCTTGTCGTCACGGAGAAATAGGCACCTCATGGGCGGCGGCGAGTTCGACCGGAGGACACCACGGCGCGGCTGTGCTGAAGCATGGCTTCGCCCTCATCCGCGCATCGCATTCTGGCTCGGCGAGCAGCAGCCTGCTCGCGGAAATTCGCAGCGCCCAGGGGCCTCGCGATGAAGGGGCATTGTCGGCTCGTCCTCAACGGCAAGCTCGTCGAAGCCCGCGCCGGCGAAAGCTTGATCGACGCGGCGCTCGGCGGCTCGATCCTCATTCCACACGACTGCAGATCGGGACAATGTCAGAGCTGCCGCGTGACGGTCGTTTCGGGCGCGGTCGATGACGGCGGCTCGGGCCATGGCCGCACTGTGCTCGCCTGCCAGGCCGCGGTCGCAGGCGATGCGGAGATCGAATTCGAAGAATTGCCGCTACCGATGAAGCGAGCGGGCGCCGTCACCGAGATCAACGAGCTCTCGCCGGAGATCGCCGAGGTCGTGCTGACGACCTCTGCGCCGCTCGAGTTTCGGCCGGGCCAATATGTGCGCGTCAAGTTTTCCGGCTATCCTGCGCGCGAGTTCAGCCCGACCTTCAGGCTCGATGGCTCCTTCAAGCAAGTCGAACTCGTCTTCCACATCCGGCGCCTGCCTGACGGCACCGTGTCGGGGCAGCTCGGCAAGACCATCAGGCCAGGCCATGCGGCGCATGTGCAAGGCCCATTCGGACAAGCCTATCTGCGGCAGGGCCAGGGGCCGCTGGTGCTGGTCGCCGGCGGAGCAGGCTGGGCCCCGATCTGGGCGCTCGCCCGCTCGGCGCGCTCGACCCAGCGCAACCGCGAGATAACGGTCGTCGCCGGTAGCCGGGATGCCGATAACCTCTATATGCTTCCCTCGTTGCAGTGGCTGATCGACGACGGAGTCCGCGACGTCATTGCGACGACGGAGGTCGGATCTATCCTGCCGATCAGGCCCGGGCGCCCATCGCACTACCTGCCCCTGCTCGGGCTGGAGGATACGGTCTACGTCGCCGGCCCCGTTGGTCTCGTCGAGATCGTGAAGAACAAGGCGCGCTCGGCCAATGCGCAATGCTACGCCGATCCTTTCCTGCCAAGCTCTCAAACCTCATCGCTGATGGACAAGATCACCCATCTATGGCGAAGCCGAGAGCAGCCTTATCGCCCCGGTCTTTGAGCCGATGCCGAGCTCAGCAGCGCCGGTGGCCAGCGAACCCCGGCGGCTCACGGCTTGACGGGCAGACTACCGAGGCTGGTGATGACGTCGGCCGCCTTCTGCGTATCGGCAAAGCGTAGAAAGGCCAAGGCGTCCGGATCCTGCAATGTTTTCAAATAGATCAGCGCCAGCACCACGCTCGAGGGATAATCCGGGTCGGTCGGGTAGTGACCGTTCACGCGAAGCACTGTGAGCCCCTGTTCCAACGGCCGTGAGAAGGGACCGAAGCCGATTGCGCCTTGAACATCGCGAACCGTCTCGATCGCTTCCTGTGTGGTCGTTGCCGTCTTCGATTTCTCGGTGATCTCGAGATCATGCCAGCCGGGCATGCTGGCCCGTAGCACGGTGAGAGTGCTGTCCTGGTCCTCGCGCCGCACGACGCGGATGCGCATATCGGCTCCGCCCAGCTCCTTCCAATTCGCGAGGCGGCCCGAATAGATCGCAACGAGCTGATCGCTTGTGACGGCACTCACTCCGCAGCCGGGATGGACGATGAAGGCCGAGGGCAGGCGGGCGATCGCCTTGTAGACGATGCCGGAGGCCGCTTCGGCGTCGGTTAGGCGGCGTGCGACGCGCCCTAAGATCGCCTTGCCGGATCCCACGGCCGCGATGCCTCCGCCAGAACCGATGCTCGGCGGGATCTCGACCCGTGCCGATCCTTCCTGCTGCATGAAGCTCGCGGCGATGACGCGCAGGACATCGATGCCGTCTCCGGTCCCGACGATGTCGAGCCGGCGTGTTTCGGCGCCAGCGGCATTGACCCCCGCAATGCAGAGGCCCAAAATTGCTGCCGTGATCCTCGCAAATGCCATTGCAAACCCCTTCGAACCACGAGGTGCGCAATCTGGCAAAGAAACCTAAACCATCTGTTGTCGCAACGCCGTGCCTTTGGAATCATCTGTGGCGGACAGAAAGCACAAAATTTGATGGTTTCGAAAAACCGTTTGTTAATTAGTCAACCACAAATAGCCGATAAATAGACGATATTGAATGGTTCGCTCGCCTAAGGTCGCCCTGGAACACGCTCAGGGGCCTCAGTGAGCGACATTGACCGGCCCCGCAAGTTCAGGGTGCTGGCGGTGGCGGCGATTGACACGGATTCGGCAAGGGCATCGAGGGCGCCACCCCGTTGGCGTCATTGGCTCGTTCCGTCCGGGGTTCCGAGTTTCCCTTCGTCTATCGCCATGCGTCTTGTTGCCGTCGTGCTCGCGACCGGCGTCCTCGGGCTCGGCCTCATCGGTGGCTTGACGGCGCTACGCCTGCAGCAGCAACTGAGACAGCAGGCTGCGGCCCTGGGCGAACTCTCAGAAGACCAACTCGCTCATCGCCTCGATGGTGAGGCGCAGTTGGCGCGAGCGCGAATTGAGGTCCTGGGCGCGGAAACCGCATCTCGCCTGCGTCAGATCGCTCAGCGCGCCGATGTCGCCAAGGCGGTCGCCTCGAACAACGATGTGACTATCCGCGAGCTGCTCAGCATCGTTGCTTCGACCTCCGGCTTCGAAAGGCTGATCGCCTTCGACGAAACCGGTCGCCTGATCGGCGCCAACACGCCCCTCGACCTCCTCGCGCTGAACCGAGCGCTCGAGGGTACCGCCCTCTCTGTCAATCTCAGCGCTATCCTCAAGGACAATAGCCGCTCGCACCCGCAGGGTGAGGAAGGCACCTATGAGCTCAAATTGCGTGAACTGTCAGCGCTCGGTCTGCCGCAGCGCCACACCATAGCGCACACCGCGATCGAGCCCGTGTTCGACGAGTTCGGCGATCTCATCGGCGCGCTTGCCGCCATCCGACCGCTCGGGCGCACGGAGCGGACTCTCGAGAACTTCACTTCGCTAGCCAATGCCGGCGTCGTCATCATCGCGGGCGACAACGAGATCGTGTCTTCCGCGGGGCCTGAAGGGGTGAGATTCAGCGGCACCAGGACGCGTTTGACCGGGCTGCAGCACTCGGCTGACGGCAACTACGTCGCGCGCTGTGTCGATTACGAGGCCACGCTCAAGGTGTGTACGTTCGCGAGCGCATCGCTCGTGACGACGACACGCGATCAGATGTTCCAGATCGGTGCATCCCATACGCGTTCGCTGATGTGGCAGTTCCTGGCATCCGCGGCGCTGGCGCTCGGTGCCTTGGTCGTCGCGCTATTGGCCGCCGTGAGGCGCCTCACGAAAGGACTTTCAGCGCTCGCCAAGACTGCCCAGGAAATCGCGGGTGGCAATCTCGACGTTCCGTTCCGCGCAACGGGCATCGGCGAGGTCCGCAGCCTCGGCCTCGCATTCGAGCGAATGCTGACGCATTTGCGGGCCAGCACTCGAAGAATTCGTCAGCTCGCTTTCTACGATACGGTGAGCCGCATTCCCAATCGGGAGAAGATGCGCATCGACGCGCCGGCGCTCATCGACGCAGAAGAGGGCGGAGCGCTGTTCTTCCTCGACCTCGATGGCTTCAAATCCATCAACGACACTTTCGGGCACAAGGCCGGCGACGAACTGCTCAGGATGGTTGCCGAGCGCTTGAGCAATTTGCTGGCGTCCAAGGGCGCTCCCGGCAAATGTCTGCTCGCCCGGGTCGGGGGCGACGAGTTCGTCGCCATCATCGCCGGGGTGAAGACCGTCGAGGCCGCAAGCCTCAGTGCCCGCGAGATGATCGAGACGCTGCAGGTTTCCTTCAAGCTGCAGAGCAACCATGCGACCGTCGGCGTCAGCATCGGCATCGCGATCTGTCCCACCCACGGCACAACCTATGACGATCTCCTGATCCGCGCCGACCTTGCGATGTACGCCGCGAAGAGCTCGGGAGGCAATACCTACGCATTCTTCACTCCGGATCTCGCAGAGGTCGCGCGAGCCCGCCATGCGCTCGAAACCGATCTTGCCTTGGCGATCCGCAATGAAGAGCTCGTTGTCCATTACCAGCCCAAGGTGTCCTGCTTGGATGGCCGCATCCTGGGGGTGGAGGCGCTGGCGCGCTGGCATCACCCGAAGGAGGGCAACATTCCTCCTGCGCGCTTCATCAAGATCGCGGAAGAGATCGGCCTCATTATGGAGCTCGACCGCTTCGTGCTCAGGCGCGCGCTCGCCGAAATCGGGGGCCTGATCCGAGCCGGCTCGAACCTCGTGCTCGCCGTAAATGTTGCGGCGACGGAAATCGAGGACCCGCTGTTCATCAGGGATGTCGTCACGACCGTTCGCGAGGCCGACTTCCCGCCGCCACACCTCGAGATCGAGGTCACAGAGTCGGTCGCGATGCGCAATCCAGATGTCGTGCGCGAGAGAATAAGCCTGCTCAGGCAGTTGGGCATACGCTTTGCGATGGACGATTTCGGAGCCGGCTATTCGAATCTTTCGACGATGGCGAGGCTCCCCTTCGACGCCGTGAAGCTCGATCGCACGCTCGTGGCCGGTGTTGCGCAAGACCGCGAAAAGCAGACGATCCTTCGCCTGGCGCTCGGACTTGCGGACGAATTGGGGTTCGAAACGGTCGTAGAAGGCGTCGAAACGGCCGAAGACCTCCGGTTCGCGGCAGAAAACGGCGCGACCATGGCGCAAGGCTATATCTTTTCACCGCCAGTATCGCTCGAAGAGTTCGCCGTCCTGCTCCAGCCGACCCTTTTGGCTTCGGCTGTCGAAGTGGTGCCCAGGCGAGACGGAGCGGAGCGGCAGACTGCGATCCGCTAAGGCGTCCGCTACGACATCAACCTTAGATTCCAATCGAGATCAAATAGGCACCCATCCATACGGGAGCTCTGCAGTAGTTTGCGGCTTTGTACTGAATGGCGGTTAAAATGGCGCGCCACGGTCGATGAAGATGGGCACTACTGTTTCGCCGCGGCGCTATGATGAAGCGGCCCGTCACGCGCTCCAACCGGCAAATCTCGCAATGCCCGCGATTTTTTGCTACGCTTGCAAATTGTCTTCAGCAGGCCACATCTAGGGAGCGCAGCTTCACCGGTCCCGCCATGTCTGACACGGCAGATACCGCTGACGTCATTGTCCGGCCGCCGATCGCGTGGACGCTCGCGGTGCTTGCCGGGCTCATGCTCAATTGGCTTATGCCCCTGTCGTTCTTGCCGGCCGCGGTATCTGCAGGCTGGGTCGGCGCTATAGTGTTTGTCCTTGCGCTGGCGCTGGTCGCGTGGGCGATCTTTACCATGACCCGGGCCGGCTCGAACGTGCCCACCAACCTGCCGACCACGACCATCGTGGAGGCCGGCCCGTACCGCTTCACACGCAATCCCATTTATCTCGGCATGGTGCTGGGGCTCATCGGCCTGGCTATTGCCTTCAACAGCCTCTGGCTGCTGATGACGCTGGCGCCCTTTGCTCTTGTCATCCGCTACGGTGTGATCAGCCGCGAGGAAACCTATCTTGAGCGCAAGTTCGGGGACGTCTATCGCCGCTACCGCGCGCGGGTACGGCGCTGGCTGTAGGGCTTGTCAGCCAAGATAGCGGGAACCCGTGGCTCGCCGTTCCCGATACGCGGAAGGGCATGGGCAAGGGTCGCCGGAAGGCGTATAATTGTATGGTCCTTCGCGCAAATATAATTCAACATCACGTGGAGGTAGCCATGAAATATGTGCTGCTTGGTAATCTGAGCCCGGAGTGGGCAAGCAAGCAATCGGAGCGGACCAGCAAGGCCAAGGCAAAGCTCGACAAGCTGGGCATCAAGATCGAGTCGATTCACTACACGCAGGGCTACTACGATTTCGTCGACATCGTCGATGCCCCGAATCAGGAGGCGATGCTCGCGTTCTCCGTCTGGTACGCGACCCAGGGTCTGGGGCGGATCCAAAGCATGCCCGCCTTCGACGCAAAGAGCTTCGAAACCGCGATCAAGGACGCAGCGGGCTAAGCGCCGGGGGGTGGGTCACAGCTTTCCTTGCCAACCCCCGGGCCACTTCGCTTGCGCGAGGTTGGTGCGGCATTCTTCCCAGTGCTTGGTGCTTTACCCCGGAGCGATCGAAAACTGGCGCGCCACGGCCGATGAAGATGGGCACTATTGCTTCGCCGTGACGCTATGATGGCGCGCTCCGCAGCCCGGCGTAGCCGCCGAGACTACGCCGTTCTCTCCGCGAGCAATCGCTGCATGACCTCGGGGGCACGTTCAAGGGTCAATACCGGAGGCCCGATGAGCGAGACTACAACGAGCCGCGTCCTGGTCATCGGCGGCACAAAGGGCGCCGGGCTCCTGATCGCGCGCCTGCTGAATGAGCGGGGCTTCCGCGTTCGGGTGCTGGCGCGGGATCCGGCGAGAGCCTCAGCCGAACTCGGCACCTCCTTTGAGGTGACCGGCGGGGACCTCACCAAGGCGGACACGCTTGCCCCGGCGGTCGCACAGGTTGATCACATCATCTTCACGGCGGGCGCAGCGAGCGGGCGCTACGCGCCTGAAAGTCTGGTGAAGGCGACCGATTATCAGGGCGTGGCGGACACGCTCGCCGCTGCGCGGCAAGCCAGGCTTTCGGGCCGCTTCGTCTATCTCAACTCGATCGGCATCGCGACGCCTTCCCTGGCAGGCGCCCTGCTCAACCTCCTCAAGAGGAACACGCTCGTCTGGCGCCGGCGCATTGAAGAAGACATTCGTACCAGCGGCCTGGACTATACGATCATACGCGTGGGCTTCCTCCTCGACCGCCCCGGCGGCGAGCATGCCGTCATTGTGGATCAGGATGCCCTCCCGCTGTCGCCTCGCCACCGGATTGCCCGCGCCGATGTCGCGGAGGCGTTCGTCGAAGCGATGCAGCATCCCAGCGCGTCGCGGGTGACGTTCGAAATCGTGTGGGGCAAGGGCCCGCGGCGGGAGAGCTGGAGCGCCTTGTTCGAGAAGCTCACACCCGATCAGAGATCGCCAGCTGCTGTATAGAAGGGATCGCCGCATCGAGCGTAGAATCGGCGACCGCTGGCGTTCGCACTTCTAGCGAAATGGCGCGCCACGGAACAAGGCGACCGACGCCCGACATTCGCTTTGAAAATTCAGCAGAAACCGGCGTAGCTGCGTCCGCGTTTGCACCACCGCTTGTGACCACCATCAAGCCGCACGGCGAGAGAGCTGTCTATTGCGCTCTGGCCGCACGCAGCAACACGAAGATGTGCGATGCCGCGATAATCAGAGAGAACAGCAGCAGTCCTACTTCGGCACTGTGGACCTTATCGGGCGTGTACGTCATTGCGGTCCAAATCAGCAAGCGCACCGCAAGTGCCAGTATCACCAATCCCCAAAGACCCAGCCGTTTCGGCGCGTACCAAGTAGGATTGCCATCAAAGCCCCATTGCATTGCAATCCGCCCGGCCCTGATACGCGGACCTAAGAGCAGACTGGCGCCCGTCATTACCGCGATTGCCGTCCAAAACGCATAGTCGGCCGTCATCAAGCTCGCCTCCGCACGAATGATTTTCGCCTCAACCGCAAGTCACACTAGCTCACTTCGTCAACCGCGAACACCTCCTCAGCAACCAAGAAATCGGCCGCACTGTACCGATGGGGTGCGTTGCGCGCGGCGGGCTGTGACCTGATCCGCTCCGAGAAGCGCAGCGGCACCACCACAGCGGGAAGGGAGGAGTTGCGCACCGCGCTCGACTTCCTTCGATCTGGCGATGTGCTGATGGTGACGCGCATTGACCGGCTCGCACGCAGCATCGGTGATCTTCAGGACATCGTGCGCACCGTCAGAGCCCGTGGCGCGTCCCTGAGGGCGACAGAGCAACCGATCGATACCAGCACAGCGGCCGGAAAATGCTTCCTCGACATGCTCGGTGTCTTCGCTGAGTTTGAGACCAACCTGCGAAGGGAGCGGCAGCTTGAGGGTATTGCGGAAGCCAAGGCACGCGGGGTGTACCAAGGTCGCAAGGCGTCCATCGACCCCGCCAAAGTGAAGGCGCTCAAGGCTGAAGGCATGGGCGCGTCAGCCATCGCAAAGACTCTCAAGATTGGCCGCGCGTCGGTCTACCGTGCGCTCGAAGGCTGAGAGGATGGACAAGCACGCTCCTCAGCTTTCTGGCAGCGCTCGCATTGCGTCTCCGCCATCAGCGGCGCTAATCGGAACCGTGGTCTCGTGCTCGTACAAGTTTTGTGGTATTGTGCGTTGTTCGTTCGTCCTCAGTTTCTTTTAGGGGGCAACTATGTTTCGCATGATTGCATTAGCGGTTCTGCTGCTCGGCCCGGTCGGATCAAACGCTTTAGCGCAAAACTGCGCACAACTTCCTGAGGGACCGGCGCGGCTCGATTGTGCCATGAAAAATCCCGCCTTTGCTGCCAAGCGCCAGCGTTGCGAGGATGAGGGTCGAAAGATGGGACTCTCAAATCAAAGGGGCGGAAGCGCTGGCGGACTACGTCCGTATATTGCCGCGTGCTTGAAACGATGATCGAAAGAGCGCCACTCAGGTGCTGCGAATGGGTCCCATATGGCCAACCGGGCCCCTTTTGGCCGTGCCCCCGGCCCCCGACTTCAAATGGTTCGGCTTCAAGGGCAGGCCACCGCCAGACTTACAAGCGCGACCGCTGCCCGCAGTCCCTTCGGCTTCGCAGGCACAGTTTTACGCGTAATACGTATAACGCGTAATACGTATTGTGTCGGTCTTTGATGACACCCATCAGGACACGCATTTTGACCACCGCTTCACACCACCGAGCGGCAGCTAAGCGCTTGTAATCGCGTTAGTTCTGGATTTTTCATTAGGAACTCGTGCGACTGGCGCGCCCGGAACGATTCGAACGTCCGACCCTCAGATTCGTAGTCTGATGCTCTATCCAGCTGAGCTACGGGCGCGTGTTTCGCGAACGGCGATGCGGGGCTAGCCCGCACGCAGCCTCCAGACAGCGCCGGAGGGGTGCGAAAGAGGGCTCTGACTAACCGCTCTTGCCGGCGTTGGCAAGGTCCGGGATAGAGAGATTTTGCACGGAAATGACAGTTTCCCGGGTCGGCCGCTGGCCGACTACGCCCGCGCCCGCTCGTTGCGGATCGAGAGTAGCTCCACCGGGCGGTCGGGGATGACGATCCGGAAGGTGGCGCCGAGGGTGCCTTCGACCAGATGGATGTCGCCGCCATGGGCGCGGACGAGCTCGGCGGCGATGGCGAGACCTAGGCCGCTGCCGCCAGGGCGGCCGGAGGTCTGGAACGCCTCGAACAGGTGCTCCCGGGTCTTCTGGGGCACGCCGGGGCCGGTGTCGGAGACCTCCAGAATGGCGACGGCGCCTTCGCGCTTGCCCGTGATCCGGATCTGCCGCACGCCGCCGTCGCCGCCGCCGCCGGACGAATGGCTTTCCAGCGCCTGGGCGGCGTTGCGAACGAGGTTGAGCAGCACCCGGAACAGCTGGTCCGGATCGGCATCGATCGTGAGCCCGCGCTCGATTGCGGCAACCCAGGCGATCGAAGCCTCGTTGGCGAGGCCCGCGGTCTCGCGCACCTCCATGACGACGGGCTCGATCAGCATGATGCGGCGGTCGGGCGCGGCTTCCTGGGCGCGGCCGTAGGACAGCGTCGACTGGCAGAAGGCGATGGCGCGCTCGAGCGAGCGCACCAGCTTCGGTGCAAAACGCTGCACCCGCGGATCGGGCACGCTGGCAAGCTGATCCGACAACAGCTGCGCCGAGGCCAGCAGGTTGCGCAGATCATGGTTGATCTTGGACACGGCAAGGCCGAGCGCCGCGAGCCGGCTCTTCTGATTCAGCATCGACATCAAATCGCGCTGCATGTCGGACAATTCGCGCTCGGCGACCCCGATCTCGTCGCTGCGCTGGCTCGGCACGATGATTCGCGCCGAGCTTTCGGGGTTTTCATGGAAGCCGATCAGGCTCGCGGTCAGCCGCCGCATCGGCCGCACGAACAGATAATGCAGCGCAAGATAGACGAGGCCCGCGGTCAGAGCCGCGATGATCAGCGCGACCACCACGACGTTGCGGGAGAAGCGATACATGGCCTGCCGCAGCGGCAGCTCGTCGGTGACGATCTCGATGAACTGGGCGTTGCCGACGCCGGGGCCGACGATGCGGATCGCCCGGTTGCCGGTCTCCAGCATCATCTGGAACGAGCCGGTGATCGCCTCCCACGCCGTCATGTCGCGCAGGTCGATGTCGTGCCCGATCGCGGACGGCAAATTGTCGCTGGCAAGCAGCCGGCGCTGCTGGCCCATCTTGATCGCGACCGCGCGGGCATTGATGCTTTTCAGGATCTGCCGCGACAGCGAATCGGGAACCATGCCGAGCGGGGCGGCATCGAGCACCAGCGCCGCCGTGTTGGCCGCCGCCACGCGGTCGTTCAGCCGGTTGACCCAGAAGTTGGCGATCGCAGGCACGTAGAGCAGGACGGCCGCGATCATCACCAGGGGGATGGTCAGCAGCAGCAGCTTGCCGGACAGACCGAGCCCGCGCGGCCCGCGCAGCCGCGTCACCGGCTGGTCCGCCTGGTCTGGCTGATCCGAAACGCGATCCAGATCCTGGGTCCGCTGGAGGTCTGTCGCTACCACGAAGTTCGCCCCTGCTGGCCTTGGCTGAGGAAGCATGCGACCCGCCCGGGGGGCCGGTCAAATTACGGATCGCTAATCTCCCGAGGTCTGATGTAAGCGTGATTATCGCGAGTCGCTACCTCAAGGGGTAAACCCCGGCGAAACAGTGATATTCAAGCGACATGCCCGTCGGATTCACGTCGTATTCTTCTTGACCTGCGCGGTCCTGCGGCGTTGACGAGAAGGGGACGGTCCCTTATAAGCCGCGCAAATTGTCCGCGATGACCCGGCGTGAAGCTGGGAGCGGCTCTCTTAGGGCCGGAAAAGGGCCCATTTTGGGCCGCATCTTCCGGACTTTATCATCAATTCTACAGGCAAATTGCCCGGTCAGCGGAGAGAAACCCGTGAAGCGGACTTATCAACCCAGCAAATTGGTGCGCAAGCGCCGTCACGGCTTCCGTGCCCGCCTCGCCACGACCGGCGGTCGCAAGGTTCTCGCCGCCCGCCGCGCCCGCGGCCGCAAGCGCTTGAGCGCCTGAGCCTGACCCTTTTGGGATTTCATCATGGATCGGCTGAGGCAGCGGGCGGATTTCCTCGCCGTTGCCAATGGCGCGCGGGTGAATAGCCCCGCGTTCGTCCTGCAAAGCCGTGGCCGCGACGACAGCGGCCCGATCCGGATCGGCTTCACCGTTACCAAAAAGAACGGCAACGCCCCCCAGCGCAATCGCATCCGGCGCCGGCTTCGCGAACTGGTGAAGCGGCTCGATCCGGTATCGATGCAGCCCCATCATGATTATGTGCTGGTCGGCCGAAGGGACGCGCTCACGCGCGACTTCGCCACCATGCTCGACGATCTGCGCATAGCGTTTACACGGCCCGCGCGGCATACGGCCAAGGGGCGCGGCCAGCGGCCGGGCCCCGCGACAAGCCGCAAACCGGATTGATGACGAGAGAATGATGACCGACAACCGCAATACCATCCTCGCCGTCATCCTGTCGGGTCTGGTCCTGATTGCCTGGCAGTATTTCTACAACATGCCGGCGATGGAGAAGCAGCGCGCCCAGCAGCAGACCCAGGCCGAGCTTCAGAAGACCACGCCGCAGCCGACGGCCTCCGCGACGCCGGGCGCCACGCCGCAGGCCGGCGGCGCAGCCCAGCCGTCAACGCCGGGCGCGAGCCAGCAAGCCCAGCCGGTCGTCGCCCGCAACATCGCGGTTGCATCCAGCCCGCGCGTGAAGATCGACACGCCGCGGCTTTCGGGCAGCGTCTCGCTCAAGGGTGGCCGCATCGACGACCTCGCGCTGGTGCAATACCGCGAAACGGTCGACCCCAAGTCGCCGCCGATCATCCTCTATTCGCCTTCAGGCACCGCAGAGCCCTATTACGCCGAGTTCGGCTGGGTGCCGGCGACGGGCGTGACGGCCAAGCTGCCGGACGCGCAGACCATCTGGCAGCAGGACGGCAGCGGCAGCCTGACGCCATCGACGCCGGCGGTGCTGAAGTGGGACAATGGCGAGGGGCTCACCTTCCGCCGCACCATCTCGGTCGACGACCACTATCTCTTCACCGTCAAGGACGAGGTGACCAATGTCGGCAACGCGCCGGTCACGCTCTATCCGTTCGCGCTGATCTCGCGCCACGGCACCCCGGAGGTCTCGGGCTACTACATCCTGCATGAAGGCCTGATCGGCTATCTCGATGGCTTGCAGGAATACGCCTACAAGAAGATCGACGAAGCCAGGCAGCTGAACTTCAAGGCCACCAATGGCTGGCTCGGCATCACCGACAAGTACTGGGCCTCGGCGCTGCTGCCGGATACCAGCGCTCCGCTTCAGGCGCGCTTCTCGTCGAACCCGGTCGGCAACGTCCACACCTACCAGACCGACTATCTGCTGGATCCCGTCACCGTCGCGATCGGCGGCACCGCGAACGCGAACGCGCGATTGTTCGCCGGCGCCAAGGAAGCCGGCGTCGTCGGCGTGTTCCCGCTCGCAGGCCTCGGCGGCTACAACAAAGAGCTCGGCCTCAACCATTTCGATCTGCTGATCGACTGGGGCTGGTTCTACTTCATCACCAAGCCGATGTTCCTCGGCCTCGACTTCTTCTATCGCTTCTTCGGCAATTTCGGCGTCTCGATCCTGCTCGTGACCGTGATCGTGAAGCTCTTGTTCTTCCCGCTGGCGAACAAGTCCTACGCCTCGATGGCGAAGATGAAGTCGGTCCAGCCGCAGCTTCAGGCGCTGAAGGAGCGCTATCCCGACGACAAGGTGAAGCAGCAGCAGGAGATGATGGAGATCTACCGCAAGGAGAAGATCAATCCGGTCGCCGGCTGTCTTCCCGTGGTGATCCAGATCCCGGTGTTCTTCTCGCTCTACAAGGTGCTGTTCGTCACCATCGAGATGCGGCACGCGCCGTTCTTCGGCTGGATCAAGGACCTCTCCGCGCCCGATCCGACCAACCTGTTCACCCTGTTCGGGCTGATCCCGTTCGATCCGACCACGATCCCGCTGTTCGGCCATTACCTCGCACTCGGCATCTGGCCGATCATCATGGGCATCACAATGTGGTTCCAGATGAAGCTGAACCCGACGCCGCCGGATCCGACGCAGCAGCTCATCTTCAACTGGATGCCGCTGATCTTCACCTTTATGCTGGCCGGTTTCCCGGCGGGTCTCGTGATCTATTGGGCCTGGAACAACACGCTCTCGGTGCTCCAGCAGAGCTTCATCATGCGCCGCAACGGCGTGAAGGTGGAGCTGTTCGACAATCTCAAGGCGACGTTCGCGAAGAAGGCGACGTAGCGATCGTCATTGCGAGGAGCGAAGCGACGAAGCAATCCAGACTGTTTCCACCGAGACATTCTGGATTGCTTCGCTTCGCTCGCAATGACGTGTGGAAACAGCGAGCCTTCGCATGACCGACGACAAAGATGCGAAGCTGATCGAAACCGGGCGAAAGCTGTTCGCCCGCGACTGGCAGTTCATCTGGGCCTCGCCCTCGATCGAAACCCTGCCGCCGATGGCGGGGCTGGAGATCGCTTTTGCCGGACGCTCCAATGTCGGCAAGTCGAGCCTGATCAACGCGCTCACGGGGCGCAACGCGCTCGCGCGCACCTCGCATACGCCGGGCCGCACCCAGGAGCTGATCTTCTTCGAGGTCCCGGGCAAGGCCGACCTGCGGCTCGTCGACATGCCCGGCTATGGCTACGCCAAGGCGCCCAAGTCCCAGGTCGCGTCCTGGACCGACCTGATCCACAAATTCCTGCAGGGGCGCGCCAGCCTCGCGCGGGTCTACGTGCTGATCGACGCGCGGCACGGGCTGAAGGACGTCGATCATGAAATCCTGGGGACGCTCGACCGCTCCGCCGTCAGCTACCAGATCGTGCTGACCAAGGCCGACCAGGTGAAGGCCTCCGAGCTGCAATCGCGCATCGCCGAGACTGGCGCTGCGCTCGCCAAGCATGCCGCCGCCTTTCCGGATGTGCTGACGACCTCGTCGCGCTCCGGAGCCGGAATGGCCGAGCTGCGCGCCGCGATGGCGCAGCTGCTAGAAGAGCGCAGCTCTTGATGGCTGCTTTCCGCCTGCTGATCGCCCTCGCCGGATTGATGGGCGCCGCCGGCGTCGCGCTGGCAGCCGCGTCCGCACATGGCGGCGATGCGAGCCGGCTTGCCTCCGCGAGCGCGATGCTGCTGTTTCATGCAACTGCCATACTTGCGACGGTCGCGCTGATCGAACGCGGACTTCTGCACGGCGGAATTGGCCTTGTCGCCGCCTTCGGCCTCGCGATCGGCGCCGCGCTGTTCGCGAGCGATGTCACCTTGCGGCAATATGCGGGACATGGGCTGTTTCCGTATGCGGCACCGACGGGTGGAACGACGATGATCGCGAGCTGGCTGGCGGTGACGCTGGCGGCGGTGGTGCGGCACAAATAGCGCCTTCTTTCTTCCTTCTCCCCTTGGGAGAAGGTGGCGCGCAGCGCCGGATGAGGGGTTCTCTCCGCGATCACCTCCGCGAGAGGATCACTCGCGGATAGAACCCCTCACCCGCCGAGCTTCGCTCGGCACCCTCTCCCACAAGGGGAGAGGGGAAGAAGCGACACTTTGCGCCTCGCCCGGCAATCGGATAGAACGCGGCCCGACAGTCCCGCCAGCGAGATCCGCCTCATGACCGACATCTCACCGCTCGACCAGGCCCGCATCCTGTCCGAAGCGCTGCCGCATATGCAGCAGTATGACGAAGAAACCATCGTCATCAAATATGGCGGCCATGCCATGGGCGACGAGGAGACCGCGAAGAACTTTGCCCGCGACATCGTGCTGCTCGAGCAGACCGCGATCAATCCTGTGGTGGTGCACGGCGGCGGGCCGCAGATCGCGACCATGCTCAAGCGCCTCGGCATCGTCTCGGAATTCGCGGCCGGCCTGCGCATCACCGATGCCGCCACTATCGAGATCGTCGAGATGGTGCTCGCCGGCTCCATCAACAAGTCGCTGGTCGGCTACATCAACGAGGCCGGCGGCAAGGCGGTCGGCCTCTGCGGCAAGGACGGCAACATGGTCACCGCGACCAAGGCGACGCGCACCATGGTCGATCCGGATTCGCATATCGAGAAAGTGGTCGATCTCGGCTTCGTCGGCGAACCCGAGAAGGTCGATCTCACTTTGCTCAACCAGCTGATCGGCTATGAGCTGATCCCGGTGCTCGCACCGCTCGCGACGTCGAAGACCGGACAGACCTTCAACGTCAACGCCGACACCTTTGCCGGCGCTGTGGCCGGCGCGCTGAAGGCCAAGCGACTCTTGCTGCTCACAGACGTGCCGGGCGTGCTCGACAAGTCGAAGAAGCTGATCCCGCAACTGTCAGTCAAGGACGCGCGAAAACTGATCGCCGACGGCACCATTTCGGGCGGCATGATCCCGAAGGTCGAGACCTGCATCTACGCGCTCGAACAGGGCGTGCAGGGCGTCGTCATCATCGACGGCAAGATGCAGCACGCGGTGCTGCTCGAGCTCTTCACCAACCAGGGCACGGGGACGCTGATCCACAAGTGATGCGCTTGGCCTCCAGAAGCAAGAACGTCATGCCCGGGCTTGTCCCGGGCATTCACGGCCTTTCTTCGCCGAGCCGGAACGTGGATGGCCGGGACAAGCCCGGCCATGACGAGCTGAGGGGTCGACGAACTCATCGCTCAGCGTTCACACGTTTCCTGATGACGCTGCCCGCAGCAGTCGTCTCGTTGTTCTTGTCCTGCGCCCCTGCCCTTGCCGACCTGAAAATCTGCAACCGCATGTCCTACGTCGTGGAGGCCGCGATTGGCATCGACGACAAGGCGGCGACCGCGACACGCGGCTGGTTCAGGATCGATCCCGCCACCTGCCGCGTGGTGGTGCAGGGCACGCTTTCGGCCGACCGCATCCTGCTCAACGCCCGCGCGCTCGGCGTTTACGGTGCTTCCCCGATCCCGCAGAACGGCAGCGACATGCTGTGCGTGGCGCAGGACAATTTCGTCATCGCCGCGGCGCGCCAGTGCCGCAGCGGCCAGACCCAGGCCGCTTTCACCCAGATCACGCCAAGCCGGGGCGACGACGGCAACTTTACCGCCTATCTCGCCGAGGATTCCGAATATGACGACGAGCAGGCACGGCTCGCCGGCATCCAGCGGCTGCTGCTGATCGCCGGCTATGACGCGGCGCCGATCGACGGCGTCGACGGGCCGAAGACGCAGGCAGCCCTTGCCGCCTTCCTGAAGAGCCGCGGGCTGCCGTCCGACACCGTGTCCTCGCCGAACTTGTTCAAGACCATGGTCGAGGCGGTGCAGACGCCGTCGCCGAGCGGCCTGACCTGGTGCAACGACACGCCGCACAAGGTGATGGCGGCCGTCGCCACCGACGACGGCAAGTCGGTGACGAGCCGCGGCTGGTATCGCATCGACCCCAGGACGTGCCTGCATCCCGACGTCACCGGCCAGCCCAGGCAGATCTTCAGCTTCGCGGAAGCCATCGACGCCGACAACCGCGCCGTCAAGCTGAAGGATCGGCCGCTGAACTGGGGCGGCGACAAGCAGCTCTGCACCCGCGAGACCAAGTTCGAGACCAACGAGCAGACCGATTGCCCCGCGCGCGGCTTTGTGGCGACCGGCTTTGGCGCGGTCGACATGAGCAGCGGCGGCAAGACGCTGCGCTTTGCGATGCCGTGATGTGATGGTGCCACATTCTCCGCCGTCGTCCTGGCGAAAGCCAGGATCCATTACCCCGGCATTGTGTTTGGCGAAGAACGACAACCACAGTGCCCCGCTGATGGGCCGCGGAGTATGGGTCCTGGCTTTCGCCAGGACGACGATTGAGAGCGGAGCGGCAGCGCCGCTCAACAGGTAGAGAATCGCAATGAACCCACCCCGCGCCTTCACTCACATCGACACTTGGGTGTTCGACCTCGACAACACGCTCTATCCGCATCACGTCAATCTGTGGCAGCAGGTCGATGCGCGGATCGGGGAGTTCGTCTGCAACTGGCTCAACGTGACGCCGGAGGAAGCGCGAAAGATCCAGAAGGATTATTATCTGCGCTTCGGCACCACCATGCGCGGCATGATGAGCCTGCACGGCGTGCGCGCCGACGACTACCTCGCCTATGTGCACAAGATCGATCATTCACCGCTGGAGCCGAACCCCGCGCTCGGTGCAGCCATCGCAAAGCTGCCGGGGCGCAAGCTGATCCTGACCAACGGTTCGGCCAGCCATGTCGATGCGGTGCTGGCGCGGCTCGGTCTCGCCACGCATTTCGACGGCGTGTTCGACATCATCGCGGCGGAGTTCGAGCCGAAGCCGGCGCCGCAAACGTACCGGAAATTTCTCAGGCAGCATGCGGTCGATCCGACCTGCGCCGCGATGTTCGAGGACCTCGCCCGCAACCTCACCGTCCCGCACGAGCTCGGCATGACCACGGTGCTGGTGGTGCCCGATGGCACCAAGGAGGTCGTGCGCGAGGACTGGGAACTGGAGGGCCGCGATGCCGCCCATGTCGACCACGTCACGGATGACCTGACGGGGTTTTTGGGCGAGCTGTCGCGTTGAGGCCGTAGCCCGGATGGAGCGCAAGCGAAATCCGGGAGCGCGCCGCCGGAGAGACTTTCCCGGATTACGCTTTCGCTCCATCCGGGC
>NZ_VSTH01000114.1 GCF_008123965.1 Bradyrhizobium hipponense | reverse complement strand
TATAGCGCGACAATCTGGATGGGAAGCGCGCGACAATCAGGATGGCGAGTCGGTGTCGCGGCGAGGTGATGATTGCCGCGATAATTGTCGTGCGCAAGAGTTTTGTTCGCTCTGATTGTCGCGGAGCGTCAATCAGCGAGTGTTTTTGGTGTCGCGTGCGAGGGTGGTCGCCCTGGACCACGCTTCCGTTCGAGCGCGGTGCGCCTGCGATAGCTTTCGACGTTCATCTCGACGATGGTGGCGTGGTGAACGAGGCGATCGATAGCGGCGAGCGTCATAGCGGGGTCCGGGAAGACCCTGTTCCACTCTCCGAAGGGCTGATTGGCGGTGATCAGCATGGAACGCCGCTCGTAGCGTGCGCTGATGAGCTCGAACAGCACGCTGGTCTCGGCCTGGTCCTTGGTGACGTAGGCAAGATCATCGCAGATCAGGAGGTCGAAGCGATCGAGGCGGTTAATGGCGGCCTCGAGATTGAGCTCGCGCCGCGCCACCTGGAGCTTTTGGACGAGATCGGTGGTGCGGGTGAAGAGGACGCGCCATCCGTTCTCGATAAGGGCCAGGCCGATGGCTGCCGCCAAGTGACTCTTGCCGCCGCCGGGCGGGCCGAACAGCAGCAGATTGGCGCCCTTGCCGAGCCAACCATCGCCGGCGGCGAGCGCGGTCACCTGCGCCTTGGAGATCATCGGCACAGCCTCGAAGTCGAAGTTGTCGAAGGTCTTTCCAGGGGGCAGCCGCGCCTCGACGAGATGGCGCTCGACGCGGCGGCGGCCGCGTTCGGCGATCTCGTGCTCGGCAATGGTGGCGAGGAAGCGGGCCGCCGGCCAGCCTTCCTTGTCGGACTGCTCGGCAAATTGCGGCCACAGCACCTTGATGGCGGGCAGCCGCAACTCGTTGAGCAACAGATTGAGGCGCGCGGTGTCGACTGTGTTGGCCGTGCTCATGCGGCACCTCCGATCTGGCCGGCACCGATGAGGCACTCATAGCTGGCGAGCGGTGCGAGCTGCACCACGACCTGCGGCACGCAGGCCGGATCGGGCGCGAAGTAAGCGCGCAGCCGTCCGAGGTCGGGCAGTCGGCCGGCGTCCAGGTCGGCGGCGAGCTGACCGGCGAGTTCGGCCTCGCAGCCGCGCTCGTGCGCCAGCGCAAGCAGATCGACCATGAGCCGGCAGGCTTTCTTGTCCGGCAGCCGTTCGCGCAAGCAATCGAAGGTTCGGCGATAGGCATCGCGCGGGAACAGCCGATCACGGTAGACGAGATTGAGCAGCGCCATTGGCTTGCGCCGCAAGGAATGGATCACGTGCCGATAATCGACGACCTGGTCGTGCTTGCCGTTGGGATGCGGCCGCCCACGCGACAGGGTGACGAGATGGGTGCCGCCGACGAACACGTCGAGACGATCGTCATAAAGGCGCACCCGCAGTTGGTGCCCGATCAAACGCGACGGCACGGTGTAGAACACCTTGCGCAAAGTGAAGCCGCCGCTTGACGTCACGCGGACAATCACCTCCTCGTAGTCCGAGGTGCGGCGATCTGGCAACGCCTGCAGGGTGGCGCGCTCGTGGTCGATCCGCTTGGCGTTGCGGGCATTGCGGCGGCTGACGATCTCGTCGATGAAGCCGCGATAGGCGGCGAGATCATCGAAGTCGGCAGTGCCGCGCAACAGCAGCGCATCGGCGACCGTCCGCTTGAGATGGCCATGCGAGCTCTCGATCGCCCCGTTCTCGTGGGCGATGCCGCGATTGTTGCGGGAAGGCCGCATGCCGTAGTGGGCGCAGAGGTCCTCGTACCGCCGGGTCAGATCGTCCCTCGCGTTGCGATCGAGATTGCAGAAGGCGGCCGACAGGCTGTCGGTCCGATGCTCCCGCGGTGCCCCACCGAGCGACCACAGGGCATTCTGCAGCCCTTCGGCCAGTGCGACGAAGCTCTCGCCACCGAGCACGACATGGGCGTGTTCAAACCCGCAATAGGCCAACCGGAAGTGATAGAGGCGATGATCGAGCGGCACGCCCGCGATGGTGACCCCAAGCTCGCCCATATCGGTGAAGTCGGACAGGCCGACCTGGCCCACTTCGTGGGTCTGGCGGAAGATGATCTCCTGCTCCTCGCCGTGGATCGCCCGCCAGGCGCGGATCCGGCGCTCGAGCGTGCGGCGGATTCCAGCCCCCAGCTCAGGATGACGTCGGAGCATCTCCTCGAAGATGGCCACGGCCCGCACGCCGGGAGCCGCCTTCAGCATCGGCACGACCTCCAGGCCGAAGACGTTGGCCAAGGGATCCGGCCGGCGCCTTTGCCGCGGTGACTTCTTTTGCGACGGAAGACGCAGATCCTTCTCGAGCCGATAAGCGGTCGACGAACTGAACGACGCCTTCGCGGCCGCCACTGGCGGCGAATTGGTTTGACGGAACTTCATGTAGAGCCTCATCTGGTGATCGGTGACATGGCAGCCTGGCAACGGGTGATTCCTCTTTGGCGAGAAGAACCATCCATCAC
>NZ_VSTH01000113.1 GCF_008123965.1 Bradyrhizobium hipponense | reverse complement strand
TGCTTTAATGGTTGCTACAGGACTGAATTCAACGCAGCTTGTTCAACAGCCCCATCAGCATCTCGCGCTCCTTGGGCTCGAGCGGCGCGAGGGTTTCGCGGGTGATGGCGAGCGCGTTCGGCGCGACTTTTTCGGCAAGCTGCTGGCCGGCGCGCGTCAGGCTCACCAAAAGTCGCCGCCCATCTTCGGGATCCTGGCTGGTCTCGGTCAGACCACGCGCCGTCAGCCGGTCGATCACGCCCTTGATCGTCGCGACGTCCATCGCAGTCAACCGCCCGAGCTGGTTCTGCGAGCACGGTCCGGTCTCGGCCAGCTTCGACAGCGCCGCCCATTGCGTCGGCGTGATGTTGGTGCCGATGTCGCGGGCGAAGATCGAGCTGTGGCGCTGCCAGACCTGGCGCAGGATGAAGCCGACCTGTTCGTCGAGCACATAGGAGGGCTTCGCCTGCTTGACGCTTTTCTTCACCGCAACGCTTCTTGCCATCGACTACCCGTCCCCCTCACAACGACAGATGCGCATCGCGGATATCCGGGCGCGCGTCGAGCTCTGCCATGGTGCCGCCGAAGCAGATGCGGCCGCGCTCGATGATGTAGGCGCGATCGGAGATCAATCGCGCAAAGTGCAAGTTCTGTTCGGAGACGACGATGCTGACGCCCTCCTTCTTCATGGTCAGGATGGCGTCGACCATCTGCTCCACGATCTTCGGTGACAGCCCCTCCGACGGCTCGTCGAGCAGCACCAGCGACGGGTTGCCCATCAGCGTGCGCGCGATGGTCAGCATCTGCTGCTCGCCGCCGCTCATGCGGCCGCCCGGGCGGTTGCGCATCTCGGCCAAATTCGGAAACAGAGCGAACAGCTTTTCGCGGGTCCATGATGGCGCGTTCAGACGCTTCGGCTGGCGGCCGACTTCCAGATTTTCCTCGACCGTGAGATCGGTGAAGATGCGCCGCTCTTCCGGCACATAGCCGAGACCGCCGCGGACGATCTCATGCGTCGGTCGCACCGAGACGTCCTTGCCCTCGAACACGATGCGGCCGGAGCGCTGCGCGACGAGGCCGACGATCGAGCGGAACGTCGTCGATTTGCCTGCGCCGTTGCGCCCCAGCAGCGCAACCACCTCGCCCTCGCCGACCTCGAAGCCGATGTCGAACAGGATATGCGCCGGACCGTAATGGCTGTTGAGTCCCTCGACCGTCAGCTTCATGCCGAGGCTCCCTCGCGATGACGGGAATCGTAGACCAGGCCTTCGCCGAGATAGACCGCCTGCACCTGCGGATTGCCACGCACCTCGGCCGGCGAGCCCTCGGCGATCAGCGTGCCGCGGTTGAGCACGAGGATGCGGTCGGCATGCTCGAACACCACGTCCATGTCGTGCTCCGTGAAGAGCACACCGATCGACTTTTCCCGAGCGATCTGCGCGGTCAGACGCATCAGGTCGACGCGCTCGCGCGGCGCCATGCCGGCGGTCGGCTCGTCCATCAGCAGCAGTTTCGGCTGGTTGGCGAGCGCCACCGCAAGCTCGAGCCGCTTGAGGTCGCCATAAGCGAGCTCGCCGCACGGACGATCCGCGTAGCCGCCCATGCCGACCAGCTCGAGCAGACGACCGGCCTCGCCGCGGGCGAAATTCGGCGCCGAACCCCAGATATTGAATAATTGCTTTCCGTGGGAGATCAGCGCGACCTGCACGTTCTCGCGCACCGTCATGGTTGCGAACGTCGCGGTGATCTGGAACGTGCGCCCTACCCCCATCCGCCAGATCTCGCGCGGCTTCTTGCCCGTGGTGTCCTCGCCGAGCAGACGGACGTGCCCCGTGTCCGGCCTGTTCTGTCCGTTGAGCATGTCGAAGCAGGTGCTTTTTCCCGCACCGTTCGGCCCGATCAGCGCCAGAATTTCGCCGGCGCGCAGCGAGAACGAGACGCCGCGCACCGCATGGATGCCGCCGTAGGATTTGGTCAGGCCTTCGACCACGAGAAGTGAGGGGGCGACGCTCATTCGGCGGACTCGATCGGCTTGGCAAGCAGGGATGCCCCCGGCGGCGACGTGCTCTTGCGCCGTTGCGCGAGCATTTCCAGCATGCCGACGATGCCCTTGGGGAAGACCACCACGATCAGCACGATGAAGCCGCCGAGCACCAGTTTCGACAGATCGGTCTGGCTGACCAGCCAGATATTGAGCGCCTTGTAGACGATCGCCCCGATCACCCCGCCCGACACCGTCTCGACGCCGCCGAGCAGCACCATGACCAGCGCGTCGACCGAGAGCGAGATGCCGAGATTGTCGGGAAAGACGCTGCCCTTCAGGTACGCGAACAGCGCGCCACCAATGCCGGCTGTCGTTCCCGAAATCACGAACGCCGTCCACTGCATGCGCTTGACGTTGACGCCAATGGCTTCGCTGCGCAGCGCAGAATCCCGCGTTGCGCGCAAGCCATAGCCGAACGGAGAGAACACCGCCACGCGCAGCGCGACCGTCACCAGCGCGGCGACACCGAGCGCCAGCCAATAGAAATGCGACGGGCTCGCGGCCCATTTCTCCGGCCACACGCCCAAAATGCCGTTGTCGCCGCCGGTCACGCTCACCCATTGGAACGCGATCGACCAGACGATCTGCGCAAAGGCCAGCGTTAGCATCGCAAAGTAGACGCCCGAGAGCTGCACGGCGAAGAAGCCGAACACGGCGGCGCCCATGCAGCCAAGCAACGGCCCGAGCAAGAGGCACACGATCATCGGCAAGCCCGCCATCTTGGCAAGGAAGGCGACGCCATAGGCGCCGAGGCCGAAATAGGCGGCGTGGCCAAAGGACGCGAGCCCGCCGACCGCCATTAGGAAATGCAGGCTGACGGCGAAGATCACGAAGATCGCGATCTCCGAGCCGACCGTCAGCGCATAATTGCCGGCGAACAGCGGCAGCGTCGCGGCGATGACGAGTGCTGCAAGCGCAGCCAGCCGCTCGTTCGACGTCAGCGGCCGCCAGGGATTGACGGTCAGGCCCGGCGTCTTGCGGGCGGGCGCCTCGGGCCTGCCGAACAAGCCCCAGGGCCGCACGATCAGTACCACTGCCATCACCAGGAAGACCAGGATGATGGAGATTTTCGGAAAGATCAGGATGCCGAAGGCGTTGAGCTCGGACACCAGCACCGCCGCGACGAAGGCGCCGATGATGCTGCCGAGGCCCCCGATCACGACGACGACGAAGACCTCGACGATGATGCGCAGGTCCATCGCGTGATGCACGGCATCGCGCGGGATCTGGAGCGCGCCGCCGAGCGCGGCCAGGAATACGCCGACCGCAAACACGCTCGTGAACAGCCATTTCTGATTGACGCCGAGCGCCGCCACCATGTCGCGGTCCTGGGTCGCTGCGCGCACCAGCACGCCCCAGCGCGTGCGCTGAAACAAGAGCCAGAGAATGCCGAGCACGACCGGCCCGAGCACGATCAGGAACAAATCGTAGCTCGGGATGTTCTGGCCGAAGAAATCGACGGCACCTTTGAAGCCCGGGGCGCGGCGGCCGACGAGATCATCAGGCCCCCAGATCAGGACCACGAGATCCTCGACCATCAGGGTCAGGCCGAAGGTCGCGAGCAACTGGAACAGCTCGGGTGCGTGGTAGATGCGGCGGAGCAGCACCATCTCGACGATGACGCCGATCAGCGCCACGGCAAACGCGGCGGCAACGATACTGCCCCAGAAGCCGAACGTTCCCGAAAGACGCTCCGTCAGGGTGAAGGCGACATAGGCGCCAATCATGTAGAAGGCGCCGTGCGCGAAATTCACGATCCGCGTCACGCCGAAAATGATCGACAGGCCCGACGCCACCAGGAACAGCGACGCTGCACTGGCGAGACCGGTCAGAAACTGTACGACATAAAAGGCCATCGGCGGTCCGGGCTGGAGTTGCATCACCTCTCCCCGCCTGCTGGGAGAGAGAGCTTCGTAGGGTGGGTTAGCCCAGCGACTGCGCGGAGCGCAGTTCGCTCGGCGTAACCCACCTCTTCTCGTACGGCACCGAAAGTGGTGGGTTACGCCTTCGGCTAACCCACCCTACGGCAGTGGAGATCAATCCTTCGGACGCAGCTTCTCGACCTCGGCGTCGCTTGGCAAATAGTCCGAGCCCTTCTTGTAAGAAGAGTCCACCATCACGCCCTTGCCGTCCTTCAGTGCGGTCTTGCCGACATAGGCGCCGAGCGTCGACTGATGGTCGATCTTGCGGAAGGTGATCTCGCCCAGCGGCGACGACATCGACAGCCCTTCCGCCGCGGCAATCAGCTTCTCCGGATCGGTGGAGCCGGCCTTCGCCAGAATCGCAGCCGCCGATTTGATGGTCTGGTAGCCGACGATCGAGCCGAGACGCGGATAGTCGTTGTACTTGGCCTGATAGGCCTTCAGGAATGCATCATGCTCCGGCGTCTTGATCGAGTACCAGGGATAGCCGGTGACGATCCAGCCTTCCGGCGTTTCGTCCTTGAGCGGATCGAGATATTCGGGCTCGCCGGTCAGGAACGACACAACCTCGCGCCCCTTGAACAGGCCGCGGGTGTTGCCTTCGCGCACGAGCTTCACGAGGTCGGCGCCGAAGGTGACGTTGAGGATCGCTTCGGGATTCGCCGCGGCAACCGCCTGCACCACCGGGCCCGCATCGATCTTGCCCTGCGGCGGCCACTGCTCGTCGACCCACTGGATGTCAGGCCGCTTTGCCGACATCAGCTTCTTGAACACCGCGACCGCGGACTGGCCGTATTCATAGTTCGGCGCGATCGTCGCCCAGCGTTTTGCGGGCAGCTTGCTGGCGGCTTCCACCAGCATCGCCGCCTGCATGTAGTTGGAGGGACGCAGGCGGAAGGTGTATTTGTTGCCCTTCGACCAGGTGACGGCGTCCGTCAGCGGCTCGGCCGCGAGAAAGAACACCTTCTTCTGGTTCGCGAAGTCGCTGACGGCAAGACCGATGTTCGAGAGGAACGTGCCCGTGAGCATCGCCACGCCCTCGCTCGAGACCAGCTCGTTGGCCGCGGTCTGCGCATCGGCCGGTTTGCCGCCGTCGTCCTTGGAGACGACGACGAGCTTCTTTCCGTTGATGCCGCCGGCCGCGTTGATCTCCTCGACCGCGAGCTGCCATCCCTTGCGATAGGGCTCGGTGAAGGCCGGCAGCAGCGAATAGCTGTTGATCTCGCCGATCTTGATCTCCTGCGCCAAGGCCGAATGAGCCATGCCGCCCGCCAGAAGCGCGAAGGCCGCGCCGACGAAATAGTTTCTTGCTCGCATCCCAACCTCCAGTTTTGAATTCACCATTCCAGACCGTCTCTATCTGAGACCGTCCTCGCCCTTGATCTCCGCAACCGTGAGCCCGCCGACGCGCGGCAGCGGACGGCCGCTGTCGGTGACGGCGACCGCAACCATGATCTCGTTGGCGCGCGGCGCGTCATTGATCTGTACTTCCATGCCATCGAAATGACTACGCACGAAGGCTGCGTCCTTGTGACCAAGCGGAATGTCGAGCGTCGTACCAGGCCCGCTGCGCTTCTTCGACGAGGGGATCAGCGCCGCGCCCCTGGTCAGCACCTTCCGCACCGGCGCGCCCATCTTGGGGTGAAGAATCGCGGCCGCATGTTCCAGCTCGCCATTCTCGCCAACGGCCGCCGCCTTGCCGTAGCTCTGGACCTTGGAGCCTTCGATGCCGAGTGCGGCCACCGCGCGCTTGGACAGGAGATCGCCGAGCTCCTCCCCAATCGCAATCAGCGGTGCGAGATCCTCGACATACTTTCCGGCAAAAGGATTTTCGATCACGGCGATCGCCGCGGCGCGCCGGGTCGGCGGCGACACGGGCCTACCCATCTCCATCTGCGTCTCTTCGACGACAGTGACAATCTTGCGGATGATCGCGCTCATGATTGTTTCCTTAGGCTCGTCCCTTGGTCAGGCATGAACCGCGTTCTCCAGCACGGGCGGGGCGGATCGTTGCCGTTCAATATCTCTGGTCCCGATGACAAGCATATCACCACAAAGCCGCAACACAGCACTCTCGATCAGTCCGCGATCGAACAATTGCCGTGCACATTCCGCGCCAGATTCCAGCGCCATTGCGATTTCGACCGGCGACAACTCACCGACATCGCGTGTCACGAGACGGGCGCCGAGGTCGCTGTCAGGCTGAAGCTCGTTGGCCGGCTGCCGGATGACGGCGGGATGTCCGGGCAGATCGACGGCGTTGGCGATAACCGTCGCAGCCGCATCGGCCTGCGACGCGGTCGCCGCAAGCACCGTCACGGCGTCGGCAATTCCGAGCGAAAAACTGCGGCCGTGGCGACCACTGGTGGCGATGCCTCGCACGGCATCGTTCGCATCCACCTTCATCGTCTGCATGACGCCGTCGCGATCGGGCCGGTCCATCAGGCCCACCGAAAAACGCTCGCCCTCGCCAAGATAGAGAGCAATATCGCCGCCATTGTTGACATAGGCCTGATCGAGCGATGCAGCGTTCAGCATCGCCCCCAGGATTTCCTCCGCGACGCTGCCGGCCACCGCAGCCATCGGCGTGATGAAGCCATCGGCAGCATAGGGCGCGACGGCGGTATACATGCGGCGCGCAACAACGCCGTCCAGTGCGCAGTTTCCGCGTTGCGCCGCTTTGCGGAGTTCCGGCAACTCCACGCAGAGCTCGTCGAGCAAGCCGGTGAACCGCCGGGCCGCCGCCTCATAAGCCGCCCGGACCTCACCGGCGTCTCCCCTCGCCTCCACGATCAGATCGATCGGACCATCCTGCAAATGCAGCCGCCGGCCATCAGACAGCATTGCGATTTGCGGGAGCCTTGTCATGCCGGGCGCCCCGGAATCGGGTTGTGCCAAGGCAATTGGCGGACATCGTCGCCACTCTTCACCTCGGCGAGTGGCTTCACATAATCCATGTGCCCGCCGAGCGCGGCATAGTCGGACAGCCTCATCGTGAACTCGATCGGCGCGACCAGCGCCGGCGTCGGCACGTAACCGAATGCGCCCGAAGGCATCTGCGTCACGTCGACCATGTAGGTGATGCCGCCGCCGGGCCAGACATAGACCGGCGCGCCGCCGCTGCTGACGCGGGTCAGCGCGTCCTTCACCGAGCGCGTCAGCCGCACCGGATTGTCGGTCACGCCCGCGCGCAGCGAACCGCCGGCACCGGCCATGAACAGCACTGTGCACAGCGCTGGTTCGCAATTCTCCTGGATGCGCTCGACCGAGAATTTCAAATCGGCAGGCATCTCGGTCTGGACCGGCTTCAAGGCCTCGTCGAGCACGTAGTAGGACGAATGCTCGCCGGTCGTGGAGACCATCAGCATGGTCAGTCCGGCCCTGGCTTCCTTGACGTCGAATGGCCCGAGAATCGACAACGGATCGGAGATGTTGGTGCCGCCCCAGCCCGTGCCGGGATCGGCGACCTGGAAATAGCGACCCGGCGTCGAGCGGCGCCCCTTCATCTTGATGCCGGTGTCGGCGATATCAAGCAGTTTGCCGGCCTGGTGCTCGCTAAGCACGCCGGTGATATGATCGTCGACCACGACGACCTCGTCGACCTTACCGTGCCATTGCTTGGCGAACATGCCAATCGTCGCCGAGCCGCAGCCGACGCGCATGCGCTCTTCCCTGACGCCGTTGACGATCGGTGGCTGGCCCGCCTGCACCACCACGCTGGCGCCGCCGTCGATGGTGAGCTCGACCGCCTTGCAGTTGGCGAGATCCATCAGCGTGTCACAGGTGACGCGGCCCTCTTTCTTGGAGCCGCCAGTCAGATGGTGCACGCCGCCGAGCGACAGCATCTGCGAGCCGTATTCGCTGGTCGTGACGTGGCCGACCGCCTCGCCCTGCGCACGGACGGTCGCGGTCTCCGGCCCGAGATAGCGGTCGGTGTCGATCTTCACCTTGACGCCGCAATAGGAGAAGATGCCCTCGGTGACGACCGTTACCATATCGACGCCGTCGACTTCGGACGAGACGATGAACGGCGCGGGCTTATAGTCGGGATAGGTGGTGCCGGCACCGATCGCGGTCACGAAGGTCGAGGGCTCGTGGACGATCTTGCCGTCCCAATCCTCGGTGCGGCTGAACGGCACCAGCTTGCCGCCCTGCGACACCGTGCGCTCGAGAATTACGTGGGGATCGACGCGGACGAGTTTGCCGTCATGATTGGCGTAGCGGTCGCAGGCGCCCGCCGCACCCGGCTTGATGTAGCACATCACCGGACAGGCATCGCAGCGGATCTTGTCGTTGGCGGCGCTCGTCGTTTCAGTCACCATGTGCAAGCCAGCGGATCGCAGAGGATTATCATTCGTATACGAACGATGTTGCGCGCGCTCCGGATGGCTGTCAAGCGGCGGTGCTGGTGAAAAGACGCCGCTGCCGAATAAACCCTCATTTGCCTGCCGGCTCTGTCCACAAAGCGAGCAGTTGCGCTGCACCGCGGCATGCCGGCTTGCACGTTCGTGTACAAACGGTATCGTCGGGCGCACATTTTTTGCGACCGTGGCGTCGCGAGGCATGACGGGCCGACTTGAGAACGAGGATGACGCAGAAACCGATCCGCCTCACAGTGAATGGCAGCATCCACGACGTCGCGGCCGCGCCGCAGACGCCGTTGCTCTACGTGCTGCGCAACGATCTGGCGCTCAACGGTCCGAAATATGGCTGCGGTCTCGGCGAATGCGGCACCTGTACTGTCCTGATCGACGGCGCCGCTGCACGCGCGTGTGTCATTCCGATCAGCGGTTGCGAAGGGCGCAACATCGTGACGCTCGAAGGACTCGGCACGCGTGACAAGCCGGATGCGGTCCAGCAGGCCTTCATCGACGAACAGGCAGCGCAATGCGGCTATTGTCTGAGCGGCATGATCATGACCGCCAAGGCGCTGCTCGCGATCAACCCGCACCCGACTGAGCGGGAAGCGATGGCGGCGCTGCGCTACAATCTCTGCCGCTGCGGCACGCATGTCGAAATCCTGCGCGCGGTCATGCGCGCGTCGGGTCAACTCGCCGGGGCTGCTGATTGATGGCCTCTCCTGTTTCAAACGGAGCTGAGCGGCCATCGGGTTCGCTCGTCGTCGTCTGCACCGTAGACGAGATCACATCCGAGACCTTTGTCCGCATCGCCGCGGACGGTTCGGTCACCGCCTACAACGGCCATGTCGATCTCGGCACGGGCATCCGCACCGCGCTGGGCCAGATCGTCGCCGAAGAGCTCGATGTGTCCTTTGCGCGCGTCGTCGTCGTGCTCGGCGACACCGCTGTCGTGCCGAACCAGGGCGCGACGATCGCCAGCGAAACCATCCAGATCACC
The DNA here is from genome assembly GCF_008123965.1 of Bradyrhizobium hipponense. GTDB lineage: Bacteria > Pseudomonadota > Alphaproteobacteria > Rhizobiales > Xanthobacteraceae > Bradyrhizobium > Bradyrhizobium hipponense. The sequence continues at coordinate 30,981 of NZ_VSTH01000113.1, read as the reverse complement.
GCCGTACCGCTACGAAAGGCGGCCGCACAAGCGCGGCACTTCCTGGTCGCGCGCGCCGCCGAACGATTGGAACTGTCGGCCTCCGATCTCCGGATCGAGGACGGCCTCGTGCGCGGGCACGACAATCGCAGCATCAGCTATGGCGAGCTGATCGGCGGTGAGACGATCCGTCTCGAGCTTCTCGATGACGTCGCGGTCAAGCCCGTCGGCGACTATGCTATCGTCGGCCAGTCGATGCCCCGCGTCGACCTGCCCGCCAAGGCCACGGGCGAGCTGACCTTCGTGCACGACGTCCGCGTGCCTGGCATGCTTCACGGTCGCGTCATCCGTCCGCCCTATGCCGGCGTCGATGCCGGACCGTTCGTCGGCACCAGCCTCATGGCGGTCGACGAATCCTCGATCCGCGACATCCCCGGCCTCGTCGCCGTCGTGCGCATCGGCGATTTCGTCGGCGTGGTCGCCGAGCGCGAGGAGAACGCGATTTTGGCCGCCAGGCAGCTCAAGCTGAGCTGGAAGCCGACGCCTGCGCTCACCGATTTGGCCGACGTCGAGCAGGCGCTGCGCGCCAATCCTTCGACGCCGCGCACGCTGATCGACAAGGGCGACGTTGACGCTGCAATCGCCGGCGCCGCCAGCCCGATGCCGCGGACCTATGTATGGCCGTATCAGATGCACGCCTCGATCGGCCCCTCCTGCGCGGTCGCTGATTTTCAAGACGGCAACATCCGGGTCTGGTCGGGCACGCAGAACCCCCATTTGCTGCGCGGCGACCTCGCGCTGCTGATCGAGCGCCCCGAAAGCGAGATCGAGGTGATCCGGCTGGAGGCGGCCGGCTGCTACGGCCGCAACTGCGCCGATGATGTCACGGCCGACGCGCTGCTGTTGTCGCGCGCGGTCGGCAGGCCCGTACGTGTGCAGTTGACGCGCGAGCAGGAGCACGCCTGGGAGCCGAAGGGCACCGCACAGCTCATTGACGTCAATGGCGGCCTGAACGCCGATGGCAGCGTCGCCGGTTACGATCTCGCCACACGCTACCCCTCGAACGCCGCCCCGACCCTGGCGCTGTTGCTGACGGGACGGATTTCGCCGGAGCCTGCGGTGCTGCAGATGGGCGACCGCACCGCGATCCCGCCTTACGATTACGATCACATGCGCGTCGTCGCACATGACATGGCGCCGATCGTGCGCGCGGCCTGGTTCCGCGGCGTTTCGGCGCTGCCGAACACCTTTGCCCACGAGTCCTATATCGACGAGCTCGCGACCGAGGCCGGCGTCGATCCGATCGAATACCGCCTGCGCTATCTGAAAGACCAGCGCGCCGTCGATCTCGTCAACGCGGTCGCCGAGCGTGCGGGCTGGACGCCGCGGCCGGTGCGACAGGAACAGGACGGCGAGCTCGTGCATGGACGCGGCTTCGCCTATGCGCTCTACGTCCACAGCAAATTTCCCGGCTATGGCGCGGCGTGGTCGGCCTGGGTTGCCGACGTCGCCGTGAACAAGACGACCGGCGAAGTCAGCGTGACGCGGGTCGTCGCGGGGCAGGATTCCGGCTTGATGATCAATCCGGACGGCGTCCGCCACCAGATCCACGGCAACATCATCCAGTCCACCAGCCGCGCGCTGATGGAAGAGGTCTCGTTCGAGCGCGGCGCGGTGGCGGCGCGCGAATGGGGCGCCTATCCGATCATCCCCTTCCCCGACGTGCCCAAGATCGACGTGTTGATGCTGCCGCGGCCGGACCAGCCGCCACTCGGCGTCGGCGAATCCGCCTCGGTGCCGAGCGCGGCAGCGATCGCCAATGCGATCTTCGATGCCACCGGCGTGCGCTTTCGCGAGCCGCCGTTCACGCCGGAGCGCATTCTCAGGGGGCTGCACGGCGATACGGCAGCCACGCCGCAGGCGCTGCCCGCGCCCGCCACTCCGCAGTCATCTCGTATCTGGCACAACCCGTTCGCTGGACGAACCGGCATCTTCGCGACGATTGCGGCAGTCGTCACGGCCGCGATCGGCATCGGTGCAGCGTGTCTTCCGGGCCGCGCCATTGCGCCGATCGCGCGTCCAGATGCGTCGGTCTATTCTGCCGCGACCATCGCGCGCGGTCAGCAATTGGCAGCGCTCGGCAATTGCGCGGAGTGCCACACCTCGATCGGCGGTGCGCTCAACGTCGGCGGCCGCGCGCTGGAGACGCCGTTCGGCATCATCTACTCGACCAACATCACGCCCGACGTCGAGACCGGCATCGGAGCCTGGTCCTATCTCGCCTTCGAGCGCGCGATGCGCGACGGGATCCATCGCGACGGACGGCAACTTTATCCGGCCTTCCCCTACACGCATTTTTCCAGGACGAGCGACGCCGACATGCAGGCGCTCTACGCCTATCTGATCGCACAGCCGGCAGTGCGCGCGAAAGCGCCGGCGAACATGCTCGCCTTCCCGTTCAACCTTCGCCCGCTGCTCGCGGGATGGAACGCACTGTTTCACCAGACGCGCGAGCTTAAGCCCGATCCCGTAAAATCCGAGCTGTGGAATCGCGGCGCCTATCTGGTCGAGGGTCTTGGCCATTGCAGCGGCTGCCATTCGCCGCGCAATGCGCTCGGCGCCGAGCAGCGCGACGCCTATCTCGCCGGCGGTTTTGCCGAGGGCTGGGAGGCGCCGCCGCTCACCTCGCTCTCGCATGCGCCGATGCCCTGGAGCGAGGACGACCTCTTCGCGTACTTGCGCACCGGCCATTCGCGCTATCACGGCGTCGCCGCAGGTCCAATGGCACCGATTGTCAAGGATCTTGCCGCCCTCCCCGACCAGGACATTCGCGCGATGGCAGTCTATCTCGGCTCGTTCAACGATGCCGCGAGCAATGCGCAGACGCAGGATGCGCTTGCCGCCAGGCTCGAAGCCGCCACGCAAGTCACCTTCGCCTCGTCCACCGGCGCGCGGCTCTATCAGGGCGCCTGCGCCGTCTGCCACGAGGTCGGCGGTCTGCCGCTGTTCGGCAGCCGGCCCTCGCTCGCGCTCAACAGCAATCTGCACAGCGCATCGCCGGACAATCTCGTGCAGGTCATCCTGCACGGCATCAGCGAGCCTGCCTCCAGCGACCTCGGCTACATGCCGGCCTTCAGGCACAGCATGAGCGACGCGCAGATCGAGGAGCTCGTAACCTTCCTGCGCGGGCAGTTTGCGCCTGACAAGCCGGCTTGGACCGGCGTGCGCGAGACGATCACACGCGTGCGATCGTCCACGCATTAGATTAGCCGTGCTTCTTGACCTCCACCGGTGGCGTGCCGTGGGTGTGGAACGACTCGATCGTCTTCAATCCCCAGGCCTGGCCCTTCTTGCGCTCCTCCTCCGTCCATACGATCGGCTTCCAGTCCGGGGCGAGGATCAGGCGCGCGCCGGCATTGGCGACTTCGACGCGGTTGCCGCCGGGCTCGTAGACGTAGAGGAAGAAGGTCTGCTGGATCGCGTGCTTGTGCGGCCCAGTCTCGATATGGACGCCGTTCTCCAGGAAGATATCTGCAGCGCGAAGAATCTCCTCGCGACTGTCGAGCGCGTAGGTGACGTGGTGGAAACGTCCGGGCACACCGGAATGGTCGAGTGAGTAGGCGAAGTCGTAGCTCTTGTTTGACATCGTCAGCCACATCGCAGCTTCGCGGCCGTCATTGAGGACGATCTGCTCGGTGAGGCGGCAGCCGAGATAATGCTCGAAGAATTCTCGATTGGCCTTGATGTCGGCGGCGAGGCAGTTGAGGTGATCGAGGCGCCGCACATTGACGCCGCGCGCGGGAAAGCGTTGCGCCTGGTTCTTGAGCGCAGGCTTCAACTCCGGCGGCGCCTGATACCATTCGGTCTCGTAGTAGAGCTCGACGATGTGGCCGTCGGGATCGCGGCAGCGGAAGGTCGGTCCCTGTCCCATGTCGCCGTCGATCCAGCCGATGTCGAAGCCGGAACCCTTCAGTGCAGTGACGCGGCGCTCCAGCGCCTGCTGGCTGCGCGCGCGCAGCGCCATGTGTTCCATGCCGGAGGATTTCGACGCTGTCAGCTTGAGCGAATAACGTTCGTAATCGTCCCAGCCACGCAGATAGACCGACTCGTCCTTCTGCCCGCTTACTGTCATGCCCATGACTTCGACGAAGAATTTCAGGCTCTCATCCGGCTTCGGCGTCAGCAGTTCCATGTGGCCGAGATGAGCGAGATCCAGGATCGGTTCGGGCTGCATGGTTTCCTCCAAGGCGTTGCTGCGATCCACGTCACCGGATCGCGCAACCGGGCACGGCGCGCAACCGCAATGCGTGCGCAGGTATCCAGGCGCGACTGACGATAGCTAATCATTTGTACTAATGTACAAATGATTAGGTCCCGTCAACAAACCAAAACGACCCTGTTCCACAACCCGCGCCGCGCCCGGCAGCCGCTTTGCAGCACGAAAGCCCGGCCAGCTGCCCGAATGGTAAAGTCTTCCTTAAGAGCGGTTTCGGTCAATTGACCCTGAAAATGCAGCTTTTTCCCGCCATTTCTGCCGGCAAATATGCATCGGGCACAAATCCTACCGGCAGAATTGTCGCGGATTTAACGAAGCAGCCGCGCCTGCCGTTTAACCGTTTGTGCAGCGACGGCCGGGCATAGTCTGGAAGCAAATCTCCTCGTTCTTGCCAGGTTCATCCATCGTGACAGCTTTTGGACGCGTGATTTCGGTTCGCGGATCGCTCGCCCGGGTCGGGCTTTTGGCGGAAAGCCAAATGCCGATCTCCGAGGTGCGGGCGACCGTCGGCCGCTTCGTCAGCATCCGCTGCGCCAGTTCGGTCATCGTCGCCATGATCACCGAGGTGTCCTGCGAGAATCTTTCAAGCGCCGACAACTACATCGCCATCGCGTCTGTTGATCTGCTCGGCGAAATCCTCAATGCGTCGGACAAAGCCAAATTCCAGCGTGGCGTCACCAACTATCCGACCATCGGAGATTCGGTCGACCTGATCACGAGCCAGGAGCTGCGCACGATCTATGCGCCGACCGGATCGGACCAGATCAATGTCGGTTTCCTGCAGCAGGACCGCTCGGTCGTCGCCTATGTCGATGTCGAGGAAATGCTGTCCAAGCATTTCGCGGTACTGGGATCGACCGGCGTCGGCAAATCGACCGGTGTCTCGTTGCTGCTCAATGAGATCCTCAAGGCACGCCCGAACCTGCGCATCTTCCTGCTCGACGTGCACAACGAATATGGCCGCTGCTTCGGCGACCGCGCACTGGTGCTGAACCCGCGAAACCTCAAGCTGCCGTTCTGGCTGTTCAACTTCGAGGAAATCGTCGACGTGCTGTTCGCTGGCCGCGCCGGCGTGCCCGAGGAGCTCGACGTTCTCGCCGAGGTCATCCCGATCGCCAAGGGCGTCTACACGCAGTACCAGAATGCCGACCGCATCGGCTTGAAGCGCATCGATCCCAAGCAGATCGGGTTCACCGTCGACACGCCGGTGCCGTATCGCCTCGTCGACCTGATCTCGCTGATCGACGAGCGCATGGGCAAGCTGGAAAATCGCTCGTCGCGCATCATCTATCACAAGCTGATCTCCCGCATCGAGGCAGTCCGCAACGACCCGCGCTACGCCTTCATGTTCGACAACGCCAATGTCGGCGGCGACACCATGGCCGAAGTGATCAGCCATCTGTTCCGCCTGCCGGCCAACGGCAAGCCGATGACGGTGATGCAGCTCGCCGGCTTCCCGGCTGAAGTCATCGATTCCGTCGTCTCGGTGCTCTGCCGCATGGCTTTCGACTTCGGCCTGTGGAGCGACGGCGTTTCGCCGATGCTGTTCGTCTGCGAAGAGGCCCACCGCTACGCCTCCGCCGACCGCAATGTCGGCTTCGGGCCGACCCGCAAGGCGGTGTCGCGCATCGCCAAGGAAGGCCGTAAATACGGCGTCTATCTCGGCCTCATTACCCAGCGTCCCGCCGAGCTCGACGCCACCATCATCTCCCAGTGCAACACGCTGTTCACGATGCGTCTTGCCAACGAACGCGACCAGGCGCTGCTCCGCGCCGCGGTGTCGGATGCGGCCGCGAATTTGCTGTCCTTCGTGCCCTCGCTCGGCACCCGCGAGGTGCTGGCGTTCGGCGAAGGCGTCGCGCTGCCGACGCGGCTGCGCTTCAAGGAGGTGCCGCCGCACCAATTGCCTCGCGGCGAAGCCACCATCAGCAGCGTTCCCTCCGTGACCGCCGGTCATGACATGCATTTCGTCGGTGCTGTGCTCGAACGCTGGCGCGGCGCCACCTCGCAGCGCGACGTGCCGAACGATCCGGTGTTCTCGGCGCCGCCCGCCAAGACGCTGGCGAGCGCCGAAGCGCCGATGCTGCAGCCCTCGATGGGACTGGATCCAGACCGCTTCTCGCTGCTGAAAAAGCCGCTGCGGTAAAGCCGCGCTCGTTTCCCCAACTTCGTCATTGCGAGCGCAGCGAAGCAATCCAGAATCCCTCCGGGGGCAGACGCTGGATTGCTTCGCTGCGCTCGCAATGACGGGGCAAGGGCCACGGTGCCGTTTCTTCAATTGGCCTTGTAGCGGGCACGTTGAGCAGGCCGCCCGCATCGACTATGTTTGCCGGCTGCAATCCGGAAAACATGCCCATGACAAAGCCCGCCACGCAACGCTTCCCCGCCCCCGCCCTCGACACGCTGCCGGAGGACATTCGCACGCGGCTTCTTTCGGTGCAGGAGAAGAGCGGTTTCGTGCCGAACGTGTTTTTGACGCTGGCCTATCGTCCCGACGAATTCCGCGCATTCTTTGCCTATCACGACGCGCTGATGGAGAAGGACGGCGGCCTCACCAAGGCCGAGCGCGAGATGATCGTGGTCGCGACCTCGGCAGCCAATCAATGCCAGTATTGCGTAATCGCGCACGGTGCGATCCTGCGCATCCGCGCCAAGAACCCGCTGATCGCCGACCAGATCGCGGTGAATTACCGCAAGGCCGACATCACGCCTCGGCAGCAGGCGATGCTCGATTTCGCGATGAAGGTCTCAGCGGATGCACAGCGGATCTCGGAGGAGGATTTCGCTACGCTTGAGCCGCACGGCTTCAGCGACGACGACATCTGGGACATCGCCGCCATCTCCGCTTTCTTCGCGCTGTCGAACCGGCTGGCGAATTTCACCGGCATGCGGCCGAACGACGAGTTCTATCTGATGGGACGCCTGCCGAAGAAATGACCGACCGCCTCGAGCGCGAAAGTAAGGGAGTCGCCGGCAACGCCGGCGGGCGGGTTCCCGTTTAACGGGAACTCTAGGTTTTCGCAATCGTACACGGTTTATTAAGAAACTCACCCTCAACTAGCACAAACACTTCGGCACAACTTGCACAGTTTCCGTCACCGGAGACGCGGATGAGTCGTGCCTGCAGAGGGGGCCGTCTCGTGAACGTTCGGGCATTTGTTATCGCGACCTGCGTTGGCGCAGCGTTCTTCGCGGCCGGATACGCATGGAACTTTCAGCCCGACGCCATCAACGCCAACGAAATATGGAGCATGTTGGAATCGGAGCATGGCAAGGCGCGGGCCGCCGTTTCACGTGTTCTCATCGCGCCGAATTCAGCTCACTTCAACGGCCTACGAACGGTCGAAGCAGACCAGGCAAGATACGTGTGCGGCTCCGTGAAGGCGATGGATAAAGAGAGGCAGTATGTCGAGACCGCCTTCGTTTACACGGTCGCGATCGATTTTGCCCGTATCGACGACGACGGCCGGATCACGTCGCAGCGCTCTGCGTACAGGCCCTGCCCAACCGCGGCCGACGATAAAATTGCCGACCAGAAGACGCTGATATCGCCGGGCGCGCTGTTGATGATCAAGACTGTCGAAAAAATCATCCCCAAGTCCGGCGGCGGGACAATGGAACAACAGCTTGGCCAGCTGGCTGGACAGACAGCGGCAGTCGCGCCCGGTTCGGCAGCCGCGCCGAGATCGGCCGGCTCATTAGCTTCGGCAGGGGCAGGATGGACGCCAGCAGCGCAGCATTCACGTTCGGGCGCGGAGGCATCCCAGGGAGATGAACTGACGTGGCGTGTCGACCAGCCGCCGGCCACATGGCCAACGTTCCCGCCGGGCCATGCGCTGGCGAAATCGACGCAGATGCGGACGAGCGCTGAGGCCCTGGCTTTCGCGAGAGATATCGAGGCTCGCTGGGAGGAAGCGAAATCATCCGGCGTTCCGACCAAGCGTCCTTCGCCTGAGGAGATCAAGGAAGCATGCCGCGCGCTGCTTGCGATTGATCCCACGGACAAGGAATATCCGCGGGCCTGGGCCGCCTTCGTGCGCTTGCGGAAAATCGATCGCGACGCGGCTGCTTGAAGCGAACACGTCTCTCCGTGGCGCAGGCGACGCGAGGCGCGGCGTGTCGCTCAGGTCTTACGCCATTGACCCCAGAAACTGCCGACACCGACGATGGCGGTAACGAGCAGAACGGCGACGAAAGTCTGGATGATCGTGAAGTTCAGGGCATCACGCGCAACGAACAGCGCGGTAATGGCACCGGCAACGATAAAGACAATGCGAAAGACGGCGCTCATGGTGAGGTCTCCGGGGTCCGCACGACTTGGAGCCCACCTGAGCAACCCGTCTGGCACTTCGACGACAGGCGCACGCTGGTTCGGCAATCATGCCTGCAGACCTTAGCGGTCCGCACCGGAGAGAATTTGCGGCAAATCAAGCGTGTCCGCGCCGGCCTCGGCGCCGATGCCCACGCTACGGCCAAGAAGCGGCCCCGGCTTATTACCCTTCCGAGGCCGGAACCCTTCTAGCACCGCGGGCCGAAGGTCCCCGCGGCAAGCACGCCCTAATCGTCCTGCGCGGGTCCGCACCAGCCGGGCAGATAGATCGCATCCTTACTCTTGGCAGCCGACATCGCCTTCTCCAGCGCCTTATCGAAATTAGCGTCGACCGCCTTGCGCGGCAGCTTGCGGCGCAGATAGTCGGCCCACAGGAATTCGGAGAACGGCGTGGTGTCCTTGGCGAAGCCGCCCATGCGGCGGACCTCACCGGCGAGGCTGCGGAACGGATCGTCCTTGAGATCGGTGACCGATTTCGGCAGGTCGCGGAACGGCCGCCGCTCGCCCTTGGCGTCGTAAGGATAGACCCAGCGCTTGTTGTCCATCACGCCCCAGAACGCCTCGCGCTCGACCATCCTGAGGTCGCCGACCACCGTCACCAGCACCTCCTTGATGCCCTCGTCGTGCAGCGCGCGGCCGAGATGATGATGGTCGATCACGTAATAGCGCTCGTCGGGGCCGTGCACGACCGGGATCATGTGGGTGCCGAGCAGTTCGGACTGCTTCTTCTTGCCATGCTCGCGCCAGCGTTGGCGCTTCTCCTTGACCTCGCGCATGCCGACCGTCATCTGCGTCGGCCGGAGCGACAGGATTGGCACCGGATGGACTCTCGGCTCGCGCGTATTGGTCATGGTCGAAGGGCTCCTCAAATGATCGCGACAGGCGGTCCCGATTTCGCGGATTATGGCATGAGCGCTGCGACCGCAAAATCCGAGCGGCCCGCGGATGTTCGCCGACCGGCCGCGCATATTCCGCGGCGACTGTTGTTGCAACGCAACCCGCCGATGACACCATTCCGCGATCCATCGCGGCGTCACCTGCAAGTTCAAGATGGTGTGAAATCGCAATGCACGTGCGCGTTGAGAAGATTTTCTGCAACGCCTGTGTGACGTGTGCTATCTAAAAATCGCTGCTTCGGAGTGATCCCCGCGCCATGAAGACCCAGCGGCCCATAACCTCGGACGAGGAGCACCGGGTGCTCCAGTTCAGGCCGCGCACGGCATCCCCCACGCCAATCCGGCGGGGCGGCGGAACGGTGCAGCCGCTGCACGCGACACCCGAGCCGCTCGACCTGTCGCGCTACGAGCAGCCCCGCGCGGAGCAGGACGATTTCCGTCGCCGCATGCTCGCCAACATCGCCGCGCTCGCCTTCACCATCGCGCTGACTGCGATCGGGATCTGGCTCGCAGTCAGCATCGCCGACTTGCGCCGGACCCAGGATTGCGTGTTGATGGGCCGGCGCGACTGCGTCAAGATCACGACGCCGCATATCTAGGCATACCCCCGCCCCGACGACTCGCTTCGCAGCCCCGATAACAGGCATCCCCAGGCTGCCCCCGGTCCCGGCCCGGCTCCATTGAACTCGGGGCGGCGCTCCGATATACGGGCTTTCGACCCGGCCAGAGGGGGATTTGAGGGCGTCACTCGGGGCGCGATGCCCACCCACCGTTCCGCTCTGGAACATCTTCAAATACCTACAATATATCAAAGGCTTAGTGATGTCCTCCACATTCGATCAGGTCGCTACGATCATCGCTGAAACCTGCGACATCCCTCGCGACACGATCACGCCGGATAGCCATGCCATCGATGACCTCGGCATCGACAGCCTCGATTTCCTGGACATCGCGTTCGCGATCGACAAGCAGTTCGGCATCAAGCTGCCGCTGGAAAAGTGGACCCAGGAGGTCAACGACGGCAAGGCGACCACCGAGCAGTATTTCGTGCTGAAGAATCTTTGCGCTCGCATCGACGAACTGGTTGCGGCCAAGGGCGCGAGCGCCTAAGCGCGCGGTCATGCAACTCGAATACTTCCACATGATCGATCGCATCGTCGGCCTCAACGTCGACGAGAAGAAGATCGCTGTCGAAGCGCAGGTCCCGATGGAGAGCACCGTCTTCGAAGGGCACTTCCCGGGTTATCCGCTGATGCCCGGCGTGCTCCTGATCGAATCGATGGCGCAGGCCTCGGGCTGGCTTCTGCTTGGCGTGCTGAAGTTCGAGCGCATGCCGATCCTCGCGGCCGTGAAGGAAGCCAAGGTGCGCGGCTCGGTCCTCCCCGGCGAGCTCATGAGCATCGAGGCGGGCCTCGTCCACGAGGGCTCGGGCTACGCCATGACCGAAGCCAAGATCAGGGTCGGCGGCAAGCTACGCGCGAATTCGACGCTCACCTTCACTTTGATCCCCTTCCCCAACGCGGATATGCGCTCCCACATGGACGCGATCGCCAAGCGCGTCGGTTTTCCGCAACAGACTGTGTCGCCATGACCGAGACCCCCGTTTCGAAGCCCGGCCAGACCGAAGTCTGGATCACCGGCATTGGGCTTGCCACCTCGCTCGGTGAGGGGCTGGACGCCAACTGGGCAGCGCTCCAGGACAAGCGCATCAATGTCGACGAGAACGGCTTTGCACCCTACGTCGTGCATCCGCTGATGCCGGTCAGCTTCGACAGCCAGATCCCGAAGAAGGGTGACCAGCGGCAGATGGAGGCCTGGCAGCGCATCGGCACCTATGCCGCGGGGCTGGCGCTGGATTCCGCAGGGATCAAGGGCAACAAGGACATTCTGTCGAAGATCGACATGGTGGTCGCCGCCGGCGGCGGCGAGCGCGATCTCAATGTCGATACCGGCGTGCTCACGGCCGAGGCCAAGGGCGCCAATGCGCCCGGCTTCCTCAACGAGCGCCTGATGAGCGATCTGCGGCCGACGCTGTTTTTGGCCCAGCTCTCCAACCTGCTTGCCGGCAACATCGCCATCGTGCACGGACTCGGCGGCACCTCGCGCACCTTCATGGGCGAAGAGGTCGCGGGCGCCGATGCCGCGCGCATCGCGCTGGCGCGGATCGCCTCGGGCGAGAGTGACATTGCGCTGGTCGGCGGCTCGCATAATGGCGAGCGCAAGGACTTGCTCGTCCTCTACGAATTCGGCGACTTCAATCTGAAGGACAAGTTCGCGCCCGTCTGGGCACGCAAGGAACGCGCCGGCTTCGCGCTCGGCTCGGCCGGCGCGTTCCTGGTGCTGGAATCCAAGGCTCATGCCGAAGCGCGCGGCGCAAAACCGTTCGCCAGGCTCGCGAGCGTCGTCGCCGATCTCGCCCGGCGCAAGCAACCCGGCGAAATGGCTGCGACGCTCGAGAAGCTGTGGGCGCAACTGCCCAAGCGCGAGGGCAAGGGCGCGATCATCACCGGTGCAACCGGCGCGGAGCCGGCCACGTCCGAAGAACGCGGATTTCTAAAGCGCCATACCGACTTTCCGGTGCGCTCGACCGGCACGATGTTCGGCCACACCATGGAGACGCAATTCCCGCTGGGGTTGGCGCTTGCTGCGCTGTCGATCTCGCGCGGCGCGCTGTTTCCGCCGAACGATTCGACCGGGACCGAGATTGAAATGCAGGGCGCCCCCACCCAGATCGTGGTGGTGGGAGCCGGACACTGGCGCGGCGAAGGCATGGCGCTGGTCGAAGCGGTTAGCTAACGCGAGCGGGGATACATGACTGCACCACGCGACAAACTCGGACGTCCCGTCGTCGTCGTCACCGGCATGGGCATCATGACCTCTCTCGGCGCCGGCAAGGCCGACAATTGGTCGAAGCTCGTCGCCGGCGAATCCGGCATCCGCACCATCACGCGCTTTCCGGTCGATGGGCTGAGGACCACCATGGCCGGCACCGTCGATTTCGTCAGTGTCGATCCGTTCTCTTCCACCGCGCTGTCCGAGCGGATGGCCGAGCTGGTCACGCAGGAAGCGCTCGACCAGGCCGGCATCGGCGCCAAGGGCGATTTCCCGGGCCCGCTGTTCCTGGCAGTTGCGCCGGTCGAGGTCGAATGGCCGCAGCGCCGCGAACTCGGCCGCGTCGTCGGCAAGCTCGACTTCAACTACGACGATCTCCTGCGCATCTCCGGCGGCGGCAAGTTCACCGCCTATCATCACCGCTTCATGTTCGGCTCGGTGGCCGCCCACCTCGCCGAAGCCTTCGGCACCAAGGGCTCGCCGATCTCGCTCTCGACCGCCTGCGCCTCGGGCGCGACCTCGATCCAGCTCGGCGTCGAGGCGATCCGCCGCGGCGAGACCGATGCCGCGCTGTGCGTGGCAACCGACGGCACGGTGAACCCTGAAGCATTGGTGCGCTTCTCGCTGCTCTCGGCGCTGTCGACCCAGAACGAGCCGCCGCAAGCCGCTTCCCGCCCCTTCTCCAAGAACCGCGACGGTTTTGTCATGGCCGAGGGCGCCGGCGCCCTGGTGCTCGAAAGCTACGAAGCCGCAACCGCGCGCGGCGCAAAGATCCTCGGCGTGATCGCCGGCTGCGGCGAGCTCACCGATTCCTTCCATCGCACCCGCTCGTCGCCCGACGGCAAGCCGATCATCGGCTGCATGAAGAAGACGCTGGCCGATGCCGGCATGGAGCCGGGCCAGATCGACCATATCAACGCGCACGGCACCGCGACGCCCGAAAACGACAAGATGGAATTCAACACGACATCGGCCGTGTTCGGTGAGCTCGTGCAGAAGATTCCGGTCACCTCGAACAAGTCGATGGTCGGCCACACCATCTCGGCCGCCGGCGCGGTGGAGGCGATCTTCTCGCTGCTCACCCTGGAGCATCAGCGCATTCCGCCCACGATCAACTACGAGACTCCGGATCCCACCATCCTGTTCGACGTCGTCGCCAACACGGCGCGCGATGCCCGCGTCACCGCGGTGATGTCGAACTCGTTCGGCTTCGGCGGCCAGAACGCCTCGCTGATCCTGACCCGCGAACCGGCCTGACCGGTCGCATGGCGCTGTTACCTGCGAGCATCAAGGCCCGCGCGCGGGAGGCTGCCAAATCAATCGGCGGAAGTCTGATCGGGGCTGCCACCGTCGGCATGCTGCGCACCACGCGCTATTTCGACCCGGCCAAGACCTCGGATCTCTTCTCGCGCGTCACGAAGCTGATCGGCCCACGCCTGCGCGAGCACCGCATCGGCCGCGCCAACCTCAGCGCCGCGTTTCCGGAAAAGTCACCGGAGGAGATCGAAACCATCCTGATGGGCGTCTGGGACAATCTCGGCCGCGTCGGCGCCGAATTCGCCCATATGGACCACGTGTGGGATTACGACCGCGACCATCCCGAGAACAGCCGGATCGAATTGCCCAAGCGCAGCGTCGAGTTGTTCGACCAGATCAAGGACGACGGCAAGCCTGCGCTGATCTTCGCCGCGCATCTGGCCAATTGGGAATTGCCGGCGCTCGCCGCCGTGGCGCATGGGCTGGACGCCGCGATCCTCTATCGTCGGCCGAACATCGCATCCGCCGACCGCATCATCCAGGAGATGCGCCAGGTCAAAATGGGCACGCTGATCCCGGCGGGGCGCGACGCGCCGCTGCGGCTCGCGCAGGCGCTGAAGGACGGCAAGCACGTCGCCATGCTGATCGACCAGTATCTGACCGGCGGCGTCGAGGTCACCTTCTTCGGCCGCAAGACCCGCGCCAATCCGATGCTGGCGCGCCTCTTGCGTCAGGTCGAATGCCCGATCCACGGCGTCCGCATCATCCGCCTGCCCGGCAACCGTTTCCGCGGCGAGCTGACCGAGGAAATCAAGCCGGTGCGCGACGCCGACGGCAAGATCGACATCCAGGGCACGACGCAGGCGATCACGAGCGTGGTCGAAGGCTGGGTGCGGGAGCATCCCGAGCAGTGGCTGTGGCTGCACCGACGGTGGCGGTAGGATCCGACGCTACCTTCCGAGCGGACGCATACGGATTCAGCCAGGTTCGATTACCGAAAAATGGCCGGCCCAATCATCGCGGGCCAGGATCAGATCAGCAATCACCCTGCCTATTCGCTGGGGAGGCGCGGTGGGAATACGCAACAGAATTATTCCGCAGGCGCTCGGGCGCATCTCAGGCCGCGCTGGGATGAACTTTCTCGATGCTCAGCGTGTCGCGTGCATAGGCTAAGCACGCGAGGATGTCGTCGTGCGTGATGCCCGGATAGTTAGCCAGGATATCGGCTTCGCTCCAGCCGTCGGCCATCAAGCCTATGATGAACTCGACCGACAGACGCGTGCCGCTGATCACCGGTTTTCCGGCAAGCACGTCCGGTGCTAGCGTAATGCGAAGATTGTCAGTCATAGCCAAACGCTCGATCTGTTTGTTCAAGGCTGATACTAGCCGAATTTGCTCTCGTAGGCGATTGCAAATCGGGTACCTGCGTCCTCACCGCCCCGTCTTAACCTTAGTCCAAAGCCGGTTGATGATCCGCTGCGTCGCCGGCTCACGCGCCGTGATGACGAAGAGTTTTGCGAGCGTGGCGTCGTCCGGATAGATGTTTTTGTCGTTCAATATCTTCGGATCGACCAGCTTCTGGCTGGCGAGATTGCCGTTGGCGTAGGACAAAAAGTCCGAGTTCTTGGCGGCGACATCAGGACGATAGAGATAGTTGATCAGCTCGTAGGCTTCTTTGACGTTCCTGGCATCCGCCGGAATCGCGAGATTGTCGAAGAACATCTGCGCGCCCTCCTTAGGGATGGCGTAGCCGATCTCGATGCCGCCTTTGGCTTCCGCGGCACGGGCGCGGGCCTGCATGATGTCGCCGGACCAGCCGACCACGAGGCAGATCTCGCCGGTGGCAAGCGCGCTGAGATATTCGGACGAGTGAAACTTGCGCACGTAGGGGCGGACTTTGGTCACGACGTCAGCGGCTTTCTCCAGGTCCGCCTGCTTGGTCGAGTTCGGATCGAGCCCGAGATAGTTCAGCGCCGCCGGAAATATATCGTCGGCGGAATCAAGCATGTGAACGCCGCAGTCTTTGAACTTGGCCAGGTTCTCCGGCTTGAAGACGATGTCCCAGCTGTCGACCTTCGCGTCAGGTCCCAGGATCAGCTTCACCTTGGCGACGTTGTAGCCGATGCCCGTGGTGCCCCACATGTAGTTGGCGGCGTAGAAATTGCCGGGATCGTAGATCGCAAGGCGCTGCGTCACCACGGGCCAGGCATTGACCAAATTCGGCAGCTTCGACGTGTCGAGCTTCTGGAAGATGTTGGCCTTGATCTGGCGCTGCAGGAAATAGGCGGTGGGCACCACGACGTCGTAACCGGACTTGCCGGCCATCAGGCGCGTCTCCAGCGTCTCGTTGGCATCGAAGGTGTCGTAGACCACTTTGATGCCGGTCTCCCTGGTGAAGCCCTCAAGGACGTCCGGCGCCATGTAGTTCGACCAGTTGTAGAAGTTGACGACGCGCTCCTCGGCGGCGGCCCCTTGCGGGAGCAGCGTCAGCGCCGCGGCGGTCGCAAGACCAAGGAAAACACCGAGGCGGCTGACGTTCGTCATCTTCATCTACCCCTTGCGCCGGCGCACAGCGTCCGACAGCCGCTCCAATGCGGTGTCGAGCGTCTCGTCCTTCTTGGCAAAGCAGAAGCGGACCACCGAGGTCACCGGATCCTGCTCGTAGAAGGCCGAGACCGGGATCGCCGCCACCTTGTAATCCCTGACGATCCGCCAGCAGAATTCGGCATCGCTCTCGTTGAGCCCGAGGGGCGACAGGTCGACCGTCAGGAAGTAGGTGCCCTGCGACTTCAACACGGGGAAGCCGAGGCTCTCGAGGCCCTTGGTCAGGCGATCCCTGCTCCGGGTCAGGTCCTTGCGCATTGACAGGAAATACTCGTCGGACTTGCCGAGACCGTAGGCGACGGCGGCCTGGAGGTTCGGCGCGGTGGTGAAGGTCAGGAACTGGTGCACCTTGGCCGCGACGCGCAAGAGCGGCGGCGCGGCGCAGACGAAGCCGATCTTCCAGCCCGTCAGCGAGAAGATCTTGCCGGCCGAGCCGACCTTGATGGTGCGCTCGCGCATGCCGGGGATGGTGATCAGCGGGATGTGCTTGTGCTCGTCGAAGGTGACGTGCTCCCAGACCTCGTCGCAGATCGCGATGACGTCGAACTCCTGGCAGTAGCGCGCCAGGAGTTCGAGGTCCTCGCGCGGATAGACCACCGCGGAGGGGTTCAAGGGATTGTTGAAGAGCACCGCTTTGGTCTTTGAATTGAAGACGCTTTTCAGCATGTCCTCGTTCAAGCGCCAGTGCGGCGGCTCCAGACGTACAAGGCGCGGAATGCCACCGGCCTGGCGGATGATCGGCAGATAGGAATCATAGACCGGCTGAAAGCAGACCACCTCGTCGCCGGGCTGGACCACCGCCAGGATGGCCGAGGTCAGGGCCTCGGTGCCGCCGGAGGTCACCATCACCTCGCTCATCGGATCGAGCCTGAGGCCGTGCCAGTGGCCGTAATGGGTCGCGATCGCCTGGCGCAGCTCCGGCAGGCCCATCATCGACGGATACTGGTTGTAGCCGTTCAGCGAGGCGTCGGCCGCGGCGCGGCGGATGTCCTCAGGACCGGGATCGTCGGGAAAGCCCTGGCCGAGATTGATGGCGGCGTTGTCGCGCGCGGCCTGCGACATCGCCTCGAAGATGGTGACGGGAAGATCCGCGAAGACCTTGTTCAGGGACGAGCTTTTGGACATCTGCCGGGTCAGCCACCGACCTTGCTGGGAAGACCTGCCGCCTTCCAGCCCAGCATGCCGCCGGCCAGATGCTTGTCGTAAGGCAGGCCCGCCGCCTGTGCCGCGAGCGAGGCCGTCACCGAACGCTTGCCGGAGCGGCAGGCGAACACGACGTCCTTGCCTTGCGGATCGGGGATCGCCTTGGGATCGAAGGTCGAGAGCGGAACCACGACACCGTAGGGATAGGCCTCGGCTTCGACCTCGTTCGGCTCGCGAACGTCGACAAGCAGGTAGCGCCCTTCCGCGACACCCTTGGAGACCTCGTCCGGGGTCAGATCCTGTACCTGGTTTGCCACATCATCCTCCAACATTCGAGCTCGCGCCGGAGCGATGCCGGCCGGCGGCAACCTCGCCTCTCGGCTCACGAAAATCAAGCGCTACAAAGGCTTGAGCGCTGCGCTGCAAGTTAAAGCTAAATCGCAGCGACTTGAAGCGCCGCTTTCGGGGCGGGCTAGATCGTCACCTGCGTGCCGACCTCAACCACGCGGCCGCTGGGGATCTGGAAATAGTCGGTGGCATCGTTCGCCGAGCGGCTGAGCGAGATGAACAGCCGGTCCTGCCAGCGCGGCATGCCGGAATGGACGGCGGGCTTGAGCGCCCGGCGCGACAGGAAGAACGACGTCGACATGATGTCGAACTGCCAGCCGAGCTTGCGGGCAATCGCCAGCGCCTTCGGCACGTTGGGCGATTCCATGAAGCCGAACTTGAGCGTCACCTTGGAGAAGGTCGGGCTGATCTGCTCGAGCTTGACGCGCTCGGCCGGATCGATCCGCGGCGTCTGCGCTGTCTCGATGGTGAGAATGACGTTCTTCTCGTGCAGCACCTTGTAGTGTTTCAGACTATGCATCAGCGCGGTCGGCGCGCTGAGGGGGTCGCTGGTCAGGAACACGGCGGTGCCGGGCACGCGTTGCGGCGGCCGCTTCTCCAGCATTGCCACGAGGTCAGCGAGCGGGAATTCCAGCTTGCGCGATTTCTCGAACAGCAGCCGGCTGCCGCGCCGCCACGTGTACATCAGCAGAATCATGAGCGCGCCGAGCGCGAGCGGCACCCAGCCGCCCTCGAACACCTTGAGCAGGTTCGCGGCCAGGAAGGTCAGGTCGAGGAACAGGAACGGGACGATCAGTGCGGCGGCAGCGAATGGCGACCACTTCCAGACCTTCCAGATCACCACAAAGCCCATCATCGCCGTGACCACCATGGTGCCGGTGACGGAGATGCCGTAGGCCGAGGCGAGCGCGCTGGAGGACCGGAATAGCAGCACCAGAAGCACCACCGCAATCAACAGCAGCTGGTTGATGCGCGGGATGAAGATCTGGCCGGAATGGGCTTCTGACGTATGGCGAATTTCAAACCGCGGCAACAGCCCAAGCTGTATCGCCTGGCGCGTCAGCGAATAGGCACCGGTGATGACCGCCTGGCTCGCGATCACGGTGGCCGCCGTGGCGAGAACGACCATGCTCCCGCGAACAAAACCTTGCGGGAAGAGCTGGAAGAACGGGCTCACGATCGCTTCGGGATCGCTGAGGACGAGAGCCCCCTGCCCCAGATAGTTCAGCGCCAACGACGGTAGCACGATGAACAGCCAGGCGATCTGGATCGGCCGCTTGCCGAAATGGCCGAGGTCGGCATAGAGCGCCTCGGCGCCCGTAACGGCCAGGAACACCGCGCCCAACGTCACGAAGCCGATGACCCCGTGGTGGAGCATGAACGACACCGCGTAAAGCGGGTTCAGCGCGAACAGCACCTGCGGTTGCTGGATGATCGGATGGATGGCCGCCGCTGCGATCACCGCGAACCAGACGCACATGATCGGACCAAAAAACGCCGCGACCCGGGCCGTGCCGCGCGATTGCACGGCGAACAGGCAGACCAGGATCACCACAGTCAGCGGAACGACATAAGGCTCGAATGTCGCGGTGACGTCCTTCATGCCTTCCACGGCCGACAGCACCGACAGCGCCGGCGTGATCACGGCGTCGCCGTAGAACAGGGCGCCGGAGATGATGCCGAGCAGGACGATGGTTGCCCCGCCGGTGCCGACCGCGCGCTGGGCCAGCGCCATCAGGGCCAGCGTGCCGCCCTCGCCATTGTTGTCGGCGCGGAGCAGGATCACGACGTATTTGAGCGTCACCACGACGACGAGCGCCCACAGGATCAGCGAGAGCACGCCGAGGACAGCAGCCTGCGTCGGCACACCCTCCGCCCCCGAGGCCGCCATCACCGCTTCGCGGAACGCGTAGAGCGGGCTCGTGCCGATATCGCCATAGACGACGCCGATGCTGCCAAGCGTCAGCGCGCCGAAACGGGCGGTGGTGTGGGCTTCGCCATGCCCATTGGCCGCCGCCGTTTCCGGGGCGGAAATTGCTACGTCACTTGTCATGAGGAGAGCCTGGTGGCCTCTAAAATGCTTCACTGCACAACGGCGGGAGAGCGCGCGGCTTATAGCCCTGCGCTAAGGGCATAGCCTAGCCCGATTCTGGGCCCTAGCCATGCAAATCTGCATGACGCGGTCAATCGCGTTCAAATGGTGACTTGGGTCCCGACTTCAACCACCCGTCCGGTGGGAATCTGGAAATAGTCGGTGGCATCGTTGGCGGACCGGCTCAGCGCGATGAACAGGTGGTCCTGCCACAGCGGCATGCCGGACTGCGCCGAGGCCTTCAGCGACCGGCGCGACACGAAGAACGAGGTCGACATGATGTCGAACTGCCAGCCCTGCTTGCGCGCGATTGCGAGCGCCTTGGGAACGTTCGGCTGCTCCATGTAGCCAAAGCGCAGGCGAACCTTGAAGAACTTGTCGCTGATCTTCTCCATCCGGAAACGCTCCGCCAGGTCGACTCGCGGCGTGTGCGCAGTCTCGATGGTCAAGACCACGTTGTGCTCGTGCAGCACCTTGTTGTGCTTGAGATTGTGCAACAATGCGGTGGGTACGAAGGCGGGATCGCTGGTCAGGAACACCGCCGTGCCCTTGACGACGTGTGGTGGCCGCTTCTCCAGGCTCCGGAGCAGATCATCGAGCGGCACCTCGATCCGGCGGGTTTTCTGGGTCAGGATTCCCGAGCCCCTACGCCAGGTCCAGATCGTTGCCGCCATCGTCGCGCCAAACAACAGCGGCACCCAGGCGCCTTCGAGCAGCTTCAACAGATTGGCGCTGAAGAAGGTCATGTCGACCACGACGAACGGCAAGATCACGACCGCGGCCGTCGCAGCGCGCCAGTTCCACAATTTCCAGATCACGATGAATCCCATGATGCCGTCGGCAACCATGGTAGTGGAGACGGCGATGCCGTAGGCCGAGGCAAGGTTACTAGGGGTGCGGAACAACAGCACCAGCAACATCACGCCGATCAAGAGCAGCCGGTTCACGCGCGGCAGATAGATCTGGCCCGCATGGGTTTCGGAGGTGTATCGCACCTCGAAGCGCGGCAAGAGGCCGAGTTGCACCGCCTGATAGACCAGCGAATAAGCGCCGGTGATCACCGCCTGGCTGGCGATCACGGTGGCCGCAGTCGCAAGCCCGACCAGCGGCAGCACCAGATACTCGGGCACCATGCGATAGAAGGAGTGTTCGATCGCGCTGGGATCGGACAGCACCAGCGCGCCCTGTCCGAAATAGTTGATCAGCAGCGAGGGCAGCACGAGGAACATCCAGGCCGACTGGATCGGCTTGCGGCCGAAATGGCCGAGATCGGCATAGAGCGCCTCGCCGCCGGTCACCGCCAGGAATACGGCGCCCAGCGTCACCATGCCGATCGTGCCGTGCGAGAGCAGGAACTGTACCGCGTAATAGGGATTGATGGCCGCAAGCACCGAGGGATCGTCGGCGATGTGGACCATGCCCATCACCGCCAGACAGGTAAACCAGACCACCATGACCGGCCCGAAGGCGGACGCCACCAGCGCCGTGCCCTTGCTCTGGACCGCGAACAGCAGCACCAGGATGAGAACGGTGAGCGGCACCACGTAATGCTCGAAGGCAGGCGTGGCGAGCTTGAGACCTTCGACCGCCGACAGCACCGAGATCGCCGGCGTGATCATGGAATCGCCGATGAACATGGAGGCGCCAACCACGCCGAGCGCCATCAGGAACCAGCTCCGCCGCCCCAGCGCGCGCTGGCCGAGCGCCATGAGGGAGAGCGTCCCGCCTTCTCCGTTGTTGTCGGCGCGCAGCAGCAACAGGACGTATTTGGCGGTGACGACAACAAAGAGCGCCCAGAGGATCAGCGAGAGCACGCCGAGCACGATGACCCGCGACACCGGCTCGCCATGGGCCGCGCCCCTGACCGCCTCGTGAAACGCGTAGAGCGGCGAGGTCCCGATGTCACCGAAGACGACACCGATGCTCCCAAGCGTGAGGGACCAAAAACCCGAGGTGACCGGCCCTTCCTGGGTCTCGGTCGATGTGATGCTCGCCGTCATGAGGGTGGAGAACGCTTCGTCACTGGAATCGATCCGGCGCCTTTTGACGCTTCCGGCGCGCCTGTCAATTGGCCCGCCACCATAGCAGGCACCGCAGCGGATGCTGTGACGGCGCGGCCACGTTCATTGCCATAGCGACGACATGCCTCAGGTAAAATGGTAGCGCAAGTGCCCTCGGAGCGTTTTCGTCCCGTCGTATCGGAACGGCTCTCGATTCCTGTCTTAACGCTTTTGCTTGGCGCGAACCGGTCGCCTTCGCTGGAAAACGCCCTAGGGCTTCAAATTCGGCGGCAGCGGCGGATCCTCGCGCATCAGCGTGATGGTCACCCGCCGGTTGGCCGCGAGCGAAGGATCGTCCGGAAACAGCGGCTGCGTATCCGACTTGCCGGTGACAGCGAAGATGTGCGACGGCGGCAGGCCTTCGCGCTCGAGGATCTGGCGCACGGCATTGGCACGATCGGCCGACAGGTCGAAGGCGCCGTAGTCGCCGCGGGCCGGTACGAAACCGGCCGCGGTGTGGCCGGCAATGGAGACGCGCAGCGGCGTCGCCTTGAGCGGAATCGCGAGCTTCTCGATCAGGCGGCGGGTGCGGTCGTAGGGCACCTTTGAGCCGTCGGCAAACATCGAGCGGCCGTCCTGGTCGACGATCTCGAGGTTGAGGCCCTGCTTGGTCTCCTCGAACATGATGTGCTTGGACATCTCCGTCAGTTCAGGCATGTCCTGCAAGGCCTGGCGCAGCGAGGCGGCGGCCAGCGCGAAGTTGCGGTCGACCTTGATCTTCGCACCCGAGGTGCGGTCGCGATCCTCCTGGTCCGGCGTCGGCGTGTTGGAGGCGTCTTCGGGCTGGATGTGATCGACGTTTTTCAGCCGCGGCCGGGTCGGCAGACCGTCGGACTCGACGATGCCCGCGTAGCGCGCCTCGGTCTGCACGCCGAAAGCATCGCGCATCGAGCCTGCGACAACCTTCAGCTTGTTGGCATCCTGGGTGGAGAACGCGACGAGCATCACGAAGAAGCTCATCATCAGGCCCATCAGATCGGCAAACGTCACGAACCAGCCGTGCCCGCCTCCGTGTGAATCGCCACGCTTCTTCTTGGCCATTGGTCAGACCCCGGCGTCCGGAGCTACGCCGGAACCGGCTCGCCTTCGGCGTGGCGGTGCTTCTCGGGCAGATAGGCCAGCAGCATTTCGCGCACCAGCGTCGGGCTCTTGGAGTCGCGGATCATCAGGATGCCGTCGATGATCAGCGTGCGGTTGGTCTCTTCGTCAAGGAGCTTGCCGTGCAGCTTGTCGGCGATCGGTATGCAGAACAAGTTCGCGACCAGCGCGCCGTACAGCGTCGCGAGCAGCGCGGTGGCCATGAATGGACCGAGCTTGGAGGGATCGGTCATGTTGGCGAACATCTGCACCATGCCGATCAGCGTGCCGACCATGCCGAAGGCCGGGGCGCAGTCGCCGATGGCGCGGTAGATCTTGCTGCCCTCATCCAGGTGCATGAGGAAGTTGTCGCGGTCGCGCTCGAGATTGTCGCGGATGAAATCGAGGTCGTAGCCGTCGGCGACGAAGCGGATGCCCTTGGCCAGGAACGGCTCGTCGGTTTCGACCTTCTCCAGGCCCACCGGGCCCTGCTTGCGGGCGATCTCGGCGATGCGGGCGAGTTCGTCGACAAGATCGTGCGCCGACAGGCGGCTCATCGTGAAGGCAAATTTGGCGCCGAGCGGCAGGCCATGTATCAGCGTCGAGAGCGGAAAGCGGATCATGGTCGCTGCGGTCGAGCCGCCGAAGATGATGATCATGGCATGTTCGGAGATAAACATGTGAAGATCGCCGCCCAGCAGCATCATCGTCGCAATGACGATAATGCCCACCACGAGGCCGACGCTCGTCATGATATCCATGGGAGACTCCAACGCGAACGCAACAACGGCCGTCCTGGCCGATGGCGCAGTCCAACCCCGAACCGCATCGAAAACCCTAGTGGGCCGCGATTAAAGACGCGTAAAGGTTAAGTCGGAACAGCGTGGGACGAACGCAACGCGTGCGCCGTCCTTTCCGGCCGCCGTCAGCAATCTCAACGCTTTGCTAACCATGATGGAGCCGCGCTAGGCCGACAGGCCCGTCAGATCCAGGCTGAGCGTGCGCAGGCGCCTGCGTGCATCGGCGTCATAGGCCTGCGGATTGGCGCGCGCCTCGTTCATGCCGTTGAAGAACAGACCGCTCTTGCCAGCGACGTCGTCGCCCTGGACCAGGTGCAGGATCGCCGCGCCGCCCTGCTCCACCGTCGAGATCGGCGCGATGCCGCCGGCACGGACCATCGTGGTGTTCATGTAAGTTGCCGGGTGCAGCGCGTTCACGGTGATGCCGGTGTCTCTGAGCTCTCCAGCAAGGTCGATCGTGAACATGATCTGCGCGAGCTTGCTCTGCGCATAGGCGCGCGAGCCGCTGTAGCCCTTCGTGATCATGACATCATCGAAATCGATCGGATGCTGGCCGAGCGAGGCGACGTTGACGATGCGCGACGGCGCCGCGGTTTGCAGCAAAGGCAGCAACAGATGGGCGAGCAGGAAGCCCGAGAGATAGTTCACGGCAAAGCGCAGCTCATGACCATCGCCGCTGACCTGCCGCTGCGGACCGTCATTTTGCGAACCGATGCCCGCATTGCTGACGAAGACATCGAGACGCCGGTGATCGCGGATCACGGCCGCGGCGAGCGCGCGCGTGCCTGAGATCGACGACAGGTCGGCTTGATAGAAGGCAGGAGCGGCGTGGCCGGCCTTCGCGATTTCGTCGATCAGCGTCTTCGCGCGCGCGGCGTCGCGTCCATGGATCAGAACCCTTGCACCCTCTTCCGCCAGCCGGCGAGCGACGTAGCGGCCGACGCCGTCGGTCGAGCCGGTTATCAGGACGGTCTTGTCTTGCATCTTCATTGTGCGCCTCCCGCTGCGGCCCTGCGCCACATCCGCGACGAGGGATCATGCAGTATTCTATAACCCTACGGCATGCTCATGGCGGAGCCATCGCAATGGTGACACTGTTCAGTCTCCTCACCGCGCTTCCCGCGGTGCTGGCGCTGCACCTGCTTGAACCGGAGCTCGTCCTGCCGGCGTTCAGCATCCTGCTTTTTGTCGAGGCCGCCTTTGCCGTGATCGCAGCGCGCCTGCTTCAGGTCCCCGACAATGCCGAACGCATCACGCTGTGGGATCTTGCCGGCGGCTTCGCCTTGATCGGATGCGCTGCGGCAATGTTCGGCGAGCCGGATCAAGCCGCCCTGTACTTGTCGGAACAGGGCAGCCCATCGCCGGCGTCGCGGCCGTAGATCGTCCCGGTCGCGCCGTCAGTGGATCTCCGCCGAGCGCTTCAGCGCAGCCTTCAGCTTCTCCAGCGAGAAGTCGGGGCTGCGGGCGATCTCCAGGATCGGCGTCTCGCGGCGGCCACACAGCTCGGCCGCCTCGGGAAGTTTTGCAGCAACGTCGAGCGGGATCACGATGGCGCCGTGCTGGTCGGCGTGGATGAGATCGTCGGACTTCACGCTCATGCCGGCGACGCGCACCTCGCCGCCGAAGCTCTCGGCATGCACCCAGGCATGCGACGGGCCGATCGAGCCGGCGAGCGCCTGGAAGCCCGGGGCCCATTGCGGGATGTCGCGGATCGAGCCGTCGGTGATGACGCCGAGGCAGCCGAGCGCCTTGTGCACATTGCTCTGCACCTCGCCCCAGAACGCGCCGTAGCCGACATCAGGGCCGTCGATGTCCTGGATCACCGAGATGCGCGGACCGTGGCCGGTGCCGACATATTCGTAATAGTCGATGCGGCGCCTGGACTGCTCTTCCGGTGCAAGCGAGGATTTCAGCACGGAGCGGATCGCAACCGTGCGGGCATAGCCGACGATCGGCGGCAGGTCGGGGAACGGGCAGACCAGCTGCTTGGTGGTATAGCCGATCAGCCGGCGCTCGGGCGCCACGATCTCCATGGCGTTGCAGATCGTCGGCGTGTCATAGCGGCCCAGCGCTTCGAGGACGGCAGCGGGCAGCGGCCCGGTCGCGGTATAAGTCACGGCGTTCTCTCCCAGATTGGCGGCGGCTGTTTGTGCGATGCCGCCGGCACAGGGCGGATATAGCCGAGATCGGGCTTTGACCCAACTCAGCGCGCCCTCATGGCAGACATCTCGAGTGTCGCCGCTCAGTGCAGCCGATCGGGCCGGTCGTCGTGCAGCGGCTCCGGCGGGCTCGCCGTCAGGACCGAAGATGATGGCGGCGCCGCGACATCGGCTCCCGAAGGCGCGACAGCTTCCGTGGCGCGCGCCTGGTCGCGATAGGATTTGTAGCCGAGCGGCAAGCCCAGCAGATACAGCACCGTGCCGATCGAGAGCACGTGCCAGGGATAGGCGATCAGAATCGCGATGAAGACGATCACCGCAACGAACGCCGGCAGCACCAGTTCGGGCGGCACGCGCATGCGCTTGGTCTTGCCGGAGAACACCGGCAGGCGCGATACCATCAGGAAGGCGATCAGCAGCGTATAGCCGGCCGTCAGCGCCGCGGGCCAGCGGCCAAGATCGAGGAATGCGACATAGATCGGCAGCAGCACCGTGATCGCGCCGGCGGGCGCCGGCACGCCGGTGAAGAAATTGGCGGCGAAGGCCGGCTTGTTGGGGTCGTCCATAGTGGCGTTGAAGCGCGCCAGCCGCAGACCGCCGGAGATCGCGAACACCATGGCGGCGATCCAGCCAGCATTGCCGAGCTCGTGCAACTGCCAGAAATACAGCATCAGGCCGGGCGCAACGCCAAAATTGACGAAGTCGGCGAGGCTGTCGAGCTCGGCCCCGAATTTCGACTGGCCCTTGATCAGGCGCGCAACGCGGCCGTCGATGCCGTCGAGCGCGGCGGCGAACACGATGGCATAGACCGCGAGCGACATCCGCCCCTCGATCGACAGCCGGATCGAGGTCAGCCCGGCGCAAATCGCCAGCAACGTGATGACGTTGGGCACCAGCATGCGCACCGGAATCGGGCGGAACCGCCGGCGGCGCACGTCGGGATCTTTGAAGTCATAGGGCGTCATTGGCTCGTCTTCACCTCACGGCGAGATATAGCAAGCCGCGTCCCCCTCCGCCATTGCGGCGAAAGGACGTTACACCGACTTAATGGTTAATTGGCGCGGTAGGCGCGGCTCGGGTCGTCACCGGCAAGATCGGCCAGGATGGTCTCGCCGGCGATCGCGGTCTGCCCTTCCGAGACCAGCGCCTTGGTGCCGATCGGCAGGTAGACGTCAAGCCGCGAGCCGAAGCGGATCAGGCCGAACCGCTCGCCGGCGCCGATCGCCTGCCCTTCCTTGACGAAGCAGACGATACGCTTGGCGACCAGACCGGCGATCTGGATCACGCCGATCCGCGCCGTGGGCGTCGAGATAACCAGCGAATTGCGCTCATTGTCCTCGCTCGCCTTGTCGAGCTCGGCATTGATAAAGAGACCAGGCCGGTAGGCGATGCGATCCACCCTGCCCGCTACCGGGCTGCGGTTCACGTGGCAGTTGAACACGCTCATGAAGACCGAGATGCGCGGCAGCGGCCGGTCGCCGAGCCCAAGCTCGGCCGGCGGCAGCGCCATGGTGATCATCGACACCCGCCCGTCGGCAGGCGACACCACCAGCCCCTCGCGCACCGGCGTCACCCTGACAGGGTCGCGGAAGAACAGCGCGCACCACACCGTGAGCGCGGTGCCGATCCAGCCGAGCGGCGACCACAGCCAGAACAGGAGAAGGCTAGCCAGCGCAAAGCCGCCGATGAAGGGATAGCCCTCCTTGTGGATTGGCGGGATCTGACGCTGGATCGAATCGAGAATGGACATCGCTATCTGCCGCTCAGGGTTTGATGGCGCGGGTCGTCTCGCGCGGTGGAGTTGTTTAGGCCAGAGTTGGGACCGGAGACAAGCTCACTCCGCGGCCGCGGGCGTCGTGAGGACGTCGTCGACCGGCGGCGGCTCCCGGTTCGGCGCCTCGCTGCTGTCGGCCATCCGGGCCAGTTTCTCGCGCGCGGCCTCCGCCTCGCGCTGCCTGTTCCACATGCTGGCATAGAGGCCGCCCTGCGCCAGCAAATCGGCGTGGGTGCCGCGCTCGGCGATCCGGCCCTGGTCCAGCACGATGATCTCGTCGGCGCCGACGATGGTGGAAAGGCGGTGCGCGATCACCAGCGAGGTGCGGTTTTTCGCCACCCGGTCGAGCGCGCCCTGGATCTCGTGCTCGGTGTGGGTGTCGAGCGCGGAGGTGGCCTCGTCCAGCACCAGGATCGGCGGCGCCTTCAGAACGGTGCGCGCGATGGCGACGCGCTGCTTCTCGCCGCCGGACAGTTTCAAGCCGCGCTCGCCGACCTGGGTTTCGTAGCCCTTTGGAGCCATGCGGATGAAATGATCGATCTGCGCCAGCCGTGCCGCCTGCTCGACCTCGGCATCGCTGGCGTCCCAGCGGCCATAACGGATGTTGTACCGGATGGTGTCGTTGAACAGCACGGTATCTTGCGGCACCATGCCGATGGAGGCGCGCAAGCTGGCCTGCGTGACGTCGCGGATGTCCTGGCCGTCGATCGAAATCCTTCCGCCGGAGATGTCGTAAAGACGGAACAGGAGCCGCGAGATGGTCGACTTGCCGGCGCCGGAGGGGCCGACGATCGCGACCGTCTTGCCGGCCGGCACCTCGAAGCTGATGCCCTTGAGGATCGGCCGCGCGGGTTCATAGGCAAAGCGCACGTCCTCGAAACGCAGATGGCCTGTGGTGACCACCAGCGGCTGCGCGTCGGGCATGTCCTTGATCTCGGCTTCGCGGCCGAGAACATTGAACATCTTCTCGATGTCGATGATCGCCTGCTTGATCTCGCGATAGACCATGCCCATGAAATTCAGGGGCTGGTAGAGCTGGATCATCATGGCGTTGACCAGCACGAAATCGCCGACCGTATTAGTGCCGTTGCGCACGCCGATCGCGCACATCAGCATGGTCGCGGTCAGCCCCAGCGTGAAGATCACGGCCTGCCCGGTGTTGAGCACGGCCAGTGACGTGTAGGCGTGGACGCTCGATTCTTCGTAGCGCGCAACCGATCGGTCGTAGCGCTGCGCCTCGCGGGCCTCGGCGCTGAAATATTTGACGGTCTCGTAGTTGAGCAGCGAGTCGATCGCCTTGGTGTTCGCCTCAGTGTCGGAATCGTTCATCTTGCGGCGGATGCCGATCCGCCACTCGGTCGCGATGTAGGTGTAGTACATGTAGACGGCGACCGTGATGAGGGTCGCGAGCACGTAGCGCCAGTCGAACTGCCACAGCAGCACCGCGAGCAGCAGCGAGACCTCGACGATGGTCGGGATCAGCTGCAGGATCACCATGCGCACGATGACCTCGATGCCCTCGCGGCCGCGCTCGAGCACGCGCGTCAGGCCGCCGGTCTTGCGCTCGAGGTGAAAGCGCAGCGAGAGTTCGTGCATGTGAATGAAGGTGATGGTGGCAAGCTTGCGCACCGCGTGCATGGCAACGCGCGCGAAGATGCCGTCGCGCCATTGCGTCAGCACCGCCATCACGATTCGCATCGCGCCATAGCTCGCGGTCAAAAGCAGCGGCGACGCGATCACCCAGAGCTGCCAATTGTCCGCCTGCACCGGCGCGGTGTTGGCGCCTGTCAGCGCGTCCGTCGCCCATTTGAAGCTGAACGGCACCGTCAGCGTGATCAGCTTGGCGGCGAGCAGCAGCACCATCGACCAGACCACGCGCATCTTCAGGTCGAAACGGTCGCCGGGCCAGATATAGGGCCACAAATGCGCCAGCGTGCCCATCAGGGTGGCCCGCTCCAGCGGTCCGCCGGCAGGATCAGGAACGTCGGCGCCGCCGAGCGATTGAGGTTGGTCCATCAAAAAGCCTGAAGGCCCGCCGGATGCGGGCAGCGTTGCGATTTTAAGATTTTCGCCCGTCATATAGAGACTTCCGGATGCCAGCGCACCCCGCCAGATGGCGAATCTTCGATTGTTTGTCGCCATTTACCGGTAGATTTCCGGTAGGTCCGAATTACCGATTGGGCTTGACGCCTCTTCGCTGCAATGCATCATGGCACCAATGAGCACGATCAAAACCGTCTGTGTCTATTGCGGCTCCGGCCCCGGAACCAATCCCAACTTCACCGAAGGCGCCAAGGCGTTCGGCAAGTCGCTCGCCGAGAGCAACATCCGCCTGGTCTATGGCGGCGGTTCGCTCGGCCTGATGGGCGCGGTCGCGACCTCCGTGCTCGATCACGGCGGCACCGTCACCGGCATCATCCCCGACTTCCTGCGGATGCGCGAGAACGCGCTGACGCGGGTGCAGGAGATGATCGTCACCCCCGACATGCACGAGCGCAAGCGGCTGATGTTCGAACGCTCCGATGCCTTCGTGGCGCTGCCGGGCGGCGTCGGCACATTGGAGGAACTGGTCGAGCAGTTGACCTGGAAGCAGCTGGGGCGTCACGCCAAGCCAGTGCTGCTCGCCAACATCGACAATTTCTGGGAGCCGCTGTTCTCGCTGCTGTCGCATATGCGCCAGACCGAGTTCATCCGCGCCGGTCTTTCGGTCGACATCCTCAAGGCCGATCGGATCGAGGAGATCTTGCCGAAGCTGAAGGCCGCGGCGGCACAGATCGCCGAAGCCGAGAAGGAAATGGCCCCCGAAGTGGCGCGCAGGCTGTAACGCTCTACTCTGCCGGAAACGTGACCGCCTCGATACGGTTGCCGTCGGGATCGACGACGAAGGCCGCATAATAGCGCACGCGGTCGTGCGGGCGGATGCCTGGCGCGCCATCCGATGCGCCTCCTGCCGCAAGCGCTGCGGCATGAAACGCATCGACCTCGCCCGTCGTCTTCGCCCGCAGGCAGATATGCACGCCGCTCTCCGGTGCTACGGCTGCCATGCCCTCGCGCAGATTGATCCAGAATTCCGGATAGGCCTTGCCGAACCCGACCGTCCGCGGCCGCATGACGAGGCGCGTGAGCCCGAGGGTGGCGAGCGTTGCTTCGTAGAAGTTTGCGGAGCGACCGAGATCGCTCACGCCGACGGAGATGTGGTCGATCATTTGCTTCCCCCTCCAGGCGCAGCAACAGTGCCAGCCCCTCACCCTGAGGAGCGCGCCCTTCGCGCGCGTCTCGAAGGGCGAGGCCAACAGCCGGGCCTTCATCCTTCGAGACGCTTGCTTCGCAAGCTCCTCAGATCCTATGGGTGGC
>NZ_VSTH01000112.1 GCF_008123965.1 Bradyrhizobium hipponense | reverse complement strand
TCCCCATACAAGCCCGGATGGAGCGGAAGCATAATCCGGAAAGTGCCGCAGCCGACCGAGCGGTCCCGGATTACGCTTTTGCTCCATCCGGGCTACGGCTACGTCCTGGACTGTCCCCTACACCGCATCAAACGCGCGTATCGGCGGCAGATTGCCAGTGAACTTCTCCACCTCCACCGTCGTCAGCTGTCCCGTGCAGCCCTGCGCAAACGACGAAGTGCCGACGTCGCCGGTGAGGACGTTCGGATTGCCGTGAACGCAAAGCGGCGCTTCGTCCTCGGGGTCCATCGGATCGTACCAGGCGCCGGTCGGAAGCTGGACGACGCCGGGCGCGATGCCGTCGGTGACGTGGACAGCGGCGAGGCAGGCGCCGCGGTCGTTGAACAGGCGGATGATGTCTCCGTCGGCGATGCCGCGCGCGTTCGCATCGCGCGGGTTCATGCGTGCGACCTCGCGGCCGCGATGTTTTGCGGCAAGCGAGTATCCGCCGAAGTCGAGCTGGCTGTGCAGGCGGGTCACCGGCTGGTTGGCGACGAGGAAGCAGGGCGCCTCTGGCTTGGGCATATCGGTCTTGTCGAGCCAGACCGGATGGCCCGGACAATCCGCATCGCCATGGCCTGCGATCTTGGCCGAGAAGATCTCGATGCGTCCGCTCGGCGTCGGCAGACTATGCGCTACCGGATCCTCGCGGAAGCGGCGCAGCCTGCCGCCGTCGTCGGGCTGTTGCGGCACGACCAGGCTGCCGCGCTGCCAGAATTCCGCGAAGCTCGGCGCCTCGAGGCCGCGCGCCTTGAGCGAGGCGCGGGTCGGCTCGTACAGATGCTCCAGCCATTGCCGTGACGTGCGCCCTTCGGTGAAGGGCTTGCGGGCACCGAGACGGTCGGCGAGATCGGCGAAGATGTCGTAGTCGTCGCGCGCCAGCCCAAACGGCTCGGCGATGCGGTGCATGGCGACCATCAAGGGATCGTTGCTGGAGTAGCCGATGTCCTCGCGCTCGAGCGTCATCGTCGAGGGCAGCACGATGTCGGCGTGGCGGGCGGTGGCGGTCCAGGCGAGCTCATGCACGACCAGTGTGTCGACCTTCGCAAACGCCTTGCGCAGGCGGTTGATGTCCTGATGGTGATGGAATGGATTGCCGCCGGCCCAATAGACAAGGCGAATGTCCGGGTAGGTGCGCGTCTCGCCATTGTAGCGATAGGTGCTTCCAGGATTGAGCAGCATGTCGGCGATGCGCGCCACCGGAATGAAATCGGCAACACCGTTGCGGCCCTGCCCGAGCGTCGGCCCCGGCACGTCGTTGACGCGGCGGCCGTAATAGCCGATGGCGCCGAGCGAATAGGCGTAGCCGCCGCCGGGCAGGCCGATCTGGCCGAGGGCCGCCGCCAGCACCATGCCCATCCACACAGGTTGTTCGCCGTGTTCGGCGCGCTGCAGCGAATGGGAGACGGTGATGAGTGCGCGCTTTCCGGCAAGCCGGCGCGCGAGGTTGCGGATCGCGCCCGCGTCGACGCCGCAGATCGCGGCGGCCCATTCGGCGTGCTTGGGTTGGTCATCGCTCTCGCCGGTGAGATAGCGCAGGAACACCGGCCAGCCCGCGGTGTAGCGATCGAGGAAGGCCTGGTCGTGCAGACCTTCAGCCACCAGCGTGTGAACGATGCCGAGCATCAGCGCAGTGTCGGTGCCGGGCACGCAAGTCAGCCATTCGGCGCCGGCTTCCACGGGAAGATCGTCACGCAGCGGGCTGACCAGGATGAACTCGCAGCCGCGGCGGCGCGCCGCATCCATGGCGCCGCGCTCGACATGCTTGCTGATCGAGCCGCCGGCCACCATGGAGTTCTTCAGCGCCATGCCGCCGAACGCCAGCACGATGTCGGTCTCGGATGCGATCTGCTCCCAGGTGACGTTGCGCTTGGTGATGTCCTCATAGCCCGCCAGGATCTGCGGCAGCAGCACCGAGGATGCCCCCGAAGAGTAGCTGTTCACCGAGCGCACATAGCCGCCCATCGCGATGTTGAGGAAGCGATGAACCTGGCTCTGGGCGTGATGGAAGCGGCCTGCGCTCGACCAGCCGTAGGAACCGCCGAACACGGCGCCGGGGCCGCGCGTGTCGCGGATCCGCGACAGCTCGTCCCCCAAGAGGTCGAGCGCCTTCTCCCAACTGACGGAGACGAATTCGTCGCGGCCGCGGCGATCGTCGGGACCGGGACCGCGCTCAAGCCAGCCGCGGCGGATCGCCGGCTGGCTGATGCGCGCCTGGTGGCGCAGCGCACCGGGAAAATTGTCGATGATGCCGTTCGGATCTGGATCCCCGGCATACGCCCTGACCTCCAGCCCGGCCTCACTGTTCCGCGCCGAAAACACGCCCCAATGCGAAGTGTGCGGCTTAAAACCGTCCGACAGATCGAGGCCGGGGTCGGAGAAGCCAATCGTGTCGTCCATCGTCTCGTCCTCATTCCAGCCCAAGGGGGAAGGCAGGAATGCCGTTCCCGTCGCAGTTCGGATGGCACTATACCGATCCAACCTGCCCATGTCGTCGGGATCAGGGTTGACGAAACCGCCGGGCGCGCCGGACGGTCCGTGTCCTGCCGGGGGGCGTCCGCTACGGGACGATTTCAACGCAGTGTCCGAAGGATTGCATTCGCTATAGTAGCCGGCGATGCATCCTTCCGGGATGTCGTAGGCCCCCACACGAAGGCCGCCGACATGGCGATCGACACCGTCGTCGACTACGGTGGCCAGGGGCACCATGCACCCCTCATGCGGACCCATCCTCTCGTTGTCGTTGTGATGCATCCGAACAATATCGCGCGAGCCTTTGGCGACGAGATAGGAACCAGCGGAAACGCTTGCGACTTAGCGAGTTGGAGAGTTCGGAGCACGATCAAGATGGGCAATAGCGGCGTTGGCATGCTTCTCGGTGACACCTCGGCTACGATGGTGTGGATCTTGTTTCTTGGCGCCTTTGTGCTGGGAGGGGCGATCCTGTACGGCATGAGCAGGTCGGGCCATCTACGCCGAAGCGAGCGAGCTCAACTCGATCGAAATACGGAGGCGGCGCAGGATCTCGATGATCCGCAGCGGCGGACAGGAGCTGCCAATCGGCAAGTTGCGCGGGGGAGCAGCCGGGCTCCCGCGAACAGTGCCATTGCGTGGTCGGCCGGCGCAGCGCTCGTGATCGCTGTTATCCTCATTGTTGCTGTCTACAATGGACGCGACGTAGGTCCGCAAACGACAACGTCCGCCCCGAACAGTGCTTCAAACGTGACTACGGGTTCGGCTGCGCCAGGGAGCCCCAGCAAATAAGCGGGTCTGCATCGGCAGGTG
The DNA here is from genome assembly GCF_008123965.1 of Bradyrhizobium hipponense. GTDB lineage: Bacteria > Pseudomonadota > Alphaproteobacteria > Rhizobiales > Xanthobacteraceae > Bradyrhizobium > Bradyrhizobium hipponense. The sequence continues at coordinate 11,151 of NZ_VSTH01000112.1, read as the reverse complement.
TCAGGCAGTGCTCCTGATCGCAGGAGTCCCTTCTTGCTTTCCAAACGCGCGTCCCTGACTCGCACCCGCGACGGGGGTGCAAACCATGAGGGCCGTCCAAGCGAGCTGCGCTTCCGGTTGATACTGTCTGCCGATTACCGTGACGTCGTCCGCCGGGCTTGGCGCAAGTCCTCCGACCACCTTTCGATCTCGCGCGAGTCGGCGGACAATTCCGCGCCAAGTTCCCCCGCGAAACTTCGCCATGCCGGCAGGTTGCTCTGGGGTACGCCGATCACAACCGCAATGTTGCGGTCCATCGCGTTGGCGATCAGCTCGATCAACCCGTCCCCATCGCACTCGGCCTTGCCGAATTTATTGAGCACCAGCACGTCGGGTGAACAGTCGAGGCTTCTTTCGATTTGAGCGGCAACATGCGCAAGCGCCGCCTCGTCAAGCCGACAGCCCGAAGCCCCTGCGCCCCGATCTTCGAATATCGGCGTGCGATACCCCGAGGTGAGATCCTCGAGCACCACATCGCATCGCCGCTCTGGCGCAGCATCGACCACGTGCTGCAAGACCCCCGCGAGCGCGAGGCCGCGGCCACGACAGGACGCGACGAGCGCTTCGAACGCCGACGCGGGATAGTTGTTCTGCGGATAGACGAGCGCGGTCAGAAGCGACACACGCGAAGACCGAGCTTCAAAGCTGGAAATGGAAGGACTGGCGGGCACGCGGTTCACCTTTATGGACTGGCTGTTGACTGATCAGGGGCGGCATGTGCCTTCGCAATCGTCACTCAACGAGGATTGGAGCGGCGATATCGATCCGGTCGTCTTTCTTCATGTCGATGCCGAGCGACAGCGACCACTTTCCGCTCGATGCCGCCGTCATGCGGACCCGCCACTTGTCCGCAGCGACCCGCTCGGCTGCGGCGGTGACAGGTGCAATATTCCTGTCGGGGTTGGACAGCGTTACAGATAGCGCAACGACCGCCAGCGGCTTCTCGTCGCCGTCCTCGAGCTGCACCAGAACCTCGACAGGACCTCTGCGGCCCGGTGTGATCGTCACATCAGCCATCACCCGCGTTCCGCAGATATGGGTAAAGAACGATTCATCGACAGGGGCGGCCTTTACCGGCGACGCAGCCGCGACGGGCGGCGGTTCTATCGACGCAATCTGTAATCTCGGACCCTTGGCGCCGATGCTGCCCACCTCAAAGATTGTGTCGATCCTGCCGCTGCGCGCGAAGTTCAGCGAGACCGGAATGCGCTGGCCCTCCTCGAACGGCCCGGTCAATCCGACGAACATGATGTGATCGCCGCCCGGAGCGAGCGTCACAATTGCGTCCGCAGGGATCGCCAATCCGTCGTCGAGCGGACGCATCGTCATGATGCCATCCTGCATCGACATCTGATGGATCTCGAGCTTGGCCGCCGCCGGGCTCGATGCCGACAAAAGCCGGTCGGACTGCGCGCCATGGTTCTCGATGGTGAGATAGCCGCTCGCAACCTTCGCTCCCTTGGGAGTGGCGCGGCTCCAGGCCTGACTGATGGCGACGTCGTGAGCGGCCGTCGCCGTGGCGCCGGGAAAGGCAAGCAACGCGGAGGCAACGATCATGATCCTTGGCAGCTGGTAGAGCATGGCGCGGTCTCCGATCAAATCCGACACCAGCGAGAGCATTCGGCGGCATCGAGCCCGGATTATCTCAGATGCGTGGTCCCGATATTGCCCTAGCGCAAACGGGAACGAGTCAGTGGCTAAGGCTCGACAAACTTGGGTCGGCCCCTGAGCTTATTCCGCCGAAAATGGGTATCCGTATCCGCCGCCGCATGGGCATATAGCGGCCCCTCCGACAACACTCTTTTCCGGTTCCTGAGGAGCCGGCCGAACGATAGGCTTGGCCAAGATCAGCTGCGATGCTCGCGAGCCTGCCGGTCTCCAGTTGGAGCCGGCCGCAGGAGTTAACGGGATTATGCGTTGCCGTGCCGTCGCACACGCACGCCTCCACAATAGGAACAATATCCGCGGGGACCGGTTGGACCACCGTTGAGTTGTGCAGGGCGCCAGGCGGTACGGTCCCAGCACCGGCCATCCCTCGGGGGCGAATCCCGTGATGGACCACGCGACCAGAGTTGGTAATCGTTTGTTAGCAGCGTTGCCGCCGGCAGATTTTGCTTTGCTTGCACCCCATCTACGGAAAGTCGTGCTCGAGCGCGACGCAGTGCTGGTCCGATCGGGCGACCGGATCGAGCACCTTCTCTTCCCCTGTAGTGGCGCGATCGCCTTTATCGTGGACTTGCCGAATGGGCAGACTGTCGCCACGGGGGTGATCGGCCATGAGGGGGCCATCGGTCTGACATCGGCGCTTGGCGCATCCCGCTCACCCCTGACGGCGGTCGCCCGCGTACCAGGGTCCCTGCTGCAGATCCCGGCGGCGCAATTTCTGCCGGCGCTGGGTCGCAGCCCCGCGATCGCATCCATGGTGCATATCTTCACGAGATCGCTGTTGACGCAATTTCAGCACGTCGCGGCCTGCAATGCACTGCATTCCGTCGAGGCCCGGATGGCGCGCTGGCTGCTTCACATCCACGACCGGACGAATGACGGCAATTTCCTCCCTTTGACGCAAGAGACCATGTCGGAGTTACTGGGCGTCCGCCGCACCACCGTCACGCATGTCGTGAGCGCGTTGCGCGCGTCGAGAGCGTTGAAATCCAACCGGCGCGGTCAGCTCGAGATTGATCGGCCGCGACTCGAAGCCGTAGCATGCGAGTGCTACAAGGTGATGAGCCGCCGGATCGATCGGATCGTTTCGCAGGGCTCAGCAGGGCGTGTTCACGCCGCGCCGACGCGAGACGCCTGTCAGCCGCCCGGCAAGCGACTATCCAGGGCAGGCTCGTAGACCCAAGCCTCTCTCGCAAACCACTCGTGGGTAGCCGCGCAGACCCGGCAATAGGTGCGCGAGAAGAATACCGCGCTGCAGCGGAACCTTTCGCGATCGGTCTCGATACCCGTCGAAATGGCGTCGCCCGTTTCCGGGCACTTGATCATCACCATACCCATCTTGATTTCCTGCAACCTTTTGCGGACTCTGAGCATGCCGGTCCGCCATCGGCTGGACCGCGCCTTCTTCTGAGACGCTGGTCCAGCCGATCCACGCGGCCGGTAGCCTCAGTTCAGACGGGCCTGTGCAATAACCGGTTGAAGCTGGTCTTCATGGGAGCGGTCGTCTCAGTCGCGACCTTCTGCGCGAGTTCCCAAAGCTCGCGATTCTGTGCGGTGGCGACTTCGAAAGCTTCGCGGCTTCGAGTAGCCGAAAGATTCACGATATCGAGCAGCGACCGGGTCTCAGCGAGCTGGGACATGAATTCCAGCGTGGCGCTGGTATTGTGTTTGGAAATCTCGATGACCTTGGCGCCGTAATCAGCGGCGCTCTCGGCGCTCTTGAAACAGGCTTCGCGGACAACCTCGCTGACCTCTTCGGAGGCCGCTTTCACCTTCTCGATATTATCCTTGGCCCGTGTGGTGCCCTGCTCGGCGAAATTGCGGAAGAATTCCTGGAGATTTATCAGCGGTAAATCGAACCTCGGATTTGCACCATTCGTACTCCCATTTACCGAATCGGCACGCGCTTCGACTTTCACATTGGTATCATTCACGAGCTTTCATCCTTTCAAGCGAAACCAGATAATGGATTGAAGAACTCCCCGAGGTCTCCCACCGCACGCTGCGCCAGGAAACCAGTGCCCTATTCTCGGCACGTGGGATGCTGCGGATCAACCGACACCCCAAGGCCGAAGCCGACTATGATCGATCAAAGTCGCGTCATCCGTTCGCTTTCGGACGCTCGTTGAAAAAATTTCGATTTATCGCGACCAAGTGGCAGGCATGAGCTCTGCGTCTGCGAAGTTGCAACGACCGCTCGGTTGCACTCTGAGCTCGCTCGCCGTCCGAGATGGCCCGACTGGCGCAGCTCGCGCTGCCGGTTCTCTTCTCGACCTACTCGGTCTCTGAGACTTTCAAGTTCTGCGAGTTGGGAGGCAAGCGCTTCGAGACGCTGGCGAAGAACAGCAACGGGGTTGTCCACTCGAGCGCACATTTTCATGTGAGGTCTCCTAGCGAAATGTCTGGGAGAATTGCCCCAACTTTAATGGCCGGGAACAATATGCAATCAAAAATATGCAATCATCGGGAAAAACGCGACTAACTTTTAGATGCCGCATCGCCAGTAACGATGCGGCGGCGCGTTAAGAAAGTACTCATGCGTCCAGGCGCGCGGCACGCGCCCTTTCGGGCCAGGCTGTTCGGCATGCGCTGATAGCGGGACGCGCCATGTTAATGCTCGGAGCCGGTTGCGCTCGAAACTCGAGTGGTGTCTCGCTCGCATTCGGGGTTGTGCTTCCGCTCCTCGTCTTCTTCATCTGCACAATCGACCCCTCCATATGCGCTCGGGCTTCCAGAGTTCCCCCCCGTCGCGAAAGGCCCTTTGCCACCGGCCGCTCCGCCCGATCCGCCGCCACCGCCGGATGATCCTCCAGTACCAGATGATCCACCAGGGCGCCCCCCAGATGCGCCACCACCTCCGGGTGACCCGCCGCCAGAGGACCCGCCGCCAGAGGACCCCGACGCTGCAGAAGACGGACGATCGTTGTCGAAGAATGACTGGCCCCTGTCGTCACTATGCGTTGCTCCGTTCTGTCCACCTGAACGCGCGATGGCTGCCGAGGTCAGCGAGGTCGACAGCAGCAGCGTCATGACGGGGGGTGTCACGGCCGCGAATCTTCCGCAGGTTTTCAGGAATGCCCGCCGGTCGTCATCTTCATTGCCGTCCCGGGTCACGATGCGCTCTCCCAGATTTAAATCTAGTTTCAGTCGTATTATATATTAAATATGTTTTCAACCAGAACTTTTGTTTAAATGATGGAAGCTGTCGAGCGTGCGCCGGATGGATCGCTATCATTCCCATGACCCTCGAGTTTCTAGCCCTCGCCGGCGCCGGCGCCCAATCTGGACTCCCAAACCATTATTTAATATATATCTTTCTAATTTATCTTGGGCAGCGCACAACTGGAGTGGATGATTGCGATGCCACTGCAATTTCACCGGCCCGTCGCGAACATGGAGATCTGGAGCGCCAGCGGCGATGGCTTCTCGTTTGTGATCAGCCTTGGGAGCCCCACCGGTCCGGGCTTTCACGGACGTTCCGGCTACCTGGCGAGTTGGCGACCGCTCTACCAGAACAATGGCGCGATCAAGATCAGCGGCTCGCCCTTCCGAACGTTCGCCGAGGCCGAAGGAGCCTGCCGCCACATGGCCGAGCATCTGGGCGCTGCAACCGATCCTTACCGCCCAATATGATGCGCTTTCCAGCTAACGCGTACGTTCCGAAAGGACATTGTCGCGCTTGACGTCCTCGTCATTTCGAACTGCCGGATCCCGCTGTAGTAGGACGGAGCGGTCGAGTTCAGGTGGGGCCACATGCTGCCCGTTTTGCGAAATTGCCAATGCCGCGAGAACTGTCCGATTGCTGATATCCAGCTTCTGGAAGATGTGATGAAGGTGGACTTTGATCGTACCGTCGGCAATGTTCAGGCGACGCCCAATCTCCTTGTTGGACAGCCCCTCCGATACGAGCCTCATGATCTGCCGCTCCCTGTCTGTGAGTTGTGTCAGAGGCCTCTCCTCACCCGCGCGAGACTCCCAGCTGACCTCCCCATCCGTGCTCGGCGACCGCGATGCCAGTCCCTGGCCCTCCGCAACCTTCCGCAGGGTCGCGACCAACATCTCCGGATTCGTATCCTTCGTGAGGACGACGCAGGCGCCGTCCGTGGCCAGCCTTTGCAGCTTTCGATCGCCGGCCTTATCGGCGAAGAAAATGACCCGGGTACGCTGCCCAGCGGTGTTTGCGAGAGCAAGGAAGTCCGGCCGACTGATGTTGGGCATTGCAATATCGAGCAGTGCAATGTCCGGCACAAGAAGTCGGATCGCCTCGATGCAGCCTGCAGTATCGCCACAGGAGGCCACGATCGCAAAATCGTGCTGCGTCGCAAGGACGCTGCTGATCCCCTGCAAGACGATCGGGTGCCGATCCGCGATGACGATTCTGATGCGGCGCATGCTTCCCTTGCCTATCGCCAACAACCCCCCATGCAGCAGTTTAATCCAACCTTCTCTCTAAGAGACGCGCGGGAGGCATGACCAATCCATTCTGCCAAAAAACTTCGCACTACCAATTTCGTCACGGCACGCATCGGCAACGCATGATGGCCACATCACTGTAACTCGCTTGGAGAATGCGTGCAGCACCGTAGGAATGCGGCCCCTCATGGAAAAACCGAAATAGCCGATTCATTGACAAAACAGCGCCCCTCCCGCAATGCTAGATTGCTGCGCTCTGCAAACTCTCCCACAGATTTATCTGTGCAGTCATCGGCTGCTCAGTCAGCATTGGTTAACATCCATCTAATGCGTTACCGGCCACTTATTACGAACGGTATATAGGGATATTCACGATTCAAATCTAACATTCGACAAATTTTCGCCGGAGCGAGGCAATCTGAAAAGCCTCGAACCCAGAACAGGAAGAGGAGGTGCAAAAAGTAATACTATTCATCGAGATTAATACGAGGCTGATCATCAAGCGCTACAGCGGCTGGAATCCTTCTGATCTCAGTCGCGTGCCAGGCGGGGAGGCTCAAAAATGAGGGGCACGAATTTTTTCCAACCATTGATCAGACGTCTCGAACGATAACTGCTCTGCTTCAATAGTAGCACCGATGAAAACCTGGTCAGCAAAGTTGGGGCGACATTTTCGCTCACCCAGCAACTTCAATCTGCAGTCACGGGTCATCGCTGGTAATGAGTAGGTGGTCACATGTATTCTTCGGCTGTTTTGCGGCAAACGCATGAAGCTCTGATCGTTCAATTTACCGAATTGCAGAATTTACGTAGTCGCGTGTTGATGGCCGAGCAGCGCTTGCTCGGTCCAATGCGAAGGGTCCGCCGGCGGAGACCGGCTGGGAGGCGACCGGTCGGTCGAACGTGCGGACCCGGCCGGTAGCATCAAGAAGCACCGCAGTGCACACTGGCGTCCTGCGCGCGAGCCGATCAGGCTTGCCCGACCGGGCTTCGACCTGATAAGCCCCCCTCCTATTTCAAATCGGAAGTAGTGGGGACGGCTTCCATGGAGAAGGACGAGTGGGCTTCCGCGACCACAGCCGAGCTGTGGCAGCTTTACGATGAGGTGACGACTGTTCTTAGTCGGAGAATGATCGCGGAAAAAGCCAAGCTCGAAGAGCGGCTTCGCAGGATAGAGGGCACTTCCGGGGCCCCCAACGAGGAACGTGCGCGCCGTCCCTACCCGCCAGTGCTGCCGAAGTATCAGAACCCGAAAAACCCATCCGAGACCTGGTCCGGTCGCGGTAAGCAACCCCGATGGCTGAAAGCGCAGATTCGAGCTGGCAAGAAGCTGAACGATCTGTTGATCAAACGCTCATCCAGCCAAACGCGCCGCCGGACGGGCTGAGCCCCGGCCGTCGCCGCGACGGCGTTTACAGCGCAATGGCGCGCCTGTCCGTTTGGACGCAACCTTTAGCGATCGCGATCTTCCTTACCGTTACGACTGCCGTCACCGCCCCCATTCCCGTGGCCATTGTTGCCATGCACAATATGAGCGCCCGAACGAGCGATGGCAGTTGAGGTCAGAGACGTGGAAAGCAACAGCGTCATAGCTGGAGGGGTAACGGCGGCAAATTTTCCGCAGCTCTTCAAGAACTCGCGACGATCTTCATTCTCGGTATCAAGGTGAGCCATCGACATCGTCCTGCAACAACCAGCTGACAAAATATGCCAGAACCCGGCGGAACTCAACTTAAATGTGTTAATTGAATGATTTAAATTTGCAGCTTGCGAATTTAATCTGCCAGCCCGTTTGGTCCTCGAAGAATGCTGGATCCGCGCGAGACAGCGATAATGTCTTGGCGCCTCGGGATATCGCTATTGACCAGCGAATTTGCCCATATGGTGGCGCGATCACCGATCTTTACGCCCCATCTGAATTACCGAATTCTGGCCAATAAATATATAGGACTCCACACGCTGGCGGGCCTTCTCCGCTGCCTGAACAGTCCAGCCAAGTAACGTGGTGAGCGCCGCCACTATTGCAGTTGCCTCATGGATCGGCTCGGGGCCGTATTGCGCTAGAACCTCCTCCTCTGAGATCAGAATGCCGGGAGGCCCGAGCGTCTCGACTGTCTCGCGGATCATCCGCAGGGCCGCCCATGCGTTCTGCAAATTCTCGCGCCAAATGGCGTCGCTATCCGTCATCTGAATTCTCTAAAGCAGTTGTGCCTGGTCAAAACTCCCAGGACACGGCCGGATGAGTCCGGTTCTTCACCAATGCTTTTGCCGGCCGCCGCGGTAGGGCCCATCGCGGTGCTTCGAGACTAGCCCTCCAGGCCCATGGCGGATTGATCCCATCGCTGCGGCCGAGATCGACACCCGCCTCGCTGTCTGCCTTCGATCAGCACGCCATCAATACCGAAGTTTACGTGCAGGCGCGCGAGATCTTCGTCCTGTTCGAAAGCCTGCTCAATGCCGCACAAACAAAGCGCACGCGGTTTCTCCGCGAGATTCGGAACCAGCGGCTCGTAGGTGTATCGATGCGTCAGCGGCGGCGAGAGATCAGACTGAGATCCCGAGCCCGACCGCAATGCGAAACGAAAGCGACTCCTTTGCACCCGGCGCGATAGCGCCGGGTTTGGTGTGAGCTCATCGTGGAAGGTCGTGGTGCTCGCACAACCGCGCCATGGCTCGATGCACAGGAATGGAGCCCCGGACGGCTTTGATCACAGCCCGAGCTCGCGGAAGCCGCTCCACGACATCTCCACCCAAGGCCCCTGCCCGGCCGCATAGCGGACCGACGTGCTGGCGATCTAATCGAAGATGATTGCGTCGTCCGCAAACTGATTTTCAGTCAGGTGAAGCTTCCCATTGCCGACCGGACTGCGCTCGGCCGACGCTCCTATCGGCGGACAGGAAAGCCTCGTCGTGCGGGAAGGTCAGCGAATAGCCCTCTTTGGATAGCGCAGGCAGCAGCGGCCAGTTGAACGCGGGCTGGTCGCCAACTGACGAGTATTTTGCGGCTCGTCCTGCGGTGGAGGGCTCGCAGCACCCACGCAATAGCCGCTGTCTTTCTGTCGAGGTGACCGCAGTCATCACAAAGCGCAGTGAGGGGTCTCATGCTCCTTTCCCGCCGATCGCCGCCCACAGCCGACTATGACTGGGCATTTGTACACGAACCCAGCTATAGGGGACCCGCGACCAGGGCGTGATCTGCGGCGCAAGATTGTCGAGCACGAGATCGCCGCTTCGCGTGCGTACGAGAAGCACCAAGTGATGCTCTCCGGAACTGACGATCACTTCGCTCAATAACAGGGTCCGCGCCGGCCAGCCGCGCCGAAGCAGTTCGTGACGCTTGCTCACCGCGTAGTCGTTGCAATCACCGCGATCGGGGTTGATGATCCACTCCTCGCCTGCAAGGCCGAGTTCGTTGCGCAACGGCGCAATCGCCAAGTTGACCGCCCGATTGATCTCCTTCAGATCCGCCCACCGTTCCTCGGTCAGCCGGATCGGCCCACCCCGGAACGAGCGTCGCGAGCGACACTCAGCCTCATTACGCAGGCAGAAGACAGTGTACGCGAAAGGCGGTAGCGTCGGGCTTCCCAGCTTGATGTGCCGAAGGGCCGCCTGCAGGAGCGCCGGGGCGCCCACGCGTCCTGCGCTCGCCCATTGAATTCCTCCGATCATGACCGCGACCGCCATCGAGATGACTGAGCCCGAGGTTCGATACATCTGCCGATCCCCCTGCTAACGCCAAATCGAGGTTCGGATCCACTGGGAGCGCGGCCACAGTCCGTACCGCGCCAGTTAATAATATTGCTTTTAAATTTAATATTATTTGACTTAATTATCAATGGTTATTTAATTAATTAAATAAATGACCATTTAGACCCCAGGAGGAGCCTGCCAATCACTCGACAAGCGTGACAGCGAGTCGCGTCCATGGACCCTGCGGGAGCGTGTGAGCGCGTCTAAGGGGACTCCCGCCCTCGCGCTATGTCGGCCATCATCTGCAATGCGTCCGCGCGGGCGCTCCGTCGGTTTGGACGGGATTTTCACTCGTCCGGGCGACAGGCGTTTGCAGCGATCGGTCAGCGCACACGCATGGGATCTGGCGCGGCTGACGAGTAGAATAGTCGTTTCCGCGATTGCTAGGCGAACTCACTCGCGACAGCCCTGCACGCACGGTTCAGGAATGCAGACCGACACGATTGACGCTGGCGGTGCGCCAGAGGCATGCTGGTTTGACAGGCATTCTCGCATCACAATTAATGCAACAAATTTAACGGCGCTCGCGATTTAATGATTGATTTAACCAATCGCGGGGCAACCGTATGCGAACGACGTTTCCTGCGGCGGAACCGAGATGGCACATGCTAGATGAACTGGTCGTCATTCTAGGCGCTGAAGCCTCGGTGCTTATCTTCATCACAGCGGCGACTTTGCGCGCCAAGCGAATGGACGTGCTAAGTGGACGGTTTTTCGAGCAAGCGGCAACCTCGCTTGCCGGCAATCCTCCGCTATCGGTCCGCGACTACGCGCGGGATTTACTGCGGCGGGCCAGGACGCGGGGGCCATATGGCCAGGACCACTCAGCCATCTCCCACAGTGGCTCGGCCTAACCAGAAGCCTACGGACGAGCCCTCGAACCAAGCTGGTAAGGCATCTTGGTTCGTGGCTCGTTCCAGCCGACTTGACGCATCTGTTGGCCAAGCCCACGGTCGCCACGCATTTCGACGGACTGGTCGCAGGCAAGGCGCACCGGCCTCGTGAGTTCGGCGTCAAGGTCTCTGTCGCCACCACGCTGGCGCACGCCTGCGGCGGTTAGTTCGTCACCCATGTGAAGGCGCTACCCGGCAACCCCTATGAGCCATCCGTCATCTCGGACATGGAGGCGTTGATCGGCAACATCATCGAGCGCTTCGTTCTCCACAAATGCTATCGCGGCCACAATGCCTCACCAATCGAAACAGAAAAAACGTAACGATAACAATTGATTGACCGAAGTGCAGAACATCAATTGTTCCATCAAATTAACCGATTAATATCTGT
>NZ_VSTH01000111.1 GCF_008123965.1 Bradyrhizobium hipponense | reverse complement strand
GCGCTAATACAAGGGTGGGCCAAGCGGAGCGTGCCCACCACTTTGCGTGGCTTGCGGATCGATGGTGGGCACGGCGCAAGTGCGCCTTTGCCCACCCTACGATTTTGAGACGCTCGAAACCTCCGCAATCTCAATCGTCGTCCCGGACAAGCGCAGCTCCCGATAATGGGCAGCGTTGTCGCGAGCCTGTCCGAGACGACCACTGAAATTGTTGCGACAGTTGCACACCAAATTCGCCCGCATCACATCGGCGGCGTCAGGCCGTCGCGGCCGACGCTGACGCGATCGGCTTCGAGTGAGCCGTCCGGCAGCGGCTTGACGAAGGCGATGACCTTGGCGCCGGTCTTGAGGTCGGATTTGTCGCCGGGCACGAAAGTCACCACCGGCGTGTTGTCGGCGACGAACACCTTCTTCTCGCCGTCCTTGTACTTGACGAGCAGGGTGTGGCCGTCATTGCCGACCACGCTGTCGGCGACGGTGGCATTGGTCATGCTGGAGTTCGGCTTCAAATCATAGGGCCGCGAGCCTTCGCCGGTGCCCCGCATGCTCTCCGGAAATACGTGGACCTCGACGGCGTTCTCGCCGCCGCCCGGGCCCGGCACGGTGGTCGCACCGATGAACGAACCCGGCTTGATGTCGGCAAGCGAAGTCTTCGCAATACCGGACACGCGTATGTCGGGCGCGATGCGGAGCTTGACGTCTTCGCCGCTGCGCGACTTGACCTGCATCGTGTCGCTATCGACGGTTTCGATCGTGCCGCGCACGCGCGTCGGCACCGGCGCCCTTTGCGCGAAGGCATAGAGGGTCGAGACGGCCACCATCGCGACGGCGATCAGTGGACGTGTGAAAGTTGCACGTTGAACAGACATGACGGTCTCCGGATTGTCCTCACGGAGGGAGAACTCCGGAGACCCAGCGCTATTCTTTCAAGATTTTGTGAGATCGGCCTCGACCAGCGCGCGCAGTTCCGCCGTCACCTGGGGGCGCTCGCCGAACCACAGCTCGAAGCCGCGCACCGCCTGGTGCAAGAGCATGCCGAGCCCATCGGCGATCTGCAGTCCGCGCGCCGTTGCGGCTGCAAGCAGCGGCGTGATCAGGGGAACATAAACGAGATCGGCGACGACGGACGCTTGCGGCAGGTGCGCCACGTCGACATCGAGTGGAGGCTGGCCGTGCATGCCAAGCGCGGTCGTGTTCACGAGAAGTTTTGCGCGCGGCAGCACGTCATTGATCCCGTCCCACGTCATGGGCTGCACGTTCGACCCGAACTGTCTTGCCAGCGCTTCGGCCCGGGCAATCGTACGGTTGGCGAGATGCACCCGTCCAATGCCGCGCTCGAGCAGGCCGAACACGACCGCACGCGAGGAGCCGCCCGCCCCCAGCACCAGCGCCTCTTCGGCCCGATCCCAGCCGGGCGCGCTGGCGTCGAGATTGTTGATGAAGCCCTCGACGTCGGTGTTGGTCGAGCGCAGCTCACCAGCCTCGAACCACAGCGTGTTGGCGGCGCCCACGGCCTGTGCGCGCGCATCGGGCGTCGACAGCGCGAGCACGGCTTCCTTGTGCGGGATGGTGACATTGGCGCCGACGAAGCCGCGCAGCGACAGCCGCAGCACGAAATCGCGTAAGTCGTCGGGCGGCACCGCCTCGATGACATAACCGCCGGCGATCCCAAGGGTGCGCAGCCAGTAATGATGAATCAGCGGCGAGCGCGAATGCGCCGCCGGCCATCCGATCAGGCAGGCTGCGGGAGCCTTGGTCACGGTCATGCTTGCCTCGGGGTGTTGTCGAGGCGATCCATTTCGCGTCCCGGCGGCTCTGTCAAGCGCGCGAGCGCCGCAGAGAGACGGCTACCATCGCCCCAGCCCTCACTGCGCGATGATCTCGCGATATTTCGCGCGCGGCGGACGGCGGGCGACGCCCCGGTGATGAAGCGCTATTGCTTGGAGCGGAGGACCAATCGACTTGAAAGCCCGTCTAGCGCATTCGACTCACAAATCAGACCGCATTCGCGGAGACTGCCCCTCACCCCACCCTCTCCCCGTGAGAACGGGGCGAGGGAGGGAGAGAGTGGCGCCTCCCTTACAGCTCACGCTGCGACGCGATGCGCGGCGATGATCTGGTCAGCGGCGCGGCCGGTCACTTCGGCCATGTGGTCGAACTGGCGGGTGAAGCTGCCGCTGCCGGCCGTGGCCGAACGCACCTCGACGATGAGTTCGCCGATCTCGGCTTCCGGCATCAAGGCGCGGACGCAATCCCAGCCGCTCCAGCCGTCGCGGGTATCGAAGCCGAGGATCTGGCCGCGCCGCGCCGACAGGATCGCGTTGACCTTGGCGGTGGCATCGGTCGGGCAGACGATCTCGACCACATGGATCGGCTCCAGCAGCACCGGCTGGCATTGCGGCAGGCCTTCATTGAGCCCGATCCGCGCCGCCGTACGGAAGGCGAGATCGGAGGAATCGACGCTGTGATAGGAGCCGTCGGTCAGCGTCACCTCCACATCGGTGACCGGGAAACCGAGCGGACCGCGCGTCAATCCGTCGATGACGCCTTCTTCCACCGCCGGGATATAGTTGCGCGGCACCGCGCCGCCGACCACCTTTTCGGCAAACTTGAAACCATCGCCGCGCGGCAGCGGCCTGATGTCGAGCACGACGTCGCCGAACTGGCCGTGGCCGCCGGACTGCTTCTTGTGACGGCCGCGCTGGACGATCGGCTTGCGGATGGTCTCCTGATAGCCGATCGCGGGCGGATGCGAGGTGACCTTGACGCCGAAGCGGTCGCGCAATCGCTCGCTGGCGACGCGCAAATGCATCTCGCCCTGCCCCCAGAGTACCGTGTCGTGGGTCTTTGCATTCTGGACCACGACAAGCGACGGATCCTCCTCGTGCAGGCGCGCCAGCGCTTGGCCGAGCTTGACGTCGTCCTTGCGATCGGGGGCCGCGATCGAGATCGCGAGCACCGGCGGCGTCGGCTCGAGAGCGGCGAGCGCGGCCGGCGGGGTCTTGCCGCTCGACACCGTGTCGCCGGTCTTGATCGGATCGAGCTTGCCGAGCGCCACCGTGTCGCCGGCTTCCGCCGAAGCACGCTTGCTGTCGTAGGCGCCGTTGACGGCGAGGATGCCGGAGATGCGGCTGGTGCCGCCGGACGATGATTGCAGCGTCGCGCCGTCGTCGAGATGGCCGGCGAGCAGCCGCGTCAGCGACAGCTTTCCGCCGTGCTGCGAATGCAGCGTCTTGAAGACAAAGCCAAGCGCGTCCTTGCTTTTGGGTACGCCGAGGCGCTTTGCGGTCTCGGCAATGCCGGGCGCCTCGTGACGCAGCGCCTTCATCAGGCGCAGCACGCCGTTTTCGCGCGCGGCCGCGCCGAGCAGCACCGGACAGATCAGCCCTTCGCGCAGCTCGCGGGCGAGGTCGTCGAACACGGCATCGCGCGGCGGCTGGATGTCTTCGAGCAATTGCTCCATCAGCGCGTCGTCGTGGTCGGCGAGCTTCTCCAGCATCGAGAAGCGGGCCTCCTTCTCGCGGTCGACATCGCCGCCTTGGAGCGCGATCACCTCGGAGGCCTTGTGCTCGCGATAGACAAAGGCGCGCTCCAGCGCGAGATCGACAAAGCCCTCGATCAACTCGTCCTTCCAGATCGGAATCTGGCGCAGCACCAGCGGCACGCGCGAGGCCGGCTGGAGCGTTGCGAGCGTCTCGCGGATGCGCTTGTTGGCGCGGTCGATCTTGTTGAGGAACAGGAAACGGGGGATCTTCAGCTCCTCCAGCTCGCGCAGGATGATCTGAAGCTGCGGCAGCTTCTTCTCGTCGGCCTCGCAGACCACGACCGCGGCATCGACCGCGGGCAGCGCGGCGCGCATGTCGTGGGCGAACTCGACGGAACCCGGACAATCGAGGAAGGTGTAGCTGTCACCCATGAAACTCGTGGTGGCGGCGGTCAGCCCGACGGTCATCTTGTGATCACGGGCCTCTGGCGTGGCGTCGCCGACCGAGGTTCCGGCGTCGACGCTGCCGGCGCGCGGGATTGCGCCCGTTCGCGCCAGTATTGCTTCAAGAAGTGTGGTTTTACCGCTTTGGAAAGGGCCCACCAGCGCAATGCACTGTGGACCTCGGGGACTTCTGACGTCTTGTCCCATTCGCCGCCTCCTTGGTATGGAGCTCGGCCCATGATTGGGTCGGCAGCAACGGATGCTCTGCCGGTGCCTGAGGTTTGGCAAGCATCAAACGTCGCTGCGGTGCGTCCTCAGTAAGTCTTGATGGTTGAGATTGGGTTCGACCTCGATCCGGGCGTTTCCACCTTTTCCCGGGCGGGGAGAGGTGAAGAGGGCGCTTCCCCCGAATCTCAACGACCCGGACGGAGTTCCAGGCTCTCCAGACCGGCAGCGACGTTGAGGCCAACCTGGCCCTGCACGCTGAGCGGCTGGAGCGCGATGGAATTGTTGGAGCCGCCGACCAGCACGTTGCCGCCGAGGCCGACGCCGACCGAGGCGCTGCCTTGCGCACCCGCATAGGTGCCCGAGAGGTCGCCCGGTCCGAGCCGGTCGACCGGCGCGAACACGCCCCAGGCGAGCGCGGTCTCCTGGGTGATGCCGATGTCGAGGCCGACCTTGCGGATCGTCGCGACATAACGGTCATCGGGTACGCCGTTGACGCGCAGCACGCAGCCGAGATTGGTCACCGATCCCACCACGAAGCCGACGCTGGCACCGCCGCGGCATTCGAGCACGCCGACCTGGACACTCCGCTGCTGTGCGCTGCCGCCGGCAACCGACGCAACAAGACTCGCGGCGGCGAGCCCGGCGAGGAGGAATGAACGGCGCATGAATGTCTCCGGCGATGAAAGCGATGCGAGCAGAGAGGCACGCCCTACCCGTGGCGGCCGATGGTCTATGCCACAAGAGTGTGGGGGGCACCAGATCGCGCGCAGCAAATTGGTGCGTTGTCTTCCCTTCTCCCCTTGTGGGAGAAGGTGGCATAGGCGGCCTTCGGGCGCCGTTCTTAAGAACGCCGAAGCGAAGCTTCGGCTATGGCGCCGGATGAGGGGTTCTCTCCGCAACTTGACTGGCGGAAGGACTCGCGGAGAGAACCCCTCACCCGGCTCGCCGCTTCGCGGCGATCCACCCTCTCCCACAAGGGGAGAGGGGTGCATCGTGTGCGGTGCTAGGACAGGTTCGTTGTTACGCGCTCAGCGCAGATTGCCGCAGAAGCGCTGGATGCGCTTGCAGGCATCTTCGAGGTCGGAGGTGGCGGTTGCATAGGAGATGCGGAAGGCCGGGCCGAGGCCGAAGGCCGAACCCTGCACCACGGCGACGCCTTCGGTCTCCAGCAGCTCGGTGACGAACTCCTCGTCGTTGCTGATCACCTTGCCCGATGGCGCGGTCTTGCCGATCGTGCCGGCGCAGGACGGATAGACGTAGAACGCGCCTTCCGGCCGCGGGCACTCGATGCCCTTGGCCTGGTTCAGCATGGAGACGACGAGGTCGCGGCGCTCCTTGAACACCTTGTTGTTGGCAGGAATGAAGTCCTGCGGGCCGCTCAGCGCTTCCACCGCCGCCCACTGCGAGATCGAGCTCGGGTTCGAGGTGGACTGCGATTGGATCGTCGCCATCGCCTTGATGAGCTGGGCCGGGCCGCCGGCATAACCGATGCGCCAGCCGGTCATGCAATAGGCCTTGGAGACGCCGTTCACGGTGAGCGTGCGGTCGTAGAGTTTCGGCTCGACCTGCGCCACCGTGGTGAACTGGAAATCGTCATAGACGAGGTGTTCGTACATGTCGTCGGTCATGACCCAGACGTGCGGATGCCTGACCAAGACGTCGGTGAGCGCCTTCAGCTCGGCGCGCGTATAGGCCGCGCCGGTCGGGTTCGACGGCGAGCACAGGATCACCCATTTGGTCTTGGGCGTGATCGCGCGCTCGAGCGCCTCGGCCTGGAGCTTGAAGCCGGTTGCGGCGGTGCAGACCACCGGCACCGGCTCGCCGCCGGCGAGCGCCACCATCTCGGGATAGCTGACCCAGTAGGGCGCGGGGATGATCACCTCGTCGCCCGGATTGATGGTCGCCATCAGCGCGTTGTAAAGCACCTGCTTGCCGCCGGTGCCGACGATGATCTGGTTCGGCTTGTAGGCGACGCCGTTCTCGCGCTGAAACTTCGCGATGATCGCTTCCTTAAGCTCGGGGATGCCGTCGACCGCGGTGTACTTGGTCTTGCCGGCCTCGATGGCATGGATCGCCGCGAGCTTGATGTTGGCGGGCGTGTCGAAGTCCGGCTCGCCGGCGCCGAGGCCGATGACGTTGCGGCCCGCCGCTTTCAGCGCGCGTGCTTTGTCCGTGACCGCGATGGTCGCGGACGGCTTCACACGGTCGAGCGCAGCAGCAAGGAAGGACATCATCATCTCCTGGCGAGCGTCGTGAACCCTTGAGGCCTTCACGACTCTGATTGTGGGAATGAACCACCCTAAAACGTGCGCCGCTGCATCGCAAGAAACTTCGGCCCGATCCCGGAAAAGTTTACGAAAACGAGCGTTTCGCGGCACGATTCCACGCAATATTCCGAAACTTTGCCGACGGAATCCCTCATATCCGGCATGGCCTGTCCTCGGAGCAATTTTGCGTGCTCGACCCTACGGAGGTCGTCTTGCCCGGGCTTGTCCCGCCTGCGCGGCCGAAGCCGCTTCTGCGAGGCGAAGGCCCGGGCATCCACGTTCTTTGTGCCGTGTGGCAAGACGTGGATGGCCGGGACAAGCCCGGCCATGACGATGCGGAAGCATTGGCGCCCTAACTCGATCGGCTACGCGATTGGCCGCTCTGCTTCACGATCTTGCGGAGCAATGCGTCCGCGTCCTAACGCAAGCGTGATCTGAATTGCATCGCGTTACGAAAATGATCTTCCGCGGCGTTGCAGTGCGGTAGGGTTTTCGAGTTTTTCTATGGACCGGCTCTTGCGGCGGATTCGCAACCGCATCATTGTTTAGCCGCGCTGCGGGGCAACAAGCACCGCGCCTTTCCCGTCGTTCGGAATCATTCTCAGAATGTACAAGCTCTATTCGATGCAACGCTCCGGCAACAGCTACAAGGTCCGCCTGGCGCTGGCGCTGCTGAACTTGCCTTACGAAGCGGTCGAGGTGGACATTCTGCGCGGCGAGAGCCGCACGCCGGATTTTCTGGCGAAGAACCCGTCCGGCCAGGTGCCGTTGCTCGAGGTCGGCGCCGACCGCTACCTCGCGGAATCCAACGCCATCCTCTGGTATGTCGCCGTCGGCACACCGCTCGCGCCGGAGAACCGGATCGAACGCGCCGAGGCGCTGCAATGGATGTTCTTCGAGCAGCACGCGCTCGAGCCGAACATCGGCGCGGCCTATTTCTGGCTGTCGCTGGTGAGGGGGGGCCGCGACCTCCAGACCCATTCGCTGGAGGACTGGATGGAGCGCGGATATGGCGCACTCCAGGTGATGGAAAATCACCTCAGGACCAACGCCTATTTCGCCGCGCGCCAGCTCACGGTCGCCGACATCGCGCTCTACGGCTACACCCATCTCGCCGACCGCTGCGACTTCGACCTCTCGACTTTCCCGGCGATCCGGGACTGGCTGAAGCGCGTCGAAGCGGCGCCCGGCTTCGTGCCGATGGACTGGCGGCCTGCCGATGTCGACGATCCCGCCAGCATCGCGGCGGGCGCCTGACCGCCAAAGGCTGCTCCGGCGGATAGCGGGCATAACGTCCACCTTTGCCGCAATCCCGCCTTTTTTGGCGCGGCGGCCGCCGCAATATTGCCGGTTGAGACTGGGAAATTGTGGAAAGTCGCGGGTGATTCGCCCGCACGTTGAAGGATTTAGACCATGATTCGGGCGTCCGGCACGGCCGGCTTTCAGGGCCGGCCCGCCACCGTCGCGTCTTCCCGGTTGACCCATGCAGTGGCGGCCTCGCTCGCCGTCGCTGCGCTGTCGTTGTGTCTGATCGTCACCCTGACGGTGCTATCGACCAAGGCGACCATGGCGATGGGCCTGCCGGTCTGATCCCCGTTTCATCCTTGACCAACCTTCAAGGCGCCGCCCGGCCCGTGCCGACCGGCATCGCGACAGGACGTCGATGAAATCGCCTGTGGTAGTCGTTGCCATCACCCTGACTGCGGCCATCCTGGTCGCGGCGTCGCTGTTGATTTTCACCGGGATGCGCAAGAGCCCGGGGACGTCGACGCTGAACGCGCCCCTGCAACAACGCGTGAAGCACGCGCACTTGGTCTAAAATCATCCGAAAGCTTTGCGAGCCTGCGCAAGTTCGCCTTAAGCGCATCGCACGAAATCGCATCGCGTTGGCGCAACAATCAGTCAATGTTGCGTCCTTACCTCGTTCGGGAGCAGCGAGACAGGCCCATGCGGCTCGGATGGCGTGCCATCTCCGGTCCGGCGCTGACGGCAGCGATCGCGCTGCTGGCGGTCCTGCTCGACCGCCATCTGCCCGTCCCCTCGCCCGCGCCGCTATTCGTATGCATCGTCGCCGTTGCAGGCTCGCTGTCGGGCTTCGCCTCCGCGATGATGAGCGCGGCCATCGCGGTGATCGGCGCGGCGGTGTTCTTCCTCAGCCATCGCGCCGGACCCGGCTACGCCGCGGCCGACCTGGTCCCGCTCGCCCTGCTTGCGATCACGGCCGCCGCCACCGCCGCCATCACGGGGTTGATCCGCGAGCGCCTGATCAGCGCATTTGCCTCCGAGCGCCGCAACCACGCCACCGCCGCGCGACTGTCGGCCGCGCTCGACCAAGTCGATATCGGCATTGTGCTGCTCGATGCCGAGACGCGCGCTGAGTTCATCAACCGTGCGTTCCGCGATTATTTTGCGCTGCCCGACGAGATGGCCGAGGACAAGCCGCCCTTCATCGCGCTGATGTATCACGGCCGCGACACCGGCGCGTTCGAACTGCCGGAGGACGAGCTCGGCACCTTCATCGCGCAGCGCATGGAGATGGTGCGGATCGGCGATACCACGCCGATCAACATCAACTTGCGGAATGGCGAGGTGCTGCGCTTCGTCTGTGCCGCGCTGCCCGACGGCGGACGCATGCTGAGCTACACGCCGGTCACCGACCTCGTCCGCCACACCGATGCGCCGTCCCGCGCCGACTACTACCGCTCGCTGCGCGATCCCACCGGCCGCAGGCTGATGCGCTATCTGCGTGTTGCGGAGTGATGCGACGGCGGTGTGCGTGCTTACATAACTTGTTGCCGCGATCCGGGTGAGGAGCAGGGCGCGCCATTGCCATGATTGAATGTCCATCCGTGTCATAAGACAAATTGATCTATGCGCCCCTCATCACGTATGAAGGACGCTTCATCGATCGCGGGAAGTTCACATGTCGCTCACCGTTCGCGCCGTCACCAAGCAGGACTACGAACAATGGCTGCCGCTATGGGACGGCTATAACGCCTTCTACGGCCGCTCCGGCCCGACCGCGCTTGCGCCCGAAATCACGCGCGTGACCTGGCAGCGCTTCTTCGATGCCTATGAACCGGTGCATGCGCTGGCAGCAGAAAGCGAAGGCCGCCTGCTTGGACTGACGCACTACCTGTTCCATCGCAGCACCACGGCGATCGAGCCGTCATGCTATCTGCAAGACCTGTTCACCGCCGAGGCGGCACGCGGCAAGGGCGTCGGCTCGGCGCTGATCCATGGCGTGTACGAGCGAGCCAAGAGCGTCGGCGCGCCGCGCGTCTATTGGCAGACGCACGAGACCAACGTCACCGCGCAGAGCCTGTACGACAAGGTCGCGGAACGCTCCGGCTTCATCGTCTACCGCAAGATCTTCTGATCCCGGACCTCGGAGCTTGTGGATAACTCTGCCTGTCACCAGCGCGTAACACTCCAGGGCTAGGTTGCGGCTGCGTCTGATCAGGCCCCCCGTCACCGATCAAGCGCCCCAAAGCGGTCCCCGTCAGTCGCCGCGTCTGACAGGGGCCGCATTTTTTTGCCCGCAGCTTCCTTGTCAGCGACCGCTACGTCACGCCGCACAACGAGGACGTGGTCGAGAAGCTCCAGTCCGGATCACCAAAGGCTGATGTTTTGGAGCGCAGCGCACTACTTCGCGCCGCGTCCCACGGTCTGCATCACCTCAAAACCTTCGAATTGGGGATGGCCAAGATAAAGCGGCTTGTTGTCGCCGGCCTTGTGATGCGCGGCACGAAATGCCTCAGACTTGGTCCAGGCCTCGAATGCGGCGTGGTTCGCCCACACGGTGTGCGAAGCATACAGCGTGTGATCCTCGAGCTCGGGCCCCCGCAGCAGGTGGAATTCGACGAAGCCCGGCACCTTGTCCAGATGCGTGTCGCGCGACAGCCAGACCTGCTCGAAGGCGGCTTCAGAGCCCTTGGCGACGCGAAAGCGGTTCATGGCGATGTACATGCGGGTGGTCTCCTGCGGCTGCGCTCATCATGTCGTCATTCCGGGGCGCGCCGCAAGGCGCGAGCCCGGAATCCATTTCGCTACAGAACCAGCGGAGGGATGGATTCCGGACTCGCGCTGACGCGCGCCCCGGAATGACAGTTTTGGTTAGACAACCAGCCCCTTCATCGGCCGCGCGCTGGCGCTGTCGGGAAACACCGTCTCGGCCAGCACGCGATCGGACAGACCGAACTGGGCCTGCAGCACGCCCTTGATCACGGAACGCAGATCGGTGGTGGGCTTGAGGTCGCGGCCCTCATAGAGATTGGCGGGCTTGAGGCCTGGCCAATCGGAAATTACACGGCCGCCCTTCACGGCGCCGCCGGCGAGCAGCGCGACGGTGGCTGTGCCGTGATCGGTGCCGTCGGTGCCGTTGATGCGCGCGGTGCGGCCGAACTCGGTGGCGACGACGACGACGGTATCGCGCCAGCGGTCGCCGAGACCGCTTTCGAATTCGGCGAGCGCGCTGTCGAGACCGCCGAGCAAAAACGCCAGGCGCCCGACCGGACCGCCTTCATTGGCATGCGTGTCCCAGCCGTCGAATGCAAGCGCCGCGATGCGCGGGCCGTCATCGGCCGCCATCAGCTTGGCGGCGCCGCGCGCGACCTGCCGCATCTGCGCGACCGCATTGCCGCCTTTCGGCTTCATGTCGTCGCCGCTCGCGGCTTTCTCGAGCTGAAGGCCCTGCGACAAGGCCGAGGCCAGCATGGGATCGCGATGGCGGTAGAGATCGGCCAGCCGCATCGCGGTGTCGTCATCGGCTTGCGGCAGCGCCACCAGCGCCCAACCGACGGTTGGAGCATTACCGCGCAGCACCAGCGGCGTGGTCGGGCCGACGGCAAGAGCGCTCGACACACGCTCGCCGCGCGGCAGCGCTTCGAGCGCGCGGTTGAGCCAGCCGGACTGCACGCGGCCCGGCCCGGCATAGCCGCTTTCGAGCACGTCCTGGCCGTCGAAATGCGAGCGGTCGCGATAGGGTGTCGCCACCGCGTGGATCACCGCGGCATGCCTGTCGCGGTACATGCGCGCAAATTCCGGCATCGCCGGATGCAGCGCAAAGAAAGAGTCGAGCATGATCGCGGGATGCGCGCCGTCCGCTGCGAGCGCGATCGAGCCGTGCAGGCCGGCATAATCGGGGTCACTGAGCGGCGCGACGGTGGAGAGTCCGTCGAGCGCGCCGCGCAGGATCACCACGATCAATCGGGGATCGCGCCCGTCAGCCGCGCGCGCGAATTTCGGCATATAGGCCCACGCCGCGAAGGAGACGCCGCCGAGCAGGAGGCCGCGGCGCGAGGTGAGGAGCCGGTTCTCGCAGCAATCCATCGTCATCTCCTCTGCATTTCCGGCGACATCAACAGCAGCGCCAGCGCCTGCTGGCGCGACTCCGCGCGCTCGATGGTCCGCCGCGTTTCGATCGAGGCCGCGTCGGCAGCTGCGAATTCCAAGAGGTCGAGCGGATCGATGTTGTTGCCGAGCCGCGCGCCCATTTGTGCCGCGATGTCGAGCCGGAGCTTGATGCCTTCGGGCGCGGCCCAGGCGGCGTTGGTATCGGGGAAACCGTTGGGTCCGGCCGGGGACCACAGGGGCTGGCCGAGCAGATTGAGATTGTTGAGATAGCTGCCGGGATCCTCCGGCACGCGCGCCAGCAGCCGGCCGCTGGCGACCAGGAAATCATAAGGCGAGCGCATCTTCGTCAGCGGCGCCTGCCACGCCTCGTTGGAATCGACCAGCGCGGTTGCAAGCGCCTTGAGCTCGCCGTCGGTCTTGACGAAGACCTCGCGCAGCCGCGCCACCAGGGCCTGAGGCGGATCGTCGGCGACGAAGTGACGAACGAATTTGGTGGCGATGAAGTTCGCCGTCGAGGGATGGCGCGCAATGTCGGCGAGCGCGGTCTCGCCCTGCGCCAAGCCTGTCGCCGCATAAGTCTTGCCGAGCAGAAGCTGCGGCCCGGGCTGGTGCGCATTGGCGTTGAACACGAAGGAGCCGGGTGTGCCCAGCTGCCCCTGTCGGCCGGCAAAGCTCCAGCCGGTGATGATGCGCGCGAGCGAGGTGACGTCCTCCTGGGTATAGCCGCCGCCGACGCCGAGCGTATGCAGCTCCATGATCTCGCGCGCGAGATTCTCGTTCAGCCCGCGCTTGCGGTTCTGGCCCGCGCGCGAGTCCGGCCCGAGCGATTGCTGGTTGTCGAGAAAGAAGAGCATCGCCGGATGCTGCTCCACTGCTTTCAGCATGTCGGCGAAGCGCCCGAGCACGTGCGGCCTGATCGCCTCGCGCTCGAACGCACCGGCCCACATCCGCGCCAGCTCGCCCTTGCTGGCGGAGATGCAGAAATGGTTGGACCAGAACACGACGAGGCGCTCGGTGAAGCCGCACTCGACCAGCGTCGCGCGCTGCAACCGCGCCAGCGCCTCGGCGCGGAAGGTTTTCTGGATCACATTCAGCGGCTGCGGTGCGGGTTTTGCGGCGGGCGGCGCGGAGGCGCTCGGCTGCATGCTCTCCGGCTTCATCGCATTGTCGGCCGGTTTCGCCTCGGCCATTTGGCCGGCGATCTCGGTCGTCACCATGTTGAGCGAGAGATTGCGACGCAATTTGTTGTCGGACTTCGAATCGCTAGGTGTCTGCGGCGGCGCTTCAGCGGGCGTGCCGGCTTTCGCCGCGGCCTCGCGCGCCTGCTTGACCTGCTCCTGATAGGCGAACGCCGCCTGCCCGAGCTGCGGCGTCGATTGCATGCCGGGCGCTTCCAGCAGCACGCCGCTCGGACGGTTCAGTTCCGCCTTGACGAAACCGCGCGGGTCGGAGGCCGCGTTGATGAGATCGCCGGACGCGCCGCCGCGGGCGCCAAAGCCGAAGCGGTTCAGCGCAACCAGGGCGGCTTGCGAATCGCGGGCCATCGATTTGTCCTTCGCACCGTCGTGAAGCGCTTTGCGTGGCTACGCACGTCGCATAATATACCGCAGCGGGGGATGAACCCGACATGAAAATGATGGCAAAGCTTTTGCGCAAATCATGACAATTTCGAAAGAATCTCCGTTGCAGGAACCGGGCCCGCGCCGCCTCGCCTGCTCCCGCTGTGGCGCCGAGTTCGGCTGCGACCTCTCAGGCTCCTGCTGGTGCGCGGAAGAAACCGCGCGCCTGCCGATGCCGGTCAAGGGCGAGGATTGCCTATGCCGGGCGTGTCTGCGCGAGGCGGAGGCGGAGGCGAAGTAGCTCAGTGAGACGCAAGCGCTCGCCACATTTTCAGTGTCGTCCCGGCCTAGTGCGCAATTGCGCACGGGGGGCCGGGACCCATAGCCACAGAGCGAAGTTTGGCGAAGACTGGTCGTTCGAGACTACGATTAACCGCAATCGATAGATCACGCGGTATGGGTCCCGGCCTCCGCCGGGACGACGTTGCCGAGGGAATGCGCGCGCCAACTACACCGCATGCCCCGGTGACTTTCGCGCCATCCCGTCGAACGCATCGAGCAGCTTTTCGCGCCAGGCATAAACCGGATCGTCCGCCTCCAGCAGATTGAACGGGCTCGTCACGCGCGCCCATTGGAAGCCGCCGAACACGATGTAGTCGGCGTAGTTCGGTGCGTCACCGCCGATATACGGCTGATGCTTCAAGGTCTGGCGCATCACCTCGAGCGACTTGCGGAAGGCGATCACGCCGGTGTCGCGGCTCGCCATGATCTCTTCCAGCGGCTTGCCGCCGAAGCGCGCCTCGCGCGACTTGCGGAAATAGGCGGCATCGACCTCGGCGAGATTCTTGGGGATGTCGGCGATGATCAGCGGAAAGATGCCGCCGACGATGGCGATGTCGCCCCAGGCGTTGAGCATGCGCGCCATCGCACGGCCGCCCTCGCCGCCGAACAGCGACGGGCGGCCCGGAAAATTGTCTTCGAGATAGGTCGCGATCGTCCAGGAATCCACGACGGGCTTGTCGTGATGCAACAGCACCGGGACCCTCTCGGAGCCGTACGGTGCGATCGCGCTTTTCTCGGTGAAGCGCCAGGGCAGCGATTCCGCCGACAGCCCCTTGTGCGCGAGCGCCATTCGCGTACGCCAGCAATATGGGCTGAAGGGACGCGAGGCGTCGATGCCGACGAGTTCGAACAGTTTGAGTGACATGATTGCGGACTCCACATGCTCCGTCATTGCGAGGAGCGCTTGCGACGAAGCAATCCAGACTGCCGCCGCGGAAGCATTCTGGATTGCTTCGCTCGTGCTCGCAATGACGATGTGGAGGCAGAGGCGTGCATCACCGCCCGTGCGCTCGCAAAAATCTCTCGCCGTCCTCCGTCACCGTAATGATCAGCCCGAGGCCCGGCCGGGTCTCGCGTGCGACGTAGCCGCGGTCGGCGGCGTCTTCCCAAATGGTGAGGCGGGGGCACGAGGTCTTCCAGCTCGCGATCACCTCGGCATAGGCGCGCGGTTCGCGTGCAACCCATTCGACGAAATCCAGCACCAGCGGATCGGCGGTCTCGCTCATTGCAAACCTCCCTTGTCGAAGGCAGCCAGCACCGGCGTGCGGACCAGCAGCCAGCTGCCATAGGCGATGTAGTAGCAGGCGATGGTGGTGATCAGGCGTGTTGCCCAGACGCGGTATTGCTTGTCGCTCATCGCTTCCAGCAGGCGGCGCGCCAGGCTGGTGCCAAGCATGGAGGCTGCGATCGCAGTGCCGGCCAGCACCGGATCGAGCGCGGCGGCCTGGTCGATGATGCCGCCGAAATAGACCAGCTTGGCGAAATGGCTCGCGACCTGGCAGGCTGCCTTGGTCGCCACGATCTCGCGCCGGCCGAATTGGCCGCCAAGGAAGAACGTGTCCATCAGCGGACCGGAGACGCCGGTCATCAGCATCAGGCCCATGCAGACCGAGCCGTAGAACGTGCCCTGCCAGATGCTGTCGGGATTGGGCTTGATGCCCGCCGGCATCATCCGCGCCATGAACGGCGTGACGCCGAGCATCAACAAGGCAACCGGCTTGTCCGGCACGTAGCGCGTGATCGACCACAGCGCGAGCGCCAGCGCGCAGCCGATCAGATAGACGAACACCGGCCGCCAGCGGATATGCGCCCGCCACAGCAAGGCGCGCCAGCCGTTCGAGGCCATCTGCGTGATCGCATGCAGCACCATCGCAGCCGGCAGCGGCATCAGGGCCAGCAGCACGCCGATCAGGATCAGCCCGCCCGCCATGCCGAACAGCCCCGACAAGAACGCGGTCCCGACCATCAGCAATCCAAGGGCAGCGATCATGATTGATGTCACGAGGGACTCCTGTGGCGGAATGGCAAAAGTAAGGGACGCACACTGCTTCACTCCCTCGCCCCGCTTGCGGGGAGAGGGTGGGGTGAGGGGGGAGTCTCCACAAGGACGGTAGCAGTGGGACTCGCGGAGGCTCCCCCCTCACCCGGAATTTGCTTCCGC
This sequence comes from Bradyrhizobium hipponense, assembly GCF_008123965.1. GTDB lineage: Bacteria > Pseudomonadota > Alphaproteobacteria > Rhizobiales > Xanthobacteraceae > Bradyrhizobium > Bradyrhizobium hipponense. The sequence continues at coordinate 18,242 of NZ_VSTH01000111.1, read as the reverse complement.
AAATTCCGGCCTCTCCCCGCAGGCGGGGAGAGGCGAAGATGCCGCAGCCTCGCAAAGCTCAGCACGAAATCACGTTGATATTTCTGCCCCGCTTGCCGCAGCTGCGCAAACTGAGTTATCTTGCCCTGGCATCAGCTTTTCTGAGGGTCGGGCATTTGCGGCGGCTGCTCTTTCTCAACGGCATCAAGGCATTCGAGGCGGCGGCGCGCACCGGCAGCTTTGCTGCGGCGGGCGTCGAGCTGAACGTGTCGGCCGCCGCCGTCAGCCGCATGGTGCATCTGCTGGAGGAGCGGCTCGGCGTCGCGCTGTTCGAGCGCAAGGCCAACCGTCTGGTGCTGACGCAGGCGGGACGCGCCTATCAGAGCGGGCTGACGCCGATCTTCGATGCGCTGGCGAGCCTCACCGCGCAGGTGACCGCGCCCTCCGGCGTCCGCGTGCTGACCATCGGCGTCGGGCACACTTTTGCGATGCGCTGGCTGATCCCGCGGCTGTCGGAATTTCGCGCCGAGGAGCCCGACATCGAGGTGCGCTTCACCACCGGCGGCGCGTCGGTGCCGTTCGGCGAGGACTGGAGCTGCGGCATCAAGCTCGGCACCGGCGACTGGCCGGGGCTGGTGGCCGAGCCGCTGTTCGCCGGCGACCTCACGCCGGTCTGCGTGCCCCGCCTCGCCGCAACGCTGAAGCGGCCGGCCGATCTGAAGGGGCCGAGCCTGATCCACGTCGCGCATTCACCCGAGGACTGGCCGATCTGGCTCAAGTCCGCCGGCCTCACAAGGATCACCGCCCGCGGGCCCGAGTTCCAGTTCTACGGCCAGGCGCTTCAGGCCGCCGCCGACGGGCTCGGCATCGCCATGGGCATCCGGCCCTATATCGACGACGATCTCGCCGCCGGACGCCTGGTCGCGCCGTTCGACCTTTCGGTGCCCAAGGGCATGCGCTGGTATCTGCTCTATCGCAGTTTTCAGACCGAGCAGCGTGACTTTGCCGCCTTCCGGCGCTGGATCATGCGTGCGGCGGCGGGGCCTGCAGCCCGCCCCGTCAGGCGGACCGGCCGTACTGCGGCGCGAAACTGACGCCCTCAACTCGCGCTCAGGGCGAAAAAGCCAGCCGCTTGTGAACGGCTTCACATACGGCAAACCGGAAACATGGTCCCCTGATCCTCCAACAACACGGTTACAAGATAATTGGGGACACCAATGACGACCATTTACGACGGCTTTGACATCGAATCCTTCGAAGCTGGCAAGGGGCTGTGGCACGCCCGTATCCGGCGCGCCGATTTCAGCCCGCTTGCCATCGACGGTGTGCTGTTCCCAGCCATGGAAGTCGGATTTGCCTGGCCCGATCCCGACGCCGCAATCGCCGATGCCAAGACCCACATCGATCGCTTCCGCCGGCGCGCCGACAGCGACGAATAGGTAAGCGGGATCTCAAACACGTCAGGGACAGCGGCGCAAAAGGGGAACCTGATGTCAGTTATCGACATCGAAAACGCACAGCGGCCGAGGATCTACGCCCGCAATGTGCTGTCGAACTGCCCGGAGTGCGACGGCGATCTCGCGGTGCTCCGCGTGATCGGCGGCCGCGCCGGATGCGAGTACTGGACCATGCGTTGCACCGATTGCGGCGGCATCCATCTCGACATCCTCGAGCCGAATCTGGCGGCCGGAGACGACGAGAGACCGCCGCCGGCGGCGTGATCGCAAGATCCGCTGCCGCCCTGCTGCCAACCTGCTGTCAGCAGCCTGCGCATGAGCGGGAATTCGCCCTTTCCTGAGCGACGGACTCGTCCCATATTCGGGGCATGGCGAAGAAACCTGCATCCCCCGCAAAGTCCCCCAAATCCAAGGCGCCGAACTCCAAAGCACACCGGCCGGACGTGCAGCCGATCGGGCCGGCGCTGGCCGAACTGCTCAATCCCGCGATCAATCGCGGCGATGCCGGGCTTGGCTCGGGCACCGGCCTGCAGCCGCCGCCGGACAATTCGCGCGACCGCCGTTCCGGAGGCGAGGCTGCCGCGCATCGGGCGCGCGCCTCGACGCCGAAGGAGTTTCCGCAGGATACGCGGACAATTGCAGGCGACGTGACTCGTGGCTCACCCCCCTCCCCGACCCTCCCCCACAAGGGGGGAGGGAGCGAAGAGAGCGGTGGTTTCGACGAAGCGCCGCAGGCCAACTACGGAACTGCCGCCACGATCCCGACACTCGATCCGGAACTGGCCCGGCAACTTGGCCTTCCAACCGAAGAGGACGACGCCGAGGCGCTGGCCCGTCCGCCGCGCAACAAGATGGAGGCGCTCGGCGTCAAGGCGACTGCGGAGGCGCTGGAGGCGCTGATCCGCGAGGGCCGGCCGGAGTTCCGCGGCAACGACGGCTCGATGCAGGTGTGGACCCCGCACCGGCCGCCGCGCCCGGAGAAGTCCGAAGGCGGCGTGCGCTTTGTCATCAAATCCGAATACGAACCGAAGGGCGACCAGCCGACCGCGATCAAGGAGCTGGTCGAGGGCATCCAGCGCAACGACCGTTCGCAAGTGCTTCTCGGCGTCACCGGCTCGGGCAAGACCTACACCATGGCCAAGGTGATCGAGGCGACGCAGCGACCGGCCATCATCCTGGCGCCGAACAAGACGCTCGCCGCCCAGCTCTATGGCGAGTTCAAGAATTTTTTCCCGGACAACGCGGTCGAGTATTTCGTCAGCTACTACGATTACTACCAGCCCGAAGCCTACGTCCCGCGCACCGACACCTATATCGAGAAGGATTCCTCCATCAACGAGCAGATCGACCGCATGCGCCATTCGGCGACGCGCGCGCTGCTCGAACGCGACGACGTCATCATCGTCGCCTCGGTGTCCTGCATCTACGGTATCGGCTCGGTCGAGACCTACACCGCGATGACCTTCGCGCTGAAGAAGGGCGAGCGCATCGACCAGCGCCAACTGATCGCTGATCTCGTCGCGCTGCAGTACAAGCGCACGCAGGCCGATTTCACCCGCGGCACCTTTCGCGTGCGCGGCGACGTCATCGACATCTTTCCGGCGCACTATGAGGACCGCGCCTGGCGCGTGAATTTGTTCGGCGACACCGTCGAGAATATCGAGGAGTTCGATCCGCTCACCGGCCACAAGCAGGACGAGCTCGAATTCATCAAGATCTACGCCAACTCGCATTACGTGACGCCGCGCCCGACGCTGGTGCAGGCGATCAAGTCGATCAAGTCGGAATTGAAGATGCGGCTCGACCAGCTCCACGACCAGGGCCGCCTGCTGGAGGCGCAGCGGCTGGAGCAGCGTACCACTTTCGACCTCGAGATGATGGAGGCGACGGGAAGCTGCGCCGGCATCGAGAACTATTCGCGCTATCTCACCGGCCGCCGCCCCGGCGAGCCGCCGCCGACGCTGTTCGAATACGTTCCCGACAACGCGCTGGTGTTCGCCGACGAAAGCCACGTCACCGTGCCGCAGATTGGCGCCATGTTCAAAGGCGACTTCCGCCGCAAGGCGACGCTGGCCGAATATGGCTTCCGCCTGCCCTCCTGCATGGACAACCGCCCGCTGCGCTTCGAGGAGTGGGACATGATGCGGCCGCAGACGGTCGCGGTGTCGGCCACGCCCAGCAGCTGGGAGCTGAACGAGAGCGGCGGCGTGTTCGTCGAGCAGGTCATTCGCCCGACCGGACTGATTGATCCTCCCGTCAACATTCGCCCGGCCCGCACCCAGGTCGACGATCTCGTCGGCGAGGTGCGCGCCACCGCGAATGCGGGCTATCGCTCGCTGATCACGGTGCTGACCAAGCGCATGGCTGAGGACCTCACCGAATATCTGCATGAGCAGGGCATTCGCGTCCGCTACATGCACAGCGATATCGACACCATCGAGCGCATCGAGATCATCCGCGATCTCAGGCTCGGCGCGTTCGACGCGCTGGTCGGCATCAATCTGCTGCGCGAGGGCCTCGATATTCCCGAATGCGCGCTGGTCGCGATCCTCGACGCCGACAAGGAAGGCTTTCTGCGCAGCGAGACTTCGCTGATCCAGACCATCGGCCGCGCCGCGCGCAATGTCGACGGCAAGGTGATCCTCTATGCCGACCAGATAACAGGGTCGATGGAGCGCGCCATCGCCGAAACCGACCGCCGCCGCGAAAAGCAGGTGGAGTACAATACGGCGCATGGCATCACGCCGGAGAGCATCAAGAAGTCGATCGGCGACATCATGAACAGCGTCTACGAGCGCGACCACGTGCTGGTCGAGATCGGCGGCCACGACATGACCGACGACGTTATCTCGATCGGCCACAATTTCGAGGCCGTGCTCGGCGATCTCGAGACGCGCATGCGCGAGGCCGCCGCCGATCTGAACTTCGAGGAAGCCGCCCGCCTGCGCGACGAGGTCAAGCGCCTGCGCGCCACCGAGCTCGCCGTGGTCGACGATCCCACCGCCAAACAGCGCACCGTGCAGGGCAAGGCCGGCGCCTATGCGGGCGCGAAGAAATACGGCGACGCCGCCAATTTGCCGGTCAGTGCGATGAAGAAAAAAAGCGTCTCTGCTGCCCTCAAGGCCAGCGGCGCTGCCTCCTCTCCCTCTCGCCGTCCTTCACGGGGAGAGGATCGGGGTGAGGGGCGCCCCGCGGGCGGTGCCAGCGGCGGCTCCAAAGTCCACAAGCCACATCTCGATGAAATGCACGGCCCGGAATCGCTACCCTATCGCGAAGGTCGCGCGCTGCCCGCAAAGCCGTTCGGCGGCGAAAGCCGAATCATCCAGCCAACGGACTCGCGGCAGTCAGGGCCGGAGTTCGGGCCGGCGCCGAAGTCGACGGGCGGGATGCCGGGGCACCGGGGTGGGTGGAAGAAGAGGTAGGCGGCGCGGTGTCGACAGTGCCGGTCGTGGTTATGGATTCCGGGCTCGCGCTTCGCGCGTCCTGGAATGACGAGAGGTAGCCTCACCCCACACTCGCCACCACCACGGCCATCACCGACAGCATCAGCACGATCGCCACGAGTTGGAGCGAGGCGATCGGCTGGGTGCGCCATTCGGTGATCTTGTCGGCGAGCGACAAATGGGCCTCGAAGAATTTTGGCTCGTAGATGGTCTTGAAGAAGCCGGGGAAGCTTGGCCCGAACGCCACCGCGAGCAGCGCGTGGGCGAGCGAGGCGACGGCGACGAAGATGGCGACGCCGGGGTCGCCGACGAGATCGCGATTGCCGAACAGCTTTAGCAGCATCGCCGCAGTGGCGAAGGTCGGGAAGCTCTGCAGCGTCGCGGTCAGCGCAAGACCTTCGAGCGCGTTGTGCAGGCGGGACTTTCTTGCAGCGGCGATGGTGGCCATGGCACGTCTCCCTGATGACATGCGGATCAATTTAGCCGCGGTGACAGAGGGGTGATGTGAGGTGGGTCACGTGGTCGCTTACCTCGCCCCCGCTCTTGTCCGCCGAAGCTTCAGCGAAGGCGGATGCGGGGAGAGGCCGGAATCCAAGCGCAGCTTGGATTCCGGGTGAGGGGGGCCTCCGCGAGTCCATCTCTCACTCGAATTCGCGGAGACAGCCCCTCACCCCACCCTCTCAGCGCGAGCGAAGCTCGTCGCGCCCCCGTAAGAACGGGGCGAGGGAGCCTACCGCCGCTGTGGGATCACTCACTCCTTGACGCACACAAGGCGCCTTCGCCCGGCTACAGCCTGCCCTTCCCGCGCGCACCTCTGCGCTTCGCGCGCCATGCCGCCGAAATTCTGCTCGAATTCGTGCAGGCGCGCGTATACTCAACCAGTAATTGCAGCCATGAACCTGGCATTGCGCTGGCGCGTCATATCGTCTGCAACATCCCTGTGATTTTGCGGATTGCCGGTGCGCGAGACCGCGCGTTAGCTTTGCGCAAACGCCACGCGGCCAACAAGGACGGGCTGGAATGACGGTCGAGAAGCTCAATCGCCAGCGCGTGCTGCATCTACTCGGCGCCATCGCGCGCAGCGATCTCGAGGCCGCGCTGTCGTGCTGCAGCGACGACGTCGACTTTCTCACCCACGCGCCGATCGACGTGCTGCCGCACATGGGACCCTGCCACGGCAAGAAGGAGCTTGGCGAGTTCTGGCGCACCGTGCAGGCGCGCTACGCCGAAATCCGCTACCAGGTGCCGCAGATCGTCGCCGAGGGCGACACGGTCGCGGCCTATCTGCGCGTGTTCTTCAGGAAGCGCAGCAACGACCGCATCATTCAGGTCGACATGGCGGTGTTCTACACCTTCCGCAACGGCCAGGTGGCGCAGATCCGCGAGATCATCGATTCCTACGATCTGGTGCAGCAGGTGCTGGAACGCGAGATCGGCCCGCTGATCGTGGGCGAGCGGGCGGACGGCGTCTAGGACATTTCCCCATCCTTAGGAGGCTCGCGCGGGCCGGGACTGGAGACTCCACATTCCCTGAGGAGCCGCGGCGTACTGGATCGCCCACCTACCCGGTATCAACCTCGACATGGCCGCACCGCATCCGGCGACTAGGTCGCGCGTGCGCAAAGCCCTATAAGCGTGCTGAAAATCACGCGAGGTGACAATGTCTGAAGCTCAAATCACGGACTGGCTGGCGGCGCAGCGGCAGGCGATGATCGATCTGTTGCGCGCCGTCGTGAACATCGATTCCGGGTCCTATGACAAGGAAGGCGTCGATGCGGTCGGTGCGCGGTTCGAGCGGCATTTTGCCGAGCACGGCATTCCGTTCCGGCGCGAACATCACGACAGCTTTGGCGATGCGATTCACGCGGACGTCGCAAAACCCGGCAGCAACGAGAAGCCGGTGCTGTTGATGGGGCATCGCGACACCGTGTTCGGCAAGGGCGAGGCCACCCGCCGTCCGTTCACGATTCGCGACAACCGCGCCTATGGCCCAGGCGTCGCCGACATGAAGTCCGGCCTCGTCATGAACGTGTTCGTGGCGACCGCCTTCCACAAGTTCGGCGGCAGCCCGCATCCGATCAAGGTGCTGATCACCTCGGACGAGGAGATCGGCTCGCCGTCGTCGCGCCCGGTGATCGAGCGTGAAGGACGCGCCGCGCGCGCCGTGTTCAATTCCGAGCCGGGCCGCCCGACCGGCAACATCGTCACCGGCCGCAAGGGCGGCATCTTCATGCATCTGGCCATCACCGGCAAAGCCGCGCATTCCGGTGCCAATTTCGCCGCCGGCGTCAGTGCGATCGGCGAGCTCGCCCACAAGATCGTCCATATCCACGGCCTGACCGATCTTGCCAAAGGCATCACGCTGAATGTCGGCCTGGTCGCGGGCGGACAGTCCGTCAACACCACGGCGCCCTATGCGGAAGGCCAGATCGACCTGCGCTATATCGATCCGGCGGATCGCGCCACGGTGATGGCCGCGATCGAGAACATCGTCGCGACCTCTTACGTGCCGGGCACCAGCGCAACGCTGACGATCAAGGGCGAGTTCGTGCCGGTGGTGCAGAGCGAAGCCTCGAAGGCGCTGTTCGAAACTTATCAGGCGGCCGCAAAGCATGCCGGCCTCACCACCCTTCAGGGCGAGTTCTCCGGCGGCTGTGCCGATTCCGGCTTCACCGCCGCGGTCGGCACGCCGACCATCTGCGGCCTCGGTCCCGTGGGCGGGCTTGCGCATACGCCGGAGGAATATCTCGAGCTCGACAGCATCGTGCCGCGCGCGCAGGCGCTGGCACTGGCGATCTTGCGGGGGTGATCTCGTAGGGTGGGCAAAGCGAAGCGTGCCCACCGGCTCTTTCGCGGTCGCGGAAAGATGGTGGGCACGGCGCAAGTGCGCCTTTGCCCACCCTACGAGATCTAGTCGCCACACTCTCCGTCGTCATGCCCGGGCTTGACCCGGGCATCCACGTCTTTCGGACATCACGGCAGCACGTGGATGGCCGGGACAAGCCCGGCCACGACGCGTTGAGAGAGCCGCGCAAATTTCGGACATCTCACGAATAGTTCGGCGCGTCGGGCTTGCGGAAGATGTGAATGGGATCGCCGGGGATGATCGGCTGGCCGCGAAACATCGCATAGGCGTAGAGTGCGAGATAGGCGATCGCGAGCGCGCCGACGGCGTAGAAGGCCCAGGTCGCGACCCGTTTCATCATGGCGCTCCACCGCCGTCCCGGTTCGGGAGGCTCAGGCTGCGCTTCTAGAGCGATGACGGGGAAAAGGCCAGCCGGCGTATCGATGGTTTTGCGGCGATCAAATGCCGCGCCGGCCGCGCGCGGGCACGCTGACGTCTGCGAGCTTTGCCGCAACTTCGTCCTGGTCGACCGCCACATACTGGCCGTGCCAATAGGCCAGCGCGGCCGTCCGGCTCGAACTCCTGATGTCCCTGACGCGGCCGATGACGATGCCGTGCGAATGCCGCTCGACGATCTCCTCGACCTCGCAATCGACCGCCGACAATGCACCGACCAGCAGCGGAACGCCCGAGACAGCCGTCACCCATTTGGCGCCGGCAAAGCGATCGGCGCCCTTCAGCCCGCCCTTGCCGGCAAAGCGCTCGGCAATGTCGAGCTGATCGGCGTTGAGGATGTTCACGCCGAAGGCGCCGTGGCGCCTGATCAGCGGGAATGAGGAGGCATCGCGGTTGATGCTGACCAGCAGCGTCGGCGGCTCGACCGACAGCGAGGTGACCGACGTCACCGTCATGCCGGTGATGTCCTTGCCCCGCCCGGCGGTGATGACGCTGACGCCGCCGGTGAGGTGGCGCATGGCGCCGCGGAAATCGGCGGACGAGACGGGGATTTCGGTCATGAGATCGCGGGGGACTACATTCATGGCATACTCCCCCGAGTGGGGTCCCTCTCTATTTAGGTACGATCGTCCGCTGACAAAAGGTGGCTCAGGATCGAGCCTTCGAGGCTCGCCAGCTCGGCGGAGCCGCGCTTGCGCGGCCGGGCCGCGTTAACCGCAACATCGTGGGCGATGCGGCCGTCTTCGATCACCAGCACCCGGTCCGCCAGCGCGACCGCCTCGGAGACGTCGTGGGTCACCAGGATCGCGGTGAAGCCCTGGTCGCGCCAGACGCGCTCCAGAAGCCGCTGCATCGAGATCCGGGTCAACGCATCCAGTGCACCGAGCGGCTCGTCGAAGGCAAGCACGCGCGGGCGCGAGACCAGCGCGCGGGCGAGCGCGACGCGCTGCTTCTGTCCGCCCGAAAGCAACGAGGGCCATTGCTCGCGCTTGTCGGCGAGCCCGACCTCGGTCAGCGCCTTCTCCGCGCGTGAATGCGCGTCGGACGAGACACGGTCGCGCCCGAGGCCAACCTCGACATTGGAGAGAACGCGGGCCCAGGGCAGCAGCCGCGGCTCCTGGAACATCACACGAATGTCCTCGGGCTTCACCGCGTCGCCGAAGCTGACGCCGCCGGCGTCAATCTCTTCGAGGCCTGCGATCAGGCGCAGCAGCGTGCTCTTGCCGCAGCCGCTTTTGCCGACGATGGCGACGAACTGGCCGGCGGGGATGTGCAGGTCGATGCCGCGCAGCACCTCGTTGTCGCCGTAGGATTTGCGTAAAGCCCGGATGCTGAGCGGCAGGCCGCTGGTCTGCGCCGGCCGCTCCTCGCGAACCACGCGGGCCGTCGGTGCGAAATTGGCGCGGCTGGTGCGCTCGGTTTCGGGAAGGGACGTCCGAAGGGCTGTCTGCATGTCACTCTCAACGTTTCTGGAAGGCGGGGTGCCAGGACAGCGTCAGCCGCTCCAGCACGCGGGACGCGCTGTCGGCGAGCTTGCCGAGCAGGGCGTAGATCAGGATCGAGAGCACGACGACGTCGATCAGCATGAACTCGCGCGCCTGCATCGCCATGTAGCCGAGGCCGGACGAGGCCGCGATGGTCTCGGCGACGATCAGGGTCAGCCACATGATGCCGAGCGCGAAGCGGATGCCGACGAAGATCGAGGGCAGCGCGCCCGGGAAGATCACGCGGCGAAACAATTCGCCGTCGCTCATGCCGTAGATCCGGCCCATCTCGATCAGCTGCGGATCGACGGTGCGGATGCCATGCAGCGTGTTGAGATAGATCGGGAAGAACACGCCAAGCGCTACCAGGAACAGCTTGGCGCTCTCGTCGATGCCGAACCAGAGGATGACCAGCGGGATCAGCGCGAGATGCGGCACGTTGCGCACCATCTGGAGCGTGGTGTCGGTGAGCCTGGCCGAGAGCTGCGACAGGCCGTTGGCCAGCCCGAATGCGAAGCCGATGCTGCCGCCGATCAGGAAGCCGGTCGAGGCGCGCCAGAACGAGACCCAGATGTTGCGCACGAGCTCGCCGGAGAGCAGCAGCTTCCAGCCGGCGAGCCCGACGTCGCTCGGCGCCGGCAGCACCCGCGTTGGCACCAAGCCGGTAATGCTCGCCACTTGCCAGATCGCGATGATGGCGAGCGGCACGATCCACTGGACCAGGCCGTCGACGTGCGGCAGGCGGAAGCTGCGCGGAAGCGAAACGCTGTCGATCAGGCTCATGATTGCGACACCTTGTGCTGCGGACGGAAATCGCTGCCGACGGTCTCGCCGAACGGACCGTTGTTGGGATGCAGTCGCGTCACGTTGCTGCCGTGATCGAGCGAGAGCAGCGGGAACACCAGTTCGGCGAAGCGATAGGCCTCCTCGAGATGCGGATAGCCCGACATGATGAAAGTATCGATGCCGATATCCTGATACTCCTTGATGCGGGCCGCCACCGTCTGGGCGTCGCCGACCAGCGCCGTGCCGGCGCCGCCGCGCACGAGGCCGACGCCGGCCCACAGGTTCGGGGCGATCTCGAGCTTGTCGCGCTTGCCGCCATGGAGCTGCGCCATGCGCTGCTGGCCGACTGAATCCATCCGCGCAAAATTCTTCTGCGCGGTCGCGATGGTCTCGTCGCTGACATGCTTGATCAGCTCATCGGCGGCGCGCCAGGCCTCTTCATTGGTCTCGCGGACGATCACATGAAGCCGGATGCCAAAGGAGAGCCTGCGGCCGCGCGCGCTGGCGACCTCCCTCACGTTCGCGATCTTTTCCGCAACCTTCGCCGGCGGCTCGCCCCAGGTGAGATATTTGTCGACCGCGTCGACGGCGACGTCGATGCCGGCATTTGACGAACCGCCGAAATAGAGCGGCGGGCGCGGCGACTGCACGGGGTGAAACAGCAGCTTGCCGTCCTCGATGCGGATGTGCTTGCCCTCGACATTGACGGTCTTGCCGGCGAGCAGGTCGCTATAGACGTTGAGGAACTCCCGGGTGACTTCGTAGCGCTCGTCATGCCCGAGGAAAATGCCGTCGCCCTTGTTCTCGACGGGATCGCCGCCGGTGACGACGTTGACGAGGAGCCGGCCTCCTGTGATCCGGTCGAGCGTCGCGGTCATGCGCGCCGCAACGCTCGGGGATTGCAGACCGGGCCTGACCGCCACGAGATAGCGCAGCCGCTCAGTGAAGGGGGCGACGCTGGAGGCGACGATCCAGGAATCCTCGCAAGATCGCCCGGTCGGCAGCAGCACGCCGTAATAGCCGAGGTGGTCGGCGGCCTGAGCGATCTGGCGCAGATAGTTGAAGTTGACCTCGCGGCCGCCGATGCCGGTGCCGAGATAGCGGCCGTCACCGTGGGTCGGCAGGAACCAGAGGATGTTGGCGTTGGCTTGCTTGCTCGTGGTCTTGTTGCTGATGGTCTTGCTCATGATCCTGGCCTCCGCGCCACGTCGGAAATCTTGATTGCTTTCGGGATCAGGCCCAGCGCCAGGAACGCGTCCGCAACCTGCTGCTGGTCGGCCATCACGGCATCGGTGATCACCTTGATGCCGTAGGACTGCCGCTTCAGCGCGACCTCGACCACGGGGACCGGCAGTCCGATCGACGGCGCCAGTTGCTCGGCCACCGCATGGATGTCGCCCTTTGCCCAATCGTCGACTGCGCTGAGCTCGGCCAGCACGGCATCGACGATGTTCGGGTTGGCTTCGAGGAACTTCTTCGAGGAGAAATAGAACTGGTAGTTCGCGACGATGTTGCTGCCGTCAGCGAGCGTGCGCGCGCCGGTGGCTGCTTCCGCGGCGGCCTGGAACGGATCCCAGATCACCCAGGCGTCCACCGCGCCGCGCTCGAAGGCGGCGCGCGCATCGGCCGGAGCCAGGAACACCGGCTCGATCTCGGAGTATTTGACGCCCGCCTTCTCCAGCGCCTTGACCAGGAGATAGTGAACGTTGGACCCCTTGTTCAGCACGACCTTCTTACCCCTGAGATCGGCGACCGATTTCAGTGGGCTGTCTTTGGGCACCAGGATCGCCTCGCCCTTCGGCGCCGGTGGCTCATAGGCGACATACTGGATCGGCGCGCCGGCGGCCTGCGCGAAGATCGGCGGGGCTTCGCCGGTATTGCCGAAATCGATCGCGCCGACATTGAGTGCTTCGAGCAGCGGCGGGCCGGACGGAAATTCGGTCCACACCACCTTGTAGCCGTCGGCCGCGAGCTTCGGCTCCAGCGTGCCCTTGCTCTTCAAGAGCACCAGCTTGCCGTATTTCTGGTAGCCGATGCTAACGACCTTGTCCTGGCCGTAGGACGTGCCGACCGCGGCGGCGACGATGCCGATCGACAGCACAATGGCGGCGATCAGACGCTGAATGAGACGCCTCATGTTCAAACCCTTGTGAATGGGAAGACGGGTCGGCACGGTCAGGTCGCCGTGCTGTGCCAGACGATGTCGCGAATGACGATCGGCTTCGGGATCAGGCCGAGCTTGTAGAAGCGATCGGCGACGCCCTGCTGGGTTGCGATGATGTCGTCGGTGACGGGACCGACCACGAAGTTCGAGCGGTTGGCGGCGATGGTCTGGATATCGAGCGGGATGCCGGTCACCGCAGCCAGCGATTTCGCAACCTCGTCGCGATGCTGCTCGGCCCATTTTGCGGTCGCTGTGGTGACGTCGACGATCTGTTGCAGGATGGCGCCGTGGTTTTTGGCGAAATCGCGGTTGGCGATGTAGAAGGAATTGGTCTTGGTGACCTCGCGCGAATTGATCAGGATGCGGCCGTTCTGCTTGGTCTCGCCGATCGCAAAATACGGATCCCAGATCGCCCAGGCCTCGATGCTGCCATTGGCGAAGGCAGGGCCGGCGTCCGGCGGCGTCAGATAGACCGGGGTGATGTCCGCATAGGTCAGCCCGGCCTTCTCCAGCGTCAGCACCACAATATTATGGGCGCTGGAACCCTTGGTGAAGCCGACGCGCTTGCCTTTCAGCTCGGAGAGCGACCTGATCGGCGAATCCTTCGGCACCAGGATGCCCGAGCCGTTGGTGATCGGCTGGCCGGCGGCATAGACGATCGCGGCGCCCGCGGCCTGGGCAAACACCGGCGGGGAATCGCCGACCGCGCCGTAATCGACGCCGCCGACATTCATCGCCTCCATCATCGGCGGGCCCGACGAGAACTCGACCCATTTCACCTCGATGCCCTGCGGGGTGAAATGTTTTTCCAAGGTGGCTTGCTGGCGCGTGATGACCAGCACGCCGTTCTTCTGATAGCCGACACGAATTTCCTTCACGCCCGATTGCGCGCTGGCGCGCGCAGCAAACGCAGCTGCAGCTGCCGTTCCAGCGGAAAATTTGAGAAAGTCCCGACGCTGCATTCAACACTCCCGGCCGCGCGCGGCCGTCCTTCATTCGCGTTCGGGAATGATGGTGCGGGTTATCGGAGGTGTCGAGACGCCTGGGAAAATAGCGATGCGCGCACTGCCGCGCGTGCGGCGCGCATGATTAATCTTTCAATCGGCGGAGTGAATAAGGATGGAATTTTTCCGCACGCGAATGTGAAGCCACGACAAGTCGCGGCAGCGTGAACGAACTAGTGCAAGCGAACCGGCAGATTCAGCAAGCCGCGGAACGCCCAGCCGCCGATCCGCACGGGCTCGTCGTCGGCGAGTTCGAGCTGTTTTGCGCGTGCAAACACGGTGGGCAGTGCGACGTCCGCGATCATGGCGCGCGAGGCCCAGGCGCCGGCGCAGAAATGCGGGCCGGCACCAAACGCGACGCTCTTTGAGGTATCGCGCCGCACGTCGAACTGGTCGGCGCGCTCAAAATGCTTCTCGTCGCGATTGGCCGAGCCGAACATCAGGAATACGCGCTCGTCGGTTTCGAACGACACGTCACGAATGCTCCACGGCTTTGCGATGCGCCGCGGCGACATGCCGATCGGCGAAATCCAGCGGGCGTATTCCTCGAAAGCCTGAAGCCAGGAGACTTCGCCCTTGCGCACGAGATCGAGCTGCTCGGGATGGCTCAGCAGCGCCCACATTGTGCCGGCGATGGCCTTGCGCGGCTCGTTCTGACCGCCGGAGATCGCGAGCTTGACGTTGGCGCGCACGCTCTCCATCGGCATGCCGGAGGCGACGAGGACGCCGAGGATGCTCTGGTCTGGATTCTTGCGCATCACCGGCAGCATGTCGTCGATCGCAGCATCGATGCCTGATGTCGCCGCATGACAGCGCGCCTCGACGGCGGGATCGCCGCCGTAATTGGCGATACCCTCGATCATGCCTTGCGACCACGCATCCATGTCCCCAAAGCCGATGTTGGTGAGGCCGGTGATCGACTTCAGGCATTCGCCGGAGAACGGCAGCGCGAAGTCGCGCATGAAATCGATCCGCCCCGGCTCGATCGCGGCGATGATGCGATCGGCATGGGCCTGGAACTGCGCGGTCCAGTGCGCCTTCACCGTCTTCGGCGACACCGTCGGAAACATCGCGCGGCGCTCGACCTGATGCGCCTCGCCGTCCTTGCGCATCATGTTGTGGCCCATCAGGCGGTTCATCAGGCCGGCGGGCTGGTGCGAGGAGAACACGTCGATCTGCTTCTCGGACATCGAGATGTCGTCGCGGCAGGTGAGCAGCGTCGAGCCGAGCTGCGGCACGAAAGCGATGGGCGCTTCCTTGCGCATTGTCGCGAGCATCGGATAGGGATCGGCCCAGAACGTTGTGGGGTCGATGTCGATGCGCGGCGCGGTGCTCAAGCGCGTCTCCCCTGGATTCGTGTGCTTCAGGACAGACTAGCGAACTCCACTGCCGGCGTCTGTCCCTAGCGATAGGGACCGACGGAATTGGGACGCAGACCGAGGACGGAGGACCGAGTTACTGAGCCTCGGCGATCTTCGGTCCGGATGACGGCATCTGCGCGTTGGCCGCCGAGGGCCGCTTCGGCGGCGATACCGGGTCCGGCAATCGGAAAGCGGCGTCGGTCGGCGCTCCGGGGGAGGGTCGACGGGCAGCGGTTGCCGGAAGCACGATCACCTTCGCTCCGATCTTCACCCGCTCATAGAGGTCCACGACGTCGTCATTGGTCAGCCGGATACAGCCGGACGAGACCCGCTTCCCGATCGTATCGGGATTGTTGGTGCCGTGAATTCGATATTCCGTCTCGCCTAGATACATCGCCCGAGCGCCGAGCGGGTTGCCGGGACCGCCCGCCATGAACCGCGGCAAATAAGGCTGACGCGAGACCATCTCCGCAGGCGGATGCCAATCCGGCCATTCTGCTTTACGGGCCACGGCCTGCTCACCGGACCATGTGAAACCCTCGCGGCCGACACCGATACCGTAGCGCATTGCTTGCCTGTCGTTCAGAACGAAATAAAGGAATGTGTTTCCGGTATCGATGATCACGGTGCCCGGCGTCTGGCGGCTGGCGTAGTCAACCACCTGCCGGACGAATGCTCCGGGACCATCAGCGGCTTTTGGCGGTTCGACCAGAGGCGCCGCGGCCGGAATCGTAGCTGGCGCCGATGCATGAACCGGAGTTGCCACATAAACCGGAGTTGACGACGCCTGGGCTTGGGGCGCGGACGGCTTCCGTGTCGGTTGCACGCTCGCCGGGCGAGACAGCAAACTGTACGCCACTCCGACGACGGCTACGGCGCCAATTGCAACTCTCGCGACCATTGGCAGTGCGAGCGTCTCTGCCTTTCCACGCTTGGCCCGCTTACTCATATCTTTCCCCAGGTCACCATTGCCTGGAAGAGGTACCCGGCAAAATTTAAGAAACTTCGAAGCGATGTTGCTCAGACTGAAACCGTTAGCTGTGGTTAACGCCGAACTCTTGTTCGGGCGGAGCGGAGACGCTCCGCCCTTCGTCAACGGCGCGAAATGCGAAGAACACAACCTGAGCAAATCTCGTCCGCCGTGCCTCACTGAGCGGACCTCAACGAGAGGCGCCGCTACTTCGCTGAGGGGCCAGAATCCGACATCACGCCCTTGTTCGACAACCCATGTCAGCGCCACGCGCTCATCCCGGCAAAACCTGGCAGTCGTAGTGGTGCAGCGTTTGGGCAGTGTGGCTGTCGGACTACATCGCTTGCGCCAATGAACGTTTGAGCGTTGAATTCAGCGGTGATACGCCACCACGGCAAGTCGTTTTTCGAGTGTGTCTGAGCTCTCGTAGGACGAAGCGATTGAGTGACTTCATGCGTAGCTGGACAGGAGGGTACGCCTAATCGCGTCCACCACACTTGTCGGGAGTGGTCAAGCGCGCAGCTTTATGCGCGCACCGTTCCGCACTATCAATGGCCAACAAAAGGGAGGAGAATAATGAGCACCTGGCTTAGTGAGCGAGAACAGCGTCTCGTCGCGGGCGCAGAGGCGGCATCGGCGGCAACGCCGATTCCGACTCAGATTGTTTCCAACGGCGAGTATCTCCCGCCCCCGCAGAGCGCCATCCAGAAGAAGGTCGAAGCACGGATCAACGAGCTCGCCGACGTGAACGGCAAGCACCTCGGCTTGAGCCGCAGGCAGTTCCTGCACACGAGCTGCGGCATGGCGGCGGCCTTCCTCGCCATGAACGACATCTACGGCAACGTGTTTCAGGTCACGCCCGCCGAGGCCCATGAGCCCGAGCTGATGCTGACGCGCGCACAAAGCCTCGCCGGGCAGTTCATCTTCGATGTCCAGACCCATTTCGTGCGCGACGACTTCAACCACGCGGAGCTCTTGGACCTGGGCAAGTTCGCGAGCCAGCACTGGAACCCGAAGATGAAGGAGGAAGGCGTCTCCTCGCTCGCCCGCTACAAGTTCCAGAATTACGTGAAAGAGGTCTACTACGACAGCGACACCAACATGGCGCTACTGAGCGGCGCGCCGTTCGACGACCCAAGCTGGTGGCTCCTGTCCAACGAGCAGATCGTCAAGGCGCGCGAGCTGATCAACGACTTCGCTGGCTCCCGGCGCCTGCTGGCGCACTCCGTCATCACCCCCAAGCAACCCGGCTGGATGGATGAGGTCGACAAGGCGATAGAGGTCTATAAGCCGGATTCCTGGAAGTCGTACACGATCGGTGACCCGCTGGCGCCGTCGAAGTTCCCATGGCGGCTCGACGACGAACAGGTGATGTATCCGTTCTACGAGAAAGCGGTGAAGGCCGGCATCAATACGCTGTGCATCCACAAGGGATTGCTGCCGCCCGACTACGAAAAATCGTTCGCGGGCGTGTGGGAATACGCAACGGCGTGGGACATCGGAAAGGCTGCGAAGGATTGGCCGCAGATGAACTTCGTGATCTATCACTCGGCGCTGCGGCCGTTCCTCGAGCTGCCGGACAAGGCGTGGGCGGAGTTCGAGCAGACCGGCCGCATCCAGTGGGCCTCGGATCTCGCGGAAATCCCGCAGAAGTTCGGCGTCACCAATGTCTATGCTGAGCTCGGCACGTCTTTTGCCAACTCGGCGGTGGCACATCCGAAGTTCTGCGCCGGGCTGCTTGGCACGCTGATCAAGGGCATGGGGGTCGACCACGTGATGTGGGGCACCGACTCGGTCTGGTACGGCTCTCCGCAGTGGCAGATCGAGGCGCTGCGCCGGCTCGAAATCCCCGAGGACATGCAGAAGAAGTACGGCTTTGCGCCGCTCGGCGACGCCAACAGCGCAACCAAGCAGCTGATCTTCGCGGGCAATGCCACCAGGCTTTACAAGATCAAGCTGAAGGCGGCCGATAACACCAGGATGCCCGCCTTTTCCGAGGACCGCCTCGCGGCGCTCAAGAATGAGTACGCACAAGCTGCGAAGCAACCCTCGAACCTGCGCTACGGCTACGTTCGCGCCGCCTAAGTGAACGGCGCCAGCGGTGCGGGCAGGCCCCGCTGGCGCTGTGGACGCGCGGCTGCCAGGTAAAGATTGATGCCGATCGGCAAATCCGACTTCGGCTTCGGGTCAAAAGCTGCGGTCGAGGCAAGTTCAGCTCGGCGTCCGGTTTACCAGCGACAGCGGACATCACGGCGGCTGAGGCGCTCTTCGGCTTAGCATTACAGTTGCTTTT
>NZ_VSTH01000110.1 GCF_008123965.1 Bradyrhizobium hipponense | reverse complement strand
TTTTGCGTTCAGGGAGCCAGAACACCGCCTTGCGGAACGCCCTCACTTGCTGCGAAGAATAAGCCACGCTCAACGTCACCGGCTTTGAGAATGCGCCAGAGCAGATCAATGAATCGCAGGTTCCTGATGCGACGTCGTACGCATTTCAGGAGCAGCTGATGATGGACAGTGTCGAAGTAGCTCGCCAGATCACCTTCGATGATCCAGCGCCCCTTCGAGTCAGAGGCATCCTGCGACTGCATCCTCACTGTACGAACCGCGTGATGAACACTGCGTTCGGGACGGAAGCCGTAGGAACCAGAGTGGAAGTCGCTCTCCCAGATCGGCTCCATGGCCATCAGCACCGCCCGCTGGACGATGCGGTCCAGCAGGATCGGTATGCCCAACTTGCCGTTGGTCTTCGGGATATGGATTCGCTTGACCGGCGTTGGGCGGCAAGTGCCGTCCAACAGCGCCACGCGCAGCCGATCCAGATGGCGCTCCAGAACAGCAGCAAGTCGTCGCTTGTCCATTCCGTCAAGAGCTGGTGTATTGGCGCCCTTCGACGCCAGGACAGTTCGGGCCGCCTCAGCAAGCCAATTCCTGTCGGTGATGAGCCGGAGCAATCGATCAAACCGGCGGGTCTGATCGGCCGCGCCCACGTCGCGAGCTTGTGCTGCATTTCACTGATTATCAAAGGTCTTCACCTCATTAGGTTAGATCACGTGCACTCCAAGCAAGTCAAACTGGTCCCCTTCGCCAGTGACCGGCTTTCCCAGCCTCGGACTACTATGGGAGCTCTGCCAGCATGACGGACATCAGGGTCGACTCCCTTGCCATTCCGCTCATGCCTTGCCTCGTTCATATGTTGGACTACCAGCGCATCGGTGACGTTGCCGGTCGCAGTCTTTTCCCTTGCTTGCTGCAAGTCGATGCCGTTGCCTCGGGTTTGGCTGCGTTCTCCCCCTCGGCCCACGCAAGACGCCTTACATCTACGCTCCGGTCGCGTTCGGGTGTCTCCCGCCACATATCCTTCGACACCATTCAGCTTTCCCCCTGCTGAACCGTGTCGGCGGAACCGGTTCGTGTTCCTCAACCCTCCTATACTTAGCCTCAAGGAACCATCTCGGCGTAACGGTTTCGCCTCAGTGCCCTTTACCTGTGGGCTACGTCACCCTGCCAGTTGACAGCAGGTCACCGCCGCTTGGGCTTATGCTTCCCCACAGCAGGAAGCAGGCGCGTCAAATTCCTCCTTTCTCAATGCATTCCAAACATATGCCCCCCAATTTCTCGGAGCGAGGCGCACTGTAGGTGATGTCGACGCACCAGATCGCGACGCCTCGCAGCAGATAGGGGGAGATCTTGTTCCCCCGGGGCGGGCTTGCTGTTGCGGGGCTCGGCCCGAGCGCCTCGATCCCCATCTTGCATCAGTCGCTGCACGCGCTGGCGATTGATGGCATGGCTCTCGCCCCGCAGCACCGCCGCCCCCTGCGGCGAGCCGAGGAACGGCCAACTCGTGAGCAGTTCATCGATCCGCCGCATTAGCACCGGACCATCGTCGTCGATGGCGGCATGTCGCGGCCGATAGACCCTTGAGCGGCGACGCCGAGCAGCTGGCACTGCCGGCGCACCGACAGCTCTCCAAGGTTGCGGTCGACGAGCACGCGGCGATCCGGGCGCTCATCTTCCGGACCTCTTCGCTAAAGATCCCGCTCGATGATTAACTGGCCGATTTTGGCGTGTAGCTTCTCAATCTCTCGCTCGTGCCCGGCTGCGCAGTCGTCGCTGCCGCTCTCGAACGTCAGCGCTGCCTGATCCAGAACCTGCTTCTTCGAGGCGTAAATCTGGTTCGGGGCACCTGATAGCGCCGCGCCAGATCGTCCACCGTCGCATGCTCCCGCAGCGCCTCCAGCGCGATCTTCGCCTTCAGCGCCGCGTCAATCTTCCGTCTCGTCCTATCGCGGCCAGTCATCAAGACGCGACCCGGAATCCGGGGCACTATCTGCCCGACGAGATGATCGCGAACGTCTGCAAGCATGGCGCGGTTGTTTGCTCCGGACTGAAGACCATAGACCGGCCGTACTCGTTGCGGAGCAATCGTTCCATGCCCCTTTTTGGATAGCTAAAATACTTTGAGCTCCTAAAACAGCCCATGCGTCCATCGTCTCTTAAACAACCCCGATCATGTTCGCAGGATTAATAACAAGGTGATCCAAAGCAAACGAAGGGGGGGCGTGCCGCGCGGCGATCAGGATGAAGTGCACTTACTGGTCAGATTGTCGCGCTATAACCGAGCCCCACCGCGGACGCGGTGTCTCCTGGTGAGCAGAATGGTGCCCCTCTCGTAACGGCAGCCGCGTTCTGTGGTGTGCTCGGCAATGGCGATGAGGAAACGGGCCGCAGGCCTGCCTCAGCAATCGGTGCCCTCATCGAGGACAGGCGAATGTGAGGCACATCGCAGTTGAATCTAAGCTGCGGATACGACGCGCGCCTGGGTCGCCGCTGCGTCTACCATCCAACACCTTCAAACTCGTATCATGCAGGATTTGGGCGAAAGTCGTGGGTATTCGCGGTTTTTACGCGTCCGCACATGTTAAGTTTTCGAGTATAGCAACGGCGGTACATCGCCGTCGTACAAACGTAATCTGACAAGGAGAACGCTGTTCGTGCCCGCATTTAGTCAACAGGAATACCGCGAGCGCACCACTCGGCTGCGTCAGCAAATGGCGGCGCGCGGCATGGACACGCTGCTTGTCCTGAACGAGCCAAATATGAACTATCTGACTGGCTATGACGGAATGTCGGATTATGTTCCGCAGCTGGCTCTCGTGTGTCAAGACGAGGAAGATCCTTGGTTGATCTTGCGCGAGATGGATTTCACATGCGCAACGGCCAGCTCCTACCTGCCGCACTCGCGCATTCTCACTTATCCCGAAAAATACATTGGCTCGAGCCAGCGGACGGCCTGGCAGCCGATCGCCAATCTGATCCGCGAGCGTACTAAGTCGAACCGAATCGGGGTTGAGCTGACGGCTAAGATGTTTGGAGTGAAGGCCCATGCCGCTCTCGCCAGCAACCTCGACCTATCGAAGTCCGTCGACGCCGATGGCATGATCTCTAAACAGAAAACGATAAAGTCACCGGCCGAGCTCGCCTACATGGAGCAGGCCGGAAAAATCGTAGATAGGGCCATGCAGGTAGGCCGGCTCGAGATCGCTGTCGGTGCGCGCGAGTGCGACGTAGGCGCCGCCATTATGAATGCTTTGTGCAAAGGCACACCCGAATTCCCCGGCGGGGTTTGCCGCTTTCCAACTATGCCTGTTGGCTCTCCTGCCACTGCACCGCATCTCAAGTGGTCCGACGCGAGCTATAAGATCGGCTGTCAGACAAATTTCGAGATGGGCGCCTTCCGCCACCGGTATGCCTGTGCCTTGTCACGAACGGTATTTTTGGGTGAGCCCCCCGCTCGGGCGCGGCACCTACATCAAGCCGCATTGGACGGCTTCCTCGCGCAGCTCGAAGTAATACGGCCGGGAGTAAAATGCTCGGATGCTTGGCAAGCTTTCCAGCGCGCCTTTAAACCTTATGGTGTACGTAAAGAGTCCAGGAGCGGTTACTCCATCGGAATCGATTGGGTCGACGGCGGAGGCAGCTTCCAGGCCGACGACCACACCGTAATTGAACCCAACATGACTTTCCACGTCCTCATCGGCATTTGGGAGAGGGATGACGGTTACATCTTCAGTGAGACTGTCCGCGTGACCGAGAACGGCGCGAAGTCGCTGAGCAGCGTCTCGCGTGACCTTCTGGTCAATTACTGACCTTCCACCGTCTCGCGGGGTCGGCCGGCTCAATTAGCCGTCGACCTCGGGTTGGGCGGAGCGATTGGGACAGCGAGTCGCGAGCACTCATACGTTTCTTCGCAGTGCGTCTCTGTCGGCTCGTGAAGAGCAACTCCTAAAGCATCCAGGTGCCGCAACGACAGCTGCGTGGCACAATTGGCCCCAGGCTCAACCTTCTGGGAAGGCCCGAGTGCCGCGATGAACCGTATTGCGATAGGCAGGCCCGTTGCGAATATGCGGTTTTCCGCCAGCCCGACAATTGGGCAGCGCTTGATTATAGGGCTCTTTCGCGTACTGCCGCAGTGGTAGCCGCCGATCGAATTAAAGATCCCAATTCTGCCCGCTGATCGGCTTCGACAGCCAGCTATAGCGACGCTATGGCAAAAAGGGCAGGCGGTAAAATCTACTTGAGTACATTCAGCCTCGCGGAGCTAACTAGCTTGCTCTGCTTAAAGCCGCACGCGGGGATGTTCAAACCCAAAACTTGAGCTGGGAGCAACTGGACGGCCCCGCACGTCAATTCTCACGAGGAATTCCTCCGCCGATCTGGAAAAATTAGCCGAGATATTCACCGCGAGCAGAAACCGGCCGATTTCGCTTTTCATCACAAGATATTTTGTGCGTAGGACGGCGTCCAGCGCACGGGCGCCAATCAAGGCTCGAAACCGGATGCACACGCGCCAACTGCTTTTTGTCGAATGCCGAGCGGCAGGTCAAGCCGCGCTACGCGATGCATAGCGAGTCTAAACTCTGCGACGCGGAGCGGGAGGCGCACGAGCGAATCCGCAGCATACTGCAGCGATTCGGCACTAGCCACGCAAGTCGGTGAAGCGGCGACGATCGATGCGCTCCGCTCGGGCTACCCGGTCCACCCCGGCGTCGGCATTTTCAACGTCAAGTCGTCGCTTGTTGATCGTGGGATGACCACTGCGCCCGCGACGACGCTTTCGGCGCATTCCGCACTCTGCCTGCACAGAAGCCGTCCACATTCTGGCGCCACGCTCGATCACAGCGCATCATCGTGACCGTCCCATAATCGCTTCCCTCTGCCCGAAAGGAACTACAATGAACCAACCAAGCGAAGCGAAAACCAATTTGCGAACTGGCGGCCAGATTCTTATCGACCAACTGGTCTTGCAAGGCGTCGACCGTGTGACTTGTGTGCCTAGCGAGAGCTATCTCGCAGCGCTCAACGCGCTGCATGATACGAATATCGACGTCATGATCTGCCGCGCCGAAGGCGGTGCAGCGATGATGGCGGATGCTTATGGCAAGCTCACGGGCCGGCCCGGCATCTGCTTTGTCACGCGAGGTCCTGGCGCGACCAATGCCAGCCACGGCGTGCACATTGCGATGCAGCATTCGACGCCAATGATCCTGTTCGTCGGACAGGTCGGTAGCACTATGCGCGAGCACGAGGCCTTTCAGGAGATCGACTACAAAGCCGTGTTTTGCACCATGGCAAAGTGGTGGTTGAGATCGATCGTCCAGATCGCATTCCAGAGCTGGCTGCGCGCGGCTTTCGCGTTGCCATGCAGGGCCGCCGCGGCCCCGTGGTAATTGTGCTACCCGAAAATATACTGACCGAAAAGGCCGCTGTGAGCGACGCACCTAGTGTGGACGCGGCGCTAAGCTGGCCTGCGCCGCCGGACATCGAGCAGCTTGGCATGCTGCTCTCGAAGGCGAAAGCGCCATTCGTCATCCTCGGTGGATCGGGTTGGGATGAGGCGGCAAGTAAACGCATTGCGCGGTTTGCGGAGCGCTTCGATCTGCCGGTCGCAACCTCATTTCGCCGCGCGTCGCTGTTCGACGCCGGTCATCCCAACTATGCCGGCGATCTGGGCGTCGGGCCTGATCCTCGCCTGAAGGCACGTATCACGGACGCCGACCTTATCCTCTTGATCGGCGGCCGGATGTCGGAGATGCCATCGTTGTCGTATACGTTGCTCGATGTTCCCTCGGCGACCAAGCAGTTGGTGGGTGCATGTGCATCCCGGCGCGGAAGAGCTTGGTCGCGTTTATCAGCCGACGCTCGCGATTCAAGCGAGCCCGATCGCCTTTGCTCAGCCGTCGATACACTCAGGCCGGCGGCTGCTCCCGCCTGGGCGGGCGAAGCCGCGAAAGCTAATTGCGAGTACGTAAAGTGGACCGAGACGCCCCGCGAGCTGCCGGGCCCCTTCCAATATGGCAAGATCGTAGCATGGTGGCGCGATCGACTCCCCACAAACGCGATCATCTGTAATGGCGCCGGTAATTATACCGGGTGGCTGCATCGGCACCATCGATTCCATGCGTTCGCAGCGCAGCTTGCACCGACTTCAGGCTCGATGGGCTACGGGATGCCGGCTGCGGTGCTGGCGAAACGCCAATTTCCCGATCGCGTCATCGTAGCATTCGCCGGCGACGGATGTTTTCTGATGAACGGGCAAGAATTTTCGACTGCCGTGCGATATAGCGCTGCGATTATTGTTATCCTCATTGACAACAGCCAATATGGCACGATTCCCATGCACCAAGAGCGCGAATATCCGGGCCGCGTAATCGGTACGCAGCTACAAAATCCCGATTTCGCTCTGTACGCCAGGGCTTTCGGCGGTTACGGCGAACGGGTCGAACGCACCCAAGAGTTCGGGCCAGCTTTCGAGTGTGCACTCGCTTCGGGCAAACCGGCCATCCTGCACTGCCTGCTCGATCCGCGCGCGATTTCCGTCGGAAAAGACTCTGCCCCGACCAGTGCTAAAGCCATGCGTTAGAATGGAGCTCACGGTCTGCAATCAATTGTGCCCGAGCGCCTACAACGATAGCCGGCGGGTCGGTCTGCCCTCTCGGCCATTTCATGATCGGCTCCCTGGTCTCGGTGGAATCCTGCGCAGTCACATAAAAATTGCTAAAATTTTGCGGCTTTTGGTGCGCACCATGCATCGGTGGCCTGCGCTGGCCTTTCGACTAGAAAGATCGAAGCAAGGAAATCCCGGTGAAGCGCGGCGTCTCCGAAGAGATCAAGCCGCAGAAATACCGCTTGGGTCTGGCGGCTGGATCCTCCGAAAGCGTGGCTGTCGGCCACAGCGTCTTTGCCAAGGCCAATGCAGAAGCTGGCATCGGCGCGACAGACTATTATTGCAAGCGTGGTGCAGTAGCTCTGAGAGCCGCTCGTGAGGTTCTTGCATATGGCGATATGATCGTGAAGGAGCCGCGGTGAATGCAGCTCTTGCAGAAGTCCCGATGTAACTCAATCGCCTACGAAACGGTAACTGACGCTCACGGCCCTCCAGATTGAGTCGATATTTTCGTCCTTCTGAAGGCGTGAAAAAGGCGCTACTCTTGTTGAGGAGAAGAATGTCCTTGACCGGATCTTCGGCGGCGTACGTTGATTCAAGTAACTGTCTCGAGCAACTTGGTTGTGGTGGGTGGGGAGGAAAATATCAAGGCGTCACCGAGGAAGCGGCGCATTCCGGAAATGAGTAACCTGCTGATCCATGGGCGAGACGTTGCTCCGGCCGTCAGGCAGGGATAAACCGCACGCTTGGGGCGGTGCTGCTTGGCTGCCGGTCCATTCCGCGACGAGCTCACCCAAATCTTCCGATCGCAGCGACGCTCTGCGCCTCTGCCGGGGCATTATCCGCGCGGGACGGCCTAATCTGTAGCAATGCCTCGAGGAGGTGGCCGCATCCGGCGATAGCTTACCCAGCCCGATTTGGTGTATCTCTCTTTCC
This sequence comes from Bradyrhizobium hipponense, assembly GCF_008123965.1. GTDB lineage: Bacteria > Pseudomonadota > Alphaproteobacteria > Rhizobiales > Xanthobacteraceae > Bradyrhizobium > Bradyrhizobium hipponense. Next base: position 11,133 of record NZ_VSTH01000110.1, on the reverse strand, counting down.
AAACCGACAGCGTTCGCCTGTTTTAGACGATATTGGCTCCAAGCCTCGCACCCGTACTTGACGGAACGCAAGCGGCACAACGGCCATAGCTCGGTTCAGCTCGCGACCACAAGCCCCGAGGCCGCCATCTCGGAGGCGGTCGAAACTGTGGAATGGTGAAGCTGGCGGCAGTCGAGAGGACACCGCGTTTGCTCTTCTTAGAGAACCTTGCCAGGGTTCATGATACCGAGCGGATCGAGCATGGCTTTGACGGACCGCATCAACTCGATCGCAACCTTGTCCTTCACCTCGGGGAGCTCGTCGCGCTTGAGCACGCCGATGCCGTGCTCGGCCGAGATCGAGCCGCCCATGCGCAGCACGATCTCGAACACCACGGCGTTGACGTCGTGCCAGCGCGCCAGATAATCGGCCGTGTTGGCGCCGATCGGCTGGCTGACATTGTAGTGCAGATTGCCGTCGCCGAGATGACCGAACGGAACCGGCCGCGCGCCGGGGATCAGCTTCACTACCGCGGCGTTCGCCTCCTCGATGAATGCCGGCACGGCGACGACCGGCACCGAGATGTCGTGCTTGATTGAGCCGCCCTCCGGCTTCTGCGCCGCCGACATTTCCTCGCGCAGCTTCCAGAAATTGTTGCGCTGGGCGAGGCTGGCCGCGATCACGGCGTCGTCGACGATCTCCTCTTCCATCGCGCGGCCGAGGATCGTCTCCAGCGGCGTGCGGGCATCGTCGCTCGGAGAAGACAGTTCCATCAGCACGTACCAGGGATGCGTTTCTTGGAGCGGATCGCGCACGTCGATGCCGTGGCGCACCGAGAAGTCGACCGCCATCTCCGACAGCAATTCAAAGCTCGTCAGCGCGTTGGCGGCTTCGCCCTGCGCGATCGTCAACAGCTTCAAGGCCGCCGCCGGTGATTTCAGTCCGACATAAGCGGTCTCGACCGCCCGTGGCTTCGGAAACAGTTTGAGCGTCGCCGCCGTGATGATGCCGAGCGTGCCTTCCGCGCCGATGAAGAGGTTGTGCAGATTGTAGCCGGTGTTGTCCTTCTTCAGCTTGGACAGCACGTTGAGCACGCGCCCGTCGGCGAGTACCACCTCCACCCCCAGTGCCATCTCGCGCGCCACGCCATAGGCGAGCGCGGCGGTGCCGCCGGCATTGGTGGAGAGATTGCCGCCGATGGTGCAGCTGCCCTCGGCGCCGAGCGAGAGCGGAAACAACCGGTCGACACCGGACGCCTTCTGCTGCGCGACTTGCAGCACCACGCCGGCCTCGCAGGTCATGGTGTTGGAGGCGGTGTCGACCTCGCGGATCTTGTCGAGTCGCCGCAGCGACACCACCACCTCGCCATTGTGCGGCATCTGGCCGCCGACGAGCCCGGTGTTGCCGCCCTGCGGCACCAGCGCGATTTTGTGCTCCGAGGCGAGCTTGCAGATTGCGGAGACTTCCGCGGTCGAGCCCGGGCGCAGCACCAGCGGCGAGCGGCCGTGGAACAGATTGCGCTCCTCGGTGACGTAAGGCTCGATGTCGGCTGCATCAGTTACCGCGTACTTCTCGCCGACTATCTTCTTGAACTTTGCAATCAACTCGGGCGAGAGTGGAGGTGACGACGGTTGGGTGACAGTCACTGTTGTTCTTCTAGCTCCCTATCAGTGCGTTGTAGGCCGTCGTAGATGATGCCTCACTACACAATGAGCCCCCGTACCACGCGGCCGGCGATGGTTTTCGGCAAACTCGTCGGACTTCCCGCCGGGAATAGTCTCGATCATCCGCCCGACCACGGGATTAAAGTGACTCGATATCGTTGCGCCAGGTAAACCTCTGCCGCCATGTTCGGTCGACGATGGGCGCGGCAAGACAACATGTGAGACGTGGCTCCCATCCGCGGACCCTTTTCTTCCAGTTGCCTCTAGATTATGTCAGCGATCTGCGAGGGTTTCGGCGACCAACCAATCGGGGAATACCATGAGGGGAGGGTAGGTCGATCGTTCGGGCGGCCACAGCAAATAGTATCGCTCGGCGCTTTCCATCGGCAAGTCGAGGGCACGAACCAGTTTGCCGGTCGTTAACTCGTCCTGGATCAGAAAAGTAGGCAGCAGCGCCGCGCCGACACCCACCATCGCGGCCGGAACGACCGCCGCAGATTGATCGAAATAGATCGTCTGTCCAGATCCCCCCGCCCATGCGTTGTGCCGCGTCGAGATGCTGAGCAGGGGGGCCTTGTTGAGATCACCCGGCGCGCGAAAACCGTACTGATCTTTCAGCTCGGGACTGCAGGCGGGCACAACCTCTTCGGATCGCAACAAAGCCATCTCAACCCCTGCCCAATCTCTTGGTCCGAAATGGATGGCCGCGTCGAGCCCTTCGCTCCCAAAATCGACAAACGTAAAGCGCGTTTGCAAGGTTGATCGTGATGCCCGGATTCTGTGCCAAAAACTTTGGAAGTCAGGCGCCAGCCAGCACGTGCCGAAGATCGGCAAGATCGCGAGGTTGAGCGTACCTCCCTTGGGATTGGCGCGAAGAGTGAAAGAAGCGGTGCTGATCTTGCGCAGCGCCTCGATATACCACATCGGTATGGTCCTGTGAGCCTCTCCTGGAGGCAGCAATCAGCAAGGAGCTATCTGATGGCCGGGCGCCGGCAAATCCCGATGACATTCGCGACCTGTTCTCACAGGCGATGTCGGACATGTATCGCGCGGAGGTTCCGTAATACGGGACGCTCCTGGAGCTTGGCGCCGAAGTCAACGCCGAAACGCTGCGTCGCGATCTTCAGTTGTGTGCGAGACTCCGGCAGAGCGGCGAACTCGAGAGGGTGGGTGTCGAGCGGCATGGCGCCGTTCGACTCGACACGGCGCAGGAGCTGTTCGACGTTCGTCGCCTCTTCGCAGTCATGGGCATGTATCCTATCGGCTATTATGACTTTTCACTGGCCGGAGTTTCGGTTCATTCAACTGCCTTTCGGCTGATCGCTGACGAAGCTTTGCGTCGCAATCCTTTCCGCGTCTTCACGTCCCTGCTTCGGCTCGAATTGATCGAAGACCCCGAACTACGCGCCAGGCTGCCTCGCGCTCTTGACCTCGATGCCGTTCAGGCAGGAATGCCCGGGCGCGGCATTGTGCCAAAGGCCGTCATAGAGGGGCCGCCGCGTCGCAATTGTCCGATCCTCCTGAGGCAGACCAGCTTCAAGGCGCTGGAAGGGCCGATCGTCTTCAGGCATTGGACGGGTGAGACTGCGGCAGGTACGCACACCGCACGCTTTGGCGAAATCGAGCAGCGCGGCGTCGCGCTGACGGCAAAAGGGCGCAGCCTCTACGATGAGCTACTCGCCTCTGTTCGTCGAGACGTTCAAATCGGCGCGGCCGGATCGAATGCCTCAAGTTATCAAACCGAGCTTTCGGGAACGCTTTAGCTCATTTCCCGACGATTGGGCCCAACTGCGGTCGCGAGGGCCGGCGTTCTTCCGTTATTCTGCGACTGCGGCCGGCCTGGCATCAAGCCGCCGCGGCGTACTGCCGTCGACAGAGGACGAACTACGAGGAGGGTTTTTTGCAATTTGAACCGATCGTGTACGAGGATTTCCTTCCCGTAAGGATGGGTTCTTTAGCACGTTCGCGCGCGGCCAGTATCACGCCGGCGCTCTGACAGCCAAAACGAGAGAGCTCGGAAGCGGTTCCCCGCTTGCGCGGTCAATCAAGATACGCGGATGCTTGTGATCCGGTCGCTCCAGCCCGGCGCTTTTGCGCCGTCTGAGATTGAACGCGTCATGGTGACCCGACCTGCAAGGGGATGGAATGGCTTCGACACGCCTGGAGTCACGGCTGATCCCCTTATCACAGCATGACGCAGGCCATGATGTCAGCGAAGTTCCCTTCCGCCTGCATTGCTCAGAAAACCCGTGACGGAATTGCGATACCTTCGCGTGTCATTCGAGGATCAAGAAGACGTCGTTGGTCGGCGATTCGACAGACGCAGGCGCAATTACTGTTGAAGTAGTGTTAAAACACGATGCGTTCCACAGACGTAGCCGACATGAGCTGGGCCACTGACTTTGAAGCTAGAGTCGAGAAGCTTGCATCTCCGCCACTTCATCATGCCTCCCCATGTGTGTGCGATGTCGCGGCCAGTTTAGAGTCTGCATCTGATATTGGCAGGCTTATGCAGCTCGTCCGGGCATCGCGCTATCGATGGCGGGTCCATTGGACCAGCAGTTCCACCTGATCGACCGAGTGACCGCGCCCTCATCCACGGGTAGGGGGCTTCACTTAGCAGATCGCGCGCATTGGGGCAGGTTATAGCTGCCTGCATGCGTGCCTTTCTGGCGTGCGCATGACTGCGTCGCTTCTGGCCTTCGGGACCGGGTACAGTGCGCTCGTCGTGGGAGTGCTGACGGCCCTGTTCTCGCTTTCGCAGGTCTCCTCATCGCGTTGCCTGCGGCGCGGTTTGCCGACCACGGCTTCAGGCGACCGATGACTGTTGTGATCCGTTGCTTGTGCGGCGGGAACCCCTGCCTCGTGGGCGTGGCCGGTTTTCGGCCTAGCGCTTGTGCTTTTGGATCCGCCCCGTGACCGACCGGCCTCTGAAGCAAACCCAAGAAACCGAAAGAGATCAGAAGGCGTGGGATCCGTGGCGCGCTCCGCTTTTCCGGCGCCTTGTGATGGTGAGCGTGCTACTGGCCTGCTTGCTGCGACACGCACACATTTATTCTGCCGGTTCTCGCGCATGAGCGCGGCTTACCCGCATCGGTCATCGGCACGATCCTCGGCGCAGCCCTCCTGCTCGGCATCTATCCCTTCCGGCCGGGAGCGGGAGCGATGGCTTCGTGCTCGGTGCTGCTCGGGATCGCGATGGGCACCGTTCAGCCGATGGTAATGAGCACAATGCACCGACTCGTGCCTGAACATCGGCATGGCCATGCGATCGCCATGCGTTTGATTGCCGTAAACCTCTCAAGCGTCACGATGCCAATGGTATTCGGCGTCGCGGGGCTCGATCTCGGCGTGAAAGCGGTCTTCTGGATCATGGGAACTGCTGTCGGTTGCGGCTCCCGCATCGCCTTTCAGCATCGGGCAGTGCTCCTGGAAAAAACCTGATTTAGGCGCCGTTTTTGGAGCATCGTTCTTTTCGGTATAGCAGTCGGCGCAATAGTCCTCGGGCTGAAGATCGGGGGCTGTGGCGCTCCGTGCTCAAAGACGCCGCCGCTGATAGCTGTGATTTCGGTTTTTTGAAATGCAAGGCAATGCAAACGACGTGGCGTCAAACACCTACCGGTACGCGGAGCCGATGCTCATCACCGAAATCTGTTATCGCTGTCTCCTGTAAGCGTCTAGCGAACCTTTCAATTACCCACAAATTCTCCTCCGACCATGGCGCCCAGCGCGATGTCGGTAAGGCGTGATAGCCCGCGCCACATGACGGTATTGCCGGGCGGCGGATCGCTGGCGCGGGCGAGATAACCACCGAGCCGGGCGATCTTGATCAGATAGTGCGAGAGCGTTTTCCGTCTTGCTCTTGGTTTGTCGTTGACGAGGCGATCGAGCACGCCGATTTCAGTCGCAGTCAACGCGAGGGTTGGCGGCGTGTCTGGGGCGGAACGGTTGAGCATCGTTATCCAGAAGACCCGCCAACTCAGGATGCAAAAGAGCGAGATCAAATTGGTGAGACGCTGGGCGGTCCTGAGCTTATGTTACCGAAGCGCACCCTGGCGTCTTCTGGGTCGGCTGCCGCGAGTCGGAGCAAGCCGCTCGCGTAGCGCGCCCTCCAGAGCGCCGGAGCGAGCGAGCGGCTTGCGGTGATTCGGCGAAAGATCCTGTCGGGATTAGATACTAAGAGACGAAGCTTGGACCGATAGCGTGATCTCTGTGCTGCTGATGAGCTGTCGAGCGGCCTTTGATCGCCAATTCTTCATCAACCGCTGCACCGTACGCCGCTGATGGCCGCCGAACCGACCGGGCGGATGCGCTTCCAGCCGGGAGAGAAGATCGACCGCGGACAAGTGCGGAGCCGTGGCGAGCCATTCCTCGATGGTGGGAATGTAGGGGTCGAGCATCGATGGCCGACGCGGCACAGGTTTGCGCCGCACATAGCGGCGCCGATGAATGCCCCGCTGCACACCCTGTTTCCAACCATCGCCGAGCTCTCGGGCAAACGCGGCCAAGTCGCTTTGCACCGGCGCGACAGTCATCGCTGGCTTTCCAGCCCGCTGATCAACGCGCTTGCCCAGCTCATTTTGAGCGTCCCGCATCTGTGCCAGCAATGCCACCGGATCAAGCGTGCGGTAAATCTCCCGCAGTCGACGTTTGAATGCCTCATTGAGCCTCGGGTGGACCAATGCTCTTTCGTACGGCGTAGCGGGAGGAAGATAGCGCTTGATCACCTTGGCACCTTCGCGGTGCTTCTCCTTCAACTTAAACGAGGGCTGGAAGAAATTGATGTGCAGCCGCGCCGCCGCAAACAGGCGAGCTAGTGTGCGAGCGGCATCAATGCCTTCAAACCGCCCGTAGCCCACCAGGCGGCGAACGATAGCCCCATTCTTTTGTTCAACGAATGCCTGATCGTTCTTCTTGTAGGCCCTGGAACGAGTGACTTCGACATCGTGAGAGCGGCACCACGACACGACCGTGTCGTTCATGAAGGCGCTGTCGTTGTCAAAATCGAGCCCGCGAACGGGCCAGGGAAATAGATTCTGCGCGCGCTCGAGAGCCTCGACCACAAGAGCTGCTTCACGCACGACGAGCGGAAAGCATTCGGTCCACCCCGTTGCGATATCCACCATCGTTAGCGTCTGAATGAACGCGCCGGATACGGACATGCCGCCGTGCGCAACCAGATCCGCTTCGCAGTACCCTGGCGGAGGTGATCCCCAGTCATTGAATGTGCGCAGGTCCGGCCCCGTCGCCGCGGCACGGCCGATCCCGATGCCTCGTCCACTGACAGTGCTCGGATCGCGTGCTTGCGATGCCACCCCGTAACGGCGCACAGCTCGTCTAGGATCCGTCCCTTATCGAGCCGCCCGCTCGCCCAATAACCGCTCGGCCAGCGCTGATGTGATCTCGCGCTTTGCGCGCATGCTGATCTTTCCTGCCATAGCCGCCACCGAACTGATTCGGCAGCTCCGCCCCAGACACGACAGGGAAGTTGTCCGGTAACATTTTTAGTGAGGCAATGCGCCCCTCGGCGTCACGAGGAATTGCCCCCTCCTTGGATAGCTGAGGAGAGAGCGAATGAACGAGGAACGAATCACGGAAGGCTCGTCGTGGATTGATCCACGGGGGCAGGTGATGAAGACGCCGGATGACGTGGCGGAGATGTTGCGCCTGAGGGCGTGCGGGTGGGGTCTGAAGCGGATTGCGCGGCAGCTGGGCTGCAGCCATCACACGGTGAAGGGCTACGTGGCGGCGGGCGGGGTGAAGCCGTTCAAGTCGCCTGAGCGGGCGAAACGACTCCATGGCCTCGAGGGTTGGCTGCGCGAGAGGTTCATTCGGCATCGCGGCAATGCGGATGTGGTGCGCCAGGACCTGTTGGCCGAAAAAGGCATGGCAGTCAGCCGGCGAACGTTGCAACGCGCCGTGCAGCCCTATCGGCAGGCGCTGAAGGCCGAAGCGCTGGCGACAACGCGGTTCGAAACGCCCCCGGGCCGGCAGCTGCAGATCGACTTCGGCGAGCGTCTGGTCGAGATCGGCGGGGTGAAGATCAAAGCATTCGTGTTCGTGGCGACGCTCGGGCATTCGCGGCGGCTGCATGTCCGTGCGTTCCGGGCCGAGAAGCAAGAGCACTGGTTCGCCGGGCTCGAGAGTGCATTTACGATCTTCGGCGGCGTGCCGGAGGAAGTGCTGATGGACAATCCACGCGCGCTGGTGGTGCGCCACGACGCGGTAAGCCGGTTGGTTCAGTTTAACGACAAGCTGATCGCGTTCGCGAAGCATTGGGGCTTCCGTCCTCGCGCCTGCGCACCGTATCGGGCGCGCACGAAGGGCAAGACGGAGAATGGCGTCGGTTACGTGAAGAAGAATGCGATCGCGGGGCATTCCTTCGCGAGTTGGGTGGCATTCGAGGTGCATCTCGCCGAGTGGGAGCGTGAGGTGGCGAACGTGCGTATCCACGGCACGACCGGCGAGGCGCCGATCGCTCGCTTTGCGCGTGACGAGGCACACCGGTTGAAGCCGCTCGGCGGGCAGCCGTCGTTCGGATCGTTGCGCGAACTGGCCCGCGTCGTCGGCAACGATTGCGCCGTCGAGATCGACACGAACAGCTACTCGGTGCCGTGGCGGCTGATCGGCGAGCGCGTGGCGGTGACAGTTGCGGCGGGCGAGGTGCGCATCCGCCATGGCATGCGCGAGGTTGCGGTCCGCAAATAATCGGAGGGGCGCCGGCTGCGGATCGTCGATTCCGCCCACCTCGACGGGGTTGCCGGTCGCGATGGCGCGGTCTGCCGACCGGCAAACGCGACACCGACAGTGCCGGGGTCGTCTCCACTGCCCTCGTTGTTGCGTCCTCTTGCCGAATACGAAGCAGCGATCGGAGGGAGCTTCTGATGGCGCGCACAAAGAAGGCTACCGAAGCACCAATCGATCGGCTCGAGGCCATGCTGGCGCGGTTGCAGCTCTCCGGCATCCGCGACCAGCTCGACAACCTGCTCGACGAGGCGGCGCGCGCGAGCCTGTCGGCGCGTGAGACGCTGATCCTGCTGTGCGAGCGCGAGATCGCGCGCAAGGATCATCGCCGCATCGAGATGGCGCTGAAACTCGCACACTTCCCGGCCGTGAAGGAGCTTGCGGGCTTCGACTTCGAGGCGCAGCCGTCGATTGATCCGAAACAGATCCGCGACCTGGCCGCGTCACGTTGGATCGCCAACGGCGAGAACGTGCTGCTGCTCGGTCCGTCGGGCGTCGGTAAGACGCACTTGTCGATCGCGCTCGGGCGAGAGGCGATCCTGGCCGGTTACACGGTGCAGTTCACCACCGCGACGACGCTGGTCGCTGGCCTCGCCAAGGCGCATGGTGAGCGGCGCCTGGACGAGAAATTACTCGCGCTGGCGAAGCCAAAGCTGCTGATCGTCGATGAACTCGGCTACCTGCCGCTGGAGCCCGACGCGGCGCATCTGTTCTTCCAGCTGGTCAGCCGCCGCTACGAAAATGGCGCCATGCTGATCACCTCGAACCGCAGCGTTGCCGAATGGGGCACCGTGTTCGCCGAGCCGATGACTTCATGATGCCTCCTTCTTTGAGCACTTGGTGCGTCGCACCCGCTTGCGAACCTGACTGATTTTTTGTCTGAGAGCTCGATCTGCCATGGCGGGCCTTTGGCTAACTGATGACCTGCCAGCAACCTGCGCGCAATAATCGAAGATTGTTTGCGGGGTTACTCCAAGCTCAGTCTGCCGCGCCCTGAATCGAGAAGCTACCGTCGGGCCAGCGCATCGGATTCTTGTCCACGCCATTGATTTTGACGGTTGGAATGCTCCAGCGGGTACGCAGTATCCAGACGTTCTCGCCTTTGAAGGCGCGGCCTCGGGCCGCGACGCCTTCCTGATTGTGTATCGCCGCGATCTCGCCATCCATTTTGCGTTCAGCATTCAACTCGACGATCCGTTGCCGCAACCGATCAATGTCGATGTAATTGCGGTAGGTGTGAACGCGCCGCTGGACGTGATGCTCGCTGGTTGCGCCGGTCTGCCAGACGATCTTGAGCCACACCTGACCTCGGGTCCACTTCTGATCAAGAACGACTTCGCCACGCGCATGCTGCTGCTCGACCGCCTCGACGACACGCAGCTTCTCTTCCCAAGCCCGCTCAAGTGAGCGCGCCACAAGACGGTTCTCGGGCTCGACGGCGTGATACTGACGCCGAGCGGGCTCGGCCTCGTAGCGGGCGCGCTCCACACGAAACGCCCACTGGTGCTCGAGCTGACGGCTCTCCTGCTCCAGTTGGCCCGCCGCCGCGAGTGCGATCTCAATCTGATCCGGCACCCGGGCGTCGAGGACCACCCGGTCGACCAAGGCGTCAACGGCCAAGGCCCGGACTTCCTGGCACAGAACACTGCCTTGCTGGTCCCGATCCGACCGGCAGCAATAGACCGGATAGTCAGCATTCGGGCCGTGTAGCGCATGCTCATGCGCCGTCCACAACGGCCGCAGATTGCAATTCCTTGTAACAGGGCTGCCCCCTTGCGCGGTGCGCCAGCGTGTCCAGCCTCATAGCGGAAGACATTATCTGCCAGGCCCTGGTTGGCCATGAACTCCTCCCAGCTGATATAGCCTGGGTGAGCGGGTGCAGGCAAACCGCCCAATCCGCGATCGCTACCTTGACCGTTCCCGTCAGCGATCCCGGCGGGCATCGGCTCGGATCCTTTTGCCGGCGGCCATAAACATATGCCCCAGCATAAGCCGGATTTTGAAGGATACTAAGGACGCGTACACTATCTGGCGCACGCCAGACGATCTTGTGTGGAGATGGCCCAAGCAGCGGCCGAACCGGCAACGACAATCCGTTCCTGTCCAAGTAAGGCATCACACGGCGAGCGCTTTGCAGTTCCCGGAATTTGGCGAACACGAGATGAAGACGGGCCTGCACCTCCTCGTGGGGTTGAGAATAATTGTGCCCGCTCGATCGTAGACGAGCCCGGCTGGTAGGAGCAGGCGCAGTTCGCCCGGCGCCGCCTTCTGGCGTTCCCCTTGGTGAAGGCGCATCCGAAGCTGATGCAACTCCGCCTCGCTCATGATGCCGGACAAGCCCAACAGCAGGCCGTCGTGGTAGGTGCGTGCGGATCGTAAAGCCGCTCACGATCGGCAATGAGCACGCCGAAGACTGAGCACAGTTCGAGAAGCTGATGCCAGTCCTGGTTATTCCGGGCGAACGCGCTCAGGCGGCCAGCCCAGACTGATGGCACGATCGACAAGACGGTACTGTAGGTCGGTGCTCTCCTGATGCTGGCGCACCCGGTTCACGGATAACTGCCGCACGTACTTGGCTCAGTGTGCGGTCGTGAGCCGCTCGTCAGCGATGTTCGAGTTGATCAGCACGACCCAGTCCCCTTCCGGGCGTGCCGGGGATAGCTTGCATTCGCCGCAGCAGCGCGGCGATCGTTTGAGCAATCTGGGTTTGCGTCGCGGTCGACAGATTCGGCCACAGGCGCGGAAT
>NZ_VSTH01000011.1 GCF_008123965.1 Bradyrhizobium hipponense | reverse complement strand
CGCGCCTTCGGCGCGCCGCACGCGGCTTTGGGGCTTGACCGCTCAGCGCAGCCGAGCAAGGGGCTGTCCATGCCGCAAATGCAATCTGGTGACGTGACAAAATGACTCAACAGCACCGACACTCTCTACTTGACACCAATAGATCCCATACAAGGGTTTCGGATGCCGGCCCAATGGTTGGTAATTACGGTGACAGTGCTGGACTGCACCCCTTGAATGAGACACGATAATTGCAGTGACAGGCTCATTTTGAGGATGACCTGTGGCAGCGAGAGGAAAAACCCGTCGGTTTCCGACGGCGTACAAGTTGAAGGCGATCAAGCGTGCCGAGGGGGGCGAAGGCGTTCTGCCTGTGGCCCGCAAGCTTGGGATACCTCGCAAGATCCTGCATGACTGGATCAAGGCATGGAAGGCTCACGGGCCCGAGGGCTTGAACCGTAAGCCCGGGCCGAAGCCAGGCCCGCGCAAGCTCAAACCGCTGCAAGCGGAGGAGACGAAGCGCTCTGCGCTTGCTCTGGCGAACGCGCGCATTGCCGAGCTCGAACGGCTGGTGGGCCGCCAGCAGATGGACATCGATTTTTTTCGAAAAGCCTTGCGCGCCTTGGAGCGGCCGGCAGCGCAAGGCAAAACCGCATCCGCATCATCGAAGTCATTGAAGCCATGACGCTGGAAGCATCCGGCTCGCAAGGCGATGTACTGCGCCTGTGCAAGCTCGCAGGGGTGCCGCGCGCGACCTATTACCGGCACCTTGCCCGGCGCGGCGAAGGGGCGGACGAGTGCGAGTTGCAGGACCTGATCCAGCGCATTTGCCTCAAGCACCGCTTCTATGGCGACAGGCGAGTGACCGCAGTCCTTCGGCGGCAGGGCATGGTGGTGAATGCCAAGAAAGTTCAGCGGCTTATGCGCGAGGACAATCTGCTGGCCCAGCGCAAGGCACCGTTCCTGAAGCCACCTGCCGATCGGCCCTCGACCTTTCTCATCGTTCCCAATCTGGTGCGCGGCCTGGCGCCGTCAGCGCCTGATCAAATCTGGGTCGCCGACATCACCTATGTGCACCTCGCCAGGGCTTTTGCCTATCTCGCCGTCATTCTCGACGCCTTCTCGCGCAAGGCCGTCGGATGGGCCTTTGAGAACACGCTTGATGCCTCGCTCGCCATTGCGGCGCTGGAGACGGCCCTCGATGCCCGGAAGCCGCAACCCGGCAGCCTTATCCATCACTCCGATCGCGGCGTGCAAGGCGCCTCCATCGCTTATCGCCAGAGGCTCGCCGAACACGACATCACAATCAGCATGAGCAGGCCTGGCAATCCCTTCGACAACGCCAAGGCCGAAAGCTTCATGAAGACGCTGAAGACGGAGGAGATCAACAGCAGCGCCTTCGCCGACATCAAAGACGCCCGTCGCCGCATCGACGGTTTCATCGCAGAGGTCTACAACAAAGACCGCCTGCACTCGGTGCTCGGATACCAATCGCCTCTTGAGTTCGAAACCGCGTTCGCGCAAAACAACACACGATAACGCATCGTGGCAACCGCGCTGTCACTGCAATTATCGTGTCTCATTCAAGGGGTGCAGTCCAGCACTGTCACCGTAATTCGTGTCACCGTAATTCGAGGTATAAATGGCACCGCCGGGCCCTGATACAGTGGCACGCCCAACTTGCGGACTAGTTTCGCAAATGGCCCGTTTGAGACACGCTGACCGGCTCGGATATTGTCCGCTCACGGGGTTAAACCGGAGGGTACCCGCGAGCGCTTAGAACGACGCGAATGACCCAACTGGGACATCCGCCCCATTCGATTACCGGGCTAACGGACTTGCCGCTCGCCGAAGTTCTTGAATAGCTCTCGCAAGGTTGCGGTCGTCCGGCATGATGGCAGCCAGTTGCTCGGCAAAACCGAGCGCGGCGGTCGTATCTCCTGCCTGACGGCTGAACGAAATGAGCGCTGAGAGGATTTCCCGATTGCCGGGATGCTTCGCCAGGGCGGGCTTGAGCACCATCATGGCTTCATCGCGCCGGCCCCCCGAATGCAGCGCGACAGCGTAAACATACGCATATGCCGAACTATCAGGCTCGAGCTCGGTCGCCTTGCGAAATTCGGCGAGAGCCTCGTCCGAGCGCTTAAGTCTGGTCAATACCAGCCCAAGTGCATGGTGTAGTTCCGCGCGGCGCGGGTCTACGGCAAGCGCGTCGCGAAGGATAGCTTCGCCATCGCCGTCGCGACCGGCCTGCCGATAGAGGTCGGCCAGATTGACGGCGGCCGGCGCGTATTGCGGGCTCAGCCGCAGCGCGGCCTTGTACTCGTATTCGGCATCTGTGGTCTGTCCGCGCTGCGCGAGGAAATTGGCCAGCGCCGTGCACGCCTCCGGCCGGTCGGCGTTGAGGCGCTGGGCGGCCACAAACTCCTCCGCTGCCGCCTCGAAGCGCTCGCGATCCGCAATAGGCCTGTCAGCCATTGAGATGGGTGCGAGCAGCGATACCGCCCGGATACGGACGCCGCGCACCGGATCGGAGAGAAGCGGCGATGCCAACGGCCAGAGCTGGCTGACCGGCAGGCCGTCCAGCATGTCGAGGGCGCCGATCCGCACCATCGGATCGGGGTCGGCGAGCGCTGTCTGGGCGAGCGCGAAATTTTGCGGCGAGACGCGAGAGGCAAGGTCTGACAGCGCGCTCGCGCGGGCGACGCCCGGCGCATCCTTGTCCGCCGCAACCACGGCAAGCAGTGCGGCAGCATCCTTTGCCTCGTTGCGCGCGGCATGGAACGCCGCCGCATAGGTCTGGAAGCCCCCGCGCCTGGGACCGAACCATTGTTCGATCGAAGCGGCCGCCCATTCCGGCGACCTGTCGCCATGGCAGCCATTACACGCGTTCGGGACGCCAAACGCGCCGGTGAGATCCGGCCGCGGGATCCTGAAGGAGTGATCGTGCCTGACATCCACGACCATGTAGCTGCGCGCCTGCATGTGGCACGACATGCACGACAGCGGCGAATTGACATCTGCGTGATGGCGATGCTTGGCGATGGCGTATTTGTCGGCCGCATGACATTGCAGGCAAACCCCATCTCCCGAGGCGCGAAGTTTCGCGCTGTGGGGGTCGTGGCAGTCGCTACAGGTGACGCCTGCGGCAAACATCTTGCTCTGCTTGAACGGCGTATAATTATAGGGCTCTTCCACATCGCGGGTCTGGCCGTCGGCGTGGTAGGTCGTCGCTGCAAGCGCTTCCACCAGATGCGTCTGCGACAGCCATTGGCCGGGTGTCCAATTCTCGTCGAAGCCGGCGCGACGCGCGTGGCACAATCCGCAGGTCTCCACCTCCTTGCGAAGCATCGCGGGTGCGGCCGAACGCCGTGCCGATCCGGTTTCCGGATCGATCGGCCAGGTCACGCCGTGGCGCTCGTCGAAACGGGCCGGCAGTCCGCGGCTTGGGTCCGCGCTTTTGCCGAACGGCCACCAGCTCTCCTGCCGGCGTGCCCAGGCGACGTGCCGCGAACCCTGTCCATGACAGGCCTCGCAACCTACGCTGATCTCCGCAGAGGTCGTCGCGAAGTGGTCCGCTTTGGCGTCGTAGTTCTTGTGCACGCCGGTCGAGTGGCACTCCGCGCACATGAAATTCCAGTTCTGGTTTGGCCTGGTCCAGTGCAGGACATCGTCGTGCTTGATCTGCTCGTTTGGATAGAGATGGGTCCAGCGCTGGCCACCCTCGGCTTGCGGCCGGCTGTCCCAGGCCAACGACAGCGCCTGGATGCGGCCATCGGAGAATTCAACGAGGTATTGCTGCAGCGGATCGACGCCGAACGTGTACTTGACCTCGAACGACGCGAGCTTGCCGTCCGGCCCGTCGGTCTCGACCAGAAACTTCCCGTCCTTGCGGAAGAAGCGGGAATGCACGCCGTAGTAATCGAAGCTTGCGTCGTCGAAGTTGCCGAGCAGCGTCCGGTCGGCCGCATGCTGCATCGCGGCCTTGTGCTGCGATGCGCTCCATGATTTCGCTTCCGCCTGATGGCAGCCCGAACAGGCCTGGCTGCCGACGAAGGTTGCGGCCGCCGGACCCTGTGCCTGAAGCTTGCTGCTGTTGCGCTGTTGCACGCCAAAACCGGCGGCGGCGACAATCACGGCTGCGATCGCTCCGGCTACCCAGAACCAGCTTTGCCGCAGGCCGAATTCCGATCGTCGAGGAGCGATTGGCGGCGATGATTCGGCCTGCGGGGGCGTTCCGGCGGCCAGCTTCCGTGATCTATCGCGGTCACCGTATTTTCGTCGCTTGCGTGCCAACAGCTTAGCCCTCCAGCGCTGGGATCGCCAAGTCGGCAGGTTAACGTAGCTATCACTTGCGACGGCCTCGCCGCGCCGCTGTCTGCTCGCTCGATCCCGCTACTTCGTCACCATGTGCCGGGTTGGCGTCATCGTACTGGCCGGCGCTGCCGGTGAGATCGAGAACGTCAGCCAGGTATTCCAGCCGGATGGCCGATTTGCCGCATCGAATTCCCCGTAGGCTTTCACGTTCAGATATCCCTGCATGTCGCCGACCGGGAACAGGTAGTCGAACTGGGGACCCATACCAATGACCCGCGACCGGAAGCTGCCCAGGATCGGATGCTGACCGGAATCGTCGGTGACCTGCTGGTAAACATATCCGACGAGACCCACGAAGGCCTGCTTCGAGAGAAACTTGGATGCGCCCCAGTCGAAATGGAAATCGACGCCGCTTTGATACTGTGTGTCCGGTTTTTGAAATTATACGTGAACCCGGCAACGCCGGAGAATTCCTGTCCCGCCGCGGGATTGAGGTAGGTATATCCGCCGCCACCGTCGATTGCGCCGTGACCGATCCCGATGTTGGCGAGTCGGGTCGGATCATAGGCGCCGACGGGAACATCGCCCGTCGCATAGGTCATCCAATTATGAACGCCGTCGTTCCACTTCAGCGTCACCATCGGATAGAGGTCGCCGACCGATGTCAGCGAATCTGAGATACTGCCAGTTCGAAACGCGCCGAACGGGCCAACGTTCGCCGTCAACGTCCCGTCGACGCCAACGGCATTTCTTCCGAATATACCCGTAACACCCGCGGCCAATTGTCCGCCCAGCACGGGAGTTCCGAACGTATAGGTCGGCGCCAGGATCAGGAGATCCGCGTGTGCATTCAGGCTCGCGTTCAAGCTGACATTGACGGTCGCCGGAATTCTGCCGATCTGGATCTCTCGCGCGGCAGCGACTGCGCCTGAGCCTCCGACAGAGGTGTGATAGTAAACCGTGCCCAAGGACCAGCCGGGTGTCTGGGGCACCGCCGCAAGGCTGCCGAATTGGCCTGGAAGCCAGAACGACACGCCGCTTTCATCTGCGTGAGCGGTCTGAACAGAATCCCCGACCAGTAGGGCGGCGGCCGCACCCAGACGTACCTCTCGCAGCGCGAAGCTGAGCCTCGAGTTCGAGTTGACCGCTACCATCGACGCCTCCCCCGACCACCGATCACCCTATTCAACTCCCCATGCTTGCGACGCACCACGCCAAACATGCTGAGTTCGTCGATCTTTGGCGCTTGACGCATTCATGTCACACATTGTCCGACACGCTGCGCATTGCACAATGAGGTCTCTCGATGAGAATTTGCCCGTTGCCATCTCACTGCGTGCAGTTGCGGACGAACTGTATCCGCTCGAGACGTCCGAGACCTTGCACCTCGGCCTGCTTGCGGCAACCCTCCCGCTTGTCGAGACGCAGCTCGACCTTCTGAAGCAGGTCCAGGCCGATATCGCCCGAGACCTGCGGTGCCGCGGTTTCCGTCGAGGCTTTGCCGCCATCGGTTGACGGGCCATCACCGGCTGCGCGTGCCGCGGCTTCGAGACGCTTGATGTCTTCCGGACTGAGTCTCGGCCGGTCGATGTTCAACGTGATCCTGTTCAGCTTGCCGGTGAAAGTGAACGGCGTGCTGTAATCGTTGTCGTCGACCGGCGTGCCGGTGTCCGATCCGATATCGAGCGCCTCATCCCATTGCAGGATGAAGGGAAGCGTATGCTCCACCTTCTCGGTCGCGACAGCGGTCCCGTCGACCTTCAGTACCCCGGTGCCGCCGGCTCCAACGCCGCTGTAGTTGCCGAACACCATGGTCCCCGGTCCCAGGCCGTCATATTTGAAGTCGAACTCGATCACGTGCTTGCCAGACGTCAGGTCCGGCCCTTCCCAGCGCACCCGCTTGAGGTCGACCAGATTCCAGGTGAACACCGGCTTGTTCTTCAGCACGTAGAAGCCGTAGCCACCGAACCGGCCGCCCTGCGTGATCAGCATGCCCTCGGCGCCGCCTTGCAGAACCTCGACATCGACCTTGAAATTGTAGGAGGCGTTGAGCAGGCTCGGCGCATCGCCGTTCGGTGTGCCGGTGAGCGGCCGCGTCCAGGTGAAGGAGGTGCGGCCGGCACTGAGGCTTGGCCGCGGTGTAACCAACCGCCCTACCACCGACGAATCGAGCGGCAGCACCTGGTATTTCTGCGCTTCCTTCAGGAACAGTTCTTGCAGCTCCTTCAGCTTGGCAGGATTCTTGGCGGCAACGTCTTCATACTGCGTCCAGTCGTTCTTGAGATCGTAAAGCTCCCAAGGATAATCCGCCGGGCTTGGTAGTTTGGCAACCGTGACCCATGGCGGCCGCAGCACCTTGGTGCTGGCGATCCAGCCTTCATTGTAGATCGCGCGATCGGCGAACATCTCGAAGTACTGTGTCTTGTGGGTCGATGGCGCGTTCGCGTTCTTCTTGTCGAAGGTATACATCATGCTGACGCCCTCGATCGGGCTCTGCTTGATTCCATCGACGACTTTCGGCTGCTGGATATGCGCCGCTTCCAGGATGGTCGGCACGACATCGATGACATGATGGAATTGATGGCGGATCCCGCCCTTGTCCGTGATCACCTTCGGCCATGAAATCGCCATGCCCTGGCGGGTGCCGCCGAAATGCGACACGATCTGCTTGGTCCAGGAGAACGGCGTATCGAACGTCCACGCCCAGCCAATCGACATGTGGTTGTAGGTGCGGTCGGTGCCCCAGACGTCATAGAAGTATTTGAGTTGCTCCTCGACCCCGGGATTGGCTCCGTTGAACATCGCCACTTCGTTCGGCGTGCCGTTCGGCTGACCCTCTGCGCTGGTGCCGTTGTCGCCGTTGATATAAATGACGATCGTGTTATCGAGCTTGCCGAGATCGTCGATTGCCTGGATGACGCGGCCGATCTCGTTGTCGGCGTAAGCGACGTAGGCGGCGAAGATTTCGACCTGCCGGATGAACAGCTTCTTTTCGTCCGGGTTGAGCTGGTCCCATTCCTTGATCAGGTCCTTCGGCCACGGCGTCAGCTTGGCATCCTGCGGAATGACGCCAAGTTTCTTTTGGTTGGCGAAGATCGTCTCGCGCAACTTGTTCCAGCCCTGATCGAACAGCTTCATGTCGCTGATCTTCTTGACCCACTCCGGCGTCGGATGGTGCGGCGCATGCGTCGCACCCGGCGCGAACTTGATCAGGAAGGGCTGGTCGGGCGACAGAGCGTTGATGCGGTTGACGTAGTCGATTGCTTCGTCCGCCATCGCCGTCATCAGATTCCAGCCGGGCTTTCCGACGTAGGGATAGATCGGCGTGGTGTTCTGGACGAGGTTGCCCGGCTCCCATTGGTTGGTGTCGCCGCCCATGAAGCCGTAAAAATACTCAAAGCCCATGCCGGTCGGCCACTGATTGAACGGTCCCGCTTGGCTCGCCTGATATTCCGGCGTGTTATGGTTCTTGCCGAACCAGGCGGTATGGTAGCCATTGTCCTTCAGGATGCGGCCGATGGTGGCCTTGTCCTTGGTGATGATGCTGTCATAGCCGGGATAGCCGGTGGCTTGCTCGGCGATCACGCCGTAGCCGACCGAGTGATGGTTGCGACCGGTGATCAGCGCCGCGCGGGTCGGCGAGCACAGCGCGGTGGAGTGGAAATTGGTGTAGCGCAGGCCGTCGCGCGCAATCCGGTCGAGTGCCGGCGTGGGAATGACGCCGCCGAATGTACTCGGCACGCCATAGCCGGAATCGTCGGTGATGATCAAAAGCACGTTCGGTGCACCCTTCGGGGGGACGATGCGCGCGGGCCAGTACGGTTTTGATTTCGTCGCGTCGCGCTCGATCTTGCCGCCGAATTTCTCCGGCGGCGCGGGCAGTTGATCGCCGGGAATTGTCGTGGTGGCACTTGGCGAGCCCGGAACGCCGTTGATCTGCTGAGCGCCCGCCGAAATCGAAGTAAGAAATGTTGCGCATAAGGCGCCAAGAATTGTCTTTGCTTTCATCATGATGCCTTGTCCAATCCGATCGAAACAAGTTGCTCGACGATGAGCTTGCAGTATTCGGCATGCGGAAAATCTAGGCGCGACAAAAATAGAACCAAGACGCATTCTCCCGTCGGACCTGGAGCTGTGTCTTGATTTAGGTCAAAGCCTTCCTGGAAGGCGCTCGCGCGATATTTTGTCGACCGCCCGCCGGATGTGACATGTCGTCTTGCCCGACAAGTCATTGAATGCGGGCGGAATCTCAGCTTGTGGCAGTGCACCCTGTTGATAACACGTGCGACCTGGAACGTCCGTCGGTTACAATGCGAGGTCTATCCAATGATGCGCCTGATTGTATTTGTTTGTGCCCTTGAAGCTGCGCTGACGACGGCAGCATTTTCCAAGACCATCCAAACGAAGACCACGGTCGCGCAAGATACGCGCCATGTCAAATCGCCCGCGGCGACCGCGAATACGGCCGGGCCTTTGCGACAGGACCTGTTCGATCGGCTTAACCCAAGAAATTTGCGTTCTGATTGGCCGGCTCCGCCGGCTCAACCGGGCCAGTTCTGAAGGGAACGCATCGCGAAGGTGCGATGACCTCCGTTCAACGGCGCCTTTGACAGATTGTCCGTCTTGAAATGTGGCTGTGCCGACAACTATTGAGGAGCAGCCAATTCACCGTCGTTTCCAGGACTGCTTGATCTGAATCAATGTAGTCTCGCTCGGAGGTGTCTCGGTTCTTCGCTTCGGTGAGATCTCCTTGGGAGTTTTTTACATGAAGGTAGCGCTGTTATCATTGGCGATGATGGGCGGCCAATTCACGATTCCCGTCAGCGATCGCGTCCCCGATCTCAATGTCGAGGCGACGTGCAAGGCAACCGTAGCCACTGATAAGGAGATGGGCCTGGATCTGCCGCAGAGCTACGAGGATTGCATGCGTGACGAAAATAACGCGCTGCAACAGCTCAATATTCTGTGGCTCCAAAATTCCGACACTCTTCGAAGCCAATGCGAAGGCGAGGCGACGGCTGGCGGCAGTGACAGCTATGTCGACCTGCTGACCTGCATGCAAATGGCAGATTGGGCGAAATCGCCGCCCTCCGCTCCAAAATTGCGCGGAGCGAGCAAGAACCGAAGCAAGCTGTAAGAGGCGGCCGAGGAGCATTTGCGGTCCGTACCTATTATTCGAAGCGGCCCTGCTAATTCATTTTTTAAGCGCGTCGGCCCTTTCTCAGATGACGGAAGACTTGCGTCATGAAAATCATTTGCCGCCTGCTCGCAGGCGCGGGTCTTCTTGTCATTTGCGCCCGGCGTCGAACGTGATGGATCGGCCAGGTCGGCCGGCATCTTCGGCAAGGTCGCTGCGCCTGGAAGTATGTGCATGTCCGAGTCTGGGCCCATAGCCCACCTGCGCAATATTCTTCGTCGAAGACCCGCAGCTGACCCCCGAACAGACAAGATGCAAGCGAAGCTGATCAGGCTCCTGCCTGCAGCCACGTCGAGAAGGCTCGGAATTACGGTGACAGCACTGGACTGCACCCCTCAAGTGAGACACGATAATCTCGGTGACAGGGCATTTTCCGAGGATGACCTGTGGCAGCAAGAGGGAAGAACCGTCAGTTTCCGACGGCTTACAAACTGAAGGCGATCAAGCGTGTCGAGCGCGGCGAAGGCGTTCTGCCTTTGGCGCGCGAGCTTGGGATATCGCGTAAGATATTGCACGACTGGATCAAGGCCTGGAAGGCGCAAGGGCCGGAGGGATTGAACCGCAAGCCAGGACCGAAGCCTGGCCCCCGGAAGCTCAAAGCTCCGGCAACCTATGACGACAAGCGGTCTGCACTGGCGCGAGCGAATGCCCGCTTCGCCGAACTCGAACGGCTGGTCGGCCGCCAGCAGATGGATCTTGATTTTTTTCGGCAAGCCTTGCGCGCACTGGAGCGGCCGGTGGCGCAAGGCAAACCCGCATCCGCATCATCGAAGTCATCCAAGCCATGACATCGGAGGCAACGGATTCCAATGCCGACGTGCAACGGCTCTGTGGCCTGGCCGGTCTGCCACGCGCGACCTATTACCGGCACCTCAACAGACGCAGTCGTGAGACGGCCGACTGCGAGCTGCGCGACCAGCTGCAACGCATTTGCCTCAAGCATCCGTTCTACGGCTACCGGTGACCGCCACCATCCGGCGCAAGGGCATGGTCGTTAATGCCAAGAAGGTGCTCAGGCTCATGCGCGAGGATAATCTTCTCGCACAGCGCAAGGCGCCATTCCTGAAGCCGCCGGCAGAGCGATCAAGGAACATTGTCGTCGTCCCGAATCTCGTGCGCGGCCTGGTGCCGTCCGCCCCTGATCAGATCTGGGCCGCGGACATCACCTACGTCCATCTCGCCAGGACCTTCGCCTATCTCGCGGTCATCCTCGACGCCTTCTCGCGCAAGGCGGTTGGCTGGGCCTTCGAGAACACGCTCGATGCCTCACTCGCGATCGCGGCATTGGACCGGGCAATCGAGGCCCGCAAGCCGCAACGCGGCAGCCTGATCCACCACTCCGATCGCGGCGCCCAATACGCCTCCATCGCTTATCGCCAGAGGCTCGCCGAACACGACATCACAATCAGCATGAGCAGGCCTGGCAATCCCTTCGACAACGCCAAGGCCGAAAGCTTCATGAAGACGCTGAAGATGGAGGAGATCAACGGCAGCGCCTTCGCCGACATCAAAGACGCCCGTCGCCGCATCGACGGTTTCATCGCAGAGGTCTACAACAAAGACCGCCTGCACTCGGCGCTCGGATACCAATCGCCTCTTGAGTTCGAAACCGCGTTCGCGCAAAACAACACACGATAACGCATCGTGGCAACCGCGCTGTCACTGCAATTATCGTGTCTCATTCAAGGGGTGCAGTCCAGCACTGTCACCGTAATTTGTAATTTTACAGGGCTTGATCGTAGGCCTGCAGGATCCGGACAAAATCAGCCATGCTGGATCGATCTCGGTTTTCAGCCAGAGCCGCAACCTGAGTATTGAAGGCGGGTTGGCTTCCCTGCCAGAACCGCATCAGGAGATCGGCGATGTTTCTCATGGCGTACTCTCCGCAGCCAACTGTGGCAGTAGACACCTTGAGCGGCAAAGCGCCGCTAGATCGTGAGAAAGGCCGGCGGGCGTTACGCCGCCGACCTTGTCCTGCAACTGCCGGCTCGCAGGGCCGGTTCCGTTGCGTTGTATCCGGATTTATAGGTAGCACCGAGCACTTGGTTAAGTCCATTGCGCGCCGGTATGAAGTGATCATACTTAGGTAGGCTTGGACTCGTGAATTGGGATCAGTCGACCAAGTGTTTAATGACGTCAAGGTTGGCGGCTTCCTTTGATGCGTGCGACAAGCAATGGCTGCACGTTTTCACCGCCTGCCATGAGTGGGTTCGATGGCTCGAACTGCTCCCGCAGTTCTCGCTTACGGACAAGCAGGCGCGCGTCGAGAAACGCATCCTTCAGGCTTACGGCTCGCCGGAGCGCGACGTTAAAGAAAGCATCACCGAAATAGGTCCACTTCGCCTTATCCTGACAGCCGAACGACGGATGATTGGCATCGGCCGCGGTGATGACCAGCACATCGGGGTTCGCGAGACGTGGGATGAAGACCCCGGAATAGCAAGCCGAGATGACCACCACCTTGTGTCGCACACCAGTCTTCGCGAGTATGCCAGCGAGACGAGACGGCGTCAGCGTTTGCGTGAGCCGCCCCGCCTTGATTGCAAGGCCGTCGGGAGAGCCATGGGAGGTGAGAATCAGAAAGAGAATATCTTTCTCGGCATCCAGGCGGTTGGCTGCAACCTGCAACGACCTGGTCAGGGCTTCGATCGTTGCACTTCCGCCTTCCTTCGAATTGTATTGTACGTCGATCGCGCCAGTCTCGAAACGGCCCGCTACGACCTGAGCTGCGCCAGTTGCCTCCGCTCTAAACACGCCTTGATCGCCGAAAAGGCCAAAGGATACCACGCCAACCTTTCGAGCATCCTCAATAGCGCGCACCGACGAAACCACCGGCCCGACGATCAAAATTAAAGCGACGAGCGGTGCGCAGAGCCGCCTGATCCAAGACTGAGAGGTCATGCAAAACCTCGTTTCGAGATCGCCGCCATAGAATTGCGGCTCAATACAAAATAGCGGAGATACGGTGAATTTCCATCAATCGGAACCGTATCTCTCGAGCCACGCTCACGCTTCTATGCGATGTTTGAGAGCATGCAATTCGTCCTGGAGAGCGATCTCTACGTCAGCAAGCCTGACGGAGTCGCGTCCATGTGCGCGATAGCTTCCGATCGGGCAATCCTCTGAAAGTTCTGCCGGTCATTAACCTCAAGACGGCGAGTTCGCCCGGGAAGTCTCGGCATCGCTTCTCGGCCCGGGCGAACGACTGACTGCGCCAGGCTTGTGATTCGGCTCATAGCTCATTTCAGACCTTGCGATGGCTGCTAAAGAGGTCAGCTCACCGGGGTTGACCGGAAGTAATCGCGGGAAGGATGCACCGGCGCGATTGACCCATTGCGGAACAGGGTGATGCCGGATCGAAATGGTGGAGCGACGGCCGGTTTTGCTTCACAAGCGGCACAGTGCAGCCGATCATCTGCCCGCTATGGCTTACTGACTCCGAGAGGCTGCATGGGTCAGTGAAACTTCTCGCCACGATCCAGTTTCGCAACAATTTGCGCGATCCGTCTGTCGCGCGTCTCGGGCTTCTTCGCTGTATGAAGGCGATAGTAGATTGAATAGAGATTTCTGCGATCGAGCATCGCGAAGAACGCTTTCGCCGCGGGCATGTCCTCCAAGGCGTCGAGAAAGTCTTGCGGGATAGTCATGTCCGCTGAGCCCGAGTACGCGGTGTCCCATCGTCCATCCGACTTGGCCGCTTCGACCTGAGCCAATCCAGCGGGAAGCATCCGCCCTTCGGCGATCAGAGTTGTTGCATGACGGCAGTTCTTGGCCGACCAATTGGAATTCACCTTTCTCGGGGTAAGTCGTTGCAAGTACGACATGTCGTCGAAAGGTTTCATCTGGCCATCGATCCAACCGACGCGGATGGACTCAATAACGCATTCGTTCCACGTCACCGACGGCACGCCCGTGTCCGATTTGAAGATCCGCACCCAGAGTTCGGTCGCAGCGCCATGGTGCTTCTCAAGCCAGTCCCCTAGCTTGGATGCGTTCTTAAATGCCAACGGGGCTTGCTGCTTTTTGCGAACCATAGGCAACTCTACCACGTAGGCAGCAAAGCCTCCATCTGCGGACAACAAGCCCCGTGGCAAGCTCTCTTCGCTGAGGTCTG
This sequence comes from Bradyrhizobium hipponense, assembly GCF_008123965.1. Classification (GTDB taxonomy): domain Bacteria; phylum Pseudomonadota; class Alphaproteobacteria; order Rhizobiales; family Xanthobacteraceae; genus Bradyrhizobium; species Bradyrhizobium hipponense. The sequence continues at coordinate 9,891 of NZ_VSTH01000011.1, read as the reverse complement.
TTGTTGGCCCTTAACAGGCCTGCGGAGCATTCTTGTCGAAGACCGCAGCTGATTCCCGAGCCGAAATTTCGAAGATGCAAGCGAAGCTGATCAGGCTCCTGCCTGCAGCCAAGCCGAGAAGGCTCGGATGGTCCTCGCGCGCGGATGGCTTGGCCTGCTGACCACATGGAAGCTGTAGCCAGGCAGGCTCAGCTTGAACGCTTTCACGAGCGTGCCGGCGGCGAGGTCGCGTGCCACGAGCACATCACTGAAAATCCCGACTCCCTGCCCGGCGATCACCGCTTCGATGGCGTGCAGCTCCTCCCGGAAACTCAGGTGCTGCATGTCCTTGAACTGGGGCACCTCGCGCCACCTGCGCTGAGCCGCGGCAAGCCAGCTCTGCCATGTGGGCGGCTCACGATCGGCCGGCGACCAGTAGGAGTGGATCAGAACGTGGTTTGTGAGGTCGGCTGGTCTTTTCAGGCGTCCCGTCGAAAGCAAGCGCGGATTACAGACGGGCCAGAATGTATCGCTGAAGAGATCATCGACGATGCCGTCGGTCGGACGGACTCGGCTGGTCGCATAACGGATGGCGACATCGCCATCTCCGGCCTGCAGATCGAGCACCGAGTCGGTGCCGATGACGTCGAGCGGCACGTCGGGATGCAGCTTTCGCCACGCGGGCAGGCGGGGCACGAGCCAGCGGCTGGCGAAAGCATTGGTCGTGGTCACCCGCAGAGACTGCTGCTCGCCTTCCTGTTTGACGGCCGCGATTGCAGCGCCAAACACCTCAAGCCCGCCGCGGATGGCGGGGAACAGCCGCGCTCCTGCGTCGGTGAGCGAAAGCGGCCGTGGTCTGCGGCGGAACAGGGCGCGACCACAATACTGCTCGAGCAACCCGATCTGATGGCTGATCGCCGTTGGCGTCACGCCGAGCTCTGCCGCGGCCTTCTTGAAACTCAGATGGCGGGCGGCAGCTTCAAAGGCGCGGAGCTCGATGAGGGGCGGCAGCTTGTGCATGCGGCCAGTCTAGGTGAAATCAATTCATCGTCACCTGAATTCTTCGGATTTGCTCCGAGACTGCGCAGGACTGAGGATATCGCGGGTTGAACCGGGGAGACCGTGTCATGTCGTCCATCGCATCTGTCGCCAGCGCTGCCGCCGATCTCAGCGCCTCCTTCGCAGGACAACTTCTCAAACCAGCCGACGAGGGCTACGAGGAGGCTAGACGGGTCCACAACGGGCTGGTCGACAAGCGACCGGCATTGATTGCCAGATGCCGCAGCGTGGCCGACGTCGTCGATGCCGTCGCTCTTGCGACCAAGCTCGGCCTCGAGGTCGCGGTTCGTGGCGGCGGCCATAATGTGGCAGGACGCGCGACCATCGACGGCGGGATCATGATCGACCTCTCGCCAATGAAGGGCATCCACGTCGATGCTGTCGGCAAGACCGTACGGGCGCAGGGCGGGGCCACCTGGGGCGAGGTCAATCGCGAGACGCAGCTTCACGGTCTTGCGGTCACCGGCGGCGTGGTCTCGACCACGGGGATCGCCGGGCTGACTCTGGGCGGAGGACTGGGCTGGTTGATGGGCAAGTACGGCCTGGCACTGGACAATTTGCGGGCTGTCGAACTCGTCACTGCCGATGGCAAGGTGTTGCGGGCCAGCAAGCAGGAGGAGCCCGATCTGTTTTGGGCCGTCCGCGGCGGCGGCGGAAACTTCGGGATCGCCACCAGTCTCGAATATGACCTCCACTTGGTCGGACCGATCGTCACGGGCGGTCCAATCATCTACCCCATAGACCGCTCCCGTGACATGCTCGAATTCTTCCGGGCCAGCACGCAAACGCTGCCGGACGAGCACACGCTGTTTGCAACCCTGACCCACGCGCCCGACGGGTCCGGCACAGAGGTAGCCGCCCTGGTCACCTGCCATTGCGGTACGGCCGCCGACGCAGAACAGGCCATGCGGCCGCTGAAGCAGTTCGGCGCTCCGCTCATGGACGCAGTCGGGCCGATACCCTATTGCCAGCTCAACAGCATGCTCGACGCCAACTACCCGAAAGGCGCCCTCAACTATTGGAAATCGAACTTTCTCACGGAGTTGAGTGACGCCGCTATTGCGACCATGATCGAATGTTTTGCGCGCTGCCCGACCCCGATGGGGCAGCTGCTCCTTGAGCACGTCCACGGCGCCGCGACCCGTGTTGATGCGGGAGATACGGCATTTCCGCACCGGCAAGAGGGTTACAACTTCCTGATACTTGCGCAATGGATGCAGCCAAGCGACACGAGCCGCTGCATCGCCTGGGCGCGTGAAACCTATCAAAGCATGCAGCCCTTCTTCGCCGCCGGCCGCTACGTCAATTATCTCGACGATGACGAGACGGCCGATTCCGTCGCTGCTGCGTATGGACCCAACTACCGGCGTCTGCAGCGGATCAAGGCGAAATACGATCCGAAGAACTTCTTCCGCATGAACCAGAACATCAGGCCGCTGGGTTGATCGCCAAAGTGATTTTTTTGGTCCTCTTGTCCTGATTCAGGATGTGACCGGAGGGGGCCGGCGTGCTGATTCCTGAGGAGGACTTGAAAATGGCCGTCGTATTCCGACCCGCGCGCATCGACGACTTGACGCGGGCCGATGAGATCGTCGTCGCCAGCATCAATGAACTCACTGAACGGCGGGGCTTCGGAACGATGGCATCCGCTCATCCTCCGAACTTTCAAGCCTTTTCGCTAAGCGACGATACCGAGGGTCTCTGGGTCGCCGATGACGACGGAGAAATTGTCGGCTTCGCCTGGAGTTGGGTTTGTGGCGAGCTTTGGTTCTTGGCTCAGCTGTTCGTGGCGCCCGACCGCCAGAGCGACGGCATTGGCAATCAGCTTATCCGCAAGGCGTTCGCTCATGCACAAATGCGCGGAGCATCCATTCAAGCGCTGATTACCTTCACGTTCAACAACGTGTCTCAGGGCCTCTACATCCGCCACGGACTATTCCCGCGCTTTCCGATCTACATGGTCAGCGCTCCTCGTGACCGCCTGGCGTCGCGGCTGGCTGCGCCGCGGCTCCGTCTTGAATCTCTCACGGCCAAGACAGCCAGGTACGATGAGCTGGCGCTCATCGATGTCAGTGCTCTCGGCGTGCCCAGAGAGAAGCACCATCGATATCTGCTGGGCGACAGCACGACGAGCGGGTTCACCATCCACGACGGCAGCGAGTGCGTCGGGTATGTCTATATGTCCGAAGGACACATCGGCCCGCTTGCGGTCCGCCAGCCAGATCTCGCGAGCCCCGCGTTTGCTGCCGCGTTATCCGTCGCGGCACGGAGCAATTCTCCAAACATTTCGGCTTTCGTCCCGGGCGCGAGCGAGCCAGCGCTGAAGGCGGCGACGGACCACGGGATGCGTCTAACGTTCCCGATGTTGCTGATGTCGAATCGACAATTCGGAACTTGGGCCAGCTACCTCCCGCGCAATCCGGGCTTCATGTAGCTCAATTGCCGGCCTGCATCTGCATAGAGCCCAGCCGGCCGCGCTGCAGCATCGGCATCATGCCCATATCGGGAGCAAGCAGCACGCCGCCCTCAATACCCGATTGCGCTGGAAGCGGATCAATCGCGATCCTTGAGTCCGGCACCGGACAGACGAAATTGAACGGAACGATAAAGAATAGGCATGGGAAGGATGTGAGAGGGCTCACCCATGATCAAGAGGCGGAGGCGTATCAAACACACATCGACGTTCGAGGAACGGTTGGCACAAGAAGCCAGACGATTCAAGGAAGCGGCCGAGAAGGAACTGCCTGGCAGCACGGCCCGCGAGTTGCTCTTGCGGCGGGCGCGCCAAGCCGAAACAGCCTCGCACCTGAGCGAATGGCTCCGCTCGCCGAGCCTGGCCGCACCGAAGTGAACGGGTATCGTGCAAGAATCTTGCGCCGAAGAGGGCGATTGGAGCCTTTTCGCGAGCGGGTTGCTTTTGTGGTAGATCGCATTCCTGCAATTGAACCAACACCAAATCCGGCCACGCCAAGCCAAGCAACATGACTGCAATAAGTGCCATGCCGAGCGTCTGCTGATCGCGCGCTGGCGACCTCGCTAACAGCTCGCACGTCCGCTTTGCGCCGAAAGCCCGCGAGCAACAGCATCTAAAGCGTGAGCAAGCCGGGCGGCGGCTTGCGCACCCGGGAGGCCTGCTCATAGGCGTAGGCCAGACGCAGCAGCTTGTGCTCGCTCCAGGCTCTCCCTGCGAAGGTGACGCCGAGCGGATAGTCGGGCGTGTCCTTGCCGTCGACCCCCGAGACGAAACCTCCAGGCACCATGACGCTGGGATAGCCTGCCTTGGCGGCAATCGCGGCGCCCATGGCACCTGCGAACAGCACCGCGTCGAGCTTGTGCTGTTTCATGTAGGCGTCCATGCCACGCGTCCTGGCGGAGAGCAGGTCCATGGCGCGCGCCGACTTGTACTCGCGCTCGCTCAGATCGCCTCTGGTCAGGTCAGCCGCGAGGAAGTGGTCCTGGCCGAAGCGCAGCGCCTTGCCTGCGTTCGCCTGGTTGAAGGCGACGATGTCGGCGATGGTCTTGATGTTAGTGTTGGTCGCCCAATCCTTCAGATAGAGATTGAGATCGTGCTTCAGCTCGTAGAGGAAGACGACCGGCGGCCTCGCGACCGTGCCTTTGTGGCTGCTCAGGGGATTGCGGTTGAGCACGGCCATGGTTGTGCCCGGCCCACCGATCCAGCCAAGCGTCGGCATGTTCGCGCGCACGATGACGGCGCCGAGATCCTCCAGCACCTTGATCGTTTCGGTCATCAGCTTGGCCCCGTCGGGCGGCAACTTGCCGTAGTAGCAATCGTTCAGCGGATCGGCGGGGTCGCTCGGCACGCCGATGCGCGCGCCCTTCATCGCATCGCGTGCGAGGTCGGCCGTGTAATCGGCCGGCCTACGTTGCCGCTCCGTCGTGGGGTCGAGCGGGTCCTTGGCGGCCAGCACGTTCAGCAGCATCGCCGCGTCGCGCACGGTGCGCGTCATCGGCCCTGCTGTGTCCTGGCTGTGCGCGATCGGCACGATGCCGGCACGGCTGATCAGTCCGACCGTCGGCTTCACGGTGACGAGGCCATTTCGGCTGGCAGGATGCAGCAGCGAGCCCGAGGTCTCGGTCCCGATCGAGGCCGCACACAGGCCGGCGGCCGCAGCGACCGCCGAACCCGAGCTTGAGCCGCCCGGGTCTACGACCGGGATGCCGTGATCGTCGGCCAGCGTCGGCACGTAAGGGTTCTTCACCTGGCCGCCCAGCGACGAATAGCCCGCGGGCATGTCGATCGCGATCATATTGGCGAATTCCGTCAGGTTCGCCTTGCCCAGAATCAGCGCGCCGGCGTCCCGCAACAGCTTGACGATTGTAGCGTCGTCGCTGGCGCGCGCGCCCTCCAGCGCCAACGAGCCCGCCGTCGTCGGCTGCTTGTCGGCAGTCGCGATGTTGTCCTTCAGCAGGATCGGGACGCCGGCCAGCGGCCGCTTGGCCGACGGCCTGGTGTCGTCGAGCTTGGCGGCGATCGTGAGCGCGTCGGGATTGAGCGCACGGACCGAGTTGAGCATGGGCCCGTCGCGGTCGTAAGCCTCAACGCGTGCGAGGTAGCCTTTGGCCAGCGCTGTGGCGGTGATCCCGCCCACGGCCAACGCATCGATGATATCGCTCATCGGCGCGTTCTCGAGCTTCAGCATGGACGGCACCTCAGCGTTGGCGGAAGCCGCGGCAGGGCGAACATCGCGGCGGATTGGCTTCTTCATGAAGTGCCCCGTGGGCGGCCTCCCAGGATTGCGCTACAGACGGTAGAATTAAATCTGGTTGCGCGACAAGCTGATTGCGATCGCGCAGCAGATCCAGGCGCGCGATACGCATTGCGAGGATGTCGGCAAGGCGATTTTGGCGGGGAGCTGAGATCCTTGCGCGTTAGGCCAATTTCGACGTCTCTACGCTGAAGGTGCGCTCCCTCCCCCGCTTGCGGGGGAGGGCTGGGGAGAGGGTGCTTCCGCAATGGGGCAGCTGAAGTTCACACTGAGAACATCCCCGCGAGGATAGAACCCTCACCCGGCGCTCGGGACGATGCTTCGCATCGCCCGGATACGCCGACCTCTCCCGCAAGCGGGAGAGGTGAACCCGCGGGCCGCGGCGTCACGCCACCAGCGCTGCGTCTTCGTCCGCACCGTCGATGCCGCGCTGCGCCGCCAAGAGGCTGATGATCTCGGCATTGGGCCGGGCCTTGCTGAACAGAAAGCCCTGGCCTTCGTCGCAGCCTTCGGCCCGCAGGCAGCTCAGCTCGGCCTCGGTCTCGACGCCCTCGGCGGTGATGGTGACGCCTAAGCCTTTGCCGAGGCTGACGATGGAGCGGATGATCGCCTGCGCCTCGCGGTTGGCACCGAGATCGCGCACGAAGACCTGGTCGATCTTGATCTTGTCGAAGGGGAAGCTGCGCAGATAGCTGAGGCTGGAATAGCCGGTGCCGAAATCGTCCATCGAGATGCGCACGCCGAGCGCGCGCAGCGCGTGCAGCGTCGCCAGCACCTGCGCGCTCTTCTCCAACAGCAGCGTCTCGGTGATCTCGAGCTCGAGCCGGCGCGGCGGCAGGCTGGAATGCTTGAGGGCATCCGTCACCACCGAGAGCAGATTGCCGCTGCGGAACTGCAGCGGCGACAGATTGACGGCAACACGGACATCGTCCGGCCATGTCGCGGCATCAAGGCAGGCGCGGCGCAGCATCAGGCCGCCGAGCGGGTTGATCAGGCCGGTGTCCTCGGCGACCGGAATGAACTCGGCCGGCGAGACCATGCCGCGCTCCGCATGCGGCCAGCGCACCAGCGCCTCGAAACCGGTGACGCGCCCGCTGGAGAGATCGACCAGCGGCTGATAATACGGCCGCAGCACGTCGTTCTGGATCGCGTCGCGCAGCTCGACCTCGATCTTGCGGCGGCTCTGCGCTTTGGCGTCGAGCGCGGCCTCGAAGAACGCGAAGCTGCCGCGGGCGTCCAGCTTGGCGCGCGACAGCGCCATGTCGGCGCTCTTGAGCAGCTTTTCGGAATCTTCACCGTCGCCCGGCGCCATCGCAATGCCGATCGAGGCGTTGATCACCACGGAATGGCCTTCGAGCAGATAGGGATCGGCGATAGCCTCCAGCAGGCGCTTGGCCAACAACACCGCGTCCTCGGGGCGCGCCAGCCCGCTCTGCACGATCGCGAACTCGTCCGAATTGAGCCGCGCCAGCGCGTCGTCCTCGCGCAAGCCCGAGCGCAGCCGTTTGGCGACGCCGCGCAGCAGCTTGTCGCCGATCGCGTGTCCCAGCGTGTCGTTGACCGCCTTGAAATTGTCCAGCCCCAGCATCAGCAGCGCGACCTTGTCGGTGCTGCGGCGGGTATGCGCGAGCATTTCGTCGACCTGCTGACGCAGCAGGTTGCGGTTCGGCAGCCCGGTCAGTCCGTCATGCTGGGCCATGAAGGCGAGCCGCGCCTCGGCGCGCTTGCGCTCGGTGATGTCCATCAGCGCAAGCAACACCGCGGGCCGCTCGGCATAGGTCAGCTCGCGGGAATAGATCGCCAGATCGATCAGCGCGCCGTCGGCCTTGACGTGCTTCCAGGTGCGCCCGGCCTGCTCTTCGCTGGAGCGATCGGTGGTCCAGGGCGGTTCACTGTCGAAGGCCTGCAAGGAGCGGATCGTCAGCTGCTCGAACTCGGCGCGGCTGTAGCCGTAATGCGCGACCGCGGCATCGTTGACGCCGAGAATGCGCTCGTCGTCCAGCGCGCAGACGATCATGGGAACGGGATTGCCGTCGAACAGCAGGCGGAAGGACGCCTCGCGCTGCTTCAATTCGGTGATGTCGACGCGCAGGCCGACCACGCCGCCATCGTCGGTCAGCCGCTCGTCGATCAGGATGACGCGGCCGTCCGCCAGTTTCTGCTCATGGCGCGCGCCGGGCTGATAGAGTTTTTGCAGTCGCTCGGCGATCCACTCGTCCTCGTGGCCGGCGGCCTCGGGATAGTCGCCGCGCGCAACGCCGATGCGCAGCGTGTCTTCGAGCCGCGCGCCTTCCTCGAACAGATCCGCGGTCTTGCTGTAGATCTCCGCGTATTTCTTGTTCCAGAGCACATAGCGGCCGTCGGAATCGAGAAACACGATTCCCTGCGGCAGGATATCGATGGCCTGGCGCAGACGCTCATGCGCCTTATGCGCCTCCGCAATCGCGGCATCCGCCTCCGCGCGGCTCTGCACGAGTTCGTCGATCTGGACGGACGGACGAGACGCGCGCGCGAATCTCGGCTTGCGCCCATGGCCCGCCCGAGCAAGCACGCTGCGCTTTCGCTTTTTTGATGGTCGAAACCCCAAACTCAACTTGATACGCCCCAGTCGCGCCCGCCGGCCGCAGGTCTTTAGAGGTCAAGTCTTGAAGCAAGTGTCTGAAAAAAAGGTAATTTCGATCGATCGAGGATTGGACTCACGGTCCTGTGGCCCACATCAAGCGGCCCTTATTGCCCGTTTGCGAGGCGCGGCAGCGCCAGCCGGCACGCTAAACCTATCCCGTCGTCGCAATCAGCGCCAGGCTTGGCGCAAAATTGCGCGCTCGCTTGAATCCTTTCCGGACTGGCGCGCCAATGCATGCAGACGGGAGAGAACGCGCGTCCCACGCACGAATTTTGGTCAATGCAGGACAGGGTTATCGCAGCGTTAAGAAATCGGCCGGCGCGCGCCAAGACCTGCGACTTTTGGACGATATCCCTGCGGAAAGCCTGCTTCTTAACCCCGACGCGACGTTGGGCTATAAGAACGTCAGCATGAGTCGCCGCCGCATCATCCCTCTGCTGCTTGTTACGGCGCTCCTGACCGCCGGCGCTTCGCTGGCCCAGGACAAGGGCAGCGTCAATCCAAAGGCGCTGCCGCAGCTCGCCAACCCGAACGATCCCAAGCTCGGTGCCAAGGAGCTGTTCGCGCGAAAACTGTTGCCGTCGAAAGGGCCGGCGCACGTCATCGGCTCCTACGTCAAGGGCTGCATCGGCGGCGCCGAGCAAATGCCGCTGAACGGCGACACTTGGCAGGTGATGCGGCTTTCGCGCAATCGCAATTATGGTCATCCCGAGATGATCGCGCTGATCAAGCGGCTCGCCGCCAGGGCGCGCAAGGACGCCGGCTGGCCGGGCATCCTGGTCGGCGACGTCGCCCAGCCGCGCGGCGGGCCTGCGCTGTCCGGCCACGCCAGCCATCAGATCGGCCTCGATGCCGACATCTGGCTGACACCGATGCCGGACCATCGCCTCTCCCGCGAGGAGCGCGAGGAGATGTCGGCGGTGATGATGGTGCGGCAGGACCGGCTCGACATCGATCCAAAGGTGTTCACCCCCGGTCACGTGCTGGTGCTGCGCGACGCCGCGCAAGAGCCGGCGGTGCAACGCATCTTCGTCAATGCCGCGATCAAGAAGGCGCTGTGCCGCGAGGCCAAGGGCGACCGCTCATGGCTGTCGAAGATCCGGCCGTGGTGGGGCCACGACTATCACTTCCACATCCGCATGCACTGCCCGCCAGGTGCCGGCGAATGCGAAGGCCAGCCGTCGCAGTCCGAAGACGAAGGCTGCAAGGAGTCCGATCTCGCCTATTGGTTCTCCGATGCGGTGTTGCACCCGAAGCCGCCGCCGGAGCCGCCAAAGCCGAAGCCGCCGATGACGCTGGCGCAGATGCCGGCGGCATGCAAGGCCGTGCTGCGCGCGGCGGATGTGAGGCCGTAGGGCGCGTGCGTGCGCGCTGATACCGAGCTCTCAACTGTCGTCCCGGCGAAGGCCGGGACCCATACGCCCGGAAGAAGCTGTGGCGTGAACTGGCAACCACGAATCTTCACAAAACTACGATTTGTAGCTATGGGTCCCGGCCTTCGCC